>JAEYRN010000029.1 GCA_023435565.1 Bacillota bacterium
CGTAAACTCCGGGTTCTTTTATCGCAATTTTTCAAGGTGCTGTTCGGGTTTCGAAAATCTACCGTTTTTGAATTTGAAGTTGCACTTTAATTGAAAAACAAGATTTATTCAGGAACCCCTATTTAGAAGCGGCATTAACGTAGCATTGGACAATTCAAAGTACTTTGTGTTAAGGGCAAGTACTAAGGATATAACTGTCTTTGATAATAGTTTTGAATCACCTGCTTATATCATTCCCCCGGAAAGCCCTTTAATAATGTTTCAAATAAATCGGCCAAGCCCACAAATTCTGTTGATTACAGAAAAACAAGTTTATCAAATCATTTCTGAAAATCTAACCTTAAAACCAATCATCTCTTTTGCTAAAGAGGCCAAAGGCTGCTTGCTCTTGGAAGAAGAGAACCGTTTTGTTATTATGACTGATCAAGAATTATTGGTTATCGATTCTGCAAACTTTGAAGTTAAAAATAGGTTTGAGTTTTTCGTGAATTCAGACCAAGAGTACAGTCGTATTAAAAAAGATGAAAAGAGATTTTACTTTATTCCTACTTTATAGTAATGGCAATTGATGATTGGAGTTTTCCTGAAACCATTGTCACCTTGATTTTAAGCCCACGTACCGTAGACCCGATTGTTTTTGATGTGCCTTTGGGTTGATGGGCATCAATTGACAATTTCGTTGTCCAATTGGATTATATACAGAATTACGGTGTGTATTTTGGGATTTATTTTGGGGTAGGGGCGAATTATTATTCGCCCCTACGGCATTGTCGTCATTCATTCCGCAATTTGTCCCAAATATTATTCATATTTTTCTATTAATAACAGTGTTAAATGTTTCTTTAATAATCATGTAAATGTTTGATCATTACGATAAATTGATGCAATTTCGCATGGGGAAATAGGCTGGTATTTCAACCACACATCAGCAGTTCCCCAATGTATATCTAATTTTAAACTAATCCGGGCATACTACCACCGAGGTGATTTTATTTGCGCACCCTTTGGAAAGGCGCCATCAGCTTCGGACTGGTCAATGTCCCCATCAAAATGTACACTGCCACGGAAAAAAAGGAGATCAAGTTTAACTTCCTCCATGAAAAATGCGGTACTCCCATTAAATATGAGCGCCGCTGCCCAACCTGTGACATGGAAGTGCCTCCGGAAGAAATCGTCCGAGGTTATGAATACCAAAAAGGCCAGTATGTTGTCTTAAAGGATGAAGATTTTGAGGGAATTCCCGATGAACGGACCAAAACCATCGACATAATGGACTTTGTGGATTTAACAGAGGTTGATCCAATTTATTTCGAAAAAAGTTATTATCTCGAACCCAGCCAAGGCGGGGAAAAAGCCTATTCGCTCCTTAAAAAAGCCATGCAGGATACGGGAAAAATCGCCGTAGCCCGAGTCACCATCCGCTCCAAGGAAACTCTGGTCGTGCTCAGGGTCTACCAAAACGTGCTCGCCATGGCTACCATCTTTTATCCGGACGAGATTCGTAACACCGCAGGGCTGACCGGAGTCCAACTCGAGCCCAAACTGCACGAAAATGAAGTTCAAATGGCTACCAGCTTAATCCAAAACCTTTCCAGCCACTTTGACGCTTCTAAATATACCAACAACTATCGTGAGGCCTTAATGCAGATCATACAAACAAAAATCGCCGGAGGCGAAGTGGCCCAGGCTCCCGAAAGGGAAACAGGCAAGATTATTGATCTCATGGAAGCTCTCCGGGCCAGTATTGCCGCAACCGAAAAAGAAAAACCCGTTCAAACGCAGGAAAAACGCCGCAGCCGCGCTAAAACGGGTTAAAGTTATATTTAATGATTAAGATTTTTCTTAGTCTCCGGCCAAAGGGGGCCTTTCTGGACCGCCTTTTTGCGATGACCCAGTAAAGCCAGGGAGGTTTTCTCATAAAACTCCTGCTCCTCGCTGGCCTCTGATAGCCAATTCAAATACTGCCATTGTAATTCAAGATGTAGCTGTTCAAAACGGTTTGACCGGCGCGGCACTTGAATCCTCCTAACCTAATAATCAATATTATTATTAGATTCGCGGTTTCGTATCACGATTCCTGCAAAAATTCCCAATCATTTTTCGTAATTAATCATTAAAAACAAGCAATTTCATGTCCCTTCCGAAATCTCATTGCTTAATTCATTAACATCATTGCGTTGGCAAGGAAAATGAGCCGCCAGATGCTCTCCGGCTGATTTTATACCATAACAAACCCCATCTGTAAAACGGCCTTCTTTAAAGAAAATACCCATTTGCTCCTTAGTCTCTTCCCAAAAGTTAGCCGGGACCACCCGATCAATCCCCTGGTCACCAATGATCGCAAAGCGCCGTTCCTTGGCAGCCAAATAGATTAATACCCCATTTCGCAGTTCAGTCTTGACCATTCCTAGTTTTTCAAAGACTTCCTTAGCCCTGGCCATTGGGTCTTTTCCCGAACCGGATTCGACATGGACCCGGATCTCGCCCGAGGTACATTTTTCCGCTTCCTCTATGGCTGCAATTATTCTCTCCTTCTCTTTACTGGAAAAGAACTGTTTCGCTTTTAAAAACCCAAACAAACCCACCAACCTCCCCCGTTACACCTTTAAATTACGACCCTAATTATTCAAAATCCCAATCGAGAAAATCAGTTGAACTCTTAACTCTATCAAAGAAATACTACCTCATCTAAATATAATTGTAAATTATTAATTACTATTACCATCCTCCGCTGGCCCCGCCGCCGCCGAAGCTGCCGCCGCCACCGCTAAATCCCCCTCCGCCCGAACTTCCACCTCCGAAACCTCCCCCGCTGCCAAAACCGCCGCCCCAATATCCGGTATCGCTATAACCTCTGCGATAACGCCGTTGATTGTTTCGATTATTCCGAAGGCTTGAGAAAAATGAAAATAAGACCAGAATCATCGCTACTATAAAAGCCGATGGGAATGAACTACTCTTTTTCCTACGAACTGGAGTCGCTTGATAGCCCTCGATATTATAATCGGGAGATATCGATTTGATGATGGTATAAACCCCAGCCCTAATCCCTCCATAAAAATCCCCATTTTGAAACCTGGGAGTTATTTCGTTTCGGATAATCATTCCCGCTCTACCGTCAGGTACGCTTTCTTCCAAGCCATACCCGACCTCGATTCTAATTTTTTGTTCTTCCTTGGCGACAAGTAAAATTAATCCGTTATCCTTACCCTTTAAGCCGGGTTTATTGTGCTCAAATAATTTTTCGGTGAAACCCTCCAAATCATCCCCTTTGAGGCTTGGTATAATAACCACCAATATTTGATTACCGGTATTTTCGGCATACTGATAAAGCTCTTGAGAAAGTCCGGTCTGCTCGCTTTCCGTTAGTATCCCAACCTGGTCGGTAACATATTGGTTTATCTTAAAAGCTTCCATTCCCCAAGTCGCAATAGAAAACTGCCCTATAAAAAAAAGGGCGATGATTAGGCTAAACCATCGCTTATTCATTAATTTTTCCTCCATTTTTAGAAATCAACTATTGGATTCTCCCTCGCTGCCTCCGGGACTTCAAAGTATTCTTTTATAGTAGCGCCAAAAATTTTAGCAAACATACTTCCTGGAAATAATATAACTTTATCATTATACTTTTTTACCAGGTCGTTATATCGTTTCCTTTCAACCGCCAAACGGTTTTCAGTCCCTTCGAGGTTATCCATTAACCGGTTAACTTGTTCATTTGCTTTTAACTGAGGATAATTCTCCACTACCATCATCAAACGGTTGAGGGCGGATTCCAAGGCGCCGTTGGCGGCTGATTTCTCTTGGACGGTATTAGCTTCCAGCATCCGGTTCCTGGCATTGTTCAAGTTGGTAAAGATCTCTTTTTCATGGGCCATATATCCCTTAACTGAGTTAACTAAGTTAGGAATCAGATCATGCCGTCTTAGGAGAATATTGTCAACCTGTTTCATTTGGGATTCAATCTCGTTATTCATAGCCTTAAAACTATTGGAATACGAAATAAAGATTAATATAATAACCAACACAACGCCAATTCCAATAAAAATAGATGATTTCTTCATAATAATCACTCCTATATTAGTTGAATTAAATATTCATTATAAATTTATTAAACGAAAAGCCTTATTAATAGTTTCAAAATAATACGTAATTGAGAGAATTGCATAATTTTAAATTTAAGCGAATTCTCATTAACTATCCAATACTTTCATAATAAACAAAGTCAAATCCTTCTTCAAGTCCCGTTCCAGCGGTTGTTCGATCTTACTCCCTGCTGGGTCGATTATTGAAGCAACTACTGGGCGGCCGGGAAATTCTTTATTGATTTTAGTTACCACTGCTTTTTCGCCATTATTAAGTAATACGATGCTTCCTACCGGGAATGGAGCTATCTTCTCCAAAAAAACCTCGGCAATCTCCGGATCAAATGCCTGTCCCTCAGCATCTCTTAGATATTCAATAGCTTCATGGGGCATAATCTGTGCTCTGTAAGAACGGCTAGTGGTTAAAGCATCATAAACATCAGCTATTGCGGTAATTCTAGCGTACAAATGAATCGATTCTCCCCTCAAACCGCGGGGATAACCGGTACCGTCAAATTTTTCATGATGTTGCCAAGCCACGTGGGCTGAAGACATGCCAAAGTCGTTGCAATCGCGAATGATATCATAACCAAGCTTAGTATGGGTTTTTATCGAATTATATTCTTCTTTTGAAAGGGGGCCGGGTTTATATAGTAATTCATCCGGAATAAATGCCTTTCCGATATCATGTAAAATCGAACCGATTCCCAATTCCTTTAAACGTTTATAATTAAAACCCATCCCAATCCCGGTGACCATTGACAAAATTCCTACTCCCAAACAATGAGCAAAAGTATAGTCATTCATTGCTCTGACTTCCACCAAGTTAATCATAATATTCGGATTATGAATCAATTCATCGGTGATACTATCGACAACTTTAATCACTTTTTCCCCTTCGGGGGTCTTTGCGTTCTTAACATTTTGCATTGTTTCTTTGACAATCTGTGTAGCTTCACTTCTGGTCTGCTCGGTAACCAATTCATCAATTTCAATCTTACCGACAAGTTCATCAATAATATATACTGAGCTAATACCGAAATCTTTCAACTTTTCGATAAAACCACGATGCAAACAGACTCCTTTAGCCAATAAAAGATTGCCGTCACTCCAATATACGTTCTTGGCGATCTTCATACCACTTTTCAAATTATCTACCGCAAGCAGTCTGATCGGGCTCACTCCTAACTCTTTAGTATAGCTTTTCAGACTTTCAAAATTAAAACAAACGTTTGCTGTCGAGTAGGATAGTTACGGGGCCGTCATTGAGAATTTCTACAGTCATATGGCTTCGAAAACGCCCCTTGGCAACAGGCAACTGATACTTTTCAATTTCCTGACAAAAAGTTTGATATAGTTTTTCACCGATCTCCGGAGGCGCGGCTTGACTAAAACTAGGGCGTCGCCCTTTACGGCAATCACCGTATAAAGTAAATTGCGAAACTACCAAAACCGGTAATCCAAGATTTAATTGGGAACAATTTAATTTTCCGGAGTCGTCGGCAAAAATTCGAAGATTAACAGTCTTTTCCGCTAGGTAACGCGCATCCTCTTCGTTATCTTCCATCCCAACGCCTAATAAAACAACGAGTCCCGGGCCAATTTCACCGACAGTTTCTGTTCCCACACTCACTTTGCCACTCAGGACCCGTTGGATTACAGCCCGCATTTACCTTATTTCACCCTTAATTAGTATTTACAAACGGTCACTGATGATTCTCTTAATAGAATACCTTGATTGATTACCCAAGATCTTTATCGGCAGGTAGGGCCCATATCTCTATCCATAATTTAACGTACTAAGCGGCTGACCCGGTAAACCCGTTGTACGCCGTCCACCCGTCCTACCCGTTTGAAGATTGATTGGATCTGGTCGGAGTTGGCAATTTCCAATGTAAGATTAATAAAAGCCTTGCCTTTTTTGGAACGGGCCTTAGCTGCGTTCAAATATAGTTTTAATTCGGATATTGCGTTTAAGACATCAGTCAATAAATTGACCCGGTCATCGCCTTCAATTTCAATATCAACCGAATAAGTCCCCGGTGTTGTCTGGTCCCATTCAACCTCAATTATTCTTTCCTTGTCCTCAGTCAAAAGGTTAGGGCAATCAATCCGATGCACGGAAACCCCCTTACCTCTGGTTATGAATCCGATTATCGGATCGCCGGGTACCGGATTGCAGCACTTAGAAAAACGGACTAGTAAATTATCGATTCCCCGGACCTTAATGCCCAGCCCCGGCCTGCGGGGCCTTTTTTTCTCCTCAACTTCAGGAATTAACGGTTTAGCCGGTTCTTTTTCAACCCCAAGTTTACCTAAAACCTGATTGGGAGTCACTTTTAAATCGCCGATTGCCGCTAATAAATCATCCAAACTTACAAACCCTAATTTCTTAGCGGCTTCATTTATCTGCTCTAACCGGGCGCTCTCTTGAAAATCATACCCTTGCTTTTTTATCTCCCGATCTAACAGTTCCCTGCCGATTTGAATATTTTCTTCCCGGTTTTGTTCCCTGATCCATTGCCTGATCCTGTTTTTTGCCTTAGTAGTCTTAACGAATTGCAACCAATCCCGGCTTGGTCCGGAGGTCCCCTTAGAACTCAATATTTGGACAATGTCTCCGTTTTTTAGCTGATAGTCCAGGGGTACCAATCTGCTGTTAACCTTGGCTCCGGTACATTGATGTCCTAAAGTTGTATGGATACTGTAAGCAAAATCCACCGGAGTGGAACCGGCCGGCAAATTTTTTACATCACCCTGAGGTGTAAAGACAAAAACCTCATCCATAAATAAACCGATTCGCAGAGTCTCCATGAACTCCTCAGAATCCTTCATCTCACCCTGCCACTCGATAAGGTGACGCAGCCATGCAATTTTTTCCCTTAATTCCTTATCATCCGGCCCGCTTTCTTTATATAGCCAATGGGCGGCGATACCGAATTCAGCAGTTCGGTGCATTTCCCAGGTCCGGATCTGGATCTCCAAGGGTTCACCATTTGGCCCAATTAAGGTTGTGTGTAAAGATTGGTACATATTTGACTTGGGCATGGCTACATAATCTTTAAACCGTCCGGGAATTGGCTTCCAAAGTGTATGCACTATTCCTAAAACTTCATAACAGTCCTGAACCGTGGAAACAATCACCCGTAGGCCCATTAAGTCATAAATTTCACTAAAATCTTTCCCTTGTTCTTGCATTTTTTCATAAATGCTATAAAAATGTTTAGGCCGGCCTTGAACCTCCGCCTTAATCTCCATTTCAGCCAAAGCTCGTTCCAAAGTCTTTTTTACCTCAATAATATAACCTTCGCGTTCCTGACGTTTCTTGGCCACTTTGTTAACCAAGTCATAATAGGCGTCCGGGTCCAAATATCGTAATGAGAGATCTTCCAATTCCCACTTGACCTTCCACATCCCCAACCGATGGGTAAGAGGAGCATAAATCTCAATCGTTTCCCGAGCGATACTTTTTTGTTTCGCCACCGGTAGATGTTTTAGAGTCCTCATATTATGAAGCCGGTCGGCCAATTTAATAATAATTACTCTTAAATCTTGGGTCATGGCTAAAAACATTTTGCGCAGGTTTTCCATCTGCTGTTCTTGTTTATTTTGAAAAGCAAGCCGACTCAGTTTGGTTACCCCGTCAACCAACAGGGCTACTTCCGAACCGAAATTCTTTTGGATCTCCTCCGCCTCGATGTTTGTATCTTCGACCACATCGTGTAGCAAAGCCGCAATAATGGACACCGTGTCCATACCCAGTTCATGGACAATGGCAGCTACTTCCAAAGGGTGTTGAATATAAGCTTCACCCGAATCCCGTTTTTGCCCTTGGTGCGCCAAAAAGGCATACTCATAAGCCGCCTTTATCTTTGCCAAGTCGTTTTCCGACTTTACCTCACCAAGTTTTTGAAGTAAATCTTCAATAGTCATCCAAGGGACCCTCTTTACTGTTTATCCACATCATTACGAACTATAATATCTTTCAAATTTAATTGGACTTGGACTGAACCGTTCCAATTGTTCTCTTCCAATGAAAATGCCACGTCCACTTCTTTGGTAGACGCTAATTCCTGATGTAGACTGCCCAGATTAAAACCAATGCCTTCCCGAATTACATTTTCATGTGACACCTTTAATTTTAAATGTTTGCCGTTTTCGCCCACATTACGATATTCAACCAATTGTAATGATTTACAACCCAAAACCGGAGTTGGGTTTGCCGGCCCGCAAGGCGCCAACTTACTCAATTCCCTAGCTAAATCCAGAGTAATTCCGTTAAGAGCTACCATACTCTCAATCTTAAGCCATGGAAGTAAATCTTCTTCTTTCAAATCCGACTTAACTCGATTTAAAAAAGCCTTTTTAAAATCGCGAAACTTTTCTCTGGTTACTGTTAGACCTGCCGCATACTCATGACCGCCATACCGAACCAGAAACTGGCCGCACCCTTCAATGGCATTAAAGAGATTAAAACCTGCTATGCTCCTTCCGGAGCCACGCCCCTCATCTCCTTCAAATCCGATCAACACAACCGGTTTATGATAAATCTCAACCAATTTCGATGCTACAATTCCAATTACCCCTATATGCCATCCCTCGCCAGCCAAGACCAGAGCGTGTTCCTGGGCCAATTCCGGTTCGGCTTCGATTTGAGTCTGAGCTTCCTGTAACACTTCATTTTCAGTCATTTGCCGATTCTGGTTTTCCTTCTCCAATTCCTTAGCCAGATCCATAGCCTGAATAGGATCATTTGTAAGGAACAGCTTTACTCCAATACTGGGGTTTCCCATCCTTCCGGCAGCGTTAATTCTGGGAGCTAATAAATACCCGATATGCCCTGCATTAATTACCCGCTCTCCCAATCCTGCAATTTGAATCAAAGCCTGCATCCCAATATTATCCGATTTCTGTAATTGGTCTAGCCCATGTTTAACAATAACTCGATTTTCTTCTAAAAGCGGGACAATATCAGCCACTGTCCCAAAAGCTACCAAATCCAAATTATTAAAAAGTGTTTCCTTAATTTCAGGAAATCGGCAAGCCAATCCCTGTAATAGCTTAAAAGCTACCCCAACACCGGCCAACTGGGTGAAAGGATATCCTGAACCGGGGACTTTCGGATCGATAACGGCATAAGCTTCGGGAATTTCTGCTTGTGGTTGATGGTGATCGGTGACAATTAAGTCGATTCCTTTGGATTGTAAATAAGCTCCCTCTTCTACGGCGGTAATCCCGCAATCTACGGTAATTATCAATTGAACCCCACGGGCAAAGGCCTTTTCCAGGGAATTCAAATGTAGCCCATAACCTTCTTCCAAACGCTTAGGAATATAGTAAAGGATTTTTCCGGGTAGAAGTTTTCCCAAAACTCGGATCATTAAAGCTACTGAGGTGACTCCATCAACATCATAGTCACCATAGATTAAAACTTGTTCCTGTTTTTTTACAGCTTGCTCCAATCGGTCAACCGCTTGTCCCATCTGGCTAAAAAGAAACGGATCGTGTAGTTGTCCAATATCCGGCACAAGGAATGCGTCCGCCTTTTCAGTATCGGTAATTCCACGGTTCACAAGCAACCGGCCTAATAGAGGAGAAACTCCTAATTTTAACGCTAATTCATTGCCTAACTCCGGAGAAGATTCAACTATTTTCCATACTTTACCAGACATTCATAGCACTCCTAAGTTAAATGCCGGCGGATATACTCCCCCGGCTAGGTTAAGAATTCGTTATTTTTCGTTACGTTCCTGCTTTTTTCGAAAATAACTTTATTTATACTTGGTAAATCCAGTATAATATCACCAAAACCAAATGACTGCCCCAGTGCCCAAGACCAGACAATAATAGCCAAAAAACTTCAAGGATCCATGTTGCAAATAGTTTAAGAAAAACTTAATTACTAAATATCCGGTAACCGCTGAACTGACAAAACCGGACCAAAAACCTACCGCTCCAATCTGTTGATATCCACTCCTTAATAGATCCGGAAATTCTAACAAACCGGCTCCAAAAATTACCGGGATCGATAGCAAAAATGAAAACCGCGCCGCGGCTTGACGTGACAATTTACGCCATAGCCCCGCTCCAATCGTGGCTCCGGAACGAGAGATCCCCGGAAGAATTGCAATTGCTTGCCCAATTCCAATCCACCAAGCATCCCCGGTTTTCAATTGATCAATTTTTCTTTCTCCGGTCAAACGGTCAACAAATAACAATAGTACCCCATTGAATAATAATTGCCATGCCGTTGCGGAAGCGCTACCAAAAAGTTTCTCCAAATAATCTTTTGCTCCAATTCCGAATAAAACTGCCGGAATAGTACCAATTATTAAATAAAAGGCTAACTGCAATGATTGCTTTTCCTTGGCGATTATACCTTGGGCTAATCTTAGTAAATCTTCTCGAAAATATGCCAATACCGCCAATAAAGTGCCCAAATGGACCACAATATCAAAAGAAATTACCATCTCATGCGGTACCCTAAGCAAAGATTGAACAACAACAAGATGACCCGAACTGCTTATCGGAAGAAACTCGGTTAACCCTTGAACAATCCCGAGAATAATCGAATGTAAAAAATCCATAAGTCCCTCCTGGATAATTTATTTATAACGTATCGATTATGAAACTTTAGTCAATATTATATATTACATTGAAAAAATAATTACTTAGCCGTTGTTACCTAATTTTAACAAGAATGTCGTCTTTTATTCATGCCTATTTTAGCTGCTGTTATTGACGAATTACCGAAAAATCAGAGTTATATCACGGTTGACAGTTTGCCTTTCTTTTAGGTATACTCGGAAAAGTGTCTAGGTTCTTTATCCAATATTTTAAATTTTAAACAATCATAATTAATTATTTATTGTTGAAGGCAGGTATTGAAGTTGTTACAGATTTATAATTCTAGAGCAATCCAAAAATCTTCCAAGTGCTTTTTTTTAATAATGTTATTCGTATTAATTAGTTTAATTCCTTGTCTGGTCAATAATTATTTTCAATCGCAAAAAATCAAACAGGAGCAACAGGCTGTTTCCAATAGAGTCCTTTCAATCATGCGGAAGTATAACTGTGAAAATCCTGAAATCTATGAAGCTATTATGTCCACTTTTGATCCGGTATTAGTAGCAGTTGTGATTGCCGTTGAAAGTGAGTTTCGAGTTGATGCGGTAAGCCGGGCAGGTTGCCGTGGATTAATGCAATTATCCCCCGATAAACTTGAAGACTGGAAAAATGTTCGCCAAAATATCCAAATCGGAGCCGCATATCTTGAAACTCAACTAAAACGTTTCGGAGACTTGGAACTTGCTTTTGCCGCATATAACGCCGGTCCGGAATCGGTCCAAAAGTATCAAGGTATTCCACCATTTAAGGAAACGATCGCCTATGTCAAAAAGGCAAAAAGCTTTGGGTTGGATGAAATAAAACCTAATCAGATGTTAATAAATGATAGTCAAAAACGGGTAAAAACCCTATTATAAAACGATTTGACTAATGGCAAGGCAGATTGATTTAATATTATGTAATATGCACTTAAAAAAATACCCGGCATGCCTAGCCGGGTTCTACAAAAATAAATTTCCGATCCGTAATCCTCTTGTACGGGTTAAGTTTCATTCAATATATCGTTTGTTTACACCAATAAGTTTAGGATTATTTTTAGTTTTTTTAGACTTTTTATCATAAATATTTATATTAGATCAACTTTTCAAAAGACCCACAGGCTTGAAATGCAATATTATCCAATACTCAAGGGATTATTTCAGCCACTGAACTAACTACTCTTCTTGGCCGATAAGGAAACTTCTCGATAGTATCCTTTCGAGTAACGCCGGTTAACACCAAAATAGTCTCCAAACCCGACTCCAAACCTACTTTGATGTCTGTATCCATCCTGTCTCCTACCATCACCGCATTCTCCGAATGCTCATCCAAAAACCGAAGCGCCAGCCGCATAATTAAAGGATTAGGCTTTCCGACATAGTAAGCGATATAACCGGTTGCTATCTCAAGCATGGCTGCTACCGCGCCACAGCCGGGAATAGTTCCTGTCTCTGCCGGGCCGGATGGGTCGGGATTGGTCGCAATAAAAGGCACCCCGGCCATAATTAATTGGGAGGCTCTAATAATCCGATCATATGAGTAAGATTCAGTCTCTCCTAGAATGACATAGTCGGGATTATAATCGGTTAACGAGTATCCTACCTCATTTAATGCTTGATAAAGGCCGGTTCCTCCCAGAACAAAAGCCGATCCTCCCGGTTTTTGAGATTTGACAAAGCTTGCCGTAGCCATTGCGCTACTAAATATATGTTTTGCGTCAACCGGAATTCCCGATGCGTTTAATCGGTGTTGAAGGTCATCCGGAGTATAGCGGGAATTATTGGTTAGAACTAAGTATTTATGTCCACCTTCATCAAGGCGGCTGATAAATTCATTGGCTCCGGGGATTGCTCTTTCACCATGAACCAACACTCCATCCATATCAATTAGATACGATTTTTTTACTATCTCCGATTGAGAGCTTTCGTTTTTTTCTTGGTTAGTCATTTTGGGTGTTCCCTCCAAATATTTTAATATTGAATATTTCAATGAAAAAATTAATTTTCAAAAAAATTATAAATCTCACCAAAATCGATACCAGCTATCATTTTCCCCCGATACATCTCTTGGAGCCTTTTTTTGCCTTCCTCCAAATGGGGTGATTTGACTCCATATTGAATTGATAGGGAGGCTTCAATAAAGGCAGCCAAATGGTCACAAGCCTTGATGATTTTCCCGTCCAAAGGAGAATACTCGTCTTGATTGTACTGATCTGTAATTTCCTCACTGGATAGTCCTTTAATGATTACTCCCTTTTTTAGAATTTTATTTTCAAATTCATCTTCCACAAAAAACCGGATCTCCCTATGCCAAGCGGGCGGTAGTAATGGTAAAATCCTCTCTTCCACCTGGATTCCTTCATACTCTTTAATCAAATCCTGTAAACCGACGATCGAACTTTTTACCGGGGAAACGATGTCTCTGGTTAAAACCTCGGGAAGGTCGTGAAACAGGGCCCCGAAGTAATTATTATAAATTCTTCGGTCGCAACAGTTGATCTCGATCGAACATAGGTAAGACAACATGGCCACAATCAACATATGTCCCAATACCGAAGTTTTTGGAATACGTGGTGATTGGGCCCATCTTTGTTGAAACCGAAGTTGACCGCAAAGGTCGATAAAACCAAATGATTTCTTGCCGAGGGATAATTTTTGGACGCCGATTAAATCAAAATAGTCTTCAATTTCGTTTTCGATCTCTTCTTTAGTCCGCTCGATACCATATATGAAAGGGTTCATGGTATAGATAATCTTGAACTCCCAATTGGTCGCAAGATAGTGGGCGGCTTTTAATATCTTTCGTTCAACTTTGTGTTTTTCCGGATCGCCTAACAAATACTCCCGGAACCTGTCGGTAAAATCTCCTTTAATGCTATTGATATCAGGCGTTAATTGTTCCAGTACCCATTCATTGAGTTCTCTGCCTTTCCGCTCTACCATTTGATGAAAGACCGGCGGTTTGATATCGGTCAGGATCAGACGGTGCAGAAACTCAAAAAGTCCGCCTTCAATCAGATAAATCCAATTAATTTTGGCATTCCGTTCATCTGTTTCATACTTGGCCAGCACAAATGCAATTATCATCTTATGGGCCTGTTTGTCCAATTCGGTAAGTTCCACCGGCCGGACATGGTCATTCCATCGTTGGATGCTGGCCGCTTCATAAAAGCGCTCAATAATTCCTTTTCCGATCATTTAGGCACCTCAAAAACATTTCCCATCATTTATTGGTAAAATTCGCCCAAATTCTGATTTTACCTCCTTAAGAGCCTGATTTTTAAATAGCCCGATGGCGAAATATCACTTAAGTGACATGATACTTATTGAAAATATAATTCAATCTATTTGATCCGCTCTGGTTTTGTTATAATGTTTATATAACGGAGGTTATTTACAATGAATATCAGAAAAATCTGGGAGAGTAATATTTCTATAATTCTACTGCTCTGGATAATAATTTCCTTAGTTTCCAGGCCAGGATGGGGTAATTTTTTCATTGGGGTCCTAATTTGGATTGTTTTGATTTACATCACTACGCCCGGAGTTTTTTGGAATTATCTAAGCCTGTTTATTCCACACCCGGTCTTAACCCAAAAATTATTAATGAAGGCAGTTTCATATAAACCCCTAATTTCTTCACCATACATATTATTAGGCTTAAATTTCGCCCGTAATCAAAACTGGGACCAAGCCGTTCCCTTGCTGGAGAAAGCCGTTGAATATGCCTCGCAACGGAAAAGGTATCAATGTCTGATCTGGTTGGGTGAATCTTATCGCGCCAACGGCGCCATCGAAAAAGCGCTGTCAATCTTTGAAGATCTCGAAAAAAAAGGCCTCGCTACAATGGCAGTTTATATGAATCTAGCTTTAATTAATCTCCAACTCAAACATTTCCCCGAAGCATTGGAATATACTAAAAAAGCCAGAGCCGGAAACCTGTCCGCGACGGAACCGGTATTAATCCAAGCCAAAACTTATTTTTCCATGGGTGATTATCAGCAAGCCAAAAATGATTATCAATGGGT
Source organism: Bacillota bacterium (assembly GCA_023435565.1). GTDB lineage: Bacteria > Bacillota > UBA4882 > UBA8346 > UBA8346 > JAAYHS01. Next base: position 14,719 of record JAEYRN010000029.1, read on the forward strand.
AATCGAACATTTGAAATGGCCGGTAGAATCATTCTATTGGCTAGGCCGCGCCGAACTTGAACTTCATGAAACCGAGACCGCTATTACCCATCTTCAAAAAGCAGTTGAACGGATTAGCGAAGACCCTCTTCTATCCGACATCAGTAAAGCAGAAGCTGAGGAATGGTTAAATAAGGCCCTCGACGCACGTCAGGGTTGAAGTTGTCATGAGTTAGCACCTCTCTGACAGGCATTAGGAGTTCACCGTTCTCTGTTCACAAATGAAGGCTGGATTTGAGTGCTAGTTCCCAGTTAAAAACAAATAACCGGATTAAGTCAATATTCTTGTGAACAAAACTGGGAAGAATAACCCAGAAACAACTGGAACTGGAAAACTGCGAACGAAACCCTAAAGCATTACCCAAAGCCCCAGGGCTGGGTTATAAAATAAAGACCTCCTAATTTACGCATTGTTAAGAGGCGCGGGAGGTATGTTAATAATATAATCAACCAGTGTCAATTGTGATTATTTCTTTTATTTGTGTTATGAGAACAGTTCTTCGCCTCACCCCTGCCGCGGGTTTGGGTGGTTTGATGACCGGAATTTCTAGACGGTTAATCTATTTTTAATCCCATAATAACATATTCCTTAATATCTAATGCCGCTTGGTATGCTTCTTTGATATCATCTTCATTCAAATCAATCCAATCCCCAGGATAACGTACTTCCACTCCGTAATCCTCAAGAATTTCGGCTGCATTATATATCTTGTCAGGAATATTTTCGTAACCCCCTAGTAGGTCAAGTAAATATACCAAGCTATGTGTTTTCTTAAATGTTACATCATAATAATTCAAATAAGCTTTAAGATACTTTTCAGCTGCTTGTTGAGAGAAAGCAAATCTGATCTTTATATTCAGGTTTATAGTCGATTGCTAATTTAGCCATTCCCAAATCGTGTTCGGCTTTGGTTAGCCATTCGAATATTAGCGGTTTCTTTTTATCCATATAGGACCCTGCCTTGATCCATGACTTGAGTAATAAATGCGGTTTTTGTACCACGCCATTCTTCGATTTCTCGGGGTGTATAAACTAACAAATCAATTGGGATTTTTACGCCTCTGAGGTATTTACGAATCTCCCGGCCTCTTTGGGAACGTTTTTGCGGCATATCCTTAATAACCAATAAATCAAGATCGCTGTCTTCATTGGGGTTCCCATTAGCGTATGATCCGAATAAAATAACTTTTTCGGGTTGTATGTTTTTAACTATGTTTTCAACTACTTGATTGATTTGATTTTGAGTGATCATTTTATCACCCTTCTTTTGTTTTATTATCCCATTACAATCTGATAGTTATATTATACCTTATTTGGTTGGGATTTTTCAAATTATAAAGGTCCGGTTATTTAATAATAGTAGATGATTCATTCTTCGCCTCACTCCTGCCGCGGGTTTTGAGTAATTTTAAAAAACTAAATTGGACGGATTTGATATTTTGTAACATGGAGTTCGAAACTGCCTTGTTGGAGTTGGTCAACTGCCGACACGGAGTTCGGGACTGCTCGCTCGGGGTTAAAAACTGCTTTCTTAGAGTCGGAACCGCTTGCTTGGAGTTCCAAACTGCTTGTTAGGTGTTCAGAACTGCATTCTTCAAGTTCGGAACAAGCGATTTGGAGTTGACCAACTACCGGCTTGGATCTCTGAACCGCTCGTTTGGAGTTCGGAGCTACTTGCTTGGAGTTGGGGACTGCCGGTTTGCAGTTCGGAACTGCAAATTAGTTCGGTTTTGAACTGCTAATCATCAGTTCAGAACTGCTTGCTTGGAGTCGGAAACTGCTCGCGTGGAGTTCCAAGCTGCTTGCCTGGAGTTGGGAACTGCTCGTTTGGAGATGGGGAACCGGTCTTTGTTAGTTTTGAACTGCTTGCATGGTATCGGAAACTTCGGAGATGGAGTTCGGGGCCGCTTACGTGCAGTTCGGAACTACCGGTTTGGAGTTGGGAACCGCTTGCGCGGATTTTGGAATTGTAAATTATTAATTGTACATTGTAAATTGTTCTGGGTTTGGGTGGTGTTACCGGTTTGAAGTTCCCCTCTCCTAGACCCGCTGCTGTTTTATAACAAATATTTACCGAGTCCAACATTTCTGGACAAAACTTCATTGGGGGAGAGCAAGAGAGAGGTCTTCGCCCGAATTATCGGCTTTATGTCTCGAAAATATTCGGCGGAAGTTAACCAGGAAGATCTGAAAAATATTACGAGCCTTTAACGGCAAGATTTTTGAAAAAAGAAAGGACCGCGTTTACGCGGTCCTTTCATATTCTTATCGAGTAGCATTAACCGATTTTTGTGAATATCTCTTTTTTTCCTGCCAGTCTTTATAAACCGCCCAGATTGGACTGGCCACAAAGATCGAGGAATAAGTCCCGGCGGTGATGCCGACGATCAAGGCAAATAAGAATTCCCGTAAATTCGGAACTGCTACAAATAGCACTAAAATTGCCAATACCGTAGTAAAACTGGTATTCAACGACCGGCGAAATGTCTGTAGAATACTGTCGTTAGCCACTTCGGAAAAAGAAGTCTCCCGGTGCTTCGATTTTACATTTTCACGGATTCTGTCAAATACAACAATCGTATCGTTGATTGAATACCCGATTACCGTTAAGATGGCTGCAATCATTGTAGCGTTAACTTCTTTCCCGAAAAACGCAAATGCTCCCATAACTATTAAAGAGTCGTGTATTAAGGCGACAATCGCCGCCACACCGGACATAAATTCAAATCTGAACCAGATATAGATCAGCATCAGAGCTATGGCAATAATAACTGCAGTAAGTGAATTAGTCAGTAATTCTTTCCCGATTAACGGATCAACCCTGGTAATATCCAGCCCTTGGGTCTGTTCGGCTTCTCCAAACTCAGCTTCAAGAGCGTTAACCACGATTTCCTGTTCCGTGTCATTCAAAAAACGTGTATAAACTATGACTTGGTGTTGCATATCCCCATTGGAATCAATATACTGGTTGGGTTGGGGCGGATTGTATTTAAAGTCCGGCAATTGAATAGCATTTAATACTTTCGCCACTTCACCTGAGGTTACCGCTCGATCCACCGGGAAATAAATCTTAGTTCCTCCGGTAAAGTCTACTCCCAAGTTCAGGGCGGAACCGGTTTTTTGCCCCCATCCGTTGTAAGGGTTAACAAACAGAAATACAGCGCTCAAAAGCATACAAGTCAAAAAGATACCAATATATAACCATTTGTGCTTCATTAAGTCCATTATTCTGTAACCTCCTTGACCCCAAAATACTTGGCGTAACGGTCAGGATCATGGTCAATCCGCCATTCTAAGAAAAATCGGGTGACAACAAGAGCTGTAAACATACTAACCAAAATACTGATTGTTAAAGTCATCGCAAATCCTTGGACCGGTCCAGTTCCAAAGAAGAAAAGTACTCCGGCCACGATTAAGGTTGTGATATTGGAATCCAAAATGGTGGTGAGAGCGCGTCCGAATCCGGCTTGCACCGCAGGGCGGACCCGTTTACCATTTCGCAATTCATCTTTAATCCGTTCAAAAATGATAACATTGGCGTCGACCGCCATTCCCACTCCAAGAATTACACCGGCAATTCCCGGAAGGGTTAACACACCTCTAAATAGTGCTATTATACCCAAAACAAAGATTACATAAAAAATCAAAGCTACGTTCGCCACTATTCCCGGTAAACCATAGAAGAGAAGCATAAAGCCGAGTACCAAAATAACTCCCACTGTACCGGAGATAAAACTCTGTTTAACTATTTCCTTGCCCAATGTCGGAGCGACTTGGGTGGATTGGAGCACCCGAAGGGAGATTGGCAAAGCGCCCGATTTCATTAACAAAGCGTAACGTTCAACTTCTTCCTTGGGAGTGCCGCCCAAAGTGATCATTCCGGAACCATCGGGAATCGGGTCCTGAATAACCGGATCCATCAACATGGTTTCATCCAGATAAACAGCCATTTGCTTGTTAACATTTTCGGTAGTAATCTTTTCAAGCTGTTTAGCCCCATCCCCTTTGAACTGGAAGGAAATCACCCAGCTGCGTTTGGTTTGGTCAAAGTTAACTCTCACATCTTGGAGATTAGTCCCGTCAAGCACGATTCGATTATTAATCCGGAAAGTTAATCGTCCGGTGGCCGTAATTAGGCCTTTTGCTTCTTGAAGGGATTTTATGCCGGGCAATTGGACGTTAATCCGGCCTTTTCCATCAAGCCGGACGTCGGCTTCGGCCATACCATGAGAAGATTCATTGATACGATTACCGATAATCGCCAAAGATCTCTCCAGGGAATCGGCAGGGAAATTACTGGCGTCTTCCAAAATTTTTAACTCAATTTGATTTCCTTTAATTGTCGTATCAAAATTGAGTCTCTTGGTTTCGCCGAAGACCTTGAATTGGTAACGTTCCGTAAAAATCCCTAGGTTCCTAGCTCTTTGTAATTCGGCAACATTAGCGAAACTTAACTGTAATCCCTCATAACGGTCGCCGTCTAAGGTGCCGAGGGGCGTTATTTGAACGTTAATATTAGCTTGTCTAATCTTTGTTGAAAGTTCGTCTCCTAATTTTGAAAGGACATTAGCCCCCAACCGGTAATCCGGAGTTAATAATAACTCGATCCCGCCTTGCAAGTCCAAACCTTGTCTTAATGGTGGTCCATTAAACAACTTAGTTCCAGCCGGACTGATTAAAAAGCCGAAAATTAGAACCGCAATTAGAATGAGCGCTCCTTTCCAGCGCAAATCATTTCTCAAATCCGTCTCCCCCTTATTTCAAATTTCGCAATCGGATATTAAAATGAAGTTTAAAATCTAAAAAATCAACTTTCAAATGAACTATTGGCAATACTCAAAGTTACAGTTGGGATTACTTTTTTCGGGTTTTGGCACCCGCTTTAGATTTGGTTTCCGAACCGGATTTAGCCCGCGCTTCTTGGGCGCTTTTTGCCTTAGCGACTACTGCTTTTTCAGCTTTATATGCCGTAAAACCAAAAACGGCGAAGACACCCAAAACAACAACAACCGTGGCTATTTCAAACATAAATTATCCCCCCGCTATCATTCTTTAATATAACTAAAAAAGCCCGCCTGACCCATAATAGTTATAGGGCGGAATCCTTACCAAAACAACTATTTTATTATATCGATTTCAGTAACGGATGTCAATTATAGTAAATCTCTTGACGGTGGTAGTTCAAACCTACATTGGGATATTTAACCTGCAATCAATCGGTAGAGGTTAATGTAGCTAATTATTACAAAAAAAGAGAGCCTGAACTCTCTTTTCAGCCCTTTACTCTAGAGATTGCGCTCTTGGCAAATTTAATATCCACTTTATCGGCGACTCTTAACTTGACGTCCTCATCCTTTAATTCAATAATCTCACCGTGAATTCCGCCGATGGTAACCACTTTGTCGCCCTCTTTCAAATTGCCAAGCATGGTATTTCGTTGTTTTTGTTGTTTCCGTTGCGGCATAATCATTAAAAACCAAAAAACAGCAAATACCAATGCCATTGAAATTAAAAACGAATAACCACCGCCTTGGGCTTGGGCTTGAGCGGCAGGTTGGTTGGCTGCCAGCATCCAAAAGTTCATTGCTACACCCCCTTTTTGCTTTTCAACTTATTCGACATAAAAAATTATTTCCCTTTATCCTATATTTGTTGTATGCGAATATTGTTTGTCTATTTAAAAAGGAAACCACTTTACTTTGTGGGTCAACTTACAACGCCTGGCTAATACCCTTTAAGGGATAGGGTCGCCTTTAGGCATCCTTATCTACACTGAATTTACATCTTTTCACGTGGTTAAGTAATTTACCTCATCCTATTTGACCGTATAAACCAAAAAATTCCCTTTTGCGTTCCTGATAAGTGCCTGTCTTTATCCCTTCCCTGATATTTTCCATAACTTTGTTTAAGAAGAACAAATTATGATAAGTTACCAGATGGGCTCCTAAAATCTCCCCAGCTTTAAATAGATGCCGTAGATAAGCTCTGGTATAGGAAGCACAAGTTTTACATTTACAGTTTGGATCTAGCGGAGAAAAATCCCTTGCGTATTTGGCGTCTCGAATAATAACTCTCCCGGTGGAGGTTAGCGCCGTACCATTTCGGGCAATCCGTGTGGGGAAAACACAATCGAACATATCGATTCCCCTTTCCACTCCTTCCCAAAGGGTATCCGGCGATCCGACTCCCATTAAGTATCTAGGCTTTGTCTCAGGTAAGAGGGGGACAGTATACTCCAGCATTTCATACATTAATGGTTTAGGTTCACCCACGCTTAAACCGCCGATTGCATAACCGGGAAACCCTAGGCTTCGTAAAACACGGGCGCTTTCTTCCCTTAAATCTCGGTAAGTAACGCCTTGAACAATACCAAATAAAACTTGGTTAGACCGGGAATGGGCTTTTAAGCAGCGCTCCGCCCATCGATTGGTCCGCTCCATCGCTTCCTTGGCAGTTTGGTAATCGGACGGATAGGGCAAACAGACATCAAAAACCATGGCAATGTCCGCCCCAAGCCCCATTTCAATCTCCATCACTTTTTCCGGAGTAAATAAATGGGATGAGCCATCCAGATGTGAACGGAACTTGACTCCTTCTTCAGTAATCTTATTTAATTTCGATAGGCTGAAAACTTGAAACCCACCGCTATCGGTCAGCATCGACTCGGACCAATTACAAAAAGTATGTAATCCTCCGGCTGTTTCAACAATATCAACCCCAGGCCTTAAGTAAAGATGATAAGTGTTCCCCAAAATCAGTTTAAAACCGATTTGATGAAGATCATCAACAGTCATCGCCTTTACGGTCCCTTGGGTCCCAACCGGCATGAAAACCGGGGTCTCAATTTGACTGCGAAAAGTGGTCAACCTTCCCAAACGCCCTTGATTTTCGGTTGATTGTTTAATTACCTCAAAATTAAATTCCATGGCAACCTCACAGAATGATCGTCGCGTCTCCGAAACTAAAAAAACGGTATTGCTCTTTTACCGCATGGGCATAACTTTCTAAAATAAAATCACGGCCGGCAAAAGCCGATACTAACATTAATAAGGTGGATCGGGGTAAATGAAAATTTGTGATTAAGGCGTCAACAACTTTAAATTTATAACCGGGGTAAATAAAAATAGCGGTCTCCCCGGAACCGGCTTTTAAGCGGCCATTATCATCCGCCTGTGATTCCAATACTCGAACTACGGTAGTCCCGACGGCGATTACTTTTTTTCCGGCTTTCTTGGTCGTTTCGATCTCCTCTACCAGAGAGGATGAAAGCGTAAAAAACTCGGAGTGCATTAAATGTTCTTCTATCCGTTCCGTCTGGACCGGCCTGAATGTCCCCAAACCAACGTGCAAAGTGAGAAATCCGGTTTTGATATGATGTCTCGATAAATCTTTAAACAAATCTTCCGTAAAATGGAGTCCGGCTGTCGGAGCTGCCACTGAGCCCTCAGTATGGGCATAGACTGTTTGATAGCGATCGGGTTCAGCCAAAGATGCGGTAATATAAGGAGGTAATGGTGTCTGTCCAACCCGGCTCAACCATTCCCTGAAATTTATTTCTTTCGGAAATTCAATTATTCTACCTCCAGCCGGAGTTGTCGCCAGAACCTCTCCGGTTACACCTTGTTCAAAATGCAACTTGAGGCCTGTTTTAACCCGCTTTCCCGGCCGAACTAAACATTCCCAACTCGATCCGGAAAGGTGTTTTAAGAGAAAGACTTCAATCCGGGACGAACCGCCTTCCTTTTCAGCAAACAGCCTGGCTGGTATCACCTTGGTATCGTTAAAAACCAACAAGTCCCCTGGTGAAAGTAATGAGGTAAGTTCAAAAAATATTCGATCGGAATAAACTTTTTTTGAACGATCCAATACCAATAAACGGGAACGGTCCCTTGGTTCCACCGGTTGCTGCGCAATCAATTCAGGAGGCAATTGGTAATCAAAATCATTAACTAACATTAATCTTCTTCACCATATCCAAACTCTTGAAGTACTTTCTCATTATTGCGCCAGTTTTTTCTAACCTTGACCCATAAGTTAAGATATACCGGAGAGTCAATCAAAGCTTCGATTTCAACCCTTGCCCCGGCCCCAATAGTTTTTAATCGGCTTCCTTTAGCCCCGATAATTATCCCCTTTTGGGAATCTCGTTCCACATAAATAGTGGCCTCGATATAAACCTGTCCATTAGGCCGTTTTGCAAACTCATCGATCTGGATGGCCACCGAATGTGGAATTTCCTCTTCGGTATGATTCAATACCTGTTCCCGAATGTACTCTGCGGCGATAAACCGCTCCGGGTGGTCGGTGATCATCTCCGGCGGATAATAAGCCGGACCATTCGGCAATTCTTGCGTCAGGCCACTTATCATGTCTGGAATCCCTGACCCGGTGTGAGCTGAAACTCGAAATATTCTTCGAGGGTTTACCTCATCCAGCTCCAATTCAAGCGCTTGATCCCCGGTAAGTAAATCTATTTTGTTCCAAACTACAAAAAGTGGCTGTTCAATTGGGTTCAATATCTCAGCGACTTTCCGGTCCGACGGTTTAAGTCCGGTAGAAGCATCAATGACCCATAAGATCAAATCCACATGGGCAAGGGCCCTTTGAGCAGTTTTAACCATTTTCTCGCCTAATTGGTGTAAAGGTCGATGAAGTCCCGGGGTATCCACCCAAACAATTTGATAATTGGGGCCGGTTAAGATCCCACGTGATTGATTACGGGTAGTTTGCGGTTTATCTGACGTAATGGTAATTTTTTGGCCGATAACCTTATTTAACAGAGTGGACTTTCCTACATTAGGGCGTCCCACTATCGCTACGAAGCCCGACTTGAAATCTTTCATTCATTTCTCCATTCCAAAAGCCAACGATCTTCACCCGGGCCGTAATATCCGGACACAAAGTTCACTGGTCTCATTCCGAATTTATCTTGATAAATATGTATTGCGGTATGATTTTCAGGATGGACCGTAAGTTGTAACCTTTTAAAACCGGCACGGGGAAGCCCTTCCAAAATTGTACGCAGCATCGCTGTACCAATTCCTTGTTTTTGATAGTCCCGGGCAACAGCGTACCCGTATAAATAAGCCAGTTCCGGATCTCTCCAATCACGTATCAACTCAGCTATTCCAACCGGCTTACCGTTTAGTCTTGCCAAATAAACCCGCCCATAATTCAAAAACGGAGGTAAGGACCATTCATTTAGACTTCCTTGTCCAAAGGCTTCCTCATCAATATTCAACATAATTTCCCGGAGTTCATCATCAATTTGGGTAATAATCTCAACATTAATTTTATTGATTCCCGGTCCCATATACCCTCCTGTTACCTTTAGATAATCGTTTTGGGGTAAAAGCCTCCGGTAAATACTCTTCTAGAGTAGCGTCAACCCTATCCCCCTTAAGATTTACCAAAATCAAGCGTAGTTCGGTTCCAAATTCCGCTAAGAATTGGCGGCAAATTCCACAAGGAGAACTGGGAACTTCTCCGTCTACCGCTACCGTTAAAGCATCAAATTCCTTTTCCCCTTCGGATACAGCTTTAACCACAGCTGCTCTTTCAGCGCAAATAGTAGCGCCGTATGAAGCATTCTCAACGTTACATCCGGTATAAATCCGGCCTGACTTGCCCAAAAGGGCGGCGCCGACCTTGTATTGGGAATATGGGGCGTAAGCTGCTTCCCGTGCTTGAAGAGCGGCCCGGATCAATTCTTCTTCATTCTTCAAGATACAGCTCCCCTTAAACCATAATTTGAAAAATTAACAGTGTAATAAAAAAACCTAATAATCCGCCGGCTAAAACTTCAAGGGGTGAATGAATTTTATTTTCCAATCTGCTTTCGGCTAATAATAAAACTAAAAAGAAAGCCATTAAAGCAATTAAACCATTTCCGGAAAGAATGACAATGGTTGTCGCGGCGGTAGCCCCCAAAGCCGTATGACCGCTAGGCATTCCCCCTTGCAATGGCTTTCCGGTTTGAGTAAAAGCCTTTCCTGCAACCACTAGGACAACAGTTAATACAATAGCAATTATACTCAAATATGATGGAGCTCTTTGTAAGGATACAATTACCCTGGGAATCATCGTCTCAAACTTGGGAACAAAAATAAGATAACCTACAATGACCGCTAGAAAAGAGGCGACCAATACAGCGCCTGCCGCTACGTTTTTTGCGATTGCCGCTAATGGATGATGTTCTCTGGTAATCATATCGATTGCGACTTCAATGGCGGTATTGACCATTTCAGCCACAATTACAAAAGATATTGTCGTCAAGAGCATCAATATTTCCAACTTGGTCAATTTTAAGATTAATGAAACCAAAAGGACAATACCGGCAGTTAAAAAATGGAGCCTGATATTACGCTGGGTTTTAAAGGCATAAACTACACCATCAAAGGCATAGTTGAAAGAATCAATTAAAGTTCGCGATCTCAAAGAGGTCTCCTCCCCAACTCAAACTCCCGCAAAATTCTTTCTTCCTCAGACCGCATCAACTCAGTTTCTTCAGGGTTCTGGTGGTCATAACCCAACAGATGCAAAAGTCCATGAGTCCCCAGATAGCACAGTTCCCGGGAAAAAGAATGGCCGTAGCTTTCGGCTTGTTCTAATGCCCGTTCCACTGATAAATAGATGTCTCCCAATAATACCGGTTCACCTTGGAACTTAATTGAAGGGCTATCAGCTATTCCTTCATTCATTGCGAATGATAAAACATCAGTCGGCTGATCAATTCCACGATATTTATAGTTCAAATCTTGAATAAATTCATTATCTACTAAAATTACTCCTAACTCACAATCCTGCTGATGCATTTCGAGACCGAATTGGAGAACATTTTCCAGTAGACCTAATTTTTCTTCACTTAGCTCTATCTTTTTTTGAACATTATTTATCAGAACCGCCATCAGTCTTTTTCCTTTCCATTTCCTTCAACACATTTTCGGGATATTCAATCCGACTATGGAACATTCCACCTAAAACTTTAATAAAACTATTTTTAATGCTATTGAGGTCCCTCAATGTTATATTACATTCATCAAATTGGCCGTCTTCCAAACGTTCTCTAATAATCTTCTGAATTAATCCTTCCACTTTGGCTGGGGTAGGTTTACTCAACGATTTGACTGCGGCCTCTACCGAATCGGCCAACATTACTAAGGCAGCTTCTTTGGATTGGGGTTTAGGTCCTTCATAGCGAAAATCCTCTTCAATTAATATTTCTCTTTCCCCTTGTAAATTTTCAGTTGCCCTTTGATAAAAATAACGGACCAAATCGGTACCATGATGTTGCTCGATGATATCGATTAGTTTATCCGGTAAACCGTGCTCTTTTGCAATTTCTACGCCTTCTTTTACATGATAGGTAATTATTAAAGTACTCAGGCTGGGATTCAATTTTTCATGTGGATTTTCTAAAGAAAATTGATTTTCCACAAAAAAATAAGGGCGTTTTATCTTTCCAATATCGTGATAGTAAGACCCCACCCTAACCCAGAGCGAGTCCGCCCCAATCCCTTCAGCGGCGGCTTCGGCCAAGTTCCCCACCATTATACTATGGTGGTAAGTTCCGGGAGCCTCGATTTGCAATCTCCGTAACAAAGGATTACTCGGGTTTGATAACTCCAATAATCTAATCGGAGTGGTTATTTTAAAAATATGCTCTAAAAAGGGCAGCGAACCAATGGCCAACACTGATGATAAAAAACCATTGGTAGCCGCAAGTAAAACCGAATGATAACTAAATGATGAACGAAACAACAAGTTTATGGCCGCTACTGTGACTAAGTTAGCGACTATTAAAATTGAACCGCTCCTTACCAGGTCCCGTTGGCGTTGAAAATTGAATAAAGTTAAAACAGCAATCACACCGCTGACAAAATAAAAAATGGTTAAGGCCAGGTTATACTCAACGATAATTCCACCCAAAAGGCTGACAATAGCTGTTAAAACCAACGCCAATTCCCGTTTAATTAATATTGCCGTCAGCATTGCCGCAAAACTGACCGGTGCCAGATATGGTAAAGCAGGAATATCCGTCAATGATAATACCTTAATTAAGCCTACCACCATTAATAATAACAACAACAATAAATATAGCAAACGCTCTTCGCGAAACAAGTCGGGATGAAACTGGAAAATATAAATAAACCCCAGACCCACTAAGAGTAAGATAAAAAAGGCCAAACTCAAAAAAACTTTTACTCTATTGGATTCACCCACAATCAAGTGTAGATCCTTGAGCATCTTTAAATCGTTCTCGGTGACCACCTGGTTTTTAGCGATCAAGATTTCATTTTTACGGTGGACGACTTCCGGTACACTGGAGCGTACCTGTTGTTCCAATTTGGCAAGCTTGGCGGAGTCCAAAACCAAATTTGGCCGGATCGAGATTTCTAGTAATTCATTTAATACCGGGGCTACCTCAGGTGAAACATTCTGTTCACGAATGAGATCCGGGAGGAGAAATCTAATTTCGCTAACCTTTTCAACACTAATCCGGCGTTTTAATTCGATGGCCTCCATAATTTGGCGCGACTTTTCTTTTAACTCCTGGTAGGCGGCATTATCTAAAGATACAATCTGTTTAAGAAGTTTAAAAGTTGGTGGTTCGTAAAAATATTTTTGGTATTTAATTACCGGTAAATCTTCCTTAGTTAGCGTTTTATTCTCCAAATGATATTGGGAATGGACACCATCCAGCAGGTTGAAGGCACGGTTCAAGTTATATCCCACCAAATGACTGACGCCTTCATCAATCCGGTAATATTCCGGATCTAGTTTGGCTACTTGTAAAGCCTGGTCTACCGCTTCCTGCTGTACTAATTTGGTAGCCTCTGGATTAACTACCGTTCGCGGTGCAAAAATATCAATTTTACTGGCTTGTCCGACTTTGACATCCAAGGTTAGTGGAAAAAGCTTTATTTGAAGTAAAGTAATTAGAAAAAAAAAGCAGATTAAACCCAATACCCATTCCCGAAAGGAGGGGATCCGGAAAACACCCATTATCTTTGAAGAAATATCCCAAACATTACTATTGATAGCTTTTACTCTTTTACTCAAATTTTGATTATCATGAGTTTCCACTAGGGTCATCCCCTTTTTTTCCGCCCGTTTGATAGCGTTCATAGGCTTGGATGATTTTTTGAACCAATTCGTGTCTTACTACATCACGGTCAGTTAAAATTACTGAGGATATTCCCGGTATTCCGGAAAATATTTCAGAGACTTCCGCCAATCCTGAGACGGCGCCTTTAGCCAAATCAACTTGAGTTATATCTCCGGTCACCACTGCTTTTGATCCAAACCCCATCCGGGTTAAAAACATCTTCATCTGCTCCGGGGTGGTATTTTGGGCTTCGTCTAAAATTATAAATGAATCATCCAAAGTCCGACCCCGCATATAAGCGAGAGGCGCAATTTCGATTATACCCCGTTCCATATTTTTTTGAAAAAGGTCAACCCCCATCAAATCATAGAGGGCATCATAAAGCGGCCGCAAGTATGGATCTACTTTTTCTTGGAGGTCGCCCGGTAGAAAGCCAAGCTTTTCACCGGCTTCAACCGCCGGTCTGGTTAAGATCATCCGGTTTACTTCTTTAGCTTGTAAAGCTGCTACCGCTAATGCTACCGCCAAATAGGTCTTTCCGGTCCCAGCCGGTCCGATCCCAAAAGTTAATCCGTTACGTTTAATCGAATCCACATATTGTTTTTGTCCGATAGTACGAGGAAATATCTTCTTTCCCCGAGCGGTAACTGCGACTACCTCGTCTGTGAAACCGGTTATTTTATGGATCTGCCCTTCCTTGGCCATTCTAATCATATAATTTATTTCGGAAAGTAATGGATGGTATCCCTTTTTATACTGTTGTTCTAAAGTATTGAGGATTACTGCCGCATGTTCTATATGCTCCATTGGACCGGAGAGCACTAGTTCGTTGCCGCGTGAAAAAATCCCTATCTCAAGTCCCTCTCCAATGGCTCTAATATTCTCTTCCAATTTACCGATAAGTTGCGGAGCAATTCGTGGATCGAGCTCAATTTTTCTCTCCTGGGTCTGAATGATTATAAACTCCCCTTTCAGTTGGTGCTAACATCGCTATATCCTGTTTGATTTCAAAAGTCGTAATTAACTTTACAAAATCCCCTTCATCGATCCAAACTTCACTTGAGACCCCTATGGCTAAACCTGTCAGATATTTTTGTTTGGCTTTCGTTTCCCGCAGAGCTTCGCTTCTTATCTCGCTCATTGACAAAATCCGCTTTTGCCATCTTACTTCCTGCCAAATATCTTTAATTAGTTCTACACCCTTATTCGGATTCCTTCCGTAAAAGATTCGTTTCCGGTATCGCTCCCAAATTCTATCCCCTTTAAATCGATTGACATTCCCCCAAATCCGCCAGGTATGATTACCCCATTTTATTGAATAAACAGATTTAGGATCATTTTGATAATAAGCCCGCCAAACCTTCTTCGGTTGAATTACTTCCAGGTCATGCCAAACCCTCGCCTCCACAATCCCACTGGCCGGAATATTTTCAATGGTAATTGCGCCAGTCTCCGGATCCGTATGGGATAATCTGCCACTAATCAGCAGATCACCTCTGGCCACCGTATCTCCTTCGTTAACCACCGGCTGCCCCCTGATCACGGCAACTTTTGTAATTAACCCATCCCGTTCAGCGACTAAGTCACATCCTTTGTTTGGCAGTGGAGGATTTTTACGTTTCACCACCTTGACTTCGGCAACAACCCCTTTAAAATTTATTCCCAACCAAACCGCTTCCGGGGTTCTAATAATCGCATCCCTTTCGATCCGGCGTTTCTCCCGTGATAAAGCCCTTGTAGCTTTACCAGGTTTAAGCCCTACATTTTTTAATGTTTTAATTAATTCTTCCCGTTCCACGCCTCCAAATCCATCAATCTTGATAAATATTGTTAAATTGGATAGATACAATAATAAGCCTAGCGTTACGGCAGCGCTAAGCCAAAATACTTTCCGCAGCATTATTTTTCTTTTTAGTGACGGCCAGCCCCTCCTGTGGCGAATTTTAACCAGAGCGCCCGACTTTTTAACAAAAGGCCTGATCTTTAAAAAGCCATGGTTACGTATCTTGGCCACCATTACTTCCGAGGCCACTTTTTTCACGTCCCAAAGGTAAAAACCAGACCCGGTCAAGAAATTAATTAGCTTTTCCAATTGGGCTCCTCTGATAGTAATTTCCACATACCCGGTGAAAAAAGATAGGATTCGATTAAACCACAAATTCGACTACCTCCAGTCCACCATTTCAATCTGACCGATCTTTCCTGTGATTACTAATTCTTCTTTAAATACCGAGACTAAAGTCAAATCCGCGCCGATAATCTTTAACTCCCCCAATTTGGTACCGACTCTAATCACCGACGGTTCATATTCGATTACACCCCGATGGTTTTCAATTACTAATTGTTGGTTGCCGCTGATGACCATTTTAGGAAGATCGACAACGGTATCCAGTGGTAATTCTAAAAATTCGGCTAGTTTTAATCCCAACCGATTTTGTTTTAATTTCAAAAAAATCCCTCCCTCTAAGTTTTATGCGGAATGAAGCGAAGTTAGTAGTCGGGAGACAGGAGTTATTGTTCCGTTACGCATTCCGGGTTACGCGTTAAGCGGTGATTGTGTGTCGGGGCGGGTCCAAATTTCGTCGCTGGACGCTCGTGTGAAAATGGCATGGAGGACAAGGTTTTGCAAAATACCACCGTTAGGGAAATTTTACGGAAATTTATCGCAAAACAGGTAAAATGGAAGATATTGGCGAATAACGTACATATAAAGTTTACAATTAGTAATATTAGTGAACAAAATTCGCTAATGTAAGAGTAATATTCAATGGCAGGCTGATGGCCGGCCCTTCCTGGACATGGCATCAAGTCATGCTTTCAAAAATGTTTTAAATTTACTAGGGTAAAGATTTGGAGGGAATTACAACGGAAAACTTCGATAAATTAGCTTTGACCTGGGATAATGAACCAAGGAGAATGGAAAGAGCAAAAGCAGTAGCTGTGGAAATTATAAATAGTATTCCAAATTTAAGTGAAATGTCTGGATTTGAATATGGTTGTGGTACTGGATTATTAAGTTTTAATTTACAACCGTACTTAAAATATATTACTTTAGGTGATAACTCAGATGGAATGTTAATAGTTTTAAAACAGAAGATTCAAAATGCAAATATAGAAAATATGACCTCACTTAAAGTGGATTTGACTAAAGACAAAGTGGATGGTATTAAAAGTGATTTAATATACACTTTAATGACCATGCATCATATTGAAAATATTGATGATGTGATTAAAGCTTTTAATAAAATAACAAATCATGGTGGTTATTTATGTATAGCTGATTTAGAAGAAGAAGATGGTTCATATCATGAAGAAGAATTTGTTTGGCACAATGGTTTTAATCGGGATCAATTATCAAGAATAATTGAAAGCAATGGCTTTAATATAGTAAGCGACAAGATATGTTATGAAATTATTAAGAAATTTATTAACGGTCAAGAGAGAAAGTATCCGGTATTTAACATGATAGCTCAAAAAGGATGATTTTAAGAAATCTGATCAATTGGTATATTTATTTGGCCGACCAGCTAACCATCCTAGTTCAGCTGGCATGTAAGTAGAACTGAAAGATGGGCTGGTACTGCGGAGATCAGCTCCATTCCCGCTTCGGGTTTCGGCCTTAAAGTGGGTAAGTCATGGATGTTAGAGTCCTCAGCCACATGGAATCGCCTAACTTAAGAGCTAAGTAAGGCGAATCCACGTCGGGAATGAGCGGACGTTCTGTGAAATACAACGCATCTAGCCGCCCATCCGAAGGCGAATTAGTTGAATTGAGGCATTTATGAAGAGATATCCACCAATAATTCTTAATACGGGATTCAAATCATCGAAGAATCTAATAAATACATATTGGGGCATGAATGGGAATATGCTATTTTGCACATTAAGCGGTTATAATAGAAATAAATCAAATTGGAGGATATCTGTAATGAAAAAACTGTTTTTATCTTCATCCTTCAAGGATGTGGCAAATCTTTTTCCGGGATTCGCATCTAGCAGTTTAATAGGAAAGACAGTCACTTTTATTCCCACTGCCGCATTACATGAAAAAGTAAATTTCTATGTTAAGTCCGGTAGGAAAGCACTGGAAAAGATGGGGCTTATAGTGGATGATCTGGACATATCCACAGCAGCACAATCTGAGATATTAACTAAGCTGCAAAGCAATGATTTTATTTATGTTTCCGGAGGTAACACTTTCTTTTTGCTTCAAGAACTTCGCAGAGTTGGAGCTGACAAAGTAATTATCGAGCAAATTGAATCAGGAAAACTATATATCGGTGAATCTGCCGGTTCAATGATTCTATCTCCCAATATTGAATATGTGAAAGATATGGACGATTACAGGGCGGCAACCGATTTAAATAGCTTTGATGCGTTAAACATCATTAATTTTTATCCGTTACCTCACAAGAATTGCTTTCCATTTCAGAAAACAGTAGAAAAGATTATTTCAAATTACGGCGATACTTTGCCATTAAGACCTATAACAAATTCTCAGGTAATACTAGTTGATGGCAGCGATATAAAAACTAGTGAATGACGATGGATCTATATAAAATAAAGTGAGTTTCCAGCAAAGAGCCCACAAACTTTAGTCTTTAGGGCTGATAAAATTTTCCCGATTGAATCAAAAAATTTCACTGGTGAAATCTTATAATTCCTCTAGTGAAATTTCTAAATTTCTTGGCTTAATATAAAAATTTCTCTAGTGAAACTTCTAAATTCCTCTAGAGAAATTTTTTGATTCCTTTGGCTATATTTTGGACGACGGGGTGGCTGCCGGAAAAGGGGCTTTTCAAATAGACGTCCACCCCGGCGATCTGGGGCAATCGAAAAGACAAAAATGGACTCCTTCACCACGAAGGCCATGAAGAACACGAAATAGACGTTCTATAAAATAATTTGGTTTTCTTCGCACCCTTCTTTTCTTCGTGGTTAATAATCTAATCCTCGACCGGATCGTTAGGGTGCGCTTCGTTCTGCATAACGCGATTTTCTCGGCCTGACTCTTGCCGATATTGGCAGAATTGATTCGTTTGCCATGAAATTTTAAGTTGACGTCCTTGTCCAGCTTGAGATTGCCCCTTATATCAATATCCCTACCGATACATAATAACCGCGTAACGCGTAACCCGGAACGCATAACGAACCCGACAGTAAGAATCTCCATCAATGCCAATTTGATGCTGCTTCGCATAACATTACCTAAAGGAAGGCCTGCTAAAAGGGAGAAATAACATCAGCGTCAGGCTGGACAAAAAATTTTTGGAGGCAAAAACAAAATGAAAAAATTAGTCGCACTCACCATGGCTCTCGTTTTAACCCTTGCCTTTGGATACGTAACTATGGCTAGTACCATCGGCATTGGCGCTAATGAGGGCCTCACCGTCGAAGTAGCAAAACAAGTTGATCCTTCCGAAGATGGCATGTGGTTAAACGGTTATTACGGAGTTAACAACCAACTCCAATTATCTCTTGGTTATCATACCGAGACCAAAGATAAAGAACTCGGCGCTCGTTATGCATTTGCCGAAAACATGGCAGTTACCTTAAACCATACCTTGGCTGACGCTGAAGGCGCTTCCGACACAACCGTTTTAGGATTCCGCTATAAAAAAGAACTCAGCGATGCTTTAGCCATGGTTGGCGTATTAAGCTATTCGGATGCTGATGAAATGACTGAAATGGGTATCCAAGGTCAAGCCGAATACAAATTTGCCAATAATGTAGTTGGTAATCTCGGATTTCAATACGGCAGCCCCGATATCGAAGGTCTCGAAGTAGACTCTTACACCAATATCGTAGCCGGTATTGAAGTTAGTCCGATTGAAAACGTCTCCGCTTACCTTGACTACACCATGGTTGATGAAGATGTTGCCGACGATGATACCATCGACCTAGGAGTCTCCTATTCCTTCTAAGTTCAAGTTCTTAAGTATTAACCCAGCCTGACTAAAAACGCCCTTGCGGGCGTTTTTTTGTTATCCGGAAAATAACGAAACAACCATCTGTCTATAGACAAAAAGAGTAAAAAAAATAATAACACCAAATTTAAAATTTTAACTCTTTCGTAATAGGAATTCTGGTAAACTCAGAGGAATAAATCTTTATACTAGGCTGGAAAAATGATTCGGAGGTAAAGTTGATGAAAAAATTCTTAATATTTACCACTGCTCTTATAATGACCCTTTCCGTTGGATACATAACATTGGCCAGCACTTATGGATTTGAAGCCACTGAAGGTTTTCAAATTGAAGTATCGAAACAAATCGATCCTTCTGAAGATGACAATTTGGTAACCGGTTATTACGGAGTCAATAAGCAGCTTCAATTATCCGTAGGTTATCATACCGACTATGAAGATATCGAACTCGGAATCCTTTATGCTTTGGCCGATAATATGGCGGTTACTCTTGATCACTATATGTATGACGAAGAAGGTTCAGATGATGAGACCACATTTGGATTTCGGTATAAAGCTCAAATCAGCGATCCTTTAGCTTTAGTTGGCGTCTTCTATTTCACTAGTATGGATCCTGACGACAGAATTGAAGTTATCGGACAGGCTGAATATTCATTCAGCGAAATGATTACAGGAACCCTTGGATTCAACCATTACGAAGCAGGTGACTTCGATGGAACCGATATCGTTGCCGGAATTGAAATATATCCCACCGAAGAATTGTGCGCCTACCTTGATTATACTATCGTAGATGAAGAAACAGACGATGATACTCTTGAACTTGGTTTTTGCTACGCATTTTGAAATGATGAAAAACCAGCCTGTAACAAAAAACACTCAAATGAGTGTTTTTTGTTTGTATAATATAGGTATACTTTAAAAAATGGCGAATATAAAAAGCAATTGAACCTTTTGGAGGAAACCATGAAAAAATTAGCCATTACTATATCAATCCTACTATCAATGCTCTTTGCCATTAGTTATTCAACCTTAGCCAGAGTTATTCACGTCGAAGTAACGGAAGGCGCCTCGGTTTCATTGGAAAAATACCTTGAACCGTCCAGCTTGGCGGATCCGGCCATGGTGACCGGCAGTTACGGATTTAATGAACATTTAATGTTGAAATGCGCCTATGTTACCGAGGAAGAGCGGAATATCATCGGAGGCCGTTTTGCCTTCAATAAAAAAATGGCGTTCCTGTTGGAACACGAATGGAAAGATGACAATAGCTCCAATAAATACGGTTTTATTTATAAAAAAAATCTCAATGACCGGTGGGATTTGGTAGGGCTTGCTGAATACGAATCCAAAGACATTATTTTAACCGGTCAAGCTGAGTATCAATTATTTGATACGATTACTGTCAATGCCGGACTTAAATATAATAAGCCTGATCAAGGAGATGCTTTGATAGATCTTTTGGTGGGAGCGGAATTGATGCCGATTGATATTTTCTCTCTTTATTTTGATTATATAATTCCCGAGGAAGGCAATAACCGGATTTACTTTGGGGTATCCTACCGGTTCTAAATTAGATTACTCTTTAAGAATCCTAATGGCTTTCATATCAAAACTAAACCCCGCCCGATTTCCTTCCTTGAAAGCCTGGGCTTCTTTTCCGGCCATCAATTTAATTCGAAAACTTTTAGTAATAAGCTCCAGCCGATAAAATGGCCCGAGGTATTCGATTTTTACTATTTCACCTTCAAATTGCGGCCTTTCGGTGTTTAACTTAACGTCT
Organism: Bacillota bacterium; assembly: GCA_023435565.1. Classification (GTDB taxonomy): domain Bacteria; phylum Bacillota; class UBA4882; order UBA8346; family UBA8346; genus JAAYHS01. The sequence continues at coordinate 35,573 of JAEYRN010000029.1, forward strand.
TCAGGCCGAATCATCAGCCATTGAAGATCCTTTTCATTATAGCCCTCGGGAACAACCGTCAGTTTTTGGCCGTCAAAAAGGATTAGCTGAGCTTCCGATTCTTCTTTAATCAATCGACATGGAATCAGATTGGCGTCTCCTAAAAAAACCGCGCCAAAACAGCTGATTGGTTGTTGATAGACTTCCCGAGGTTTTCCAACTTGAATTAATCGACCCTGGCGCATCAGAGCAATCCGGTCCGAAACCGAAATGGCCTCCTCTTGTTGGTGGGTGACAAAAATACTGGTAAATCTTAGTCTTTGCTGATATTGCTTCAACTCATCCCGGAGGCGGCTTCTTATTTCATAATCCAGTGCTGAAAAAGGCTCGTCTAGTAGTAAAATTTCCGGCCCGGTTATCAAAGCCCGCGCCAGTGCAACCCGTTGCTGTTCCCCACCGGATAATTGCATGATCGTCCTCTTAGCTAAAGTCTCAAGTTGAAAAAGACTCAACATCTCTTTAACTTTTTCTCTGCGCTCAGCTGGGTTATTTTTTTGAAGTTTTAACCCGTATTCAATATTTTCAAAAACATTTAAATGCGGAAAAAGGGCATAGTTTTGAAAAACTAATCCAATACATCGTTTATCCGGGCTAAGGTTGGTAATATCTCGGCCATTTAAAATGATACTACCCCGGTCCGGCTTTTCCAAACCCGCGATTAAACGTAACAATGTTGTCTTCCCACAACCGCTCGGCCCGAGTAATGAGAAGAACTCACCGGCTTCAATAGTCAGTTCCAGATCAATAACAAATTCAGGATAAGTTTTCTTTAAAGTTAATTCTAAAACTGGTTTTGACAAAGCGCTTCTCCTTAACTAAGCCGTAATATAAAAAATAAATTTAATTTGTATTGTTCTTTTCCTGCACTAACGTATAAAGTAATACCGATATCCCGATAAAAAGCACACCCATGGCCAATGCTCGGGGGAAGTGGTAGTGGCCGATTAAACGGTAAATTGCTACCGATACCGTAACCAGCTTTCCCTGACCCAGCATTAAAACCGCAGCCAAATCACCTAATGAAAAGGCTATGGCATATGCAATAGCGGTAGCAATCGACTTACGCATTATTGGTAATTCCACAGTCCAAAAAACTTGCTTCGAATTTGCTCCCAAAGTTCTCGCAACTTCCAAGACAGATTCGCCCATATCACGCCAGGCACTCCTCAATAAGGAGTAAACCAATGGAAAAGCCAAAAATATCTGAGCCCAAACAACCGAAATGAATGGAGGTAAAAATCTACGGGCCACCAAGGAAACACCGAAGGAAAAAGTCAAAAAAGAGATTCCCACCGGTAATTGGAGCCATAGATCACTTGATTGCCAATGTTTTTCCCTCCGGCCGCGAGCGATTAGGTAAGCGGTTCCCATAGCAAATAAAGCAACCGTTAAGGCTAGACCAATACTAGTTCCTAATACTATTGGCAAACTCTTGCCGACAATAAAGTGAAATCCGTTATCCAACAATAACCGATAATTTTCAAAGGTCCATCCAGCATCAGGCAAACCGCGTTTCATAAATGAACGAAGACAAATCGTTCCTAAAGGAGCGGTAAAAAAGAACCCTACAAACAAACCGTAGATAATGGCAGATAAAGAAATCCATGGATTTTTCCGCCGGGATAATCGGGGAAGGCTCCTTCCAAACCCTCCCGTTATTCGAAATCTCCGGCTAGACCAATGCTGGAGATATAGAACTGCCGCCAAAATAGTCATTTGTAGTCCGGCAATCATGGTGGCCCGATCAAAATTCAGCTTGTTATTATATTCAATATATATCAACACTTCAAAGGTTTTATACAAATATCCACCAAGTACCAGTACAACCGTAAAACTAAGGAATGAATATAAGAAAATTAATAAAAAGAGATAACTAATTGTAGGTGTTAACAGGGGAAAAATGACTCCTAAAAAAGTTTTTAACTTAGAGCCTCCCAAAGATGCCGAAGCTTCACTGAGATTAGGATCAATTCGTTCCCAACTCTCCCCCAAAACCCGGATGCAAAATGAAAAATTATAAAAAACATTGGCCAAGATAATCCCTGAAAAACCATAAAGTCTGGTGAATCGAAAACCGCTTTCGGGAAATAGATACGCCAGCCAATGGTTGAGCACTCCGTTCTGCCCGTAAAACACGACCATCCCTAATACAACTAAAATCCCCGGAAGCATAAAGGGTAAAACTAACAAATTTCTGAAAAACTTTTTGCCGGGAAAATCATAGTTTCCAAAATAATAAGCTCCAGGCAAAGCCAGGAGCAAACTAAAAGCCGCGCTTAAAAGAGCTTCTGTTGCGGAAAAAGAAAGGGTATTCCAAAACGAATCCGAGTGGATAAACTCGAAAAGTTCGCCAACGATCTTTTTATTAACCAAAATCCTGGTGAAAACCGCCATTACCGGAAGATAAAACAATATAGATATCCCCAGATATATAGGTGAAAACTTTTTAAAACGGCTTAAATTAATCATTAACGACTGACAGCTTTCTCCCAATCCGCCAACCACCGATCAAGTTTTGCGGCGACTTGGTCCGTAGGCAGGTTTAAAATTCGTTTGGCTTGAGCTGCAATTCTGAAACTAGCCGGTAATTTGGCGTCGATAGTTGCCGGATACATAAACTGGCTCTCCGGAATCAGACTTTGAAATTCGGTAGAAAGTAAATATTCCACCAATTGTTGAGCGCCTTTTAAGTTAACGGAACCTTTGACAATACTCATCCCCTCGATCTGGGCATACGCCGCTTCATCCAGTACCATTGCTTGATAGCGCTCGGTTTTGTCATAAAGCAGATGATAGACGGGGCTGGTTCCATAGGAAAGTACTATCGGCGCTTCTCCAGCGGTATATATCCCATAGGCCTCGTCCCACCCAGGAGTAATCGTCAGCAAGTTTTGCTTCAATTGGCGCCAATAATCGAGATATCCGGTTTCACCGTAAAGGGCGATAGTTGTCAATAAAAATACTTGTCCCGGAGATGAGGTCAACGGATTTTCAATAATAATCTTGCCTTTATAATATGGATCCAACAAATCACGGTGGCTTTTGGGGACCCGTCCTAACCGTTCCCGATCGTAATTAAAAACAACATAGCCATAGTCGAAAGGAATCATCCGATATTGGGGATCGAAAACCAGTTCCGGCCGGATCTTAGCAGCGGCTTTAGGTTTATAGGGTTGAAAAAGGTCTTTTTCAACCGCTTTATTAAGATAATTATTATCCAAACCAATTACCAGATCAGCCTGTGGGGCTTGTTTATCTTGAATTAATTCGTTAAAAAGCGGGCCGGTATCGGAGAAAGAGCGAAATTCAACTTTGGTTTGATATGTTTTCAAAAAATGGTTTTTAATCGTATCGACTAAGCTTACCGGGAAACTAGAGTATGTATAAACAGTGAGCTTTTGGGAAGCTCCCATAGCTGCGCCACTTTGAAATGAAAACATGATTAACATTACAAACAGAAATAATTTGGTTAATTTTCGTTTCATTTTTGAATACTCCTTTACAATTATTATTAACTACAAGGAGAACACCAGGAATAACTCTGTGTTCTCTGTGGTTACGTTTTCTTGAAAATAAAAAAACCCAACGAAGGGGTTATAAGCTAATCCTATTTCCCTACGCCGGCATTACCCGAATCAGGTTCAAGGGTATAATCTCAGCCTCGTTATCGAAGCACCCCTTCAAAATCTCAATCAAATATTAGCACATTAAAGCAAACGAGTCAAATCAAGATAAAAACTATCTTACGGAGACACAGAGAAATCATTTTCATATTAGTTCTATTTCTGCCTAGACAGGCTCTGGAACTTACTAAACTCTTTCTGGAAGTAGAAATCAACCGATCCTACCGGACCATTCCGCTGTTTTGCGATGATCAACTCGGTAATATTCTTCCGGTCCGTCTCCGGATTATAATAATCCTCCCGGTAGAGGAACCCGACTATATCGGCGTCCTGCTCCAAAGATCCCGATTCTCTAAGGTCAGCCAAGCCCGGTTTTTTATCGGCCCGCTGTTCTACGGCCCGGGAAAGCTGGGATAAAGCGATCACCGGAACATTCAATTCCCTAGCCAAAGCTTTTAAAGAACGGGATATTTCGGAGACTTCCTGTTGCCGGTTTTCACTTCTGGAACGGGACTGCATTAATTGTAAATAATCGATAATAATTAACCCCAAGCCATGCTCGGCTTTGATTCTTCTGGTCTTAGCCCTAATTTCCAAGGCGGTAATACCCGGCGTATCATCGATAAAAAGCATGGCATCGGAAAGACGTCCCAAAGCATGAGATAGCTTGGGCCAATCGTCATCCTTAAGAGTACCGGTTCGTATCCGTTGATTATCAACACCGGCTTCGGAACAGAGTAACTTTAAAGCCAGTTGTTCTTTGGACATTTCTAAACTGAATATTATCGCGGGAATCTTAAGTTCAACCGCGGCATGCTCGCCTAAATTCAGGGCAAAGGTGGTTTTACCCATACTAGGTCGAGCAGCTAAAATTATTAGGTCGGAGGGTTGAAGCCCAGCGGTCATCCGGTCAAAATCTGGATACCCGGTGGGAATTCCGGTAACGCCGCCCTTTGATTCATACAACTTTTCAATCCGTTCAAAAGTTTCCACCAGGATGCTCCTGAGGCTTACAAAACCTTTGACACTTCTCTTTTGAGAAATTTCAAAAATTTCCTTCTCGGCGCGGTCCAAGATTACATCTACTTCCTCAGTACCTTCGAACCCCATTTTCACAATATTGGTAGCTACGGTAATTATCGATCGCAACAAAGATTTTTCAGCCACAATATTGGCATAGTGTTCGACATTGGCGGCGGTGGGGACGAAGTTGGCCAGCTGGGTTAAGTAGGCAGCCCCCCCAACCTTGTCAAGCATCCCACGTTGTTTTAATTCTTCGGAAACGGTAATCAAATCCACCGGTTCGCCTTTATTGGCCAAATGGACTACTACTTCAAAGATAACCCGGTGGGCTTCCCGGTAAAAATCATCGGGACGCAAAAGCTCAGCGCCCTTATAGATTGCGTCTTTCTCCAAAAGCATCGAACCTAAGGTCGATTGTTCTGCGTCAAGGTTCTGAGGCGGGATTCGTTCCAATGCTGCAGCGCCGTTCATGTAGTTCCTCCCAAAGCTAACTCTACAATCTCCTGAACGGTTTCCACCGGAATCACCTTGATATCATCCAAGTCGGCAGGAACATCTTTCTCATTTTCCTTGGGGACGAAGACTGTCTTTACTCCAGCTTGCCTGGCTCCGTAAATCTTTTCCAAAACTCCTCCAACAGCCTTTATTTTACCCTGGATCGATACTTCACCGGTAACCGCAATATTTTGAGGAATAGGCCGTCTGGTCAGATAACTGACCACCGCTAAGGTGATGGCTACACCAGCCGACGGGCCATCAATTTTACCGCCGCCAATAACATTTACATGGACATCATAATCGGTTAAGTCCATACCCGTTATCAGACGCACAACCGAAGTGGCATTGAAAACCGAATCTTTAGTCATACTACCGGCGGTCTCATTAAACCTAAGCCTGCCTTTGCCCTTTTCGGCGGCGGGAAAACATACGGCCTCGATCTCAAGGACCGAACCGATAAAACCGCTGACTCCCAAACCGAAAATTTTGCCTAATTCCGCATTATCCGATGCCTTAACCGTAACATATGGGGATAATCGGCTGATTTGAAAAGTCTCGTAAAGATCGGCTGCTGATATTTCGATCTCTTCCAGGTTTAATGACTGGTCTTTACGTTTATACAAAGCTAATCCATAAGCATCAGCCAAAATTCCGGCCGCTTTTCGCCCTTCAATCGTGTAGCGGCTTACCAAATCGGGAATGCTCGGATCAAATTTGACCTTGAGACGCTCGGCGGCGCTAATCACAATTTCTTTAATGTCATTTTGGTCCAAAGGCTCAAAGTACACCTCGGCGCAGCGGGAACGAATCGCCGGGCTAATTTCCGAAGGATCACGAGTGGTAGCGGCGATTAGAACAAAGTCCGCCGGCGCTCCTTCCGAAAATAGTTTCTTAATATACTTCGGCACATTGGAGTCATTAGGGTCATAATAGGCCGAATCAAAAGAGACTCGTTTGTCCTCAAGCACCTTAAGAAGTTTGTTTTGAAGCATCGGATCCATTTCACCGATTTCATCGATAAAAAGAACACCGCCATGGGCTTCGGTAACCAAACCAAGCTTCGGTTCCGGAACACCGCCCTCAGCTAAGTCCCGCCTGGCGCCTTGATAGATGGGATCATGAACCGAACCCAAAAGTGGATTGGTGACCTCCCTTGGGTCCCAGCGCAAAGTAGTACCATCAACCTCAACAAAAGCGGCCTCCTCTTTAAAGGGGGTAAATTGGAGCTTTTTGGCTTCTTCCAATACCAACCGGGCAACAGTTGTTTTCCCCACCCCCGGGGGTCCATAGAGAATTACATGTTGTGGGAAAGGCGACGCAACTTTCCCAAGCAACGCTTTAACGGCCCGGTCCTGTCCTACTACCTCTCCTAAATTAGAGGGTTTCAAAGTTTCCATTACCGACTTTGAGAGAGTAATTTCATCCATTTTCTCAAGGTCAGCCAACTTCTTTAGAGTATTGGGGTTATCGGGACCAGCCGATTCTTGCAAAATTTGAATTTTAATCTCTTTTAAATATTCTTCATGCCGCTGCTGCATCCGCTCGGCAATTTTCTTTTCAATCTTATCCTCAACAGTCCGGCGCGCGATTAGATCAGCGATCTCTTCCTCAATCTCATTAAGCGCATCCGGAAGATCCTTCCGATGAGGCGGATTTTCAATAGTCGGATCTTCAAAAACAATTCTTTGCAATGCTAATACTCTATCTTCAAGCACTTCGGAACGCATTAGTTTTAATGCTTCCAGCTTTCCAGCCTTTAAAACCAATTTATCCGAACCGTATAAATTAGATAACAAAGCGAAGACCGCTGCCACTTGCCTCAATAACTGTTCGTCATCAAGCAACCGATCATGTAAAGGAACATTCAATTCGTTTTGTTTAGGTCGGACCGTAAGCTTTTTTAATAAATTCTTCATTAAAAACTCCCTAAATTAAATATAAAAAACCTTAAAAAGGTACCCCGAAAAATTTAAGTTCCAATCCCGTAACCTTTTAAAGGTTTAATCTACTATTCGGCAACCACATTTACCTGAATTTCAACCGTAATCCCTTTATATAAATGTACCTTAACTTGGTGTTTTCCAAGATTTTTAATGGATTCCTCGATTTCCAACTTTCTTTTATCCAATTCGATCTTAGTCTTTTGATAAATTTGGTCGGCCAAATCTTTTCCAGTGATTGAACCGAATAAACGTCCACCCTCGCCAGTCTTAACTTTAAAAGAAATCTCCAACCCATTAAGACGGTCCGCTAATTCTTTAGCTTCCTCTCTTTCCCGAAGTTCTTTTTGAACCATCATCTCTTTTTGGTCGGATAAAATCTTAATATTACCGGAGGATGCTTCGATAGCCAAACCCTTCGGCAACAAATAGTTCCGGGCATACCCATCGGCTACCTCTTTAATATCTCCTCTTTTGCCTAATGCGCGAATATCTTGCTTTAAAATAACTTTCATGTTCCCACCGACTTTCTATGATTCGCCAAACACATTTATAAAGTTCAATTACCGATTACGTTCCTTTACATATTGCTGGAGATTGGTGATATCCCCATACCACTCTTCAATCTCATGTTCTTGCATTTCGGCAGAGTCCAACCTCTGTTCAATCTGGCCGTCAATTTTGGCATATGAAAAACCAAGCCGTTTGCCTAAAAAATAACAGCCCATTATTAAATTGGCTAATGAATCCAAGATGGCCTCTTCATTATTTTTAATCATTGACTTGAAGAGGGCGCCAACCCCTGTAAGTAATTCGGCTTTAAGCCATTCAATAATTCTAACGTTTTTTACAATGTTTAGATCCGAGTTGTTAGAAGACATCAAGCGGTTCCTCCTTCAACCCAATCTATTCTCTATTGAGTCAATTTTTCCTGCGAGTGTATTTAATAAGTCGACCAAGTCTTTATATCATGACACTATTTTTAACGTATGTTTCTCGAAATAGTTTTATCCATTTATTGCTCCAAAACGTCAATTTAACCGGAGACGTAAAAAAGAGGCCTTCGGCCTCTTATTCACTGGTATATGGGAGTAAAGCAACCTGTCTTGCGCGTTTAATGGCACTGGTAAGCTGCCTTTGGTGAATGGCACAGTTACCGGAAATCCGTCGCGGTAAAATTTTACCTCGTTCGGTAACGAACCTTTTTAACTTAGCCGTTTCTTTATAATCAATTGATTCTACTTTATCTACACAAAAGGAACAAACTTTCTTTCTCGGTCTACGTCCTCCGCCTTTACCGGAACCATCCCGATCCCGGTCCTTTTCATATCTTGCCAAAATAACTCACCTCCGTCAAAATCTTAAAATGGAAGATCGTCAAGGTTTATACCGCCCAAATCATCGTTACTTTCTTGATTTGAAGGGTTATTATTGCTTTGATTGTCTTCCCGATTACGGTCTAAAAATTGGACAAAATTGGCTATAACTTCCGCCACGCGCCTTTTTTGCCCATCCTGAGTCTCATAGCTACGGATTTGCAAACGTCCCTCGACACCGACTAATCTTCCTTTTTTGAGATAGTTGGCGCAAAGCTCGGCCTGTTTTTGCCAGACGACGATTCGAATGAAATCCGTCTCTCGTTCTCCTTGTTGATTAGTGGTTGGGCGGTCTACCGCCAAGTCAAAATTGGCTACCGCCACTCCATTTGGAGTATAACGAAGTTCAGGATCTCTCGTTAGCCGACCAATTAAAACAATATGGTTCATAACGATCTCCTTCGTTATATCTACTTTATTAAACTCAACAATTTTTAAGTTCCAATTTAAAAAAGTAGACTTATTCTTCCTTTTTGATTACTAAATGACGTATGATGTCATCACTAATCTTTAAAATTCGTTCTAATTCCTGAGCCGCGCTGCTGGGGGATTTAAAATACATCAGCACATAAAACCCTTCGATTTTGTCGTTAACTTCGTAAGCAAGTTTTCGTTTGCCCCAACGCTCGGTTTTAACAATTTCTCCACCGCCGTTTTTAACGACATCCTCGAATCGGGCTACTGCTGCGTCAATACCTTCCTCATCCAACTCGGCGTTAAGGATATACATGACTTCGTAATCACGCACCCGAATCACCTCCTCCCTTTGGACTATACGGCCCCGGCCTTACCCGGAGCAGGGAAGTCACTGTAGCATTATATCATTTTCCTACCACAAAATTCAAGTGAAATTTGAAGCAGATATTAATGCGATATTAATATTTCAAAAACCATATGTGCAGTATAATTTTTTGATGTAACGCTTTTAATATAAAATATATTTACTCATTAACCATATCCGGAAACATCGATTTAACAATTGTTTTAACAGCTTTTTCAAACTTTGGACGAGGTAACATCAACACTCGGCCGCACTTTAGGCATTTAATGCGAAAATCCATTCCCACCCGGAGAACCTCCCAATCTGTCCCGCCGCAAGGATGTACCTTACGCATCTTTACAATATCACCGATATAATATTTCATTGAGGTCACCATTCCTTGCCTGAATCCCATTGAATCTCAACTGACTATTTGTTTTACCAGGTTTATAGTTCCATCCATTACAAGCATATTTATTTTTTACCAATGAATGGGCTAGTTCCATTTCAATATTGGTTAATTCTCCCTGTCTAAATATTATTCCATATAACTTACCGAAACTCCTGATAATCTGCGACGCTAATTCCGCCGGCTCCAATTTGATACCCAATTCTTCTAGTGAACAAACCTTATCCTGTATTTTCTCGATAAAAGACCCTGAAAATTCAGAAGGAATGTTCAAAACCGATTTCAAATCTGATGCTGAAAAACTTAGCAAAATCGATCCGTGTTGCAAAAAAGAACCTTTATGCCGATATTGGGCGCTACCGACTAACTTCCTGCCTTTAACGGTAAGCTCATACCAAGAGGGGGCTTCAAAACAGGCCCCAGAAGCAGCATGTTTCCCAGCGCCATGGTTCAACTCGACCATCACTCCTAAAACTTGGAGAGCATCGGCTAAAACCCTTGAAATATATAAATATGATTCCTTTAAACTTGCCGGAAGCCCTTCCTTGACTCCGGACACTACCGAATAAGTAAGTTCTCGATCATGTAGAACAGCCCGTCCTCCTGTATTCCTTCTAACCAGGCCGTACCCTTTAAATCGGAGGTTATCGATATTTATTTCACGTTCTACATCCTGAAAGTAACCAATGGACACCGTAGCGGGAGACCAACCATAAAATCGGAGCGTCGGAGGGCTTTTCTCCTCTAAATAACCAGTAAGAATAGCTTCATCAACCGCCATATTCCATGCCGGATCAGCTGCTTGGTAATTTAGGATTCTCCAATCCATTATTTATCGCCAATCAATGCAGCATACGCATCCGAGGTTAATAATTCATTTAATTCCTTTACTTCTTCCGGTTCAATAATAGCAATCCAACCTTTTCCGTAAGGGTCTTGGTTGATAAGTTCCGGACTATGCTCCAAAGAATCATTAATCTCCATAACCTCTCCGGATATCGGAGCATAAATCTCTGAGACAGCTTTAACCGATTCGATTGTTGCCATAGCATCTTTAATTTTTACTTTTTCTCCTACACCAGGAAGGTCAACGAATACTACATCTCCTAATTCTTTTTGAGCATATTCCGTAATTCCTACAATTACCTTACTACCCTCATTTTTAATCCATTCATGTTCAGAAGTATATTTCAGATCTTTCGGTAACATTCTAGTTTACCTCCCTTTAATAAAGCTACTTCGTTGAACTTCCTAAAACATTTTATTATTTATAGTGGTTTTTTAACTTGGGTTTTAAATACACAAATAATATAATCTTCAATCTTTTCGACAGCCTTTAAAAGTTTCCTTCCATTTATGTTAAATTCTCAAATAAATTCGGGAATAACGCACACCGGATATTTCCCTTTCATATAATAAATTGATTTTCCGCCCGGAAAGGGGGGTTCAAGTGTTTAAAATTTTGGAGTCCATTTTAAGCCCTTATCTTAAGAAAAGAGGAAAAACAATGATTCTAATCTGGCGCAGAAAAAAAGCAGCCATTTAAGTTCCGTCTTTCTCATTAAAACGCCATGGCCTGGTGCCATGGCTTTATTTTATGATCTTTTAGCAATCCTTATGATAAAAAGATAGAATACTAATTTTTTAGAGTAAGCTTCTCAAATTTAAGAGCGGTTTCCAGCAACCACCCCCCATCGTTAGTTTGATCTTGGGCTAGTAATAATAAAGCTTGCATTCGGATTTTAACTGACTTACCAAATAGAGCACTTCTTAAGATTTGAATTTGTTTGGTCCTACCGGTTATTAACTTAGCCATTTTCCCTTCCGCTGGAAAACTTAAATACATTAATATTTAAGCTAATTCATTAAATCAGTTTTATATTTTTTACCTTGTTAATCAAGTTTGCCATTTTTGGCAACAAATATACCCTGATTCCGGCAGGAATTATTTAGGTAATTGCAGAAATGTCCTTTAAATAACTTATGCAAATTTTCAGAAAGGATCAAATATGTCTTCACCCAATAAAGTCCATTGGTCGGTTCCCCTCGCTCACCTTGGCAAGTTTATTACCATTGGACTATTTCGCTTGGGAGAATTTAATCAAATATATCTAAAAAGTTTTAAATCAATTGTTTTTAAAACAATTTTTTGGAAAAACACAATTATCCAAATGGAGCAAATCGGGATCCGTTCTTTACCAATTGTAACTATTTTCTCCTTATTTACTGGAATGGTATTTTCTCTGCAAATTGCAAAGATTTTTGCCACTTTCGGTTTAACCTCTCAATTGGGTCAAGGACTGACATTAGCCTTTGCTCGTGAACTATCTCCGGTTTTAACCGGTGTTGTAGTAGCAGGCCGTGTTGGTTCATCTATTGCGGCGGAAATAGGCTCAATGAAGGTTACCGAGCAGATCGAAGCTTTGGAAACCATGTCAACCGATCCTATTGATTATTTAGTTGCGCCACGCATATTGGCCGGAGGATTAATGCTTCCGGTATTAGTAATTTTCGCCGATCTAATTGGCATTGCAGGAGGTGTCGCTGTAGCGACATTTTATGCAAGTATCCCTCCTGCCAATTTCGCTGACGGAGTATTAACTTTCGTAACTTTCTGGGATTTTATCGGTGGTTTAATTAAGGCGTTCTTTTTTGGTTTAATCATAGCCGGGGTGGGTACTTACAAAGGGCTCAATACCGAAAACGGAGCAGTTGGTGTTGGTAAAGCAACTACCGAAGCTGTTGTTGTGGCGACCATAATTATCTTTATCGTTAACTATTTTCTATCAGCACTACTGTATAATTTGTAATTAGGGAGTAATAATGTCGCTTATCTCTTTAATAAATCTTCATTATCAAATCGACGGCCAAGTAATTTTGACCGATATTAACTTAGAGTTTAAAAAAGGCGAAACTTTTGTCATTATGGGGCCTAGCGGTTGCGGCAAAAGCACCTTGCTTCGTCTAATAATGGGACTGATTAAACCTACCGCCGGCTGGATCGAGATCGACGATGTCAATACCAGTATGCTTACTAAAAAGGACTGGCAAATTCTCCGTCGTAAAATGGGAATGGTCTTTCAATCGGCTGCTTTATTTGATTCAATGACAGTCTATGATAATATTGCCTTCGGATTACGCCGGGAAAAAATGGCCGAGCCGCTCATTAATAAACGTGTTTATGAAGTATTATCCATTGTCGGGCTTGATCAAAGTGTGGCCCAAAAAATGCCGTCAGATCTAAGCGGGGGTATGAAAAAAAGAACTGCCATCGCCAGGGCCATAGCTTTTGAACCGCCGATTTTGCTTTACGATGAACCAACTACGGGTTTGGATCCGATAATCGCCGATACCATCAATTCCTTAATCTGTGAACTTCAAGAACGGCTTGGAATTACATCTATTGTAGTTACTCACGATATTATCAGCGCCTTAAAGGTTGCCGACCGTGTTGGCTTACTTTATGAGGCAAATTTAGTTGAAGTAAAAGAACGGGATAATTTGAAACACGCTGAGCATCCATTAATGAAAGAATTCTTAAAAGATCATGAATTGGCGGTTTAGGCCCAAAGAAGCAGGAGGTATTAATGCAGATTCATAGTCCTGAAACCAAGGTGGGACTTTTTTCTTTAATCGCTTTAGCAATTCTCTTCACCACCTTTTTTTGGTTGAACGGTGCCAAATTTTTTCAAAACGGATATGAACTCGAAGCGGTATTTGACCGAATTGAGGGTTTACGTCCAGGGGCGCCGGTCAAATTTAATGGGGTTGATATCGGTAGGATCAACCAGGTTTATTTTGAAAACTATCGGGTTATTGTAGCCATGAGAATTCAACCCGAATTTCAAATACCTGATAATGCTAAAGCAATTATCGCATCCGCTGGGCTGGTAGGCGATAAGTATCTGGAATTGGTTTTAGCAAAACCAGGTGAACTAACTACTGAGGGAACCCGAATCAAAGGCCAAAGTCCCTATTCGATGGACCAACTATTTGAATCAGCTTATGGGGCTATTGAATCTATAAGAGAAGTGGCTGATTCAATTAAGGGATTGGCTGATGAAGAACACATAAGCAGTTTAAAAAGTTCAATTGCCAGAATCGATCGAATCACCTCCAATTTGGAACATTTAACCGGCGGCCCCGAAATTCAAGAATTAATTCAGAATTTGAATCTGGCCACATCGGAACTAGCCAATGCCGGTAGTACCGCTAATCGATTCTTAACCCAACTCGAGGCTGATGGTGAAACAGCAATCGAAATTAAAAAAGTCTTATCGAATGTAGAAAAAATAACCGTCAGTCTTGATGCCTTCACCTCAATGATGGCCACGAATGGTCCGGAAGTGGAGTTATTGGTTCAAGATGCACGCCAAACATTGCAAACTATTAATAAAGCGGTTAATAACATTAACAAAGCCATTGAGGGATTGACCTCCGAGGAAGGGGACCCCTCCCAAGTTAGACAGAATATTAAAGCCGCGGCTGAAGCTGCTGGAAAAATCTCTGAATATGTAGCTTCTTTAAATGAATTCAGCATTGATAATAATGTTGGCGCGGGTCATCAGGATGAAAACGGACTAATCGTAGATTATCGGATGGATGTTCATTTGAATAATAAAAATATGCTTCTTCTAGGAGTTGAGGATATTGGAGAAGCAAATTTAACTTCATTTCAATTCGGTGTTAAATCACCCAACTCCCTTAGCCGTTTTGGTTTGTATCGGAATGAGGTTGGTTTAGGCTTTGACTATCTTCCCATCCAAACCTTGACTCTGGGAGTTGATGTTTGGGATACTGAATCAGCCAATCTCGGACTTTCATCCGCTTATCATTTTAACGAAGATTGGTCAGTAAAATTCTCGGCTTTACAAAACTTGGATACCACCAACCGAAGTTGGACCATAGAATGTTGGCGAAAGTTTTAATTACAGTTTTGGATTACTTCACCTGCATAAACCCGAACCATTTCCCCCGATGGTTCTTTAAGCCAAAGACTACCATCACGATCAAGGTCAACCGCTTCTCCGATTAAAGTCCCGTTATAACCTTGATTAATACGAACCGTTCTCCCCAAAGTTGCCGAATTTAACTTGGCATAATTAATAATTTCTGAAAGACCGGTGCTGGGTAAATTATAATAGTTTTCTTCAAAAATTCTAAGAAACTCTTGTAAAATCAGTCTTCGAGATATATTAGATTTTTTAATTATTTGCAGCGAAGTTACAAGTGGCCTTAATTCATCCGGAAATTCTTCAGCCAGTTGGTTTACGTTCAACCCTAATCCGATTATTAAGTAATTAACCATATCTGCTTCTCCATTGACCTCAGCCAAGATCCCAGCCAGTTTCCGCCCATCAAAAACCAAATCATTGGGCCATTTAATTAAAACTCTAATTCCGGCAACATTATAAATAGCTTGAGACATACTAACCGCAGTTAAAATTGTCATACCTGCCAGTTCGGCAGAGCTGATTTTTGGTCTTAAGATCATACTAAAACAAAGACCCTTACCCGGGGCTGAAAACCAACTTCGTCCAAGGCGTCCTCGCCCTTGAGTTTGCGATTCCGCAAACAATAGAGTCCCTTCGACCGCGCCATCCACCGCTAGTTTCTTGGCCCAACGGTTTGTTGAGTCAACCTCAGCTTGAAAATAGATTGCCTGTCCAAACTGCCTGGTCTTTAATCCATCTAAAATTTCAAAAGGGTTTATGTCAGGAACCTTAAACAAACAGTACCCTTTCCGTGATGAAGAATTAATTTCATAGCCCATTTCTCGTAGTTGGTTGATTTGTTTCCAGATTCCGGCTCTAGTTATCCCCGAAAGTTCCGCCAGAGTTTCTCCAGAAACATAACTACCCGAATGTTCCTTAAGTACTTTAATTACTCTTTCCAACATCATAATCACCGCCGATCAAAATATAATTCTCGCAAAACAATTGCCAGCCCTTTTTTTACAAATATAGTTTACAATTTAAGTTAAAAAAACAGCAACTTTAGAGTTGCCGTTTATTGTCTAATTTTACCTTCACGCCAATGTTTACGACAGAGAGATATATAACTTTCATTTCCTCCGATTTGAATTTGTTCTCCTTGATAAGTCGGCTTCCCATTTAATAACCTAGTATTCATAGTCGCCTTTTTCCCACACCAACAAATCGTCTTTAATTCTTCGATACTATCGGCGAAGGAAAGCAAGGCCTCACTTCCGGGGAATAAATCGCCTTTAAAATCGCTTCTTAAACCGTAGGCTATTACCGGAATATTCTGGTCATCAACGATGGTACAAATCTGCAGTACTTGTTCCCTGGAGAGAAATTGGGCTTCATCGACAATGACACAATTAATCTCTTTGTTTATTAGTAGATTAATTATATTAGTATCTTGATTTATCACTTCCGCATCGCTTTCCAGTCCGATGCGGGATTTAATCTTTTCCGTACCGTACCTGCTATCAACCGCTGGTTTAAGTAATAATACCTTTTGGCCACGTTCCTCATAATTGTATTTAACCTGTAACAATTGAGTTGTTTTACCGGCATTCATCGCCGAATATCTGAAGTACAATTTTGCCATGAAGAAGTCACCTTGTTTTACAATTTTTATCAAAATCAATGAAATTGTTAATTATTTACTAAAATAAAATTTACGAGATTAAAACATTCTAATAATTTATATTAATACAATTTATTGAGTTAGCCAATGTTATTTATTAAAACTCCTTCGAAACCTCAAATTCAGCTGCTTCAACTAATCCTCCCACCGGGGGCTGGGGTTTTCTAACTCGAACCGTAATTTTCTTTAGATTATAATTTTCCCCTAACCGGTTTAAAATCGCCATTGCCATTCCTTCAATTAAGTAAAACTGTTCCGTTTCCACTATCTTTCTAACCAACTCATAAACTTCCATATAGTTTACGGTTAATTGTAAATCGTCTTTTAAACAGGCGTCGTTTAGGTCGGAAACCATTTCAACGTCAACCTCGATCTTTTGCCCCAACTTTCTTTCTTCAGGATAGACCCCGTGATAACCAAAAAAAATCATGTTTTTTAGAAGCAATTTTGTTGAATTCATAGTTCCTCCTAAATGCAGTAATAAAAGGTTATAGATTTATACAAGTCTTTTTTAATTTTACCCTATTTAACTGCCCTTGTGAAGATTCCTTCTTGTTAATCCTGAAAAGATTGACAAAACTCTGATCCAAAAGTAAAATAAGGATAAATTAATACCGGAAAGATAAAAAACAAAGGTGGTCCCGATGAAAATCGAAGATTACATTAATGAAATAGATGAACTTCGGCATCAGAAAAAAGCGATTATTTTAGCCCATAATTACCAGAACGATGAGATACAGGATCTGGCTGACATAGTCGGAGATTCTTTAGCCCTGAGCCAATATGCAGCTAATTCGGATGCCGAAATAATAGTATTTTGCGGAGTCCACTTTATGGCCGAAAGTGCCGCCATCCTGGCGCCGGAAAAGACCATTCTCTTCCCGGCGGAAAACGCCGGCTGTCCGATGGCCGACATGGCTGACCCAACCGAAGTACTTAAATGGCGGGAACGCTATCCAAAAGCTGCGATTGTAGCTTATGTCAATACCTCCGCCGCTGTTAAAGCAGTTAGCGATTATTGCTGTACCTCTGCTAACGCTGTTAAACTCGTTAAAAACATTCCCGAATCGGAAATAATTTTTCTACCCGATCAAAACTTAGGCCATTATGTGGCAGAACAAGTTCCTGAAAAAATCATCCATTTTTGGCCTGGATATTGTATCACCCATCATCAAGTGAAACCGGAAGCAGTTAACACTATTAAAGAGCTTCACCCGGACGCTGTGGTATTGGTTCATCCTGAATGCCGCCCCGAGGTAACTGCCTTGGCCGATTTTGTTGGCAGCACTTCGCAGATTATTAAATATGTTAAATGTTCTCCCTGCCAAAAATATATTATCGGAACTGAAATGGGAATTATTCACGGACTTCAAAAGGAAAACCCAGGTAAGACTTTCTATCTGTTAAATAAAGGTTTAGTCTGTCCTAATATGAAACAGACAACTGTCGCCAAAGTTTTAAAATCGCTTCAAACCATGCAACCAATAATTAAAGTCCCCCACGAACTAAGGGCTAAAGCCGAACAAGCCTTAAACAGGATGCTCGAATTCGTATAAAAGGTGACGCTAATGCAGACTTATTTCCCGGCTAATCCTCCTCCACTAACCGATAGAGCTCCATATTTGGTCATCGGCAGCGGAATTGCAGGTTTATATACAGCACTTGAATTGAGTAGATCCGGTTCGGTAATTCTGATTACCAAATCTTCTCTTTCCGAAAGCAATACTACCTATGCTCAAGGTGGAATTGCCGCAGCTATCGGCAGTCACGATTCTCCGGAACTTCATTATCAGGACACTATTATGGCCGGGGCTGGTTTATGTGCCTCAGAGTCAGTTTTAACCCTTGTTCACGAAGGACCTAGCCGGGTCAAACATTTGATTGACTTAGGGGTCTGTTTTGACCGTTGTGAAAAAGACGAAATTGCTTTAACTCGTGAAGCCGCTCATAGTCGGCGCCGAATTCTTCATGCCGATGGAGATGCCACCGGCCGAGAAATTACCCAAAGTTTAATATTAAAAGCCAGAGCAGCAAATTTAAGTATTTATGAAGACCATTATGTTTTAGCTTTAGTAAAACACCAGGGAAAATGCTGTGGTGTCATAACCATTCATAATGACCAATATCATTTTTTCCTAGCTTCCGCAGTAGTTCTTTGCACAGGTGGTTTAGGGCAGATTTATGGAAAAACCACGAATCCTAAAATTGCATCCGGTGATGGGATGGCATTGGCTTTTCACGCCGGGGCGGTTTTAAAAGACTTAGAATTTATTCAGTTTCATCCGACCGCCCTCAATTTACCCCCAGCCCCACCCTTTTTAATTTCCGAATCGGTCCGGGGTGAGGGAGCGATCCTCCTTAACCAAAAAGGAGTTCGCTTTATGCCCGATTATCATCATTTAGCCGAATTGGCTCCCCGTGATATCGTTGCTCGGGCAATTTTTACGGAAATTGAAAAAAACAATAGCGACTGTGTCTATCTGGATTTATCGAGGCTCGATTCTTCGACAATTAAGGGACGTTTCCCAAATATCTATAACAAATGTATTTCTTATGGCTTGGATATTACATCCAAACCTATTCCTGTGGCTCCTGCCGCTCATTATGTCATGGGTGGGGTTACTACCGATTTATTCGGTAAGACCAATATCAACGGTTTATATGCGGCAGGGGAAGTATCAAACACCGGAGTCCATGGCGCTAACCGTTTAGCCAGTAATTCATTATTAGAAGGTCTGGTTTTCGGAGGAAGAGTTGCCGACTACCTCCAAGAGCTGCCGATTAGCATTCCCAATCCAAATCAGGAATTACAAATTTGTTATCCAAAGCTTTATACCGAATACGCATCCATTGACTCAGATATGGCCAAGCTCCACCATATTACCGGCCATTATTTAGGAATTGTTCGGGATCAAGACGGCCTCTCCGAAGCTGTAAATCTATTAGACCTTACTCCCATTTCCAATCCTAATTTTGAATTAAAACCGGCTTATTTTGAACTTCAAAATATGTATCTGATCGCCAAATTAATCGCAAAAGCGGCACTTATAAGAACCGAGAGCCGCGGGGGTCATTACCGATCCGATTATCCCAAACCTAAAGCCAAATGGCGTAAACATATTGAAGTATATGGTGAAAATATGGAGGTAAAAGAATGAATCCTTTTGCTATCAAGGAGATTGTAAAACGTGCCCTAGATGAGGATCTTGGAACCGGTGATATTACTTCCAATTCCATTTTAATGGAAAACTTTAACACCAATGCTGTTTTTCTAGTTAAATCTCCGGGAATCATCGCCGGTCTATCAGTCGTTGCCGAAGTCTGGCATCAAATCGATCCCGAGCTAAACTTTACTCCCTTAACCAAGGACGGAACTGAAATAACTCCCGGAACGGAAATCGCTAAAGTGTCCGGTCCGGTAAAATCAATTTTAGCAGGGGAAAGAGTCTCACTCAATTTCATCCAACGTCTCTCCGGAATAGCTACCAAAACCGCTCAGCTGTTAAAATTGGTTGAAGGATTCCCTGTTAAGGTAGTGGATACAAGAAAGACGACGCCGGGCTTACGAATCTTAGAAAAGTATGCCGTACTCCAAGGGGGAGGCCACAACCACCGGTTTAACTTGGCGGATGCGGTATTGATAAAAGATAATCACATCGCAGCTTGTGGCTCAATTTTGGAAGCGGTAAAAAGAGCGCGGGCAATGGTCCCACATACGATGACAATTGAAGTTGAAGTTGAGAGTGAAGCTCAAGTTCATGAGGCCCTAGAAGCAAAAGCTGATATTATTATGCTTGATAATATGTCTCCTCCCCAAATGGCAGCTATGGTCCGGTTAATTGACAAAAAAGCAATCGTCGAGGCCTCCGGAAATATTGATGAAACAACCATTAAAGAGGTAGCTGCTTCCGGAGTCGATATCATCTCCAGTGGCGCTATTACACATTCTGTTAAAGCCTTAGACATTAGTCTCGATATACAACAATAATACAAAAAAGGGCGATGTGATCGCCCTTTTTTTATGCTTCTACTGGTACTTCTTCGCTTTCGTCTTTGTCTTGTTTGGGCTTTTCCCCGATTAATTCAACAAATGCGTCACCCTCAATGGTTTCCTTCTCAAGAAGAGCATTAGCGATCTTATTCAACAGTTCTCTATGCTCATTCACAATCTGCTTGGATTTTTCAAATGAATCATCCATAATTCGTTTAATCTCCCGGTCAATCGCCGCTGCTATCTCTTCACTATAATTCTTGTCACGGGAAATATCCCTACCGAGGAAGACTTGTTCTTCATGGCCATGACCGAAGGTCATATATCCTAGCTGATCGCTCATACCATATTCGGTAATCATCCTACGTACGGTTTTGGTGGACCTTTCCAAGTCATTACGGGCTCCGGTACTAATTTCACCAAGCGCAATTACCTCGGCGGCCCTTCCTCCCAGCATGAATACTACATTTTCCAACAATTCCGTTCTGGTACTATAATGCTTATCCTCAAGCGGTAAAGCTAAAGTATAACCCCCGGCTTGACCCCTAGGAATAATCGATATTTTATGAATCGGATCAACCGTTGGTAAAAAGTGTCCGACTAAAGCGTGACCGGCTTCATGAAAAGCTGTTAATTCTTTTTCTTTTTGACTCATAATCCGGCTCTTCTTTTCCGGTCCGGCAATAACCCGTTCGATTGCATCTTCACAGTCCTGCATAAAAATTTTCTTTTTGCCGCGTCTGGCAGCAAGTAAGGCGGCTTCATTTAAAACATTCGCCAAATCAGCTCCGGTGAACATCGGAGTCTGGCGGGCCAAGACTTTGAGATCAACTTCCGAAGCAAGCGGTTTGCCCTTAGCATGCACTTTTAGGATATCTTCCCGGCCTTTTATATCCGGAATATCCAATGTTACTTGCCGGTCAAACCTTCCCGGCCTAAGCAATGCCGGATCTAAAACATCAGGACGGTTGGTAGCGGCTAGAATAATAATACCCGAATTCGGTTCAAATCCGTCCATTTCTACTAACAACTGATTCAAAGTCTGTTCCCGTTCGTCATGGCCACCGCCCAATCCGGCGCCCCGTTGACGGCCTACAGCATCGATTTCATCAACAAATACAATGCATGGCGCATTTTTTTTTGCCTGTTCAAAAAGGTCTCTTACCCGTGATGCGCCAACACCGACAAACATTTCCACGAAATCCGAACCACTAATGCTAAAAAATGGAACTCCGGCTTCACCTGCTACCGCTTTGGCCAGTAAAGTTTTCCCGGTACCTGGAGAGCCGACAAGCAGTACTCCTTTTGGAATTCTAGCGCCTAATTCGGTAAAACGTCGAGGTTGACGCAAAAATTCTACGATTTCTACTAATTCTTCCTTAGCCTCATCTTCTCCGGCAACATCGTCAAAAGTTGTTTTGGTCTTGTCCTCAGCGTGTAACCTGGCACGACTTTTCCCGAAAGAAAGCGCTTTATTACCGGTATTCTGCATCTGATTGATTAGGAAAAACCATAAAATTACGATTAAGATAATAAATCCTAAATTCGGAAGAATCATTGCCCACCAGCTGTTCCCGGTGGTAGCAAATGACACTTTTATACCTTGATCTTTTAATTTTTGGTAGTACAACTCGGGGTGATTGATTGGGCCTTCGGTACGATATTTTTTATGGGTCTCGCTGCTTTGTCGGCCCTGAATCGTTCCATCATTATTGTTAATGGTGGCGTCGGTAATTTTACCTGCTTCAACCCTTGTGATGAACTCATTAAAAGATATTTGTTCAACCGGGTCCTGCCCTTTCATAAAATTAACAACCAGTACTAGAGCTAAAATCGCCACCAAAAAATAGATCATTATTTCACGGATGATCTTAAGCAAATATAAACCTCCCTTCGGCATTTAGCCATGTCAAATATTATATCACAGTCAAAATTTGAATACAACTTATGTCCGATTAATTGGATTGAATGATATATGCCAAACCTCGACAGAGTGATCGGTTACTTTATATAATTCATTTAACCGGTAACCCAAGACCCAGATAATTTGGTTATCACTGGTAACTAAAAGAGGGGTATTAGTCCGTTCTTCCCTTGGGACCTTTTGATTGATGAAAAAATTATGCAATTTTTGGCATCCGGGCGCTCCTAATGGATAAAACCTGTCGCCATATTGCCAAAATCTAAGATAAAAGGGCAACTTCGGACGTAAACCATCAAAATAAGCTTCATGATTGCCGACTTCTTCCCAATTCGGAGTAGAATGGCTTTTTTCTATCCTGACCTCCAAGTTAAGTTCGGGAATCAAAGTGACTCCCGGAACATTCAACAGGAAAGATTCCGGGTGAATTGTATTATGTCTTTTTATGCTTTCAAAAAAAATCGCTCCTTCCAGCTTATAAGCTGTAATAGTTTTTGATAATTGCAGCGCTTTAAAATGATGGTTCTCGGTGCGAATTTTGTCGCGGAGTCTCATTAAGACAACCGACTCAAACTGTCTTTCCGGCTGGACCCGCTGTAAAATTCGTTTCAGTAAATAATATTGGAGATAAGCCGGAATGTTTAAAAATTCCCCAATAATAATTCCAAGTAATTCTCCCCTTACTAAGGTTAGTCTTTCCCAATTTTCATCTAAAAGCGTTTCCATTAATTCCAGTTGTTCCCTAGCAAGGCGTCCTAGTCGAGTCATTGTAGAACATATATTGGGATTATATGATTTTTTCAGCTCCGGAATTAATTGCAGCCGAATTTTGTTTCGAACATAAACCGGTTTCTGATTTGACGAATCTTCCAGCCAAGAAAGTTTTTGTATTAAAGCATATTCATGGATTTCAGCCCTTGACACTTCTAATAAAGGTCTAATAAAAAGATGGTCCCTCATAATTGGAATCCCGGCCAGACCGTCAATCCCGGTACCCCGTATCACCCGGTAAAGAATTGTCTCCACTTGGTCGTCCCGGTGATGCCCCAACGCAATTTTGGCGGCTTTTATCTCTTCTCGGAGGCTTATAAATATTTTATAACGTTCTTCTCTAGCTAAAAGTTGCAATGATTGCGGTTTTTCTCGGAGACGTCCAGGAATGTCCAGTTGAACTTCTTTAGTCTTTATCCCCCACTCAGTACCAATTTTATGCAAAAGCTCAACTTCTCGAAGATTTTCCGAAGGACGCAAAGAATGATTTATATAAACCGCCCATAAGTCCAATTCATACTCGACTAACTGATGTAAAACATGCAGCAGGCATAAGGAATCAATCCCTCCGGAGAAACCCACTATCACCCGATCTCCTTTAGCGAGCAACTGATGATTATTAATGGTATCTCTCACTTTTTGCAGCAAAGCTAACACCTCAACTGTATGTTCGCTTTTGAAAAAAAAAATCCTTGTTATGAAATCATAACCAAGCGAGTTTTATAATTATAAGAATTGCATAATTACCTTAATTGACCCTTCAGCCACAATATATACTGACAAACCTAGATGTATCTATCAATATATTGTGAGCTGAAGCTAAAATTTTAAATTATACAATTCTCTCAATTACATTTAGTAAGATTTTGATACGATATATATTGCCCAACCCAAATTATTCTATCGATTTATTGTATCAAAATGAAAAATTTTTGAAATTATGAAACCGCCTAATCCATTCAAAATCAAATTTATTTTTTGGAGTATAAAAAAATCCGGCCGAAGCCGGAAACAAAAATAGAAAGGAATTTGGACTGGGATTTTCTTAAAAAAGGCCTTTTTCCATAAAATGCAGTACTATTATTGTCATATCATCCTTAAGGATCCCATCTTGGTTGATTCTTGCCAGATTCATTAAATATTCCCCCAGCGCTTCCGGACCGACCACCTCGACCTGGCGTAAGGCCCGTATGATCCAATCCTCTTTACCTACCTCAATTTTACTGTCAGCCACACCGTCAGTAACCATTATAATCAAATCTCCAGGTTGTAATTGAACAACAGTCCTTTCCAAATCAAC
Organism: Bacillota bacterium; assembly: GCA_023435565.1. Classification (GTDB taxonomy): domain Bacteria; phylum Bacillota; class UBA4882; order UBA8346; family UBA8346; genus JAAYHS01. The sequence goes on from JAEYRN010000029.1 coordinate 59,839, forward strand.
CGAATTAAGTATTCCGGCTGGAAGAGACGTGGACTTAACACTCCAAACTTCCCGTCCTCTTTTAATATAGGTAGTAGCCGCGCCGATTTTAATAAATTCCGCCCGCCCGGTATGAAGATCGATCAATGTCAAATCTACTGTGGCGAATGATTCCTCCTGAGTGCGGAGCAATAGAATGGAATTAATCATTTTAACGGCAAAATCCCGGTCAACCCCTGTCTCCAATAACTTATCCAAAATTGATACTGTAGCATAACTTTGCCCTGCCGCTTTGCTCCCATTACCCATTCCATCACTTAAAATAGCCACAAAATGACCGTCCTTTAACTCATGTAGAGTATGATCATCTCCGGATGCCTCATTACCTTCCTTTGGAAGTTTACATACTACTGTCCTGGTTTCATAGGGACAGACCGGAGTCAAACAATAACTACAATCACCGTTTCCCAGTTGACAGTTTCGTTCCCAAACCGTGTAATCCTCACCAAGCAACTGACTGATTAATGGCGTCATCAAATATTGGCATTCACGTTTTTGATTACAACTTCTTTGTTTAATCCGTATCTCAACTCCTTGTTCTCCTAAACCTAGAACAGAGACTTCTTTAACATTGATGCCTACCCGGTTTAAACAAGAGATTAGTTGACTTTCAATTTCAGCACGAAATTCAGGATCCGCGGTGACCTCTATCGCTAATTTATTGATAATTTGAGCCATACCCTCCAATTGATTGGCGAGAAAAGATTTGCTTTCATCCAATTTTCGCTGCCAATAATAATCCGACTGGCATCTTTCAAATAAATGATTGACAGTGGTCAATAGTTTGAATTGTTGAAAACAATTCTTGGCCAAACGGCCTTTTAAATGCTTAGTATTTACCTCACCATATAGCTCTGCTAAAGCCAACAGGTCAAATAATTCTCGATAAGTGGAGTAAAAATTTTCGCCCCAACAATTTTCATATCCGGTACATTGTTGACAATTCTTGGTACATACTTGGTCCAGCATAGTATATAGATCCATTTTCCTAACTGCTGGTTGTTGTTCCGTCTCATTGAAAGATTTAGCCAATTCGTTAAATATCAAGGACAAATCATTCAATCGAGTTAAGATTAATTCCCTAACCCCATTATTCTCTACTGTCGGATCAACAGGCTTGGTTTCACTAGGGAAGTAATTTGAAATTTGTGTCAAACAACTTTTAGGAGTCACAATCAAAGCGCCTAACCCAAATGACCAAGGAAGGAGTTGGTCAATTAATGCCGCTTCTGGCTGCAAATATTGAATTATTAAATAAAAGCCAATACCTACTCCAAAGGTTGTCCCAAGTTTACCTAAATTTTTTAATAACCCTCCTAATAAACCTACAACACTATATAAGGCGATCAAAGCTGTCAAACCACCGGTAGCGATTCCGATTACTATACCCAACGATACTCCCATGGCTGCTCCAACTCCTCCTCCTCCTAAATAAGCGGCTAATATAAGAACTAGACTAACGGCTAGATCGGTTAGTGGTAGAGAGTTGATTACTAGTTCATTAGTTCCGCCTACAGATAGTACTAAAATTAATGCCAAAGCGATTACTGCAGTTTTTGACTTTCTAAAAGGATTGCCGACGAAATTTAAACCGATTTGAAAAATACTAGCCAATAAAAAACTAATAGTTAACTCCAAAATAACTTTTAAAACATTATTTAGACTAGGTTCAAATACAATTGCTAAGGTTGTTCCTAAAAGAGCCCAAATTATGAAGAGGGATATTTTTGAAAATTTCTTCCGATCTCGTGCGATTAAACCTTGTAATAAAGCGTATAAGACAACTACGCCTGTAAGCCCTATACTCTCCCATAAATTTCTTACAGTTAAGCTTCCCAAAAATAATCCGGTCCATATTAAAACCCGCTTAATAATCTTTTGCTGGCGATTAATAATACAATATCCGATTCCAGCGGGATAAATCGCCCCCGGTAAAGCAAATCTACTTAATAAAAATACTATCGATACTTCGAATAGAGTTTTAAATAAACTTTGATACCAAAAAATCTTTTTCTTTCGGGAAGACTGATGAATAACTGTAGGAGAAATATAACTGTTATGACGTTTTTTTCTTACCGCAGTAGAAAGTTCAATAGCCACTTTCTCAACAACCACCCTCCTTTTTGACACTCACGGGAACCAGTATATCATTCTCCCTTCAATTACTATGTCGTTTTTTCAAAGGACCTCGCAATGAATTTCCTTAGTTCTTCTTTAAAAACCATCATTAATCAATATTGTAATCAAATTAACCGCGAATAACGGGGAAAATTGGTAACGATTTTTACAGATTTGTAATACAATTGCCATAAAAAATTTAATTTTTCTTTACGTCGGGAAATTTTTTTACCCCCAACAAAAATAGTATCGCCAGACAGAAATATCCGAACAAAGGATAAAACTTGGTCACAAGATTACTAAAACCTATTTGACCAATTATAATCCCAGTAAAAGTAAGAATAACTATCCAAAAACGAAAAGGCCATCCAGTGGCAGCCACTAATCGTTGGGCCACTCCAAAAGTGTTAGCCAGTAAAGTGGTTAACATTTCACACCAAAGAACCATTGAATAGACAACATAAAGCCAACCGCCGCCTAATCGGGCCAGGTCTACCATAGGCAGCTGGCTTTGTCTCAAATGAGGGAGATGATAGACGATCGACCAATAAATTAAACCGGCCATGACCCCAAGAATAAGGCTACCCAACCATCCCCCCAGTTTCAAGTGGGTTACCATAGGATATCTCCGACATAATGAAAGAAGAACAGGGACAGCTAAAACCAAGTTATAAGAGGAATATTGCACAGCCGCTAAGAACCAATTAAAGTCGGCAGTATTCGACAAAGGGGCTGTACATCGGTTTTGAATGGCAAATAAAGATACCGTCAAGGCACCACAGAACATTATTGGCACAATGATTAAATTAGCGGAAATAAGGCCGGAAAGATCTTTAGATAAGATCATAATAACCATTACCGCGCTTATAATAATCCCCATCCAATAACCGAAGCCAAGTTCTTCAAATATTGCGCCGCAACCGGCAAACATTACTCCAACTAAAACAATAAAGAAAACTGATATTATTAAATCAGCTATTCCTGACAAACCCGGTCCCAGACAAATATTGAAAAACTCTTTATAAGATTTAGGTTTAATAGTGAGCCCAATCCGAAATACTTTCTCCCCGAATATCCCCAGTAAAAAAATTGAGCAGATCACACCCAGACATCCCTGTAAGCCCTGAATGCTAAAAAAACGATAGATCTCCTTCCCGGAAGCAAAGCCTGCTCCAACCACTGTTCCCACAAAGGTCGCCGCTATTCCAAATATTATTGGAATTCCTTCAAATTTAGCTTTAAGGTGGTTCACCAGAACCACCATCTTTTACGGACTGGTTTAAGATTAATCAGGTCAACTTCATTCACCAGCCGTTCTTGATAATAGTAACTTACTTTGCCCAATGTCTGGCCTGGTTTTAAAGGTGCCGCCACCGGGTTATTTATGATAGTTACCTTGGTAGAAATCTGATTTACCTTGTCTTTACGAACAACCGCGTTTAAATTTGAACGAGGGTATAAGTTTATTCTCCGGGGCCAGCCATTCCTGACTTTAATCTTGGCGATACTACGGTGGGCAGATGCTATTTTGATAATATCAAATTCCTGAAAACCATATTCCAATAAACGTTGGCAGTCACCCCACCGATCCCCGGAATTTAATACTACAGCAATTAACTGTTTATTATCACGAGTGGCTGAGGCAACCAAACAATGACCCGCCTCATTGGTGGTCCCAGTTTTTACTCCATCCGCCCCTTCCAAATACCACAATAGGCGGTTTGTATTTCTGACTTCTACCGATTTTCGGTGTTCTTCCCATTCTAGTAAGGCTGTTTTCTTCTTAACCAGATTGGCGAATTTACGGTTGGCCAACCCATACCTAGCCATAAGAGCCAAATCCAAAGCTGTGGTATAATGAGACGGGGCTCTTAAACCATGAGGATTACGAAAATTTGTATTTACAGCACCGATTTCCTTAGCTTTTAAATTCATTAATTCGATAAAATTTTCAATACTACCGGCGACTCCCTCAGCTACAGCCATACTTCCGTCATTTCCCGACCGGAGCATCATCCCCTCTAATAACTCCTTCAGACTCAACCGATCACCCGTTTTTAAGTGAATTGTTGATCCTCCGGTCCTGGCCGCCCTCCTACTGACTGTTATGATTTTTCTAAAATTCCCTCTTTCCATGGCTACGATTGCGGTCATAATCTTGGTTGTGCTGGCAGGAGCTCTGCGTTGTTCAGCATTCTTAGTATATAGGATTGCCCCACTTTTTGACTCAATCAAGATACCGGCAGCAGCATAGATCCTTGGCCCTTGGTCAGAATCAGGCAAGAAAAGAAGGGGTGGAAAATCTGTTCTAATCCGATAAGTATCAGTCACAACAGACTGATGAAGATTCAGCCAGATCAACCAAGAAAAAAATAGCGTCAAGATGACTAAAGTTAATAAGAGCCTTTTTTTAAGAAATATTACTACCATCATCAATACCCTCCGCAGTAAACTTATTATTGAGGTATCGTTTTAATAACCATTTAAACTATGAAAAATAAAAAAACCCTCTCAAAATTTCTGAAAGGGCTTTTAATTGGCTATTGGTTATCAACTTACCGGACTTGTATTTGGAACAAAATCATAGCCTATAACCATTATATACTTCAAAACAAAAAAATTATAGACTTAATCAAGGGTGACTACTCGATTATCATACTCAAAAACGCCGGTTAAATCAACATGCCCAGCCAGTGATTCCACCTCTTTACCGTCAATTCTAATTTTTACCCGATACACATCCGGTAACTTCGTTAAGGTATTGACGATTGACGCTACTGCTAAATATTCTCCCTGGGCCCCCACATTTAACTGGGTCGCATAACGGTTTAAATTAACAATAGCTAATCCATTCTTAAGCTTAAAATCTAAGACCTTTGTTTCCGGAACAAAAACCGGAGTTAAGTTGGAACCTGCAGGAGGGTCGGCAAATAAAGCTTTCAAAGCTTGAAGATATTTGTCTTGATCCCGTCCAATTTCTACTAAAACCGGTTTCAGATAAAAATTAGTGGGGGTAGATTTGATAAAGAATACTGCAATTTTTTCTTTATTTTGCCGTAACTCCCGGTTGAGCCGTTGAGTCTCTCCACGTAGTTGCAGATTGTCAAAGGCTAACCAGATTACTCCGCTTACAACTACCAGAATTAAGATCATTATCGATGAACGGCGCATCCGAAACCTCCTTACATACACTAACTACCTAGAATACTATTGATGCTTGTCGATCCACATTAGCTTTATTTTATCAATTTAACTTGGGTCAAATGGAGACTAATGTGGACGACCATCTAAAACTTGAATTCAAAACCGCCCCGGTACTTCATCTCTGAGTCATCGTAACTATTAGCGTTCAAAACTATACTTGCACTTTCTTTTAAATGATACTTAAAGGTATAATCATGGTAATAAGCGCCTTTAACATATAGCAGCGGTTTTAAACTGATCGTAACCTTCTTCTTCAAATACCAGTTAAAATCGCCCCGAAGAAACAAATGGGGTTCCTCCAAGTTATCTTCGTTATATTTTAGCTCCGGAACATTGTCACCGGAGTCTCCGCGGATCCCGGCGTAAATAAAATGATTCTTAGCCATTTGAATCTTTAATGCCGCTTCATAGCGGTCCCAATCCTCAGCCTTATAATTGGTATCATAGAAACCGGCGATATTTAAACTGTTTCCAAAGGGTATAAGAAAATCGAACCCTCCGTAAGTGAATGTATCTTCAGTATCGTGGTTATATACTTCGCCAGCCTTAATCCCAAAACGTTCAGAAAGTTGATAATAAAGTCCCAGCTTGACTAATTCATCCTCATATACACCTGTAACGCTAAATTTATTAGTCAGATAAATTTTAGCCGAGCCGTATCCCCCCTCATTACCAAGCAACATCACTTCATTTTTAGGCTTTTCTTCTTCGGCATAAACCGCAAAAACGCTCCCAGCTAATAAACATAAAGTTAACAGTAGACAAGCAATTTTTTTCAACACTAAAACGCTCCTTCCAAAATCAATCTCGCTTCTGCTTATTTTAAACGAGATATTCGCCTATTCGTTCCTAAATAATATTCTCCAAATTTAATGCAAATAATTTCGCGACAAAGTTAAATATTCCTCTTGTTATTATGAAAAGCTTTATTGTAATATGTAGCATTTAAGGAAAGACCATCTAAACAATTTAATTCTCTTGGGGTTAACTATGTCTTGGTTACCAAGAGACTAAATAATTGAAATATTATTGATAATAGTTCCCTTTAATAAAATCCCTACTCCTTTACTCCCCGATACCGAAAATGATATTAGGAACTTTTCCTATTTGGGTAGAGGTACTATGCGACTTCTTTCAACTGACAATATCAAAGAAAATATGCTGCTTGCCAGAACCATCTATAATGCTGACGGCCACATTTTGCTTTCCGAAGGCGTAAGACTGACTCAAAATTATATCCAACGCTTAAAAGAGTTGGATTAATCATTGACTCAAGCCTTTGATCGTGATTTAAAACACGATCTTTCTGTATTCATAACCAGATCCCTAAAGGATGAAGATGTTTCAACTATCACTAGCCTCGAAAATTATAAAAATGGGCTCTCCATCAACGTCAATTCTCCCATACCAAAATCGACCTCAGCTGAAACCCCTTGAGGTATCGTCCATTGTTCCGGGATATGTCCAATGGGGAAACCATACGCAATTGGGCATTTTAACTTACTTAATCTTTCGGCGAAGGTCCTGATTATATCCTCTTCCGGCTTTCCTTCAATTGGATTACACCTGCCGATGATTATCCCGGCTACTGTGTCTAGTGTGCCGTTCAATATTAATTGGGTTAACATGCGGTCGATTCGGTAGGGCGCTTCCTCGGTTTCTTCCAAAAAGAGAATCGCTCCTTCCAAATTCGGAAAATAATTGGTCCCTAACAAAGAACTGACTAACGCTAAGTTGCCGCCTAAAAGCGGGCCGCTTACTACTCCCTCCCTAAAGGCAATATAGTTTTGTTTTTGGGTGCCCGGCCATGGAAGGGTTTCTCCCACCAATTTTCCGGAAAGCATTTGGACAGCACTATTAGTGGAAAATTCACTATTCAAAGTCGTTAACACCGGACCATGGAATGTAACCAGTCTGGTCTGCTTCCAAAGGCCTAATTCGATACCGGTGATATCGCTAAACCCAATCAATATCTTAGGGTTCCTTTCAATTAATCCAAAGTATAAATCCGGTAACAGCCTAACACTTCCATAACCGCCCCGTAAACACCAGATTGCCTCAACGGAATCATCCCACCAAAACCTTTCCAAATCGGCTCTCCGTTCCAAGTCGCTACCGGCCAAATAACCATTTAGAGGATGGACGGTCTCTCCCAAAACAACTTGATAATCAAGAGCTTCTAATATTCCAACGCCAGCTTTAATCACAGCTTCATCATTGACCGGGCTGGCAGGGGCAATGACCCCAATTTTACTCCCGACGTTTAAAGGCTTACATTTTAACTTTTTCATTACTCCACCTCATATTTCTCATTCCATTTAATTACATGATAGTTCAGTCAAAAATTGTTAATACTAATTTGGAAAAGATTATCGATGCCGTCGATTTACCTTAACTTAATGGTTTTAACTTGAGTAATTTAAAAAATGGAGCTAAAGTATGAATTTTTGGAGCGGTCTAAAAAAAGTCTTCCGGTTTGGAGTCAGGGAAAAACAATTTTCCTTAGGAAACGATTCCTGGAAAAGGCCGGAACCTGAAAAACCAAAACCCGAACCATTATTCAAAGATTTAGAAAAAAACCAAAGCCTTTTGGAAAAGATTTTTGAATTGCCTGCTAACAAAGATATTGTTGTTAGAGATTTTCTGATCCCGAGTTTGGATCGAAAAGCTCTCATAATATATATAGATGGTCTTACCGACCGTAATACTCAAAATTTTGCGGTTTTGCAACCCTTAATGTTACTTGGCCCGGAAGAAGCGGTGAATGGTAAAGACCCAATCTCCATCGTTTATACGAAACTAGTTCCCGGACATCAAATTCAAAAGACTGACAATTTGAAGGAAGTTATTGACGGAGTATTGGATGGATCTTCGGTCTTACTAATCGATGGTTCCGATCATGCTTTAATAATTGAGACCAAGGGTTGGGAACATCGGGGAGTGGACCGGCCCAATAATGAACCGGTAGTCCGGGGGCCCCAAGAGGCATTTGTTGAAAGTTTTCGAGCCAATACCGCCAGTGTGCGGCGATATGTCAAAGATCCAAAGTTGGTCACCGAAATTTTTCGGGTCGGTAAGCGCAGCCGGACATTGGTGGCGGTAATGTATGTAAAAGATATCACCAATCCAAAATTGGTTGAGGAAGTTAAGTACCGGATTCAAAGTATTTCGGAGACGGTTGACTTTATTCCGGAAACGGGAACCCTGGAGGAGTATCTGGAGGATCACCCCAAATCCCTCATCCCCCAAATGCTCTCTACTGAACGTCCGGATCGACTCGGAGCTTATATCCGCGAAGGCCATGTTGGAGTGGTGATGGCCAATAGCCCCTTCTCCCTGGTTATTCCGACAACATTCACCATCTTCCTTCATTCAGCAGAAGACTATTATTTACGCTGGCCATTCGGTAATTTTTTACGGTTTATCCGATCAATCGCCATCTTTATCTCCCTTATGTTGCCAGCTATTTATATTGCGGTTGTCAATTATCACCAGGAAATGATCCCAACCGATCTGTTATTGGCGATGACCGCCGCTAGGGAAGCCGTACCCTTTCCGGCCTTGGCTGAAATCTTATTTATGGAATTCGCTTTTGAATTAATCCGAGAAGCGGGAGTCAGGATTCCCAGTGTTATTGGGCCAACCATTGGGATTGTCGGCGCTTTAATCTTAGGACAGGCTGCAGTCGCCGCATCCGTAGTCAGTCCAATTTTGATTATTGTCATTGCTATTACCGCTTTAGCTTCTTTTGTGGTCCCCAACTACAACGCCTCTTTTTCAGTCCGATTATTACGTTTTCTATTTATTATTCTAGCCGGATTTTTAGGTTTCTTCGGAATCGCTTTTGGGGTCTTTTTATTAATTTTGCACGCCACCACTATTACCAGCTTTGGAGTACCTTTCATGACTCCAATTGCTCCTTATAAGCCTAAAAATAAAGACCGGGTAATCCGGCCCCGGACCTACGATCAACCATACCGACCCATATATTTGAGGCCTTTGGACTGGATTCGTCAAGAGAAAACCCCACGTCGCTGGGACCGGCCTCGGAATAATCCCGAGAAAGGAGAAAACGCATAAATGAGCACCGAAGAAAAGATCGGCTATCATGAGGCATTAACGCTTCTAGTAATCATTCTTTCCGCCAAGATCTTTTTGTCATTTCCCCGAAACATGGCTTTGATCGGGGATGCCGCAGGATGGATCATTGTTTTGTTGTCCGGAATTTATAGTCTGATCGGTTTCTTTTTCCTTATCTCTTTATTAAAAAAGTATCCAGGTAAGAATCTTATTCAAATTGCGCAAGAAGTTAACGGGCCTTTTTTTGGTAAATTGTTTGGAGTAGTTATTTTCCTTTTTTTTCTGGTGATTACCTCTTTATACCTTAGGCAATTTGTAGAAAGCTTCATCTTGGCCATTCTCCCCCGAACTCCCATCAGCGTACTTACTATTTTCTTTCTAATGCTGATGGTCTACGCCACTCTTTTAGGTATCGAGACTCTTTCCCGGGTGGCCTGGTTACTGGGCCCTTATCTTTTAGCTGCATTAGTTATCATTTTACTTTTTTCCTTACCCCAAGCTACTTTTGACTTTTTAGTCCCTATCTTGGGCCCGGGTCCACTCCCGCTTTTAAAACATTCCCTGGCACATCTCTCAATCTTTTCAGAAATTATTCTTTTAGGTTTAATAGCTACCTTGGTCAGAGATAGAGAAAGAATCAACCGGATTGGTCTTTATAGTTTAATAGGGGCGATAATTATAAATGTTGGTATCACCGTCTTGGCGACAGCGGTCTTCAATTATTCGGCTGTTCAAAAACTAATCTTTCCGGTTTTTCAGTTAACCAGACTTATCTCCTATGGCGAATTCATCCAAAGGGTGGAAGCGGTCTTCGTTTTTCTTTGGTTTTTTTGGGCCGGAATTCAATTGGGCGGATTATTCTATGGAACCGTAACCGGTTTTGCCCAGTCTTTTAAGATCAAAAACTACCGTCCGTTGACTTTGCCGATTGCGGTTTTAGTATTTACAGTCAGCCTCGCCCCGTTATCAATGACTGAAGCGGTTGAACTAAACGACTATGCCGTAAGCCCTTCAATTATCAGTATTTATTATTCAGCAGCTGCATTTGGCATCCCTCTGCTGTTATGGTTAATTGCGGTAGCAAAAAAACGTTTGGGTGGCGGTAATGAATAAAAAAAATTTATTTCTTAGTCTATTATTATTGCTTATTCTATCCACCAACGGTTGTTGGGATCGGCGGGAGTTGGAAAGTCTGGGCATTGTTCAAGCTCTTGGGCTAGATTTGGGACCGGACCAAAAGGGAGTAACTGTGACTACCATGATCGCAATTCCGACCCAACTAGGCAGTGGCCAACCAGGGGGAGGTGGAGGAGGTGGAGGTGAAGATACTGGAGTTTTAATAGTCTCCATGAACGCCCCTTCAATTTATGAAGCTTTCAACCGGATAAATACCACCATTAACCGGGAGATAACTCTCCTCCAAAATCAAGTCCTTTTAATCGGCGAGGAACTGGCCAAACACGGTGTTGAAAAATGGATGGATAATTTGATCCGTTACCGTGAGATGCGCCGTACATTATTACTCTTCGTTTGTAAAGGAAATGCCGCCGATATAATGAAAGTCCAACCAAAACTGGAACGAAATCCATCGGAATACTTTACCGACTTGGTGGCGATGTCACGCCGGACCGGAATGTTCCCGATGGTTACCTTAAACGACTTTCTCAAAAACTACGAAGCTTTTGCTCATGAAAACTACCTTCCCATTTTGGATAAATATAAAAGAAAAGAAGGTCCGGAGCCGGCAACCAAAGGCCAGGGGGAACAAGGGGGAATACAGGAGGAACAAGCACCACCCGGTGAGGAGCAGCCACCTAAAAAAGGAGAAGAAGAAAAACCTGAGAATGTTAGGTTTATTGGGTCGGCAATTTTCAAAAAGGATAGAATGGTTGGTAATTATGATATTTATGAAACTCAAATCCTGTTGTTATTGAATAACCAGTTCAGTGAAGCAATGCTTACTATCGAAGACCCTTTAAAAAAGGGAAACCATATTATCTTCAGGCTGCTCGCGACAACACCGGCCCAAATCCAATACCGGCATCAAAACAAAGTTGATCGGTTTAAGGTTAAATTTAAACTTGAGGCGGATTTGGTAAGCATTCAAAGCGGGATCGATTATACCCGGCCCAAATTGGAAGGTTTTCTCGGCCGAATGATTGCCGCAGAATTAAAAAACCGGCTTGATAAAGTGATTAAAAAAGCCCAGCAGGAATACAACTCCGATGTCTTCGGTTTTGGTGAAGAAGTTAGAAAAACCTTCATCACTTCCTCCGATTATGAAGCCTATCATTGGCCCGACAAATTCAAGGCAGCTGAAATCCAAACCCAAGTTAAAGTGGCAATCCGTCGGGTCGGAGTCCAGTTCCATCCACCGGAGAACCGTTAACTAAAGAAAGGATGTTTAAATGCTGAATTATCTGGCTTTTGCTACAGTACTAATCATCGCTTTTTATACAGTTTTGTTCGCGGTCGAAAATTATCGCCAAAAAAATTTTGTCGGATTTTGGGCAGTTCTATTATTGGCCTTGGTAATTACAGCACTGCCATTTTATATTATTTTCCTTCAAGAATGAGGACTTTGAATGACCGATTCTCTAATTAAACGGTCAAGTTCCGAAATTCTTTTTTCTTTTGATCCTGTCAAAATAGTATAATTGGCAGGATTTTATTTGTTTAAGTCATTGACAATATCAGTTATTACAGATTTATATAGATGTTTTATTGTTTTGATAATCCTCAAAGCAGGAAATAGTCAAAAAAAATCGAACGAGATCCCAAAAAGATATGGAGGCCGTTTTATGCCGGTTAAAGTTTTTTCAACACTGTTTATTTCATTATTTATTTTGAAGATAATAATCAAGCTTTGGCTGGATTTAATTAATCTTCGCCACCTTAAAAAAAATACCGGAAAGGTTCCAACGGAATTGCAGGGCATTGTTAATACAGAGTCATTGTTTAAAAATGATTCCTATCATACAAGTAAAATGACCTTTCGGATTATTAGTTTTCTCTTTAATAGTCTACTCGTCGCTCTCTTTTTATTTACCCCGGCCTTCCATTACTATGCTAACTGGACAAACCAATGGTCAATCCCTTTTATCATCAAAGGAATGGGATTCTTTATGATTCTGGAACTAATCGGATCTCTAATCCAGCTCCCGTTCAGCTACTTTTACCATTTTCACCTTGAAGCCCGTTATGGTTTTAATAAATACTGGATCAGCGGTTGGCTTATTGATACATTAAAAAGCTACTTAATAAATACTATATTGACCACTCTTGTTCTCGCTGTAGTGTTTGGAATCTGGGGTAATAATTCCAGTTTTAACTGGGGGGATGTCTTCTTAGGTTGGTCCTTGGCATTCTTTCTAATTACCACCCTTGTTTATTTGTTTCCGGTCCTATTACTTCCCTTCTTTTATAAATTGCAGCCTTTATCGGATGAAGGATTAAAATCTAAAATCGAAGCTTTGGTGGAAAAAGCGGGTTTTAAAGTACGTGGAGTATTTATCGCGAACGAGAGTGAAAAATCAACTCATGCCAATGCTTCACTCTCCGGTTTTGGAAAAAGTAAGACAATCATTCTCTTTGACACTTTAGTGAATGAGTATGAGGAGGATGAGATTTTAGGGGTTCTGGCCCACGAGATTGGTCATGGTAAAAAGCGACACATACTAAAATTACTAGCTATGATCATTCTTCAAGCTTTTATTTTTATCTGGTTTGCTTCATATTTGCTTGGAACCGATCTTCCCTACAAATTTTCAGGCATCTCAAACATATTTTACAGCGGACTCTTAATCACTTATTACCTTTTCTTTGAATTATTGGGTTATTTCATTAATCCACTTATAGGAGTAATTTCCCGAAGATTCGAATACCAAGCCGATACTTTTTCGAAACATCTTTTGGGTTCCGGCGCGCCTCTTATTAAGACATTTGAAAAGTTCATCACTCGGGAACTTGATAACATAAATCCCCATCCTTGGTTTGAATCGTTTTATTATTCACACCCGTCCCTTCTCAAACGAATCAAGGCCTTAAGAGGGTAAGAAACTTCTCGGCCAACTTTAAACAAATTGACTAATTATACCGATAATATAGCCAAAGGCCCATCCAGGAGGTTAGCAGTTGAAGAATAAACAATATGCGTTAGTCGGTTGTTGCGGGATGTCTTGCGCTCTTTGCCCCCGTTTTCATTCCCAATCCACATCGAAATGTCCGGGATGCGGTCTCAGTACTAACCGCGAATCCTGCTCCACTTATAAATGCTGTACTGAAAAGCACAATTATGAAACCTGCGCCGAATGTGCGGTTTTTCCTTGTGAAAGATTATTTCTTCAGGCCGATTGGGTAGGGTTTAACACTCGTAAAAAATGGATTGACAATTTAAAACAGATTAAAGCGATTGGGATTGAAAAATGGTTTGCCGAACAAGTGGAAAAACAAGCCCTATTGGAAGAAGCGCTCAAATATTTTCATAACAACCGGATGCGTAGTTTCTTCTGTCTCTCATTCCTTTATTTTGAGATTGATACCATCAAAAAGTTGCTTGCTGCCGCCCAAGCCCAAAAAGAACTTGAACTCCAAAAGAGGTCCGAGGCTTTTCAGCAAGCGGTTAAAACTGAGGCTAAAGAGCATAACCTCAAAATCTGGGATGAATAATTTTCTTCTCTTCCATTTCAGTCATTACCGGCACAAGCTCCGGCAGATTCCGTTCAGCACTAAAAAAAGGACTCCTTTCCGCTAGTTGAATCATTTGATGATGTAACGGGTCCACTCGTCCGGTTTGATGGACTCTGCTTCCTAAAAAATGGGCGCAAAATTGCCCGTTGAAGTCATTATCATAAATAGAATCCCCACCATGGGGCATACCATTAATGGAAGCGGCGATATAGAGATTTCTAATCCTTACTACAACCGCCCGCCGGTCCCAACTCCATTTACCGCCATAAACCTCTTTCATAATCTTCGTATCTTCTTTGGTCAATGGTTCCACATCGGCATGATAGTAGCCATAAAGACGCCTCGCTTGAAAAAATTTTCCGGTTTCAAGATCCATAATTTCGGCGACTTCTCCGTTTTTCCATAATTGGTTTACGATCGACCAAGGTATAGCCTGAATTCCTCCGGGACGATTACGGGAATTGGGATTACCATTCAATGCTTCCCTAAGTATATTCATTGTCTTGGGTCCAACAACACCGTCAACGGCTAAATTATGCTCGATTTGAAACGCGATGACCGCTTCTTTGGTTAGTCTGCCATAATAACCGGTAGGACTTGTCCGCAAATAATTTAATTGAAATAAGTAGTTTTGGACCTCTATTACCTGGCTCCCTCTAGAACCGGTTTGAAGTAAGCCCATGGCTTTTACCCCTGAGGTAAAAACCCCCAGAAACAAAAACACTCCCAGAAAAACAGCAGTTATTTTATAATTAATTGCTTTCACCACTTACGCCTCCCTTTATAACAATCCCCTACCTTGACTTCTAAGACCAAGAAGTCTTTTATAAAATCGGACTTAAGGATTTATACTGTATCGATTATTATTAATCATTAAAATCTGTGTTAATCTTATTTACAGTCAAAAAAATTTTTTATAGACAGGATTAACACGGATTTACGGGATTTCCTTTTTTTAATCCCGCCAGTCATTTAAATTAGGTCAAAATAGTAGGTTTGTATTTATGAAATTATTAATTTATATAATCCGTGTTCATCCGTGTTAATCCTGTCTAAAATAAGGTTAAATAGGATTAACGGGATTTAGATAACTTCATTATATCAACAACCATCTATGAAAGAACTCAAATTCATTTTTTAATTCCGGCTTCTCCGGGATAGGTTGAATCAAATTTCTTCTAAAAAACAGAACTATAAATTACACTACGTCCGTCTTTGCGCTTAAAAAGGCCCCGTATCAAGTCTCGAATCCATCTCCAACCCTGCACTAAAATGTTGGCCCGTTTTACCTCCACGGTGGAATAAACCGGCTCCTCCGCCAGCACTTCTCCTTGATAAACAGCCTTTAAAAGACCAACTTTACCTCCGGTTTTGATCGGATACTTTAACCTAGCAGCCGGAACCAATTCTGTTTCAACCAACTTGTCCCGGCCTCTTTCCACTAAAACACCAAAGTCTCGATTAAGTTTGACCGGTACCATTTCGGGACGGGCCGGTTTTAAATAGACCTTCCCCAGTTCTTGGTCGGCTTTTTTAATCAATTTCCATTGATAATTGCGATAACCGTAATCCAGCAAACGTTTGGTTTCAGCCACTCGTTTACCATCGCTTACAGCGCCTAAAATAACGCTTAACAAACGAAAATTCCCTTTTTCGGCAGTAGCAGCCAAACAAAATTTAGCTTCTTCGGTATGCCCGGTTTTCAGGCCGTCAGCTCCCCGGTAAACTCTTATTAACTCATTGGTATTACGTAGTTGGAACTCACCACCCCGAAAGGTATCCATCCAAATGGATGTGTATTTCAACACTTCCGGGTATTTTAACAACTCCCGGGAAATGATTGCCAAATCATAAGCGCTACTGTAATGATTAGGATCCGGAAGACCGGTTTCATTAGCAAAATGGGTGTTTTTTAAACCCAGGGCTTTAGCTCTTTCATTCATGGCTTCGATAAAATCCCGGTCTGATCCGTAAAGGTGTTCGGCCACAGCCGTACTGGCGTCATTGGCTGATACAACCGCGATTGCTTTGAACATCTCTGATAATGGGAATTCTTCTCCTTCTTTCAAATAGACCTGGGAACCTCCCATCCCGGCAGCAACCGCCGAAGTACGGATCGGCTCGGACCATTTTACCCGACCGGACTCAACGGCCTCCATGATTAAAAGCATTGTCATTACTTTGGTCACGCTTGCCGGCGGCCAACCCATATCTTTTTTCTGCTCAAATAGTACCTTACCCGAAAGAGGGTCCATTAACACGGCAGCCCTGGCGTCAATTGAAAAAGCAAGACTGCTTTTTGATATTAATAATGAAAAAATCAATGTCAATATAATTACTTTGACCCAATCTTTTATCACCAAAAAAGACTCCCCCTTAATATAAAGGATTTCCCAAATTACAATAGAGTATAACAATATAAGTTGAATTAAAATTCTAATATGGAAAATCAATGAATTTAATTCAACTTATAACAGCTGTAATAGGATGAAATAAATACGAATTTGATCCTATTTGCATTCGGCTATCTACTTTGTTAAATTCAATAATTTGGACTCCGTTTTGAAAATAATCGCGAACGATTTAACGTGTTATTTTCAAAACATAAGTTCTAAATTTAACAAAGTAGATTTAGGAATGCAAATTACGGTTAAGAAATTTATTTCATCCTATATAAACTTCTTTTCTAGCATATCCTTACCGAAGTTGGGGAAATTAATAAAAAAGCGTTTTCAATAAAAGGAGGAATGAATTTTGAATCAAGGCAAGCAAAATACCGGGACCTATGAATCCCCGGGAAGGATGGAGCAGCCACCGAATGTTATCACTACTAAAGATTTGGCCTACTTAAAGGATGCCATGTCCTGGGAGTTGTTGGCGATGAAAAAGTGCCGCCAGTATGCTTCCTTTTGTACCGATCCCGAGCTTCAAAACCAAATCGATGGAGTCGGTCAAATGCACCAACAACACTATAACAAGTTACTGCAATATGTCCAGTCAAACCCCAATCAGCAATATCTTCAATAGCAAATCCTAGAGGGAGGAAAATTTAATGCAAAAACAAGGCCAATCGGGGCAACAAAATGCCGATGTCCTAAAAAACCCCCAGACCGGACAATTACCCCAAGTCAAGGGGCCGGAAATGAATGAAAGGGATTTCTTAAACGATATCTTAGCCACTGAAAAATATATTACCGACAACTTCAATATTTTCAGCCGCGAAGCCAGTAATCAAACACTGTATCAGGATACAATGGCCATTTTAAACGAATCGCACCAGGCAGCCAGAAATTTATTCAACATGATGTTTAAAAAGGGATGGTATAAGTTGACTGCCGCCACCCAACAGGATATCCAACAAACGGTGCAGCAATTTCAAAATTACCAGACACAAGAGCCATATTAAAATAGGTTAAAAACTCAAAAAGGAAGTGAGATTTTTGCTCTCTTCCTTTTTTACCTAAGGTTTAATTTCTCCGTTTTAAACAACCCAAAGTGAAGCATTGGTTTCGACTCTTATAATCAATGTTAATAGACGTTATCAATAATTCAAAAGCTTACATTGTCTCCGTATTTACACCTACGAATATTTTAGTTTCTATTCGGAGTTCTGCACCCGGTTGGGTCGAAAATTCACGATCAAATATAACTACGTTTAGCGGTTCTCCATTCAATTGCTCAATAATTATAAGATTTTTGGTAATTCGCACCTTCAACTTGCGACCCCGAAAAGTAATTTTAAATGAATAGCCATTCCATTTCTCCGGTACATAAGGGCTAAGATGTAGCCGGCCACCTCTAACCATGGTTCCTGCAAAGCCTTGGATAATTGCGGCCCAACTCCCCGCCATACTAGTCAAATGGACACCATCATCGGAATCATCATTATAATTATTTAAATCAAGTCGCGCCGTACGCAAGTATAACTCATACGCTTTTTCCGAATATCCTATCCAACTGGCCAAAATTGAATGAATGCTTGGGGATAGCGATGATTCGTGGACCGTTCTTGGTTCGTAAAAATCAAAATTTCTCCGGATACACTCAATATCAAACCGGTCCGGGAAAAAATAAATTCCCTGGATAACGTCTGCTTGCTTTATAAAACAGGAACGTAAAATTCGATCCCAGGACCAATGTTTGTTAAGGGGCAATTCCTCTGCCGCTAAATCTTTGACCAAGATTTGTTCCTTATCCATGTATAGATCGTTTTGTTCAAAAACTCCAAGCTCTTCAAAATAGGGAAAATACATTTTGTCAATAATTTCCTGCCATTTTATGAGTTCAGAATCGGTTAAATTCGATTTCATTATTAATTCTCGATAACGTTCATAATTATCGCTTTTAATTTCGTTTAAGGATTCCAAAGTATATCCCAGATTCCAGGCAGCCATGGTATTGGTGTACCAATTATTGTTAATATTAATCTCATATTCATTGGGTCCGGTGACTCCCAAAATCATATATTTACCTTTTCTCGGATTATATGAAACCCTGTCCGCCCAGAACCGACTAATCTCCAGCAAAACCTCTATCCCATATTGATAAAGATAGTTATTGTCTCCCGTATAGTTGGTATAATTATAAATCGCATAGGCAACAGCCCCATTACGATGGATCTCCTCAAAGGTTATTTCCCATTCATTATGACATTCCCGGCCGTCGATAGTGACCATTGGGTAAAGAGCTCCCTGTAGACCTAACTTTTTAGCATTTTCTTTCGCCCTTTTCAAATGCAGATAGCGATAGTATAGAAGATTCCTAGCTACTTTCTCATTAGTGTAAAGATAAAATGGAAAACAAAAAGCTTCTGTGTCCCAGTACGTGCCGCCGCCGTATTTTTCTCCAGTAAAACCCTTGGGGCCGATGTTCAACCGTGGATCTTTTCCGGTATATGTCTGGTTTAGTTGAAAAATATTATACCGTATTCCCTGTTGGGCCCGGGGATCGCCTTCAATTACGATGTCGCTTTCATCCCATTTCAGCGCCATCGCTCGAGTATGTCCTTTAAAAAGTTCTTGATAACCTGTCCCGCTTGCCACTTTTAATTTATCTACAACAACTGATGCTATGATACCTTCAGCATAATCTCTCGACGTACATACCATAACAAACTTATTAATTTCAATTATTTTGCCTTGTTCAACCTGTACCTTTACCTGATGTCCCACCAGTTTTTCTGCTGTCGTGGGCTTTTTTTCCGGAAAAATCTCTATCCCATCCAGGAAAAATCTCGAACAAGTAGCGGTGGCTAAAAGGAAATTGCTTTTTTTTGTTTTCGTTACCAGTAATGCCTCTTCAAAGTTGACGGTTTTATTAACTTCCTCCCAAAACATCTCCCCGTAATTGGAGTCTTCATTAACGACATTGCTATCCAGAATAGGGGAAAATGAGATTTCTCCGGAATAATTCAAAGGCTTTATGCGAATCGAAATACATGCCAAGTTAGGTTCAGCCATACTTAAAAATCGTTCGAAACTAAATGTGGTTTCTTTCCCGTCTTCATCGCTCCATTTAAATGAGCGTATCAATTTACCTTCTTTCATGTCAAGCTCGCGCCGGAAATTTATAATCCTACATTTTGCTAAATCCAAGGTTTTGGTATTAACTGTGATACCAGTGCCAATCCAATTAGTCGAATTAATCACTTTGGCAAAAAACTCGGGGTAGCCATTTTTCCACCAACCAACCCGGGTTTTATCCGGATAAAAAATCCCCGCAATGTAAGTCCCTTGAAGACTGTCTCCCGAATAACCCTCTTCAAAAAAACCCCTTATCCCCATATGTTCATTTCCTAGGCTGAAGATACTTTCGGAAAACCTGTTAGTTTTCGGATCAAAACCTTCTTCAATTACCTTCCAGTTATCAATAAAGAACTTATCAATCATCAATAAAACCTCCGGAATAATTAAAAGTTCAAATAAATGTATTGGCCATAATCATTACCTTTATAATTGTTAGCAAATATCTAGTCGCCTTGTCTCAAACTTATTCTTTGGTGATAAAGCCAAAAACAGGAGATTATAAATAGCATAAATAGCAATACTTACCTAATATTATATAAGTAATTTTTATTTTTGTTTATCAAGCAAGCTTTTTCATTAATATAATAATCGAATTTTCGCCTTGCCAGTACTATTATTGACAGCAATTATAAATCGTTTGTAAGATTTACCATCACAAGAGGGAGTTTGGGAGGAACAAAAAATAATTAATATGTGTAAACGTTAGCACGATTATTCGTCTTCATAGGAGGTGGTCAAGAGCTTCTTAAATCTTTAAGTTATGGAAAGATCAAAGGAGGGTAATAATGAAAAAACATTGGACTAAAGGGCTATTCCTGATTTTAATCTTGGCTTTTATCAGTAGTAATGTTGGTGCAACCAATGAAGTTAAACTTAATCTCTTCTTTTATAAACAAGAGATTTCCAAAGAACTCAAAGAGATGACCGAAGCCTTTACCAAGACCCACCCGACTATTTCAATCGATCTGGAGATCGTTCCCAACGATAGCATGACTGTATTAAAAACCAGAATGTCCAGCGGTCAGGCTCCGGATATTATCCAATTGCAATCCTATTCAAATGTGTTCGAATTTGCCAATGCCGGTTGGTTGTTAAATTTGTCGAACGAACCGGTTATGGCCAAAGTAGTCCCGGATACTAAAAACTCCGTTACATATAAGGGCAAAGCATATGCTTTACCCATGGACGTGGCAGGTATCGGCATTATCTATAATAAGGACATATTCAAAAAATACGGCCTAAAGCCTCCTGCGACTTTTGATGAATTGAAGAATGCATGCGCTACGCTGAAGAAAAATAAGGTGACTCCTTTTGCTTCCATGTTTAAAGTCAATTGGTCGCTGGGCCACTTCCTTTCAATGGCCCACACTTCTTTAGCCGGCCCGAAAGTATTACCCTGGATTGAATCAATGAACTCCGGAAAGGGTTCTTTCGCCGATCCGGTCAACGTGGCGGAACTATTCAAAATCTTGGATTTTTACAAAGCCAACTCCGATCCTAAAGCCGCCGAATTCGACTGGAACGAACAACAAGCTTCTTTCGCCAATGGCGAAGCCGCGATGATGGTCCAAGGACTTTGGTCTTACGGCGCCGCTATTGGAACCAATCCCAAATTGAATTGCGGCTTTATCCCATTCCCATGTACCAATAATGTTAAAGATACCAAACTCTTCGCCGATGTCGACTCAACATTTGCTCTATCGGCCACCTCAAGTCCGGAAAAGATTAAGGCCGCCAAAGTTTTTCTTGAATGGTTAGGCACTCCGGAAGCCATTAAGCTGTGGGTTGAAAAGTGCAAACTGGTCCCAACCTTCAAAGGCGCCGATGTAAAGTCGATGGACGCTCCATTCCAAGATTTGGTTTCATATCTCAACTCAGGTAAAACCAATCCCTGGGCTTTTAGTATGTATCCGGTCGCCGCCTTTGAAGACGCCACCAAAAACGGAGCCCAGGAGTATTTGTTCGGCCGCAAAAACGCCCGGCAAGTAGTCGAATACATCGATGACACCTGGAAAAAATCAGTTCAGAAATAAGTACTATCAGAAAGATAAGTGGGCAACATCCAACTCAAAAATACTTTCTCTATGTCTCTGAGTCTCTGTGGCAAATTATACTATGGGCCACGGAGACACTGAGACATAGAGTTGAAAAATGATTTTTTCATCGAAAATGCTATCGATGCTTGTCGATCCACGTCAACTTTCCATTGGTTCGCTTGGGTTAACCGGAGGTTGACGTGGACGACTATTTATTCTTCTTTTTACAGAAAGGAGACAAAATGATCGCCTCGAAAAAAAGCAAGGCTTTTTACTTTTGTCTTTTCTTACTTCCGGCATTCTTAACTTATACGCTGTTCTTCATCATCCCTTTTTTACAAGGAATTCTCTATTCATTTACCGATTGGAACGGTATCGTCCCTGAAATCCCATTTAACATGAGTAAAACCGATTTTAACGAAAAAGTTATCGGAAAGCTTCATCGCCAAAAGGATCTCGACTTTATCCGGAAATACTATAGATTAGATGAAACCGGCGAAAATTATCACTTATCCAACTGGATTGAAGACGGTAAAGAAACCCGTCAAATAACCACCTCTGAAAGGCGGAAAATAAAACGGATTCTAAAATCAGTTAACATTACTTCCATTAAGTTTATTGGGTTTAAAAACTACCGGGATATGTTCCAAAACGATGAAAGATTTATACCGCGGATTGAAAAAAGATACCTGTTTAATGAATTCGACGATTTGCCCGAGGCTATTCCCGCTAAAACTTTTGACAAAAATCTCCTGAATCATATCTCTCAAAGAAACGAACAAGCATTTGTGCTAAGCTTTTACAAGTTTAATCAAAAGAAAGACGCATATTTGCTTGAACAAGATATTTCCGACAGTGACACGGATAAGTTAAAAACGACAATAAGCGAACATATGTACCAAAACATCTTTATCCCCGGTGTTATCGGATTTACTTTGTTTTTTGCCTTTTTTAATATCATATTCTCTAATTTGTTAGCCTTATTATTGGCTCTGATACTGGATGCAAAAATGAAAACCCGCAATATATTACGATCAATATTCTTCCTTCCCAATGTATTCAGTTTAATTATTGTCGCTTTTATTTGGTCATTCATTTTCCGGTTGATTTTACCGGCCATAACCGGGATTTCAATTTGGCTGGGCAGTATTGATTTGGCGCCCTATGCCGTCCTGATGGTAACTATCTGGCAAGGATGCGGTTATTTAATGATTATCTATCTGGCCGGATTGCAGACTATTCCGGTTGAAATCACGGAAGTCGCCTCAATCGACGGGGCCAACTGGTTTCAACGGCTTAACCGGGTTACACTTCCATTGCTGTTGCCGGCGATGACCATCTGCCTTTTTTATAGCCTCTCGAGTTCTTTAAAAACTTTTGACGTGATTATGGCCTTAACGAGCGGAGGACCAGGATATGTCACCACACCAATTGTGCTGGACATCTATTTTAACGCCTTTAATAACAACCAGTTCGGCTATGCCACCGCTAAGGCGGTATTCCTCTGCGTAATCATTATGTTGGTAACCGGCATTCAACTGTTTCTGATGAAAAAAAGGGAGGTGGAATTATGAAAACTTTAATCTCTCTGTTTAAAAGAAACGAAGCTTCGGCCCCCTATCAAAAATATGGCCTCCTCATTATGGAAATCATAATGGTTCTAATTGGGACCCTCTTTCTTTTTCCAGCCTTAATTACCTTGCTAAATTCCTTTAAAACCAATACTGAAATAGTGTTAAATCCAATTTCCCTGCCCAGATCATTTAATTTTCAAAATTATCTCAACGCCTGGAAAGAAATGAACTTTCCGGTAGTATTGACCAATACTTTCATCATCACTTTATTTAGTACTTTGGGTATCATACTAGTCAGCTCAATGGCGGCCTATATTCTGGTCCGGTCCAAGACGCGGGTCAGTTGGATTCTATTCTTGATTTTTACCTTCTCGATGGTGGTCCCTTTTCAAACAATTATGGTCCCTTTGGTCCAAACCGCAAAAGACTACGATTTAAAAAGCGTTTTAGGGATTATTCCGATCTACATCGGTTTAGGCTGCCCTCTGGCAATTTTCATGTTTCATGGTTTCATCAAAGGGATACCGGTAGAAATTGATGAATCGGCGGCAATTGACGGCGCCAACCCGCTACGGGCCTTTTTTCAACTGATATTCCCTTTGTTGAAACCAATCACCGCCACCATCGCCATCTTGGATGTACTCTGGATTTGGAACGATTTCCTATTACCATTGATTATCCTGCCGAAACAATCAACTTTGCAATTGGCCCAGTACGGCTTCTTCAGCTTGTTCAAACGCGAATACTCGCTAGCCATGGCCTCATTGGTCCTTTCGGCCTCACCGATTGTCATTTTCTACCTAGCAATGCAAAAATATATCGTCAAAGGAATCGCCGCCGGAGCGGTAAAGGGATAGTATCAACATCACTATCCCTGCCGAATCCCTATTCTGGATAATTTGGGAGGCTGTCTATGTATGGCTGATCGAGGGACCGGGCCTTGTCCATCCCAGGCCGGTAGTTGACTACTACATTCATCTGTTCGGTTCAGTCCTGTATGGACTGAGCTTGGGAATGCTATTTAAAAAGTATTTGGTGAAAGAAGCGATCCGTTGAACAATCTTGATTAAAAAGCATCAAAGGCTCAGAAAAACTACATGAACTTCTCCCCATATCTCTATGTTTCCATGGCTAATCATGTATTTTCCCGAACAAACCAATCAATCAACCGTCTTGAAATACTGGATTTACCGGGGGGAATCTCCGGAAGATTCCCAGCCGAATACCAGGCGGCGTCAACAATTTCCTTATTATCAATGACAATCTCACCGGATGCGTATTGGGCCGTAAAACCGATCATTAACGAATCGGGAAAAGGCCAAGGCTGACTGGCAAAATATTTGATCTCCTTTACTTCAATCCCGACTTCTTCGCGAATCTCCCGCCTAACGCAGTCTTCCAACGATTCTCCCGGTTCGACAAATCCTGCCAGCACACTATACATGGCAGTTGGGAACCGTCCGGCGCGCGCTAAAAGGATCTGCCGATCCCTGACGACAGCCACAATCACCGCCGGAGAAATACGAGGGTATACAATCTGACCGCAGCTAACGCATTTTAAAGCACTTTCCTCAGGTACTCCAATCATCGCCGCCCCGCAACAACCGCAATATTTATTCTTACTTGCCCAATATGTTAAGTGGAACGCCCGGGAGATTAACGGAAACCAATCATCCTGAACCGATCTGTATAATTGGCGTAAACCATTGAAAGAAAATCCTTGGCCTGCGTTTTTTCTATCCAAATTTGCCGCATAACAATCACTGCCATCCACGGACCCGATATATAGATAATCGGTAAAGTCAAAACCTCGTTCCTTCATATTTGATAGAAACGGAACTCCGGTTTTAGCATCGTCGTCCCTTGTTAGGAGAAGTTCGCCATCAAAAAACAAAAACCAATACCCTTCCGGTGGGTCCTTGGTTAAAATATCAAACCCCGGTGTAAAATTCATCAAATTATCCGCCTTTAGTTTTGTTGTTATTACTTCTCTGTGTCTCTGTGTCTCGGTGGCTAATTGTTTATAATTCAGTACTTTCATCTATATATCGTGCTGGAATTTAACTTCACACGAAAGTATCTCTTCCATCGGTTTACACTTGATTAACTCAACTTGGGATATCGTCGCTTTTATTGGGAATTGAATATCCATCAATATACTTACCGACTCTAAGACTTCCGCCTTGGTTAGTTTTGCCGCCAATGTGCAGTGTGGAACCCAATGGTCCGGAGTATAGTATTTTACGAAGTTTCCGATCAGCCCGCCTAATTTCTGATAAAATCTGCTGTGAATATTGTTTAAGTTATCATCTTTTACGGGAGATAGGTAAACAACACTCTGATCCGCCGGGAAAATACCGATACTGCTAAATAGAACGCCGGTTCCTTCCACTTCCAGCGCAAACTGTTTGATTTCATTGGTTAAATCTCTTTCTTTTTCATCGTTCCAGGCGGCTAAGGTTATATGCGGCCTAATACCGACATCAAGCATATATCGGTTTATTCCCGCATCGCATATATTCTCCATAATACTTAATAACCGAGCCTGACTTTGCTCGTCAAAGTATAATACGACCGCGTAATCCATATTATCATCGCTCCAGTTATATTGATAGTCTCCAAACCGCTCTCCCGGAATCTTCGCTTACAGTTACCTCCGGATTATACCCTTTATCAATTAATCCGAGCCAAATATGAGAAGCGCAGATACCGATATCGACGTTGGGGTGCTCCCATTTAAAATGCTTATATCCGATTGGCATGGCAACAATTATCGTTTTGAAATTATCCGTGAAAGCAAACCTCCACATTTGGGAATTCGCGGCAGACGGCGCTTTACGTCCCAAATCAAGGGCATATAAAATATCACCGGAAAGCTTGTCGTAATCATTCGGATTCTCAAGTAATTCTTTTATTTCCTTTCGTTTGAAGCTGATTGTCTTTTTGGTAATTCTGTCCAAAAGACGAAGCCCCCTGTCTTCGTAATAGCCCAGCGGAGTAATGCATATTACTCGTTTGCCTGTGGTTATGCCTTTGGAATATCCATAACCCATGTTTGATTCTTTTATCTGCTCGGCAGTTTGTAAATGAGGCATTAATCGCTCCAGTTCCGCTAGTTTATAATGCCCGTACCAACAGGTTGAAAGGCCTTTGCTTTGCGCGAAGAGTATCAGCAACTCTCCGATGAAACCCGCCTTAGAAATGGACATAAAATCCGTTTCCGTTATCAAAGCAATGTTGTTTGGCGGAGACTTCATGGTCATATAAAGAGTTCCGGTCGGCTCAGCATTAAAAAATTTAATCTCAACGTTATGCTCGAAAGGGACCGCTATTGATTTTGCATAGTTTTTTACAGATTCAAGAACATCCGTATCAATCTCAATCATTTTATAACTACGAACCGAACGCCGTGAATCAATCGTTGGTTTTATTGGAAATGGAACCATCATAGGCAGCACCTCAAATATTACATATTTTAATAAGTCTTTCCTTACATCCGTTTCCTCATCGGATGATCTTCTTTAAACTCTACCAAATCCCATAGGTTCCCGTATAAATCCTTAAATACCGCAACCGTTCCATAGGATTGTTCCTTGGGCTCCCGAACAAATTCGATTCCCCGGGCGACCATTTCGCGATAATCCCTCCAAAAGTCATCCGTGCCTAAAAAGAGGAAAACTCTCCCCCCTGCCTGATTACCAATTAACGGCTCCTGTTCGGGTTTGGACGCTCTTGCCAGTAAAAGAGTAGTCCCGGCCGATCCGGGAGGAGATACCACTACCCACCGTTTATCCTGTTCGGGTTGGTAAGTGTCTTCAACTAATATAAAATTAAGCTTCTTGGTGTAAAACTCAATCGCCTCGTCATAATCTTTTACAACTAGAGCAATATGGACTATTGACTGGATCATTTCGTAAACTCCCCTTGTTTAATTTTCATACTGGATTCAGCTGTTATTCTTAATCGTCGCCTTGAAAGTCGGTTATATACCCCGTTTTTTGGAGTATTGTCCGCGCCAGCGGATTAAGGTTTTCAATCGGTTCGTTAATACTAAAATACCTCAATTCAAGACTTTCATTGTCGTTGATTATCGGTTTACCCTGAAGATCTTCAGCTTCAAACACCGAAACCACGGTATAAACTTCATCGCCGTTGGGATATACGTAGTGCAAATCCTTACCGGACAAGGTGGTTTTTAAAATCAACCGCTCCGCCTTCATCCCCGTTTCCTCAAACAATTCCCTTACGGCGGTTTCTTCCAAGCTTTCGCCCATTTCGAGGAATCCCCCGATTAATCCCCAATCCAATGAATCCGCCCTTTTTTGCAACAAAATCTGCCCGGTTTCATTCTTGGCGATGATCACCGTACCGTTTAAAATGATTGGGTTTGTTTTAACAAAATTTCTTATGTAGCTGACGTAATTCATGAGATGCCTTTCGGGTTTTTGTATTCATTTTTGGGTTAATACGCTCTCAACAGACTCATGACGCCTAGATTGAAGGCTGCCGGGACGGCAGCCTCTTTTAACCTATTTGCTCATAGCATTATTTACGCTGTTTGCTGGTATACTTTCGATATAAAATGTATCCTGACTTAAATCCGCTCCGCATTTCCACTCAATTGTTCCATCCTCTATTATAAAATTATTGAATTCTTTCATATCATTCAAAGGTTTAAAGACCGGAAAATGAAGATATGGTTTCATATCAAAAACCTTCTCTTCATCATTGGCAAATTTTATTAATAATTTATGATCATTTAAGGTTTTAGCTTCCTTAATGTTAGGACTTTGCATTTAGACTACTCCTTTCAATTATAATCCTCTAGGCTCAATCTTTTCGATAAACTCTCCGGCAACTGCTTTATTCCACCTATCCCAAATTTCTTCCCTATGGATAATCATCCATGCCTTTATTAATTCTTTCTGCCTTGGATTCAATTTTCCTTCCAATACCTTGCCATTAGCTATAGCAATTGATATTCTATCGCCATTTGTTAGTATTACGTGAAAATGTGGTTCCTTATGCTTTTGAATATCTCTTGGATACATTTTAATTCTGATATCCTCAAACCGGGCCAGCTCTCCCATTAAACTCTCCTTATTTCCCGTCTTCGATTCCATTATATCCTCAAAACTATTTATAGACAACAATATTTTCCATTCAAAGGCCTGATACCCAATAAATCCCGTCAATCAGACCGCGGCCAAAAAAAGTTTGAATTGAGAAGTTTGAATTTTGGAGGCTGATGGTGTACCTTGGTTCTGCAGGCTAGGAGATAATTTTCTGACCGGCAACTAACATTCAAAACCAACCCCCGAAAACTGGGAACGATCACTTTTCAAGGAGGCCTTCAGTGAAGTGAATTATGAAAGCATAGTCAGAAGTTTGAAATTGATCCTATATATTTTATAAGCCAAACTATTGATCCGCCGCGGGGTCAACCCCACGGCTCCATCAAATTTAACCCCCATTAATGGGGCTTTTTTTTTTCAAATAATTTCATTTCTGATTTTTTCTTGTTCTTTTTTGTATTTAGAGTATAGCTGTACAAAAAAACAAACTGCAAAAGATATAATGCTAAATCCCATTCCTACAATTCCAAAGTTAGTTCCATCATTGCCAAATTCATTGATAATAATTTGATACATAAAAATACCTTGAATACATGCAAATGGAATTAATAAAATCAATGCTTTCCATAGCCGATTTTTAATAACGATGAATATCACCACAAAAGGGTAGACCCAAAGAAATAGGCCAACCAAGCCAAGTATCAAACCTATTATAATCCATGACCATGATGGCATATTTTCCATAATTTTTATTCCTTTTTCTTTTGGGTTAAACTTTTTAACATATCCCAATAACTAACATCTGTGAGTCACACGCATCACAGGGAGCCTGGATGGCGACGTCTACTTAACGTTTTGCATGTGGGCGCTGACATCGTAAATATACTTCTTCGGTATAACATCATGATTCTACTTTCTTCCTCAAATCATTATTTTCTCATAATATTCCTCAATGTCTTCGAACTCCTCATTAGCAACTTTAACCAAAAAACCAGAAAAGGTCTCACATATCTCTGGTAGGTATTTTTTAATTACATCTAGGGAAAGAATTTGATCATTCTCCGGAATTTCTTTCGGATAAAGACTAAATTCCACTCTTCTATTTTCCTCATCGAAACTAAACCAAGTATGATCGGCATAAACAATTCTTGGTTCCCTGTTATTAATTTTATTTAAATCCATACAAATACAGTTTCCACCAACTGTTGTTGCAAAAGTTACTAATCCAAATTTTATTAAATAAGCACCAGGTGACAAACTTGAATTTTCTTCTTTTATTGCTTTTAAGCTTAATAAATTTACCATTCCTTTTAACATTGGCAATTCTTTAGGTTCGTATTCTTTATAGAAATCAATAACACTTTTAGGTATTGAATATTTTTTAACTCTAATAATTCTCCATCTTCCTCAAAATATATACTAGAACAACAACTATATGTACCATACAAGTCGGTTAAATATCTAAGTTCCTCAGATTCTGCTTTCCCAAAAGCATTTTCAAGTTCTTTTTTATTCATTTTTTTCTCTTGTAACTGGTGTTTAAACTTCTCAATTAGAGTTGTATACGTATTAATCACCTTCACTTTCAAAATTAGCTTGAATTTTTATTGGTCATTTTGCCTAACGGCCAGTATCTCCGACGTGCCCGAGCTTATAAGCGGCATACTTCTTCGAAAAGCTCACCCGCCGACTCGGTTACTGAAGCCTTCAAGTGAATGGCTATTAGTTGAGCCGGATTTTCATCGGCTGGCATTCGTGAGCTTCATGGCGCAACCAGGGAGGGCACC
The DNA here is from genome assembly GCA_023435565.1 of Bacillota bacterium. Lineage (GTDB taxonomy): Bacteria > Bacillota > UBA4882 > UBA8346 > UBA8346 > JAAYHS01. The sequence goes on from JAEYRN010000029.1 coordinate 89,966, forward strand.
GTTTTTTCCAAGCACTTAAAAAATCTCTTTCAATTCAACATAATATCTAATGTTGATAACCCTTTGTCATCAATAGTTTTACGGTTAATTATTATCCTTCTTACACTTAATTTTTCTAAAAATGAATACATTCTATGTCTATCAAAAAAAATTGAATATACATAACCTTGGACATTTGATTGTAGGACCATATCATGAGCAAATTGTAATTCAGTTTGACCTAAGAAGGTTTCTATCTCTTTTTTATAGGATGAATCAGGTTCAATATAATAGCCTGGTATAAATACAACAAATACATTAGAAACAAAATTTGGATTCTCAGGAAGATCTAATTCTTTTTTTATAATTTCTAACACTTTCACACATAAATTAATACTTTCAGAAAATTCTTGTCTTTCAATTAATTCCCATTGACCTTTTACCAGATAATACTTGACTAAGGAAAAGGTGTTATTTTCATTACAATAGTATTCAAACCATACTTTCTTATCCATCAATGATATTTTTGAGTAATTTGAATGAATCAGATTAATTAGTGGAATGGCCATCGAACTATCATACATAGAAGGCACTTGTTCTTGCCAACTCCAACTAATTTTTAGTAAAAATTTATTGATACGAAAAGATACACCTTCACCTGAACTAGCAAAGGCCGGAAAACTGATTATTAAAAAAGACAATACTAGTATCGATGTTAAAAATTTCTTCATAGTCCCTCCATAGGTTTTTACAGAGCGGTGTCATTTCTTCCCATATAATGACAGGTTTCTCCCCCATGGAAAGGATGACCAAACTGCAATTCGCCTAGCGAGGCTAACCCTGTTCACTTTGTTACGGCTCGCTTACTGAGTTTGAAGGGTTTACCCTGTCCATAGCGCCTCTTTCAGGCTCACCCTAGCAAAATGTATTTATAATACCCAAAAAATTCTCTCATTAATGAATATATATCTCTTAACTCAAAGAAATTAGCATGAGCAGATGAAACCTTTTCAATACCAACTATAGAAAATGCGAGTCTGGTTCTTGTAACATGGTAATATTGCGTGATAATTAATGCGGAATTAAAACCCAATCTTTCCATTATCACTTTTGAATTTATTGCAGTTAAATAAGTGTTTTTCCCTTTACTATCTATGATAATATCTTTTGAAGGAATTTGGTTCTTTATCAAATAATCTCTCATAACTTTCGCTTCGTCAAAACCCTCTTTACCTATACCACCACTCACAATAATGTATCTAAAAAAGCCCTTATGATATAATTCAACTGCTTTATCTAATCGACTTTTCAGACGGCTTGATGGGTATCCATTGATTTCAATCTTATTCCCCAAAACAATTCCTACATCAGCTTTCTTTAAGTTGTCATTTAGGCCATCAATAATAATCAAACCAATATGTACCCCAAACCAAGCAACACATAATACAACTAGAATTTTGATAAATTGCTTCATTGGTCTGCTCTTTCATTAAAATAATATACCTAAAAATTAACCCTGAGTCGAAGTCTTGCTAACCCTGTTCACTTTCGTTACGGCTCGCTTACTGAGTTTGAGGGCTTATATCACGTCCATTACTGGTCGTGACATCCTCATTCTCTTTCTACTGAATGGCTATTAGTTGAACCGGACTTTCACCGGCTGGCATTTGTGGGCTTCGTGGCGCACCCAGGGAGTGGATATTTATATACTTATTCCCTTTAGTTCATTTTCTTTTAACCAGCCACAATTCGGGCATTTTATTTCTTCGGATACTAATTCCGAACCACACCTTGCGCATTTAAATTGCAGTAAAGTTACTAATTTTTGGTTTAACAAATCAAAAAAATTTTCAAAATCACTTACTAAAGCTTTATTAATTATAATTGGTTTCTTCTGTTTTATATTGAGAATTATCACGGAATCAGATTGAAAACAGCCTTTAATCTCACTCCATTTTACTCTTCTAAGTTTAAAATTCATAAAACATTCGATACCTATGTCAGTCAATTTTATGTAATATTTGGTACGGGAATATAACCTTCCAAAAATCAATAAAACACTAACTAACATCCAAAACATATCCCTTGCTTTCAAAGCAAGCATAAAACCAAAACATAGAAACAATATTAATACATATTCTTTTTTCGAACCCCGAACCTTCCACATATTTATTTCACTCATTTTCTCACTCCCATATTTTTTAAAAAAAGCAGCACCGACATCGCCTTTGACAATCTTTATGGGGTTTCAGCTAAAGTTGTGATTACCATTAGCTTCTTCTTTGAATCTACATCTTCGAATCACCGCGCCCGAAGTGGTAACCCCGTTTTATATGTAGTACATCGACAATCAGTTGAAGGTTGCCATGAAAGGCAACTACTTTAATTTAATACTTTTATAGCTGTCAAAGTCATCATAATAATTGTTGCTAAAATTCCTACAAAAAAGTAAGTAAAAAAAGGAGTAATAAAGAAAATTAGTTTTTCTCTGACATTAACATCTTCATAATTTATTTTCACTAGACCTACTAATAAATTTGATAAAATAGTGATAACCATGCCAAAATAGATGAATTTCATCGGTAAATTTCTTAAACGTGTATATATTACGAACATAATAACTGTAAAAAAAAATTAAGAACTATTTTAATAAAATGATTCTTTTCAATTTTAATTAATTCAATCCATGTAGAAAAAACAACCGGAACTAAACTAACTATCACTATCAAATAAGTAACAAATTTTGATATTTCAAATCTAAAACTCTTTATCAATAAAAACATTATTGACATAAAAAGAAAGGACAAAAAATACTGAGTAAATACAAACAAAGTAAAACTAAAAAGATTTAATTCTTTCCTTTTAAAATAGGAATCAAAGATCGCCTTTTTTCTTTCTATAGGATCTTCTATTTTTGAAAAATCTTCTTTGAAATATCCAAACATTCTTTATACCTCATTCAGTTTTACTAGCCCGCACGATGCAGGTTTCATTTCAGGTATTGCTGATATCGTCTTGGCATCTGCGACGTGCCTAAGCTTACAAGGCGGGATTCTTCTCTGAAACTACTTTCCCCGCCGACTCGGTTAGCGAAGGCATGTGGTGCGCAAACTTCAAGAAATTCATTTCATACCTTTCTTCATGACATTTCTTACCGCGCCCATCAGCGCCAGATGCCATGTTATACGACGTGGGATGGCCCCTCAAAACAAGAGCAGCAAGGAGGCTGCGGCCTTACAGGTTTTTTAATATTCGTCATTAAATATAACACCACCAGTTACAGATTTATACTTTTCAATATGTTTATTCTGGTATTCTTTAAAGTCAATTGGCTGGCGTTTTAGTAAATGCTGTTTCATTAATTCAAAATCATTTTTATATTTCTCGACTTCCATTGCTAATGCTCTCATAAAAAATAACCTATCAAACGAAACTACTTTATAATCACTATATTCTATAGAGCCTTCTGCATAAAAATAATAATCCAACAGTGCAATACTTCTCCATATTTCAAAGCTATTAACAACGATTCCTAGGTCTCCCCATATGTCTTTTTTGTTGTTAGGGTATTTTTTTGATAAATCTATGTAGTCATCATTCGTAATAACAAGATCAATATCTTGGCCTCTCTTCCTTAATCCGTAGTATTCCATAGCTAATCCACCAATTATTAAGGGTTTGGAATTAAACTTAAAATTATATCCTTGAAGTTTTAAAGCTTTATCAACTATTTCATTTTTATTCATTCTAGATTTACCTCATTTTATTCAAGCTTCGAAGTTTTTTCCGAAAATCGGCACATGGAGGCGCCGTGCTTTTGCCCCCCATGTTGTAAAACTCATTAGCGAATTTTGATCGCTAATCTAACTAATTGTAAACTTTATATGTACGATATTCGCTAATATCTTCCATTTTACCTGTTTTGCGAATAAATTTCGGTAAAACTTCCCTATCCGTGAAATCTTTATATAATAACCAACCCCAAAAACCACCCCCATCACCCCTAATGTAAATTTCTATAAATAATAACAAAAAATTACTCCGCTTACAAGGATATTAACAAATTCTACCGAATTATACCAATTACCTAGGTACCCTTTGCCACTGCCCGAACAATACTGATCATATTTTTCGGGCACGGACGATCAAGTTTTGCTAACCAAGTTCAAAACTTGATTTTCCAGGAGCAAAGATTAATCAAAAATTTAAATCATAGGAGGACATACAAATGGCTCAAAATCTAGTCTCCGCCACCTTACCGGCGGAGAAAAAAACGGAAATAATGCAAAAACTGACCGAGATTAAAAATGATTTAAATTTCTTACTCTCTCTCCAACCGGAAGATATCCGAAGCATATTCAAGGCCGCCAACGGCTACGCTCCCTTTATCGAAAAGGCCTATAATTCCGTCAACGACCATCCGGAGATCCTGCCAGCCGTCTTTGATAAAGAAGAGTTCATCAGAGATTTTCAGTTGTCAAAAGATCTGACTCTAATTGCCAACCAGGCCGAAGAACTAGCCGAAGGCCTGGAAAAAACCCTGATGGCCATCAACAGCGACGCCCTGACCGGCGCCTTGGAGGTCTACGCAGCAGTCAAACAAAACCGCGACAAGATTGCCGGCCTAAACGTAGTCGCCGCAGAAATGGCCGAGTTCTTTAAGAAAACCCTCAAAAAACCCCAACCGCTGGTAAGCTAAACTGATACAACCTGAAATAATAAACAAAAATAATTAGGAGGGACCAAAAACCCCTCCGAATTATTTTTGAAACACTCCTGAGTATCATTGAGACACTTCCAAGTATAACCCCAATACTCCGGAATATCACCGAAACACTCGCGAGTATGGTCAGAATACTCCGGATTATAGTCAAGACACTTCCGAGTATATTTCCGACACTCCGGAGTATTGCCAAGATACTCGTGAGTATAGTTACAATACTCCGGAGTGTAAAACGAATACTCCGGAATGTCTTTTGAATTCTCCGGAGTATTGTCGAGATACTTTAAAGGGTGTGTAAAGTTTTTTGTGAATCTTTTAGATTAAACGGTTTTTATCTTTGCTCACATTCCTGCTAATCCTATAAATCTTTTTTAAGATAAATCATATCAACAAGTTGTATGTCGCCCTCAAAAATAGGGTGGTCGTAATTATCTGTAAAAAAATTCTTTACTCGATATGACTTTTCAAATCCACAACTTTCATAAAACGACAAGATTGTCGGCGTTTCGCCTGTCCCGACAAGCATTGTTTTGTAATCGTTTTTGTAGAAATCAAAAATGAAATTTATCAATGCTCTACCGTACCCTTTGCCTTGATATTTCTCGTATGTCGCTATGTTTTTCAACTCACAGGTTTCGCTATTTATCGGCACTACAACGCAAACACTTTTCAAATCATCGTCGTATAAAGCAAACAAGTCCCCACTCGGCAGATACTTGTCAATCATATTTTCCTGCTCGTCTGCCAACAACAATAAGTCAAGGAACTGTTTCTTATTTTCGATAATTTTTTCTATTTTCACCATATCTCTCCCCGTTGCACACATCCCCATAACGTCATCTTCTTCATCTTAATAATTTTCCTTTTACTGTTTGGTCAAATTCTTTCTTAATTAATCATTTGAGAAATCTTATGCACAATTTGCCAGTTGCCGTTAACCTTCATTAAATTGAAGTAATCCATATATCCAAATTTTTGATTTGATATTTTAAGTTTTACAGAGGCCATTTTATCATAAACATCCATGTAATAAATTTTTGTTTTCCATAGCAAAGAAGCATCATAATCTACCGGGCTATATGCTTTTATATAGTCTTCTTTATTTATAATGCTTATTTTGGTATCATCCGGCAAAATAAATAACTTCCATTCATCATGTAAAAAGGGCCTATATAACTCACCATTACACTTAGCATGACCTTCATGATAATACTTAAATATTAAATCCCGAATTATTTTTTTCTCTTTTCTATACTTCCCATAATTAAACATAAAAGATCCTCCTTTAATTTATAATCTGCGTTATTCAGCCCAGCGTTCGTTAATAGTGAAAAATTTTCAGTAAAATTCCCAGATCCGAATATTGATATAATCTATTTTTTCCTCAATGTATCAGCCGTAAAATCATACTCCCAATCTTCCCCTTCTTGAATTGCCGCTTCTTTATAGAAGGAACAACCGCCCCCGGAGATAATAAATTTATAATTACCACTGGGAAGAGCCAGAACATTGTCGTTAAACTTGCTCCACTCTTCTCCCGCTTCATTGGTTGCGGATAACTGCCAGGTGCGGAACCCGTGATTAGTTAAGGTTAAAGTTGCCGAACGGGGTTGTTCGGAGTATGAAGTTATCAAGGTCTGATGATCTTTATCTATCGTAAAACTGATAATCTGATCAAGATATCCTTTTTTAGAGATAACCGCTTTATATGTACCATATTCTATTTTAGATTCAAATTCGCCCCTTCTTTTATATTTATATTGCCGCCCGTTAATCTGCAGCACGCCTTTAACCGGTAAATCAGATAATAAGATGGCGCCGCGTAACCGTTCTTTATGAAACGGCGTATTGGCGTCTTTAATACTTAATTGTTTGGAAATTGGATCAACTTTAAGATTAATAAACGATTTCTCGGCAAGCTGTTTCAGTCGATACCATTTGTTATCCATATAATGAAAGATTTGTCGATATTCTTTGTTTAATTGACTTTTAGGAGAGTTCGAAGGTTCCATCACATAATCATTAAGACCATCAAAGTAACCATCCTGGTCTCCATCGATCAATATTATGTTATAAGGGATCTCATAACCCGTAAGATCACGGTATATTTCATTGGCAATACAATAACCAACATGTTGAAAAAAGTAATGAATGCCTTTATCATTCTTAATTAAGTAAAGGATTATCTGATTGCCGTTATGAAGCGTAAATTTGTAAACAGGATATTGGGGAATATCTAAGACCCTTTCCCCCGATTTTAATTTCCCAGTTGTACTTTGAGTCTGAGTTACCGGTACGCTCTCAGTAGTCGATTCATTACCAGGATTCTGCTTTGGACGGGTTATGGCTTTCCATTTATAAATGTCCAGATTATAGTAATGGTCTTCCTGAGTTAAGGTGGGAATTGAAGTTGTTATAAGTCCGTTCTCGTCCATGGTAATACTCTCATCTTCCTGACGGATAAATTTTAGAGTACCACCGACGAAGTCTATTTCTAAATGATCGTTGTCGAAAAAAACTTCCTTCCCATATAAAGGCGGAGTCATCCAAAAATAGTCATTGAAAATATCCGCTTTATACTCATACTGTAAATTGCGGTCGCCTCTAAACATATAATGTTCAGGCATACGCGTAACTAATTGGGAGTTTCTGTTATCAATTATATTAGTGATGAACAATGCAATAAGAATTAATAAATCATACAAATTAACCACCCCTTTAGGTGAAGTTTCTTAACTCAAAAAACTAATTTTATATGTAATATTTTCTCTAATATCTTCCATATTACCTGTTTGGTGAATAAGCTAATTTTTGTAAATAGCTTAAAGTGGAAAATAATAACTCGAGTCAATCCATTCTCCCTCCCACCGATTTAATAAAGCTTACTTCAGTGGGAGGGGAACTGCGCTCAAGTTTCTTATACCACTTATAGTTACTGAAGAGAAGAGGCTGGAATTCTTACTTGAAATGCCGTCTTTTCTCCTCTATGAAACCCTGCTTTTTCATAAAACCTTAAGGTGCTTTCTTCTTTTCTCCCTGTCATTAACATTACTTTATAACAATCTTTTTCTTTTGCTATTTCAATTGCTTTCTTTAAGATTGCTGTTCCATGGCCCTTTTTTCTATATTTCTCATGGGTGACAACATTTTCAATCAATGCATAAGGCCGAGCATTTCTGGTCAAGTTCTTTATAATCACTAATATACATGAAGCAATAATAATTCCATCTTCTTCAATAACTAAACAACAATGATGGGGGTCATCAATTATTTCATTCCATATCGATTTTATTTTTTCATCGATTAAAATTTCCGGATCATCAATATTAAGATGTTTATAAAGCTCAAGCAATAAATAAAGTTCATTAAGTCTTATTTCTCTCACTTTTTTAATCATTTATGAAAGCCCCCATTCCTTGCTTTTTCTATATTCCTAACTAGTTGTTCTTTCCCTTCCCACCGTTTTCCAGGTCTCAATTGCCCATTCTTTATCAGATTCGTTTTCGTAACAGATTGTAATGATAGCGATATTCCCATCGATCGCCGTATCTCCGCTTAAGACCCAGTATCCGTCATTGCAATATGATATTCCGGCTTTACCTTTCAGATCTTCATTATCGACTATAATAACCTCGACAAATTCGGCTTCCTTTTCTCTGGAAAAGAAATCCGCAATCAATTTACCGGCCGGAACCGGAATATCTCCATCTCCTTGAACTTTGAGAGAACTGCCCCGGACAGTTTTATCCTTATACCAATATACAATCGTTCCCCTGTCATCTTCCAAATCGCTATAGAAATAACCCGGCAAGGTAACTTTCCAACCCCCGGAAAGATTTCGTTTCATCGGCAACCTTTTAAAACCAATTTTAGAGGTATGCTTATTGGGCGTGGGTAAATCCTTAATTTGTTTTGCTCTTTTGGTTTCACCTAACAAGGTTAATAACTCAACCCATTCATTCCATGGATAATCGATCCCTTTATCAAGTTGATAAGCTTTTTCAAGGGATTCGCAAATAATTCGATATAGTTTGGTCTCATCTTCCGAAGCCGGTTCATGCCAGGGACATTCGGTCCACATTAGTGTTTTAGCTGTATTTAAATAAAAGAGGGCATCGGCTTCCAAACTCCACCAGGGGAAGAACTCGGAACCATAATGGCAAAGATTTACCTCAGGAGATTCCGACACTGTTTTGAACCATTCCCTACTCCAAAATCCCAACGGTGAAATGGTAAAGTACTCGCCTTCAAGAAAATAATCGGCAGGCATACAGATTTTGATATTTTCAAGTTCATCTTTGACTAAAAATTGGGCAATTTTTTTAAGCCATGCGACCATTTCCATTTGTAAGCTTTGATAATCCCGTCTTTGATAATACCCTGTTTCATCCCCAACTTGGCCGGATTCTTTTCCCCAATCCCACTTAATATTAAGTTTTTCTTCGCAAGTTTCCAGCAAATCGATTATGTAACTATGATATCCCGGCCCAGCGCTATTCGTCTTCGCGGAACAAGTGATCCCATTTTCGCTAATAGCAAATTCAATGGGTTCTTCAGCCGGATGCAACACTATCCTTAACTCCCTTGCTCCCCTATCAACTCTTACCAACTTTTTTAAGATGTCGTTTCCGTGAGTTATAAAAAATTTTTCAATATCTATCAGGAGTTTCTCCGCAGGAGGCGTCGCTTTAAATAATCCTCCGGCCTTTATTTCGCCTTTAATATCAATACCTAATCCCATATGCCATCACTCCTTAAAAACCTGTTCTGACTATTCCAATCCCTTTTTCTTCCCAAACCGCATCGGACAAACTACCCGACAATTGTTGCAGTTAATGATGCTAAAACCCCTGGCATTGGTACCGTATGTATTTTGTCTGCATTTTTTCTGATCCGCCCTTTGCCCGTCCAAAGCCTGGGACGGACAGTTCTTGATGCAAATGTCGCAACCTTCAATGCAGATACTCTCCGCCAACGGATCGGAATCAAGGTCAAGCTCTGTAAGGACTGCTCCCACAGTCAGCAGATTACCATATTTTTCATTCAGTAACAAAGTGCTTTTCCCGAGGGTCCCTAGACCCCCAAGGACGGCGGCATGTTTCATTGATATCAGGCCGCGGCCTTCCATTTTTTCCGCGTCCCAATATTCATAAGGGCTGTCTGCCTGAATCGGTACGGCGTACCCGCCCCACAGCTTTTCAATTTCTTTGGCGGTTTTAAAAGCGATCCCATCAACTTCCGGGCAGGTATAATTGTTAAAATGGCCGTAAATCAGTCTTGGGTCGATCTTAGTCAACCCTTTCGGGAGAGCGAGGCCGAATACGATCACCGATTTACAGCCGGGGAAAATATCCCTTGGGTGGAAACCGGTTGGAGCTTCCGTAAAACGGTCGATATTGGCAACGCCGCAAACGTCAGCGCCAAGGCCCAGTATAAATTGTTTGATTTTATCCTTCAATGACAGCCCTCCTATTGTCTTGAAAACCTTTATTTAGACAGGATTCACACGAATGAACACGGATTTTTTAAAATCATTATTTGATTGATTTGATAATAGTTCTTCTTCTAGGATTAAAGAAATCCCGTAAATCCGCGTTAATCCCGTCAAAAGAAAAAAGTATTTAGACAAGAATTATAAGTTCTAAACCTTATTTAGACAGGATTTACACGGATGAACACGAATTTTTTAAAATCATTATTTGATTGATTTGATAATAGTTTTTCTTCTAGGATTAAAGAAATCCCGTAAATCCGTGTTAATCCCGTCAAAAGAAAAAAGTATTTAGACAATTCAAACCTTTATTTAGACAGGATTTACACGGATGAACAGGGATTTAGCATTTGGAATCAATTTTACAAGTCTAATCTTAACCTAATCATATCCCTGTATTGTATCCCATTTTCAAAGATGGCTTCATCATAATGCCTGGTAAAGAAATCTTGGTAAACTCCGACCATTCGAAAACTGCATTTCTGAAAAAACTAACTGAGGAATATTTCGTTAATATCTTCCAAATCACCTGTTTCAAGGAGAAAATTTTCTAACTTCAAACTTCTCACTTCAAACTTTGAAAATTCAAAGCAAAAAAGCCTGCAGATTTCTCCGCAGGCTTTGAGTTTTCATTGGTAGTCCCCAAGAAGTGGGTTCATACTTCGCTCCCTATTAAGTTTGAAGTTAGAAGAGTGAAGCGTGAAAATCTAAAAAATTTTCTAACTTCAAACTTCTAACTTCACACTTATGAAAAATTCAAAGCAAAAAGCCCGCGGAAACTTCCGCAGGCTTTGAATTTTTCATTTTGGTAGTCCCAAGGGGATTCGAACCCCTGTCACCGCCGTGAAAGGGCGGTGTCCTAGGCCTCTAGACGATGGGACCGGATTAAACTGTGAAGTGTGAAGTGTGAAGTGTGAACACATTCTCTTTCCATGTTTTCATTTCAAACTTCAAACTTCTAACTTCAAACTTTTATAAATGGTGGGCCATCGGCGACTCGAACGCCGGACACCCTGATTAAAAGTCAGGTGCTCTACCGCCTGAGCTAATGGCCCAAAACAAACGTCACTAAAACATAATACAATATTTCTAACCTAATGTCAACCCTTTTTCACTTTAACCTGGACTTACCAGATATCATTGACCAAAATTGTTTCATCCCTGCGCCAGCCTACTGAAACCATACTAATCGACGCACCGGCCAATTCAGAAATCCGCTTCAAATAATTCTGGGCCTGAATCGGCAAATCAGTTAATTGCTTTACTTGAGTCGTATCCTGGAGCCACCCCGGCATCTCCTCGTAAATAGGAGTACACTCGGCAAGCACTTTCAAACTGGCCGGAAACTCTTTCAGCACAGAGTTCCGGTATTGATAGCCGGTACAAAGCTTCACTGTCTCCATACCGTCTAGTACGTCAAGTTTCATGACAACCAATGAATTTACGCCATTAACCCTTACCGAATACTCGGCAATCACTCCGTCAAACCAACCGCAGCGTCTCGGTCGCCCGGTAGTGACACCGTACTCCCGTCCCCGGCCATCCCGCAGTAAAGAAACCAGCTCCTCCGGGAGCTCGGTTGGAAATGGTCCTTCCCCGACTCTGGTAGAGTAAGCTTTAATCACTCCAACTACCTTATCAATCCGAGTCGGACCAACTCCAGTCCCGGTACAAGCGCCGCCGGAAGTCGGCGATGAAGAACTGACAAAGGGATAGGTCCCATGATCGATATCGAGCAATGCCCCTTGAGCTCCCTCAAACAGTACTCTTTTCCCGTTTTGCAGTGCCCGGTTAATCAAAACCGAAGTATCGGTTACATATTCCCTTAATTGGTCCGCATATGACGAGTATTCCTCATAAACAGCCTGAAACTCGACACCTTGGTCATTGTAGACCTGCTCTAAAACTCTATTTTTAATCCTGACTATCTCCGCCAGTCTCTCTTTAAAGGTTTCCCGGTCTAAAAGGTCAACCATACGAATGGAATCATACCGGGCATATTTATCTACATAGGCCGGGCCAATCCCCCGTCCGGTAGTCCCGATTTTTCCCACGGTTCGGCTGGCCTCATCCAACTGGTCAAGAAGAGGGTGATAAGGCATAATTACATGCGCCCGATCGCTGATCCGCATCCCGCTTATATCAATACCGCGTTTTTGAAGACCGGACAATTCCTGAAGCAACACACCGGGATTTATCACTACTCCGTTCCCGAGTACACAAAGTTTACCGGGATAAAGGATTCCCGACGGCACCAAATGGAGTTTAAATTCATTCTCACCAACCACAACGGTGTGCCCAGCATTATTACCGCCTTGAAAACGCACTACCAGTTCAGCTTGGCTGGCAAGACAGTCGGTAATCTTTCCCTTACCTTCGTCCCCCCACTGAAGTCCAACTACAACCACTGACGACATGTTAATCCCCCCTATTCGCCCTTTAATCCTATCACAGAAAATGGTATAATACAATTTAATAGAATTTATATTTAGTATAAAAATTTTTTATAGGTGGACCAATGGAACTAACACAATTACGTACTTTTCTCTTAGCTGCTACTGAACATAGTTTTTCAAGGACCGCCGAAACACTCCATCTTACTCAACCTGCCGTTACCCAACAGATTAAAAACCTCGAGGCGGAACTGGGCGAGGTCTTGTTTGAACGTCTCGGGCGTACCTTAGTCTTGACCCCGGCCGGCGAAGCCTTGCTCAGCTTTGCCCAACCAATTCTAAACTTAGCGGACCAAGCCCTGGAGACAATAAGTCATTTTACCAATGAAAGAGGGCGGTTAACCATCGGGGCCGGTTCGACCAATACCATTTATAGACTGCCAAATTTACTTCAACATTATCATAATAATTGTCCCCAGGTTGAACTTCGAATTAGAAACGGGGACTCCGAGTTAATAACCAGATTAGTATATGAGAATGCCATCGATTTGGGTTTAATAACCACCATCAATAACCTTCCAGGGATTATCGAGGCCAAACCCCTATTTAGAGATGGCATCTTGTTAATCGCTCCCCCGAACCATCCCGCTCAAATACAAACAACTAGACTAACCTCCGAATCCTTAATCCTGTACCGGGCCGGGTCAGGTTTCCGGCGCTATTTGGAAGACCAGTTCCATAAACTTCAGTTTACTCCAAAAGTAACCATGGAATTAGAAAGCATCGAGGCAATCATTAGTTTGGTAAAAAGCGGTTTGGGGTTGGCTTTTCTTCCCGAAATAGCTGTTGCGAGTGAGTTGAGCAATGGGTTGTTACAGACCGTCAAGGTCGAGGGATGGCCGGAAATGTCCCGCCAAACTTATCTTATCCTAAGGCGGGATAAATATCTGACCTGGCCGATTAAGGCCTTTTTAGGATTAGTAAAATAGAATGTTTAAAGTCAAAAAATACCAATTTTAAGCCGAATAAATTATTCTATCCGGAACATAATATTATCGGAAGCCGGTGAACAGTGACAACATTCATGGCTCACATTAGTGAGACTCAGGATCACCATACGGTGACTGCTTGTCCCCCGACCGGACAAGTGAATAGTTGGATGAACACCGGCTTCTTTAATAAATTTCCCAAAGGCCCGCCACAGTAGTGGTCGGGTCTTAAAATTTAAGGTAAATAAGGTATCGGGTTGGCGGGTACGCCTTTAATACGTACCTCAAAATGGACATGTGGACCGCTTGATAATCCGGTGTTCCCCGATAAAGCAATCCTTTGTCCTTTAGTTACTTTTTCGCCAACAGTCACTAAAAGCCTGGAATTATGCCCATAACAAGTGGAGATCCCATTCCCATGGTCAACTGCCACAAAATTTCCATAACCGCCTCGCCAGCCACTGACCAAGATCACTCCGCCGTCGGCAGCCAAGACCGGAGTCCCTCTCGGAACAGCAATATCCAGTCCACTATGATATTTTTTCCTTTTTAAAACCGGATGGTACCTCCAGCCAAAATTCGATGAAATCCTTCCTCTAACAGGCCAAAGCATTATTCCGGTCCCCAAAGAACCTTCTCTATTGGATTCCTCTTGATCCTTCTTAATCGCATTTTCTATTTCTTTGGAGGTTTCCTCCAGTTCTTGCAAGGCCCTTTCCAACTTGCTCCGATCATATTGGATCTTTTCTAACTCTTCTTTTGCCAAATTGACTTTTGAGGAAATTTTTTCTTGTTCTTTGGTTACTTGTTTTTTTAAATCCAAAGTTTTTTGAAACTCTAATTCAACCTGCCCGGTCTTGATTTTAACCGCTTCTTGATTTAATTCGATTTTACTCTTAACTTTTGTCAATTCTTCAATCAGTTTAAGATCATTTTGAATCACATAATTGATTGTTGTATATTTGGAAATAAGGTCCGCAAAATCCCGGGCATTAAATAAAACTTCAATAAATGACTGAGGCCCGTATTTATAAAGCGCCACAATTCTTTGTTCAAATAGTCTTTGTTTTTCTTGGAGTTCCCGTTTTAGAAAACTTAGGTTATTTTGAAGTTCACGCAACTTCAACTTACTTGAATCAAATTTTTTTTGAACAGTGGCAAGTTGGTTCTGGAGCCGGTCTTGCCGACCTTCCAATACTACCAATTCCCGTTGTTGCTTGGTAAGTCTAGTCATAACCGACTTCTCTCTCCGTTTTTGCCTATTAAGCTCCTCCCTGGTCCGATCAATTTGCCGCTCCAGACTATTGTGATCAGCCGTTACAGCTCCGAAAACATTCGCCGCTGTTATAATGGAATTCCCTAGTAAAATTATTATTATTACTACTATTATTCTTGTTTGCAAATCAGAAAATCCCCCTTAACGGGGGATTTTCGCCATTCAGTTATGCTCATCCTTTATACGATGGCTAGCAATTATTTACAGTTTCCTGATTGCGAAATTGGGTCTGGTATAGTTTTGCATATAGTCCGCCTTTGGCCAGTAGTTCTTGATGGGTCCCAACTTCAACGATCTGTCCTTGGTTCATCACTACGATCCGATCAGCGCTTAAAATGGTTGAAAGACGGTGGGCAATTACAAAGGATGTCCTTTTCTTCATTAAACGTTCCAAGGCCTCCTGGATCAGAACCTCCGATTCCGTATCCAGGGCTGAAGTAGCTTCATCCAAGATTAAAATACGCGGATTACGTAAAATAGCCCTGGCAATAGCGATTCGTTGCCGCTGTCCCCCGGAAAGTGTAGCTCCTCGTGAACCAACTCTGGTTTGATAACCATCCGGAGTCTGTATAATAAAGTTATGAGCATTGGCAGCTTTGGCAGCTTCAATAATTTCTTCCATTGCAGCATCGCTTCTCCCGTAGGAGATGTTCTCCGCGATTGTACCTCTGAATAAAATCGTTTCCTGAGGGACAATCCCTAATTGTTTCCGGAAAGTACTCATTTTTAATTGCCGTAAATCATGGCCATCGATATTAATCGTTCCGGAAACCGGATCGTAAAACCTGGCAATCAAGTTAATCATGGTAGTCTTCCCGGCGCCGCTCGGCCCAACTAAAGCTACCAATTCTCCGGGATCGACTTTTAGGTCAACATCCTTTAAGACCATTTCATCAGATTGGTACGCAAAAGATACTTTCTTAAATTCCACTTTCCCTTGAATATTCGTTAACTCTACCGGATTATCAACCTCACAGACCTCGGAACGCTCGTCGAGAAGTTCAAAAACACGGTCCGCCGCTGCCAATGCTTTAGGAACATGTCCGAAAATCGAACCGATTTTTCGAATCGGATCGGCAATTGAACTCAGTAAAAAACTGAAAGTGAAAAACTCAGCAGGACTTATATCTTGATGAATAACTAAATAACCTCCATACACCAGAAAAAAAGCTATCGCAATTGAAGCCATAAAGTCAATCAGCGGATGAAACATTTTACTCATTCTCAAACCGCGTAAGGCTTTATCATAGTTTTGCCGGGTTTCTTTGTGAAAACGGTTAACTTCATAATCTTCGGTTGCAAAAGCTTTTACCACTTTGATACCTGACAATGTTTCTTCTAAGACCCCGGTAATATTCGCAACACTGTTCATAATCTCTCTGTTGGCATGGCGTAACCTTTTACTGAGGTATGTGATGGGCCATGCAATTAATGGAAAAACAATGAAAAATAGAAGAGTCAACTTCCAGTTGATAATAAATCCCCAGGTAAGCCCGATGATGATAATTATCGGTTCCAGCATAATATCTTGAATACCCGAAGTAAAAAGATAATTAATCGCATCAATATCACTTAAAATTCTTGAAATCAATTGTCCGGTTTGACCCTTAGAATTTTTCTCAAAGTAACTGAGTGAAAGGCCATGAAGGTTTTGATAAATATCATTCCGCAAACGCATAATAATTTTTTGTCCCGTCGAACCCAGTAAAAAACTTTGCCCAAACTTTAAGATTCCGGTAGTAAGGAATACTATAATTAGAACTAAAGGAATAATAAAAACCGTGTAAACGCCTTTAAATAAAACCATCTGCTTAGATGGGGTTTGTTTGTCCGGAACTGAAACGTATACATCGATTTCGCCAAATTTTGACTTGAGATCCTTCTGCAAAACTCCGGCATATTCCAATAAGTCCCGGTTAAAGCCTTGTGGGACCTTTGCCTTTACGATTACCGCATTACCATTAATCCTTGCCGTTTCTACTTCCAATCCCATTCGTTCAAGTTCGGTAGCGATTTTGGTTTCCGCAGATGATCCCCAAGCCTTTGGGGCAGTAAAGTTTAGCGCTAAAGTTTTATTTTGTTCCTGTTTCAGATTAATACTAATGGGAATTCCTTTGGTTCGATAAAAGATAGCATCGGTCAACCTACCCATAAACCAAGCATTGGAAACATTTAACAGCGATAAAATTATCGAAACTAAAAAAACAACTGCAAATCGGTTCTTATAAGGATAAACATACTCTAAAATTCTTTTCACCGGGTCCTCCAGGTGTAAATATTTAAAACATCAATGATATATTGTAACATAATCATTTTTTCTTGTTAACCTATTTTAATAACTTCCATTATTTCTTATCAACTCATCTATATATGTCGCAAAAAGTGTCTTGGATAAGCGTGGATTATTGCGACATATTTTCCATGATTCTCATGTGTTGAAAAAAGCCCAATAATTTCGGCATTCACATCCGGTATTTGGGATGTGAATGTTTTACTCAAAACTTTTTTCAACATATCTATATTTTTCTATTTAAATCCGCCAGTTCCAAACCGGTCAAAGCTGCGTCCCAACCTTTATTTCCGCTCTTGGTGCCGGCCCGTTCAATGGCTTGTTCGATATTATCGGTAGTAATAACCCCAAACACTACCGGGACTCCAGTATCGAGCCCTACCGCTGCTACTCCCTTCGAAACCTCGGCGGCCACATAGTCAAAATGAGGTGTCGAGCCGCGTATTACAGCTCCCAAACAGATAACACCGTTATACTCTCCAGATTGGGCTACCTTTTTTGCAACCAAAGGTATTTCAAAAGCCCCAGGTACCCAAACCACCGTAATATTCTCATCCGATACTCCATGGCGTTTTAAAGCGTCTTCGGCGCCATCAAGCAGATGCCCGGTGATAAAATGATTGAACCTGCTGATAATAATGGCGAATTTTAAACCTGCTCCGTTTAAATGTCCTTCAATTACTCTCATTATTCTTCCTCCTCCAGTAAATGTCCCATTTTCTTTTGTTTGGTTTCCAAGTAAAACTTATTGGTCGGCCGAGGTTTGATTTGAATCGCGACCCGCTCCGTGATTTCCAAACCATGGCCGTCTAAACCCACTAACTTTCGAGGATTGTTGGTTAATAACCTAATCCTTGCCAAACCTAGATCCCGCAAAATTTGAACCCCAATCCCATAATCACGTAAATCGGGAGCGAACCCCAAGCGGACATTAGCCTCAACAGTATCTAAGCCGTGGTCTTGTAATTGATAAGCTTTCATTTTATTTAATAGACCAATGCCGCGGCCTTCCTGCCGTAAATAGAGAATTACACCCACCCCTTCAGCGGCAATCATCTCCATTGACTTTGCAAGCTGTTCGCCACAGTCACACCTAAAAGAGCCCAGCGCATCGCCGGTCAGACATTCCGAATGAACTCTTACCAAAGGAGCTTTACCATCTAAATTTTCAAGTTCTCCCAAAACAAGGGCTAAATGTTCTTGATTATAATAGATTGTCGAATAGGCATAAAGTTTAAAATTACCATACTTGTTAGGTAATACTGTTTCAGCTTCACGCTTTACCAACTTTTCCTGGCTGCAACGATAAGATATTAGATCGGCGACACTGATCATCTTCAAACCATGTTGTGCGCCAAATACTTCCAAATCGGGACGACGGGCCATAGTACCGTCTTCATTCATGATTTCACAAATTAACCCCGCCGGAGTCAACCCTGCTAAACGGGCCAAGTCAGTAGCGGCTTCGGTATGTCCGGCTCTGACCATTACTCCGCCGTTTCTGGCAATCAACGGGAATATATGCCCCGGTTTCAAAAAATCGTCCCCTTTGGATTCGGGATCAGATAAAGCCTTAATGGTAACAGCCCTTTCCAGAGCGGAAATACCGGTTGTGACGTTTTTATGGTCAACCGATACGGTAAAAGCCGTTCTCATATACTCGGTATTGTGATTGACCATCAATGGAAGTTCCAATTCACCGGCCCTATCTTGAGTAATCGCTACGCATAGTAAGCCACGGGCATTTTTTACAACAAAGTTAACCGCTTCCGGAGTTGCTTTCTCAGCGGCCATAATAAGGTCGCCTTCGTTTTCCCGGCCTTCATCGTCAACCACGATTACCATCTTTCCGGCGCGTATATCTTCAATCGCTTCCATAATCGTATTCATTAAATCATCTCTCCTAATAAACTCAAATTATCGTGCTCCTACACGTAGGGACTACTTAAAACCATGCTTTTCCAGGAATTCCTCGGTAATTCCTTCAGTCGGGTTTCCAGCTAACTTCAGCAACTGCCTGGCCATCATATCAACCTCGATATTCACCAAAGAGCCGGTTTTTAAAAATTGAAGGTTAGTTTCCTTAACCGTATGGGGGATCAAAGATATCATCATTCTCTCCCCGGTAATCTCCTGGACCGTCAGACTTACTCCGTTTACGGCTACCGAACCCTTAAGGGCGATGAATTTGGTTAATCCATGCGGGACGGAAATATAATAGACGACAGCATTAGCTTGTTTAGTGACGCTATTTACCAGGCCGATTCCGTCAACATGACCGCTGACCAGGTGACCCCCGAACCTGTCTCCGGTAGCCATTGCCGGTTCCAGATTGACCCGATCTCCCGATTTTATTCCGGATAAATTGGTTGCTTTCCAGGTTTCCGGCATCACGTCGGCGGAAAACCAACTACCGCCGATTCTGGAAGCGGTAAGGCAAACTCCGTTAACGGCAATACTATCTCCTAAACCTAAATCTTTGATTAAAACGGATTCTATTTTTAAGACCGCGCTGGACGCGGAACTTCTCTGTTCCAGGACTTTACCGACGTCCTTAATTAAACCGGTAAACAACTTTTGGGTTCCTCCTTATAAGCATGGACTAAAATATCCGGCCCGATTTTTTTAACGGATTTTAAAACCAACCGTTCAGCTTTAGTCAAGGAATCAAGCCCGCCCCCTCCCAATACCCCAGGAGAAGCCTTACCCCCGATGAGGAATGGTGCGTAAAATAAATAGTACTCGTTCACCAACCCCATTTCCCAGAAAGAAGTGAATACCGAACTGCCTCCTTCAACCAAAACGGACTGGACCCCCAATTCGCCTAAAGTCGCTAAAGCTTCGTCAAGACAGATCTTCCCGATACTATTTTGACGGAAAATTCGCACTCCCATCCGTCGCAATTCTTCTTCTTTTGCCTCCGGAGCCCCTGATGCGCAAAAAATCAATAATTTCTCCGGAGCTTCAGCGAGCAACCGGTGTCGGGGAGTTATTTTTAAAGTGCTGTCAAGCAACACTTTTAATGGTTGTCTTTTAATCGGCTTAACCATCCTATTGGTAAGTTGAGGGTCATCGGCGAGTAATGTTCCGCTACCGACTAAGACTGAATTCACTTCGGTCCGAAGCTGGTGGACCATTTTACGGGACCTTTCACTGGTTATCCATTTTGATTCCCCGCCGGCGGTAGCTATCTTTCCATCCAGACTCATGGCGGCTTTTAGGACTACCCACGGCCGCCTAGTCAAACAAAAGTGAAGGAATCTCCGATTTAGTTCGAGAGCTTCTTCCTTACATAGACCTACCTGAGTTTTAATTCCCGCCCTCCGGAGACGTTCACCGCCTCCACCGGCCACCGGATTAGGATCGGAGATCGCATATTTGACTTCCCCAATCCCGGCCTCAATTATCGCTTCGCTGCAAGGAGGGGTCCGGCCATAATGATTACATGGTTCTAAGGTGACATACATGGTTGCTCCGGCAGGATTGGTACAACATGCTCTTAAAGCATCGATCTCGGCATGGGGAAGGCCGGGACCGTGGTGCCAACCTTCGCCGATTATTTGGCCGTCTTTGACGATCACCGCGCCCACCATTGGATTGGGGCAAGTCAAACACCGACCTTTTTTACTCAATTCCAAAGCACGCCTCATAAATAGTAAATCTTGGTTCAACTTCGACCCTTTCCGACAGCCTCTCATTTAAAATGAAAAGAGCCGTCAAAAACGGCCCTTCAGGACTATACCGAAAGCAATAAAATCCTTCTCCCATCCAGACTGTACTGTCGGCTTTGGAATTTCACCAAAATCTGCCGTTTAACACGGCTCGCGGGCTATACCGCCGGTTCGGAATCACACCGAGTCCTGAAGGCCTTTATTATTTAATTTATTTTATTCTAACTCAACTTTAAATATAAGGCAATATTTAAAGTTTAATTTTTCGATTAATCCTTTGTTAAATTAGTCGGTTTCATAATTTTTGAATTTCTCATTTTGAAACAATATAATAATAGACTAATCTGGGTTGGACACCATATATTGTATCAAAATTATAATATTAAACTAACCTTACAGGATTTTTATGATAAAGGTAAAAATAGATCATGAGAATAATCTACGAGGAGAGCCATGGATCAACGATTAAAAACCATTAGTATTGCCTCATGGATCGGAATTATCGGTAATTTTCTTTTAGCACTGCTAAAAATAATAATTGGGGTAATATCCAGAAGCTTAGCTGTGGTCGGTGATGGTATCGACAGCACTACCGATGTGCTTAGCTTTTTAGTTATTCTCTTCGCTACCCGGATTATGGCCAAAAAACCCGACCAAACCCATCCTTATGGCCACCACCGGGCAGAACCCATAGCTACTGTCATTATCTCGTTTATCATCTTCTTTGTAGGGGCCCAATTATTATCTTCCTCCTTATCCTCAATTACCGCCCCCAAACCGGAAATACCATCGCAATTGGCGATTATCGCCACTATGATCTCAGTCCTTGGAAAACTAGGGTTAGCTTTCTACCAATCAAAGGTCGGAAAAAAAATCTCAAGCCAAATGTTGGTCGCCAATGCCCGAAACATGCTCGGTGATATCCTGATTTCTCTTGGAGTTTTAATTGGATTAGCATTAACAATTTGGTTTAATGCTCCGATCATCGATTCCATCATCGCCTTGATTGTCAGCATCTGGATTATGCGCTGCGCAGTTATAATTTTTATCGAAACTAATGCGGAACTAATGGAAGGGGTTAATGACCTATCCATTTATAAGGATATCTTTGAAGCGGTAGCCGCAGTTAATGGCGCGGTTAACCCCCACAGGGTCCGGATTCGTAAACTTTCTAACCTATTTGTAATCGATATGGACATCGAAGTAGATGATTGCCTGACTGTTGCCGAAGGCCATCAAATTGCCGTTAAAGTAGAAGATGAGCTACGCCGAACCATTGACAATCTTTATGATGTTACCGTACACGTCGAACCCTTGGGTAATGTGGAAACCAAAGAAAAATACGGTGTCTCAAGTAAAGAATTTAAGGAGGAACTCTCTTGAAACAAAAAATTGCCGTCCTCGGCTTAGGAATTGAAAATTTGGCCCTCACCAAGTATCTGGCGGCTCGAGACTATAAAGTAACTGTCTGCGATAACCGGGACCAATCAGCTTTAGGTGAACGCTATGAACTCCTGCAAAAGTTGGGCGTATCGTTTCGCTTGGGTCCGGATTATCTAAAGCACCTAGAGGATTTTAATCTTCTTTACCGTTCCCCGGGATTGCCCCTTTTCCAATCGGAACTGGTCGAAGCCGCAGCTAAAGGTGTAGTCATTACCAGCGCCATGCGTTACTTTTTAGAACTTTGCCCATGTCCGATTATTGGAGTAACCGGTACCAAAGGCAAAGGGACTACATCAACCTTGATCCACAAAATACTCAAACTCAGTCAGGAAAAAAAAGGGTGCCAAGCCTTTCTAGGCGGAAATATTGGAATAGCCCCTTTTGAATTCCTTGAGATGCTTAAGCCAGAGGATCGGGTGACTTTGGAACTTTCCAGCTTCCAACTGGAAGACTTCGATCGGAGTGTCTCTATTGCAGTAGTTACCAATATTACCGACGACCACCTGGCGCCGGCCGACCCGTTAAACCCGAATTATCATAAATCCCGATCCGAATATATTAGGGCTAAGACGAACCTATTTAGACATCAAAAAAGCGATTGCCTTACCATTCTTAATGCAGACGACTCTACCAGCCGTGATTTGATCCCTTTGGTTACCGGAAGATTATATACTTACGGAAGTTCACCACAAACGGCAGGAGCTTGGTTTGTTAAAAAACCGGATCAGAGTTATTCCGTATTTTGGAATGTTAATGGAAACCCGGAATTGGTCATCGAAAGTGATTCCATTCAAGTCAGAGGTGAACACAATCTCCTAAACATAGCTGCCGCTGCTTTGGCCTGCCATGATGCCGGTGCCGACTCGGAATCGATCCGCCAAGGTATTAGCGGATATTCCGGTCTCGAACATCGCTTGGAATATGTGGCTACCGTAAATGGAATCCAATTTTTCGACGACTCCTTTGCCACTGCGCCGGACCCTACTATCGTGGCATTGAAAGCTTTTACGGAACCGATTGTCCTTATTGCCGGCGGAGCTGACAAAGGAACAAACTATACCATTTTAGGGGAGGAAATTATAAAAAGTAGCGTTAAAACATTGGTCTTAATCGGTTCGATGGGCCCAAAAATCGGGGAAGCAGCGCGCCAAGCCGGCATCCGTCTGGAAAGGACCACCCCAAAGTTGGTTGAAGGAGGCGTTACCATGAAAGAAATTTTTGCTACCGCCATCGCCAACGCAGACCCAGGTGATGTAGTGCTTCTTTCCACCGCATGTGCCAGTTTCGGCTTGTTTAAAAATTATAAAGAGCGCGGGGACCTTTTTAAGGCAGAGGTAAAACGATTATTGACCGGCTAAGTTCAATTTAAGATACTAAATAGTTTCACAATTACCTAAAATTTTGACCCAAAACGCCGATAGTTACTTTAAGTTTATATTAATAGTTACAACAAGTTTTCAAAGGATTAATTTATGCCTAAATTATATGGTAAAATTTATCTTACTATATTTTTAACTACCTTATCAATACTTTCATGGACAACTTTTTCTTTAGCTGTTGCACTTGAAACAGATAAAGAATATATCGATATTTATCCGAACCAATATGAAAATAATTCGGTGTCATCTATAGCTTGGGTTTTAGGAACAACTGTGGTCCTTTACCAAAATGATCAAGAAATTAAAAGTTTTTTTCAAAAAAATCAAAGTCGGACGGGTAATAATATTTCAGATTTTGTCGAAGGTTTTGGTGATAACAATAAACTATTTCCCTCATTAGGACTCCTTTATCTATACGGAAAAGTAAGAGATAATGAAAAAACGCAGCACTTAGCAGTACTCTCCCTTGAAAGTGTATTACTTTCAACTCTTATTACCAACACAATTAAATTTTCTACCCACCGGAGCCGTCCGTATACCGGAGAATCTTTTGACTCCTGGGGTGAACCTAGCTTTGATAATGATAATGACTATCTCTCTTTTCCCTCGGGCCACGCCACCTCAGCTTTTTCAGTGGCAACAATCATCGCATCAGAATACAAAGAAAAACCTTTCGTTAAAATTCTTTCTTATAGTATCGCCTCTTTAACAGCCATTTCAAGAGTGTACGACAATAAACACTGGGCTTCCGATATCTTTCTCGGTTCGGTGATTGGTTATTATAGCGGAAAAACAGTAATTAGACTAAACGAACAGAATAACAATATCTCCATTATTCCGGCTTTACGTGAACAAGGTTATGGATTAGCGATAAAATATCGTTTTTGAAACCCTTCCCTCTCTAGTATTCCATTTCCAAGCTATCCCCTTTAAACACCAACTCCGTTTCTAAAACTTCTCCGCCTGTTAAAAACCCACTTCCATCGTCAGGCCGGTAGCCACCTATATATATCTTACCCGGTTGCAGATAGGTTCGTTTAATACCTTTCAGCTCATGTTTGGGAATTACGGCCCCGGCCTTCTATGTATATTTTGGGACTTCTGAATATTCCGATTAGAATTCTACTGTTGTCCAAAAAGCTTTCTTAGGTTGATGATTTACATCAAACAGTAATGGCCAATCCTTTCTACCCTGAACCGGAAAATTATCCTTCCAGGTATAGTCATCGGCAACACCCCAAAATGTCACATTGGTAATCACATCTTTATATTTCCGGAATAGAGAAAATAAATCCCGGTAACGTTGGGCCTGCTTTTCTAATAGTTCCTCGGTTGGAGCAGTTAATTTACTGTTATCTCCCCAGGCAAAAAGTGATACATCAAGTTCAGTGATTTGCACCTTCAGCCCAAGCGATGCGTACTTCTTGATTGCGGTTTCGACTTCTACCAAACTCGGACTGTTTATATCCCAATGTCCTTGAATACCAACTCCATGAACGGGTATCCCTTTTTCCTTTAAGCCTTTAAGTAACCGATAAATCTTATCGCATTTGTCTGAATAAACGGCATTATAATCATTATAATAGAGTTCGGCATCAGGGTCGGCCTCATGGGCGTATTGAAATGCATAATCGATATATTCGGCCCCGATAATTCTATACCATGGTGAATCCCTATAAAAAGAGGCGTCATCCGCTATTGCCTCATTGACCACATCCCAGGCATAAACCGCATCTTTGTATCTTGTTACAACAGTGGTAATATGTTCTTTCATTCTTTGAAGGAGTAGCTCTTTGGAAGCTTGATCCCAGCTTTTATCGTAAAAAACCCATTGTGGTGTCTGATTATGCCAAACTAACGTGTGCCCTCTTAACTTCTGATTATTATTTTTGGCAAAATTAACGATGGTATCA
Source organism: Bacillota bacterium (assembly GCA_023435565.1). Taxonomy (GTDB): domain Bacteria; phylum Bacillota; class UBA4882; order UBA8346; family UBA8346; genus JAAYHS01. Next base: position 115,513 of record JAEYRN010000029.1, read on the forward strand.
GCCCGATCAAAATCATAATAACCTTCAAGATATTGAATACTCTCGAATTTCATTTCATTTTCCGCTGTGATACTATTAAAATGTTTGCTAAGTAAAGATTGATGACTTTCAACCGTTCTGTAGTTTACAGCCGCACCTATCGGGAAATAATCATTATATACTTGATAGAGAGCAGGTACTTCACTTGTTTCAGATAGAATTATCGCCGGCATAAATCCTTGCGCTGCTACAATCAATAATAAACAAACTAATAAAGGACCAATTAATTTGCCTTGTTTTTTAAAACCCTTTGTAGACGAAAAACTGAACTGCTTACCCATTAAAATCACCTCTTTTAAGTATTTTTAAAACCTTGTTTTGATTCACCCGTAAAACTAAACCAAATATTTTAGCAAACGTTTGTGAAAATAAATAAAAAAATAAAGCCTCAAAGCAAAAATGTCTAGTATGGATAAATAATCTTTTAAAAAATTATATCATAAAACTGATTGATTTAATATAATTATTACCCTTTATTAAGGTTTAAAATTTAAAAGTTTCAAAAAGTATGGGGCTATTGCAAAATCAAACAAACTTATGCAACAGCCCCATATTTATACCGACTATAATCTCATTTATTTCCCAAAATCTTTTCCACACTCGCCAACTGAATGCAAACTGCCACAATCTCCATAGCCTTCTTCAACTCAGCCAATGGTGGGAAGCTTGGCGCAATTCGAATATTGCGATCCAACGGATCATTACCATAAGGATAGGTCGCTCCAGCACCGGTCAAGACCACTCCGGCCTCAGCCGCCATAGCTACGACTTTCTTAGCGCACCCTTCCAGTGTATTTAAACTGATAAAATATCCTCCATTGGGTTTAGTCCAATCGGCAATTTCCTTACCGCCTAATTCCGCTTCTAACGTTTTAAATACCTGATCGAACTTTGGTTTAAGAATCAACGCATGTTTCTTCATTTGCGCCTCGATACCGGTAAAATCCTTGAAAAATCGGACATGCCGCAGTTGGTTCAATTTATCAGGACCAATCGTTTGGATGATAATTTGTTTCTTAATCCAATTAATATTGTTTTCACTCCCTGCCATTACTGATAACCCCGCTCCGGCAAAGCTAATCTTGGAAGTCGAACTAAAAAGAATAACCCGATCGGCATTACCCGCTTTTTTACATTCATTCAGAATATTCTTTAGACGATCGGGCCGTTCCGTCAAATGATGAACCGCATAGGCATTGTCCCAGAAAATGCGAAAGTCGGAAGCTTTAGTCTTCATTTTAGCTAAACGGTCCACTACTTCATCGGAGATAGTAATCCCCGTCGGGTTACTATATTTGGGTACACACCAAATGCCCTTAATTGACTCGTCTTCCGTAACTAACCGCTCCACTTCATCCATATCCGGACCTTTTTCATTTAGTCCAATAGTGATCATTTCTATACCTAATTGGTTGCAGATGGCAAAATGACGGTCATATCCCGGACTGGGACAGAGAAATTTGACCTTCTGGTGTTTTCCCCATGGTAAACTACTACCCGGAACTCCTAAAAGCAAAGCCCTAACAATAAGATCATACATCAATGCCAAGCTGGAGTTACCGCTAACGATTACTTCCCGGGGATCTGCATCAAGAATAGGCGCCAAAATTTCCCGAGCCTCGGGGATCCCTTCGACTCCTCCATAGTTTCGACAATCAACTCCGTCTTTCGTTCGGTAGTCATCTTCATTAAGACAAGTTATTAGCCCTTTTGACAAATCTAGCTGTTCCGAACTAGGTTTCCCACGGGACATATCCAATTTAAGTTTTTCAGCTTTAAAGCCTTCATAGCGTTCACGAAGCTCTGTTTGGAATTTCTTTAAGGTGGCTCCATCTTGAGTCTGATAATTCATTTACATCCTCCCATAACCAATTGATAATTATCATTTATCTTGATACTTCATTTTTTTTATTTATTATTAAGATTTTAAACGATTATCAGCTAAAGAGCAATCGAGAGCATGCATGTATAATGTATTCTTATTGGATAATTGTATTAACATAACCCGAAATAGACAGATAAAAATAAACATGACATACTGTTGTCACATGAATATCGTATTGTAATTTATATAGTTTCCAATAATATTGTTCGGATCGTTGATAGGAGGTTTCGATGGATAAAAAAAATAAAACCCGAAAAATGGCTGTAGCTTGTTATGACCATATCGGCGGTAAACTTGGGGAATTGATTTTTAAATTATTAATCGATAAGGAATGGATTAATAAAGTGCCTAATAGTAGGGATTATGGAATTACCAACATAGGATGGCAAGGTTTTAATGAGTTAGGTATTGATACCTCTAAACTTAAATCCTCCTCCAGAATACCTGTATCTCCTTGCGTTGAACGTTTTTCCGGTAATTTTTACGAACATACCGGAGCTCATCTTGGCTCACTCTTAACAACCCATTTAATAACCTTGGGCTGGTTGATACCAAAACCTGAAAAAGAATATGAAATAACAGTAACCGGTCGGCGTGAAATGGCCAATCTAGGACTAAAACTTGAAAATCTTAAATAAAAAAAATAAGAGGTGCTATTTGCAATGAAAATAAGTGTTTGCGGTATTGCCTGTGAAAAATGTCCTCGTATGGTTAATCATTCTTGCCCAAATGGCGATCAAGGTTGTACACCTAAAGAAAATAAGTTTTGTAAGCTTTCCACGTGCGCCTATCAAAAGGGTATCAAGCTATGTTTTGAATGTCCCGATTTTCCTTGTGACACCACCAAACAAGGCCCAATCAGCTTTGGATATTGTCAATATATCACAGGGAAAACAGGAAACTAATTTGTTTCATACTATATTAGTTGAATTAGATTTCTTATAAACTTCATGTCCCTAAAGCCATTTAGGATGGTTTGAGTAATGAATTTAATTTAACCCCGGACAAGGATTTATAATTATAACGTAGAAAGATATCTATTAACTCATAGATGGAGGATTAACAATATGGAAAATATTACTTTTAACAGCCGGGATTTAGCTTGCTTCATTGACCATACTTTACTCAAACCTGATGCCAACCGGGAACAAATAGCGAAAGTTTGTCGTGAAGCAGTTGAATACAATTTTTGTTCCGTCTGTGTTAATCCTTTTTGGGTACCAACGGTGGCCACTTTACTTCAAGGGAGTTCTGTGAAAGTTTGTTCGGTTATCGGTTTTCCTCTCGGCGCGACCACACCCCGGACAAAAGCTATGGAAGCAGAGGAAGCGATTGCTCAAGGCGCCAACGAGATTGATATGGTATTAAACATTGGCGCTCTTAAGTCGGGAGATTATGATGGGGTATTGAACGACATCAAAGCAGTAGTCAAATCCGCCCAAGGAAAAGCAATTGTAAAAGTAATCCTTGAAACAGGATTGCTGAACGAGGCTGAAAAAATTAAGGCTTGCCAATTATCTGTTGAAGCTGGAGCGAACTTTGTCAAAACTTCGACCGGATTCGGACCAGGAAGCGCGACTGTGGAAGATATTTCTTTAATGCGGCGGGTTGTAGGACCGGAAATTGGGGTTAAGGCTTCAGGAGGAGTTCGGGATTACGATACAGCCGTAGCTATGATTAAAGCAGGCGCCAGCCGTATCGGAACCAGTTCCGGGATTCAAATCATCACCGGAACAACCCCAAATTCAAGTACAAGCTATTGATGAATTTAAAAATTTCTTACGTTATCTTTCGTATGGCGTGAGAAGGGTGAATATACTATTAATTCGGCAGTATGTTTAAGTCCTCTTCTCCATAAATAGATCATAAAGGGGAATAATAGAAGCGTTAAGAGGCTATAACCGGCCATAATAATAAAATCATAAACACCATGAAGAATAACAGGAGTAACCCAGGCAAATAAAAGATTCTTTCTTTTTGAATGAGTTAAAAATTTAGCCTTTCCCAGGTAATAACCCATTACAGTACCGAATAACGCATGGGAAGGAACCGCTGTTACAATTCGCATAAGTGCGGTGGTCATTCCACCTTCAATAACATAAAGAACGTTTTCAACAGTAGCAAAACCTAACGAGAGAAAAACTCCATAAATAATGCCGTCATACATCTCGTTAAAGTCAACATTTTTCCAGATATAAAAACGTAACGAAAGATACTTTATTATTTCCTCGGAAAAACCGGCCACAATTACTGCCATATAAAAAGCATCCCATATTTTGGGCCCACTCGGTTTTATTTTTATTAAAAATAACTCCATCATCAGAACCGGAAAAATAATCAACATACCGATTAAAAATACTTTAGCAAGAGTTTTAATTGGTTCTTTTTCATATTTGTCTTTAAGGTAGAAAAACAAAAGTAGCACCAATGTCGGTAACAAAGCTAAAATTATTAGCATTTATTCTCCTATAAATATATGTCGCAATAAATTTCTTTATAATAATTTACCGTTTCCCCTTATCATAAGGTTCTCCAGCAGCCCGAGGAGCATGAGATGATTTAGAAAAAATAACCAATACAATTAGGGTTATTATATAAGGAAAATTTTTCAATAAAATTCCCGGAATTTCGGAAAGGGTCGGTATCACTTGGGAAACATTAGCAATTGTACTGGCGAAACCGAAGAAAAATGTGGCCCCCAATACGCCTAGTGGTTTCCATTGTCCGAAAATGAGAGCCGCAAGCGCTAGAAATCCCAGACCGGCCACGCTGCCATTAAATTCACCCGAATAAGTCACTAGGATAATTGCTCCCCCAAGACCGGCAAAAGCTCCGGAAATCATGACGGCAAGATAACGGATTCGATAAACATTAACTCCGGCTGAGTCAGCCGCTTGAGGGTGTTCTCCACAAGCCCTTAATCTCAGACCGAAAGCGGTCTTATATAAGACAAACCATGACAAAAATAGTATCGCCAGGACCAGCCATGTAGTTGCATAGGTCTGAGTAAATAATAATTTTCCCAGGACCGGTATTTCATCTAAAACAGGAATGTTTCGGCGGATCATACCGTGAACGATATGAATATTTCCGCTGCCTGTCATATTTCTGGCGAGATAAACCGTCAAAGCTCCGGCAATCATATTAATCGCTGTCCCGCTGATCACTTGATTGGCATTTAGATTAATACAAGCAAAAGCATGGAGTATCGAGAAGAATCCTCCGGCAATAAACGCCGCGATTAAGCCTATCCATACCGCGGTCCCGGGCATAAAACCCTCTAGTTTGGCAATTACCAAAGCTCCCGTAAAAAAACCAACTACCATTAATCCTTCCAATCCAATATTGACAACACCGCTTCGTTCACTAAAAAGACCTCCCAAGGCCGTAATTAGCAAAGGGATTGTAAACGCAATGGCATACGGGAACACCTGAACTATTATGTCCCACATTACCGTACACCTCCAATTCGTTCTTCATCTTGATTTATTTCCGATACGTTAACCCTAAATTTCTTTTTGCGATTAATCTTCTCCCAAAATCTTTCAATTAAAACAGCGGTGGCGGAAAAATAGATAATCGTTGCAATTATTGTATCGGCGATCTCCGGTGGAATCCGGGTCATCGCGTTCATAAATCCTTTGCCGGAATGGAGCAGTCCGAAAAAAAGCGCAGCGCTTAATACTCCCCACGGTGAATTAACCCCGAGTAAAGATACGGCGATCCCGTCAAATCCTTGTGATGGGATTACACCGATTTGCATGTTTGAGGCATACCCCACATAAAAAACAGCACCGCCCAAACCGGCCAATGCTCCGGCAATCATCATCGAAAATATTATGCTCCGGTTAGCGCGTATTCCGGCATATTCCGACGCATAACGGTTAAAACCAACCGCTTTTAACTCGTATCCGCTGATCGTACGGTTTAATAAGAAAGCAATCAAGACCACTGCCAGTATTGCTAAAAAGAAACCCAGATTAATATAGGAACCGTTAAAAAGGTCTGTCAGCCATTCAACTTTCAAAGAGGCTGCATTCGGTATCTTACGGGATTCCGTCTCCAGATATGCACCCTTAAAGTATCCGGGGATCACATAATAAACCGTCCAGTAAGCTATCCAATTCATCATAATGGTGGCCACTACTTCATGCACATTATACCGGGCTTTCAAAAATCCGGGTACCAACCCCCAAATAGCACCACCAAGAATGGCTGCTACTAATACCAAGGGTAGCAAAATAATCTTCGGTAGAGCAAAGGTCAGACCGACGGCAGTAGCTGCCAACCCTCCGATTAACATTTGTCCCGCGGCCCCAATATTGAACAAACCGGTTTTAAAAGCAAAGGCCACTGCTAAACCGGTTAGAATTAAAGGGGTTGCTGTAGCCAGTGTGTTACCGATTCTTTCGGCGCTCATTAATCCGCCTCTCATAAGGTAGGTATATCCCTGGAACGGATTATTTCCGGTTAATGCCATTAAAATCGCTCCAGCCACTAAACCGAGAAATACAGCGACTAAAGCTATTATACATTCTTTGTTTATCTTCATTTTTGCTCCCCTCGCTTCACTCCGGCCATCATTAAACCGATTTCGTTTTCATTGGTTGCTGTCGCATCAACTGTTCCAACCAATTCGCCGTTATTGATAACGGCAATCCGGTCGGAAAGATTAAGTATTTCATCGAGTTCCAGCGATACCAAGAGCACCGCTTTACCCTTATCCCTTTGTTCAACTAATCGTTTATGAATATATTCGATGGCACCCACATCCAAGCCGCGAGTCGGTTGGACCGCAATCAACAATTCCGGATTTAGGTCAATTTCCCGGCCGACAATCGCTTTCTGCTGATTTCCCCCAGAAAGAGAGCGGGCGCTGGAACTACCTCCTTGACCGGCCCGTACATCAAATTCGGCAATTACTTGCTCCGCATGTTGATGGATGGAATTCTTATTTAACAAGCCATTCTTAGAGTAAGGCCCTTGATAATACAGCTTTAGGACCAAGTTGTCTTCAACCGAATAATCCAGGATTAGTCCGTGTTTATGACGATCCTCAGGAATATAAGCGATTCCGGAACGAATTCGGTCCCGAACGGACAGGTTGGTAATATCCGTTTCTTTTAAAAACATTTGACCTGATTCAACTTTCCGAAGACCGCTGATAGCTTCAACCAACTCTGCTTGTCCGTTTCCTTCCACCCCGGCGACTCCGACGATCTCCCCGGAGCGGACCTCCAGTGAAAAATCTTTTAAACCTAAAATTTTTCGATTATTTAGAACTGATATATTTCGAATTTTAAGAGTGACCGGTCCCGGCTCCCGTGAATCTTTGGTGACCCTGAAGGTCACCTCTCTTCCCACCATCATCTCAGCCATCCGGGCTTCAGTAGTCTTAGCAACATCCACCGTATCAATCAGCTTCCCCCTCCGAATTACGGTACACCGGTCGGCAATAGCTTTTATTTCTTTCAATTTATGGGTAATTAAAATAATTGATTTTCCCTCGGCAATTAGATTACGCATGATTTTCATTAATTCTTGAATCTCTTGGGGTGTAAGAACCGAAGTTGGCTCATCAAAGATTAAAACTTCGGCGTTACGATACAACATTTTTAAAATTTCTACCCGTTGTTGCATCCCAACGGAAATATCCTCAATCTTGGCGTCCGGTTCCACATTAAGTCCGTATTTTTCGGATAGTTCTTTAATCCGTGCACTCGCCGCCTTAGTTTGAACTATAAAACTACACTTCGGTTCCATCCCCAATATTATATTTTCGGTAACCGTAAAATTATGGACCAATTTGAAATGCTGGTGTACCATTCCAATACCCAGCTCATTTGCTATATTAGGATTTGTGATACTTACTTCCTTGCCACAAATTTTGATATTGCCCCGGTCCGGCTGATACAGTCCAAATAAAATGCTCATTAAAGTGGATTTACCAGCGCCATTTTCACCTAGTAAAGCATGAATTTCTCCTTGTTTAACTTGAAGGGAAATATTATCATTAGCGACAATGCCGGGAAACTCTTTTCGGATATTCAGCATTTCAACTATATAATCCATTGCATCGTCTCCTTAGGTTACAAATTAATACATAAAATAAACCTGCACCAACGTGTGGGTATATTTGTATTATAATACATCTTTAAACCAATGAAAAGTAAAAGAGGGCGGATAACCGTCCTCTTTAATTGGGTTAAAAATGAAAATTATTTCATCAAGTATTATTACTTAATTAGATTTCCTTGTTCGGCTGATACTGTAATCTCACCGGCTTGTAATTTCCCAAAAACTTCCTTTACTTTTTCCTGAGTTTCATTACTTAAATTGGGATTGTTTTCAGGAATACCGATGCCATTGTTCTTAGCATCAAAGATTAAAGTTTGACCACCCGGGAATTCTCCATTCTTTTCCGCTTCTATCATATCATAAGCGGCTTGGTCAATACGCTTCATAGCGGAAGTCAAAATGATAGAATTGATTCCATCATAATCACCTTCGGAATATTGGTCGACGTCAACACCGATTATCCAAGCTTTTTGTCCGGCCTTGGCCCGGGATTTAGCCTCATTAATGGCCCCGATACCAACACCACCCGCAGCGGCAAAAATTGCTTTCACGCCTTTGTCATACATTTTAGCGGCAATTTGCTGTCCTGCGGCAACGTTATCAAATGAACCTTGGTAGATAACATTTTCAGACTTCATTATAATTTTTGTTCCAAAATTATCATTGGCGTATTTAACTCCTTGTTGGAAACCCCAGTTAAACTTTTGAACCGGAGGAATTTCCATGCCGCCAATAAAACCGACTTGACCGTCTTTAAGTTCCAGTGCGGTTGCCACACCTGCTAAGAAGCCTGATTCATGTTCTGCAAAGAAAATGGATACCGTGTTCTCTTTTACTACCGGTACAAAGTCGCCGGCATGCGGGTTACCGTCAATTAATACAAATTTAGCATCTTCGTGTTTATCTTGTGCTTGAAAGATTGCTGTTTCAAATTTGAAACCCGGGCAAACTATAAATTTGTATCCAGCGTCATAAAGGTTGCCAATTTCTTTGACATAGTCAGCTTCAGTAGTTCCACCAGGTTTCAAATATTTCGTCTCGAGCTTGAACTCTTCACCGGCCCGAACAACACCTTCCCAGGTGCCTTGGTTAAACGATTTGTCATCGATAGTGCCTGCGTCAGTAACCATACCGACCTTAAGCTTCCCTGAACCACCGTCAAAACATCCTGTAATCACCATTGACATAGCTAGTAGAAGAACAAAGATTCCGATTCCCTTTTTCAACATCTAAAAAAGCCCCCTTTGCATTTTTTTGGCAATCTGTTAATTATTCGCCTGCTATTTCTATTTTATTCAATAAAGTAATTTGTTTCAATATAAATATCATACTAATTTTAAATATATAAGTTGAGTTTAATTTCTATTATGAATCACTTGATTAGTTTGCCTTCCTACCTAGATAAGCCTGTTTAACTTCCTCATTTACCAACAGCTCTTTGCCGGTGCCCTTTAAGACAATTCCACCGGTCTCCATCACATATCCGGTATCGGCAATATGCAACGCAGCGTTAGCGTTCTGCTCTATCAATAAAATCGTCATTCCCTCGTGGTGAATCTCTTTGATAATCCTAAAAATTTCTTTAACCATCATTGGTGCCAAACCTAGTGACGGTTCATCCATCATTAGCAACTTAGGTCTGGACATTAAAGCCCTACCAACAGCCAACATTTGTTGTTCGCCCCCCGACAATGTTCCCGCCAGTTGCCAGGTACGTTCTTTTAAAATCGGGAATAGTTTAAAAATCCAGTTCAGATCAGTTTTAATACCGTGGTCGTCATTACGGTAAAAAGCGCCAATTTTCAAATTCTCCATTACACTTAAATTTGCGAATACTCTTCGTCCTTCCGGGACCAAGGCAATTCCGTGCCTGACCATATTTTGAGTCTTCTCTTTAAGAAGGTCCTTTTCCCGATAAATGATCCAGCCCCTTACCGGTTTTACCAAACCCATAATAGTCCTTAAAGTGGTACTCTTACCAGCTCCATTGGCTCCAACCAAGGTAACTATCTTACCCTCTTCCACTTTCAAACTGATTCCCTTTAATGCCTCTATTCCCCCATAGGATACGACCAGATTATCAATGGTTAGCATCTTCTTCAACCCCCAGATAAGCTTCGATTACCCTTTGGTCCGACTGAATCACTGCCGGGCTGCCGCTGGCAATTGTAACACCATAATCCAACACATATATCCTTTGAGAAATATTCATCACTACGTCCATATGATGTTCAATCATAAAAATGGTTAAATCATATTCAACGCCAATTTCTTTTATAAATCCCGTTAAATCTTCCGCTTCTTTGGGGTTCATTCCCGCCGCCGGTTCATCCAAAAGCATCAGCTTTGGTTTAGTAGCCAGAGCTCGGGCAATTTCTAGTCGGCGCTGTAGTCCGTAGGGAAGAGAACTTGCTTGCACATTAAGATGATCCTTTAATCCTACTCTTTCGAGTAAGGCTATTGACCTTTCCAGCATTGATCTTTCCTCTTTACGATAACGCGGAAGTTTGATAATGGTTTCGATAAAACCGGATTTTAGATGAATGTGATTAGCAATCAATACATTTTCCAACACGCTTAAACCTTTAAATAGTCTAATATTTTGAAAGGTGCGGGCAATACCGAACTTGGTGATTAAATCCGGCCTTAAACCTGTAATATCATGGCCCTCAAAATCAATCCGCCCCAAAGTTGGCTTATAGACACCAGTAATCATATTAAAGACTGTTGTTTTACCGGCCCCGTTGGGACCTATTAAAGCTACAATTTCACCTTGATTTATTTCCAAATCCAAATCTTTTACTGCGGTTAAACCGCCGAATTGAATGGAAATATGGTTAATTTTAAGTAATGGCATCAGTTCTCCTTACCCCCTTTTGCCAAATTACCTTTTCTAAAAAGGCTATTCAGGGGGTTCCAATTTAAAACTTTTTCCCAACCAAATTCGGTGTTCCCCATCAACCCATGCCGGTAAAACAATACTACCACCATCAACAAAGCGGAAAAAACCACAGTCCTCATACCAACTTTACCTTGAAACACGATAAACCCAAGATTAATCGTTTCATCCAGTATCCGTAACACTTCATTGGAAATAGTAACTATAAATGCGGAAATAATACTCCCGGTGATACTTCCCATTCCACCCAATACGATAATAAGTAATATATTAAAAGTGAACATAAAGCTAAACATCCTGGGGTCGATTGTGCCCAATAAGTTACCGAGCAATCCGCCTCCAATACCCGCAAAAAAAGCACCTGTTACATATGCTAAATTTTTGTGGCGGGAAAGGTTAATTCCCATGCTTTCAGCAGCGATTTCATCTTCCCGAATCGCTTTAAATGCCCTACCATAACTACTGTTGATTAATGATAATAGAATTACGGCCGTAACAGCCGCCCCACCAAAACTCCACCATAAATTGGTGACTGCCGGAATCCCTTTTAGTCCTAACGCGCCATTGGTAATATTCTGAGTATTGGTAAAAATAACCCTAATAATTTCGGCAAACCCTAAAGTGGCGATAGCAAGATAATCCCCTTTTAACCTCAAGGCCGGGGCGCCAATTAAATAACCGACCATAGCCGAAAAAATACCGCCTAACAAGAGGGCTACCGGAAATGGTAAAGTGATAACATCCAACGGTTTAATCAACGGGACCATATAAAAAATCTGGGTTTTCACCGCTGGAGACATGGTTAAAAGGGCGGTGGTATATGCCCCGACAGCCATAAATCCGGCGTGACCCAATGAAAACAGCCCGGTGAAACCGTTTATCAAATTCATACTCATTCCTAAAATAGCATAAATTGCACAAACGTTAAGAATACGGACTATATATAAATCTAAATAATTTTCGGCTATAAATAGAAAAATAACCAGTATTAAAAGGGTAATTGCCGTTAAGATCCGGTTTCTTTGTCCCATGGGTCACACCTTCTCCGTAAGTTTTTCGCCCATTATTCCGGTAGGTTTATATAACAAAATAACAATTAACAGAACAAAGGCAAAAGCATCCCGATATCCGGTTAATTCAGGCAAAAAAGCAATCAACATAATTTCACCGATACCGAGAATGAAACCGCCGAATACCGCCCCTTTAATATTGCCAATCCCCCCGATTACCGCGGCGATAAAACACTTTAGTCCCGGTATTACTCCCATTAAAGGCGCAATCTGCGGGAATTTCAATCCCCACATGATTCCTCCCACCGCAGCAAGAGCTGATCCTAATCCGAAAGTGGCCAGGATAATACGGTCGACATTCACTCCCATTACCCGCGCTGTTTCATGATCTTTGGATACAGCGCGCATTGCCATCCCGGTTTTAGTCTTATTAATCAAGTATAATAGACAAACCAGACAAAAAATGGCTACTACAGGAATGTAAAAAGTTAATTTCTGTATTGATACTGTACCGATTTGGACTACTTCATTGAAGATTTCAGGGGTTGGAAAAGGTTTAGGCACACCACCAAAAAGTACTGTTGCTAAATTTTCTAGTAGAAATGAGGCTCCGATTGCCGAGATTAATATTGAAATCTTGGGGGCGTCCCTTAGTGGCCGGTAAGCGGTAGTTTCCACCGCCATTCCCAATAATGCGGTGAGAATTATCACCATCGGAAAGGTAATGTACCACGGTATGCCAAAAGTCAATACTCCAAAAAATGCAAAATACGTCGCCATCATAAAAATATCGCCATGGGCAAAATTAATCAGGCGTAAAATCCCGTAGACCATGGTATAACCAATGGCGATCAAAGCATAAAGGCTACCTAATGAGATTCCATTGGAAAGATGTTGCGCAAAAATGTCAAACGTCATAAAAACACCACCAAATATATATTAAGAACCATACTCGGTTAAAAAAAGAGAAAACCCTGGACCGGAATCGAGACAGTACAGCCCGTTTCGTATTTCCGGCCCTAGGTTCAAATTAAATAAAGAAATTCTCAACTATTTGGTTTCAATTGTATCAAGATAAGTGAATTTGCCGCCCTTAACCTGCTTGATAACTGCATTCTTAACGGCATTCCGATCCGAGTCAAGTGTGATAATACCAGCCGCCCCCGGGAAGTTCTCAGTTTTAGCAAGTTCTTCTCTGATTTTAACGGTATCGGTACTCCCGGCCCGTTTAATCGCATCCAAAATCAGAATATAGGCATCATAACCCAAGGCGGTAACTGCAGCCGGCTCCTTTTGATACGCCTTGCGGTATTCGTCAAGGAATTTTTGGGATTCGCTGGTAATTGGTTTCTCGGTAGCAAAGAAGGTAGAGAAGACAGCGCCTTCAACTGCTTCTTTACCAATATCTAAAAATTCTTGGGTTTCCCAAGTGTCGCCACCAATAATCGGGCAAGTAATCCCAAGTTTCCGGGCTTGGCTAATCACCAAAGCCGATTCGGTAAAGTTTCCGGGTGCAAAGATTACATCCGGTTTCTTGGCTTTAATGTTGGTCAATTGAGCTGAAAAATCTTGGTCTCCGGTATTATAATTAGCTACCGCCACAATACAGTTGGAATCATTGGTTAACTTCTTAAAGCTTTCGGTAAAGAAATTAGCTAGACCAACCGCATAGTCGTTGGAAACTTCTTGGACAATGGCAGCTTTTTTAGCATTAAGTTTACTAAAAGCATAATTAGCCATAACCGTCCCTTGGAATGGGTCAATGAAACATACGCGAAAATAATACTCATTATCTTTTGTTACTAAGGGGTTAGTACAGGAGGCGCCTACCGTAGGAACTTTTCTTTTCTTAACAATATCCCCGGCAGCCATTGATAGTGAGCTTCCCCAACTACCGATGATAGCGGTGACTTTTTCTTTCTCTACCAATCTGGCGGCGGCAGTAGCCGCTTCAACTTTATCGGATTTGTTGTCGGCAACTACCAACTCAACTTTCTTGCCTAGAACTTCCGGATATAGCTTGTTGGCAAGTTTAACCCCTTCCACTTCCAACTGCCCTCCGGCTGCGTTAGCACCGGTAATCGGTTCAAATACCCCGATTTTAATGACATTGCTTGGACCTTTTTCACCACAACCAGCCAAAACCAAAGTACAAACCATCATGATCGAAACTATAACCAATACCGTCCGTTTCATTTTATTCCTCCTCTTTTTTTAAGAACGAATTAAATCGTTCTATTATTACAGGAAAAACGTATTTCAGACCGGATACCGAAACTAAATCAATGTTATTTTGGTCATAGAAATTTATACCATGAATATCATTAAAATCCCAATTATAATACTACACCTTTTTTAAAATCTTGTATATATTGACTCTTTTTGTATGACAATATCTTTTTAGTTGATAATAATTTGAGCGATTTTCCTAAATGCCTATAAGATTTATGAAACCGGCTAATTTTAATTGAAACCAACGAACCATTTCGTTTATAATGGAATAAAAATGGTATGCTGATTCATTAACAATTGGACAGGAGTGTTTGATAATGAAAATAGTCGCCTTTAACGGTAGCCCGCGCAAGAATGGGAATACCGCTATAATGATCAATCATTTATTTGCTGTTTTACATAAATATGATATCGAAACCGAAATAATTCAAATCGGAGGCCAAACTTTACGAGGGTGCGCTTCTTGTGGTTGGTGCGGCCAAAATCCGGTCATGAAATGCGTCATAAATGATGATTCCATTAATGATTGGATTGCAAAAATAGATGCCTCAGACGGAATCATCATTGGTTCCCCGACTTATTTCGCCAATATGACAGCGGAAACCAAAGCTTTAATTGATCGGGTCGGTTATGTGTCCCGTAGAAACGGTAACCTCTTACAACGAAAAATCGGCGCTGCTGTTGTCTCCTTTCGAAGAGCCGGAGCAATTAACGTGTTTAATGCCATTAATGACTTTTTTTTAATTAACCAAATGATCGTTCCCGGATCAAGTTATTGGAATCTGGGAATGGGACGGGAACCGGGAGATGTCGAAACCGACACCGAAGGCCTAAAAACATTAGAGAATTTAGCTGAAAATATGGCCTGGTTGTTGAAAATGCTTAAAAAAAGTTAGGAGCGCGTACTATCAATGGAGTTCTATGAATTAATTTCTAGTCGTGAAAGTATCCGCAATTATGATTCAACTCGTAAAGTAGCGCCCGAAATTATCAGCCGTATACTGGAAGCGGGCCGTCTGGCCCCTTCGGCAGTAAACTATCAACCATGGCAATTTTGGGTAATTGAATCTCTTGAAATGCTTGCTAAAATTAAGTCTTGTTACAATCGTCCCTGGTTTCAGGACGCTCCGCAAATATTGATTGTTGTTGGAAATATTGAAGAAGCTTGGGTCAGGAACTACGATGGATATAA
The DNA here is from genome assembly GCA_023435565.1 of Bacillota bacterium. Taxonomy (GTDB): domain Bacteria; phylum Bacillota; class UBA4882; order UBA8346; family UBA8346; genus JAAYHS01. Next base: position 130,848 of record JAEYRN010000029.1, read on the forward strand.
TTCGTTAGAAACCGATTTGGCCATTGCTATGTGCCATCTAATTTTAGCTGCTGAAAATGAAGGAGTCTCCACTTGTTGGATTGAGGCTTTTCAACCTGAACTATTAAAAGCCGCTCTGGGACTGAATACTAGTGAACGGGTTTTTGCCATCACTCCACTCGGTTACCCCAAGGAAGGTTTTGAAAAGAAAAATGATAAGCAACGTAAGACATTGGAAGAAATTGTCCGCATTATATAAACTTATTAATTTTATTATGTGAAAGTTAAATTAGGAGCGACTTATGATTCAACTAGTCGATCTAACTCACCCAATCGATAACCAAATGCCAATCTACCCCGGAGACTTACCAACCCGGTTAATAAAAACTAAAACCTTTAGTCAAGATGGCTTTAACAATTATCAACTAGAGTCCGGTATGCATTCCGGAACTCATCTTGACGGGCCAATGCATCTGACTGATCAAATAAGGCCAATCTCGGAATTCCCTCTTGAATCCTTTTTTGGTGAAGGCTGTTTACTTGATGCCCGAGATGCATCTGTAATTAACCTGAAAGACGAGTACCGCTCCCAAGTAAAAGAGGCTTTAATAGTGTTAATTTATACCGGTTGGGACTGCAAATACGGTACTACTGAATATTATGATCAACAACCGGTGATTAGCTCCGAATTGGCTGATTTTTTAATTACTCGTAAGGCTAAAATTATCGGAATGGATTTACCTTCACCGGATCTCCATCCTTTTAGAATTCACAAACTGCTTCTTAGTAATAATATTTTAATCGTGGAAAACCTCACAAATTTGGGTAGTCTCTTGCAGGTAAAACAATTTGAAATTATGGCGTTTCCGCTTAGGATCAAAGCTGATAGCTCGATTCTCCGGGTAGTAGCCAAAATAAACAAATAATCTATATTCTCATTCTAAAATATAAACTTTAATTTTTTTTCGCCCGAACCTTAATGCTTCCCGGTAAGTTTCATAACAAAGATCAATCTTGTTACCTTTAATTGCACCGCCGATATCTGCCGCTTCCGCTTTTCCATATCCCTCAATATAAAGCTGAGTGCCGAGCCGAATCACTCTAGGATCAACCGCCACCACTCCATAACCGGCTTTTTTACCGGTATAGGTATATCCGTCCGCATATTTACCGCAACTTTCCGGCCCAGGGTAGTAGGCTGTAGCCTCCATCACTTTTAGTTCTACATATCGATAAGATCCCCGGGAGGTTACTAAAGTCCGGATCACAGGCTTGGTACCAACCGCCACTATTTTATTGATTGGAGGTTTAACTACTTTCTTCGCTAAAGTAGCGCGTTTGATTAAGTTTCCATTATGATAGGTAATTTGAATTTGGTGTTCGGCTAAACCCGATTGTCCGGAACGTATTGTTTTTCTAACGCCCCGTTCCATATTCTTATCACTTCGATATTCAGTCTCCGGATGGATTGTAACTTGTCTGGTGACAATTTCCGACCGGACATCAATTATTCGAATTTCAGCATTAGGTTCCACAACAGTCTCCAAACCGGGTTTTATAATGTCATCACTGTCAAATTCGACCTTGGCCTTAGCCAATACCTTTTTAACCGGGCAGGCAATAGTTTTAAACTCTCTGGATTTACCGGCAATGTTAATTTGGACTTTAAACGCCCTAATTACATTAATCCGGGTTCCCTCCTTTATTGGGGAGTCAAGTGACGGTTTAACTTCATCTCCTTCCCTTAAAGTCACTTGTTTTTCTTTAAGGACCTTAGCCACATTCGAATTAATTGTTTTCCATTCGTACTTATGGCCATCGACAGATAACACCACCCGATCAAGGGCAACGTTAAAAGAGATAACCCCGGATATAACCGCTACCAGACCCATTCCCAACCCAAAGTATAAATGTTTTTGACGCATATTTTCCCAACGGCCTGTAATAATCTTTAACTTCATTTTATCCCTCCGGAATTAGAGTTTATCTTCCGGAACCAGTTTTGAATAACCTCTATTTCTCTAATTATCCAGGTTAATCCTGCTCAATGATGGTTATTCCAGAAATTCACGGGAGCGAAACTCAACTCCCATCTCAGCGGCGATTGCCTTTGCTTTCTCCAGATCAACGCCAGGGTAATTAACCACTGATAAGATAACCTGAGGAATATAGTGTCTGCTACGTCTAGTAAAATCCAAAACCGCCGAAAAGGCGGCCTTCCCAAAACTACTTTGGGTCAATTGTAGATATAGTTCAGTATTATCGGCATTTAGACTGATTGAAATAACGTCGATTAACCCTTTTAAATTCGGTAAAATGTCATATCCTAAAAATAAATCGGACAATCCATTAGTGTTTAGTCTTACTTTGACCGGCCATTTTTTTAACCATTCGGAAACCTCTTTAACAATTTCCGGCCGAAGTAAAGGTTCCCCATAACCGCAAAAGACAATCTCCCGATATCCAGAAGGGTCATGGATAGCATCGATTACTTCCTTAGCCGTAGGTTCTCTTTCTAACCAAAGATTGTAACCGACTCCGGTGTTTCCTTCCCGGATGCAAAAAATGCAAGAATTAGGGCACTTATTGGTAATATTTAAGTATAATGAACCATGGAGTGGATAAGTAATTACCATAGCTGTTTTTGACTTAAAATCGTTCTCCAATTGAATCACCTTCATATGGATTATTCTATTTTGGAAAACTTTTACACAACATATTCGAATTGTTTGTCTTAATTTATTATGCCAAATTTTCCAATTTAATTACATAGCTCTTCGAACCTTAGTCTTTTAAGGACATACCAAAGAGAACCTCTGCATTAGCCGACGTATGACGCATGATCGTTTCGCTAGGTTGTTCCAGAATATCAGCCAATTTCTCTCCAACTAATTTCACATTAGCCGGTTCATTACGTTTTCCCCTTAAAGGGTGGGGCGCCAGATAGGGAGAATCCGTTTCCACCAGTAATTTCTCCATAGGAATGACTTTAGCCGCTTCACGTAATTTTAAAGCATTTGTGAAGGTGAGTGGTCCGGCAAAAGAAATATGGAGGCCCAGCTGTAAAAATTCCAAGGCCATCTCTCTACTCCCACTAAAACAATGCATCACACCGCCGGATTTGCTCACTTTCTCCCCGGCCAAAGTCTCAAATGTATCATGGTTGGCCTCGCGATTATGAATAACAATCGGTTTATTATATTGCTTAGCGATGTTTATTTGTTCTATAAAGGCTTTAAGTTGATCTTCCTTGGACGAATAATTATAATGGTAGTCCAAACCAATTTCCCCTACCGCGACTACTTTGGGCTCAACCAACAACTGCTCCAAATGATTTACGGTAACTTGGTCCCAAGTCTTTGCATCATGTGGATGAACCCCAACAGCTGCCCAAAGCATTTGATGTTGCGCAGCTAATTCAACAGCCTTAATAGACGAACCCAAATCAAAACCCGGGACCAAAATGGCCTTGATCCCAGCTTCCAACGCATTGTTAATCACCTGCTCCAAGTCATTTTCAAAAGCGGGGTCATTAAGATGGGCGTGGCTGTCAATCCAACTCACTTTACTTTTGCCCCTTCCCCGATAATGGCTTCCGGTCGAATGACCGCCAGTTTACCCTCTTCATTTGAAGCCGCCAATAACATACCTTCAGAAAGCAAACCTCTTAGCTTTGCAGGTTTCAAATTGGCAACCACTACCACTTCTTTTCCCACCATCTGCTCAGCCGAATAATGTTGGGCTATTCCGGCCACTATTTGCCGCTGCTCATTATCAAGTTTGATCTGAAGTTTGAGAAGTTTATCGGAACCCTCTACTTTTTCAGCGGCTAATACTTTAGCGACCCGTAAATCAATTTTTGCGAATTCATCGATAGTAATTTGATCAGCTTTAGCTTCCGACGGTTTTGGTTCATCTTTTTTAGGATCGGGTTGTTTCGAAACAACAGTTTCAACAACCGGTTTTTCTTCCTCAATCCGCGGGAAAATCGGTAGTCCCTTTTTAGTTTGAACTCCGGATTTCAACCCACCCCATTTTACGTTTTCGGCATAACTGAGCTCGATATTTTGAGAACCAATCCCCAATTGTTCTCTAATTTTAGCGGGTGTCTCCACTAAAAAAGGCTCAAGCAATACAGCAGTTACTCTTAATGTTTCGGCCATAGCATAAAGGACCGTTTTCAACCGTTCTTGCTTTTCCGGTTGTTTGGCCAAGGACCATGGAGCCGCCTCATCAATGTATTTGTTAGCCCTGGAAACCAGCTTAAAAATCGAAATTACCGCTTGATTAATCTCCAATTTTTCCATGGCAGTTTTTAATTCGGATACGCTTTCTTCCGCTTGCTTTATCAATTGGAAGTCTAAATCTTGATAACTTCCGGGAGTAGGGATGACTCCGCCATTAAATTTTTCAATCATCGATAAGGAACGATGTAATAGGTTCCCCAAATCATTAGCCAGATCCTGATTTATCCTAAGAATTAGAGCTTCCTCTGAATAGTGACCGTCAGAACCGAAGGGAATTTCACGTAAAAGATAATAACGAATTGCATCCAAGCTGTACTTATCGATAAGTATCAATGGATCAATAACATTTCCTTTTGATTTGGACATTTTGCCGCCATCTAATACCAACCATCCATGACCAAATATTTGTTTTGGTAGCGGTAAATCAAGAGCCATTAAAAGGATGGGCCAAATTATTGTATGGAAACGAACAATTTCCTTCGCCATTAAATGAAGATCAGCCGGCCAGTACTTATCAAATTGAGGAGTTTGGTCCGGATATCCCAAAGCGCTAATATAGTTGGAAAGCGCATCTAACCATACATATACAACATGCTTCGAATCAAAAGGTACTTGAACTCCCCAATTAAATGTAGTCCTAGAAACACATAAATCCTCCAAACCTGGTTTGAGAAAATTGTTAACCATTTCATTTTTACGAGAAACAGGTAAAATAAACTCAGGATGTGCCTCGATATGTTTCATTAAACGCTCTGCATACTTGGATACCCGAAAAAAATAACTCTCTTCTTTAACTAACTCGACTTCCCGCCCACAGTCAGGACATTTACCGTCTTGTAACTGACGTTCCAGCCAGAATGCTTCACAAGGAGTACAATACCAACCTTCATATTCGCTTTTATAAATGTCCCCCTGTTTATATAATTGCTCAAAAATTGCTTGTACCGTAGTTTTATGTCGTAATTCGGTCGTGCGAATAAAATCATCGTTGCTAATCTTCAATTTTCGCCATAAGTTTTCAATATTAACTACAATTTGGTCAACAAAAGCTTGAGGTGTCACTCCAGCCGATTCTGCTCGGCGCTGTATTTTCTGACCGTGTTCATCCGTACCAGTTAGAAACCAAACATCGTTACCTATCTGACGATGATACCGAGCAAATGCATCGGCCACAACCGTTGTATAGGCATGACCGATATGTAAATTGTCGCTTGGATAATAAATCGGTGTAGTGATATAAAACTTACTCACTCAAATCCCCTCCTAAATTTATAATTATTATTAAAACTTACAACCACCAATCCACTATAAATACATAATCCAAAAAAGTAACTTTCAAACCAACCCGTTCTTTCCGACTCCTAACTACTTTAACCCTACTTTTGCCTAAAAATACAAAAAACCCCTCATCCCGCAGGGGACGAGAGGTTGCCTTCGTGGTACCACCCCAATTCTCCTCCAATACAATGTATGAGAGGACTTCCATGGTCTGATAACGCTAACCAAGCGACCGTTTATACTAATGTTCTTTGGTAAATTCAATATTTTAAAAACGTTTTTAAAATAATCACGAACGATTAGCGTGTTATTTTTCGAAACGCAAGTTTAAATTTGCCAAAGTAAAAATATCTTCCAAACGGCGACTCAGGAACCATTTTCCTTACCTGCTCCGGTCAGCTTTCAGCAAACGCCGACTCTCTTCTTTCGGTTTCAGCAAAGACTCTTTCCTTCATTGTTTTTTTAATAATTTCATGATTTCTTTTAATATAGCTACTAATTAAGAGTTTGTCAAGTATCATTAATCTACATTGTGTTTATTCTGTGATAATGTCACCTTAAATTTATTCAGTGAAAATGTCACTGGTGTAAAATGGAAGGATGATATTATCAATGAGTCAGAAACAAAGAACACGATTGCATGTTGCTCATTGTTT
>JAEYRN010000101.1 GCA_023435565.1 Bacillota bacterium
ACAGTTAAGTCAACGCTTCGGAACATCAATTTTTGAAAAATCGTTAAAGCTTTCGATATTTTCAAAAATTGATATTGATTGATATGACTTAACTGAGAAAGCATTTTGAAGTGGGAAAGTTGAGTTATTAAGATAATAAAGAATAGAAGGTGAAATACTTGCAATACGAAGTCGTTATTAATGGTTTCATCAAAGCTTTTCTTACGACTGCCCTCGGAGCGATATCCATCTCAATTATTCTTTACAAGATATGATGAACACTTTAAAGGTATCGAACAAATAAATAAAGCATTATCCGAAATGGAAAGAACGACGCAATGTGTATCAACAAATGCGGAGGAATCTTCGGCTTCCGTAGAGAATTTATCAAATCAAACGATGGAACTAAATAGTATGGTTGAAGAAATAAGTAGGTTTATAGGCTCAAAAAGATTATACCTAAATAACTAAATCAAGAAGCTTATATTTTTAGGGAGAGTTTAACCATCCGCCCCGATTATACTGTCCGATAAAAAATTGGGCTGCTTCACGTTCTTATTTTAAAAGTCCTGCTTCTCCCGAACTAGATTCAAAAATACTAAATTTGACTGATTTGGATTACCAAGTTATAATTAAATATATATATCATTAATAAACTCTTACTTTCGCTTAATTTCCTGTATTATCAGGAAAACGGGGGAACCATTTTTTGGGGTGAATCAGTAAATAAGTTGAAGTAAATTCCTATTTGATTGCTATTTGCATTCGGCTTTAAGAATGCAAATCCTGGTTAAGAAATTTACTTCATCCTATAAAGTAGGGTTTCTCTTTCAATCCGAACCCGTCAGCTAACCCCGTAAGCATTATACCGGAGTATTAATTAGGTAAAAATATCCCTAATTGTTAAAACGCCGGTTTTAGGAAAGAGAGGTCAGCCCAGAACAAACCAAGGGGTTCCTCTTGGTTTTTTTTATTATTTTAAGGGGTTTTTTAAAATGAATTTTAAGGAAAAATTTTTATTTTTAATCTTCATTATCGTTATAACCTTAATTTGGCTAACCTTCGGCGAATGGGTCAAAAAAAAGAACGGTATAACTCTGGCAGTAGTTACAGGGACCGGAGTCGAAAACCAAATCCGTAGGTTTGAAAATGTCCGGGATTGGATCGAGTATCAAAACCATCTGGAAGCTTTAGCCGATTTGGAAGACGAAAAGGTTGACGCAGTAATCATGGACCTTTTGCCTGCTCAATATAAAGTTAAAGTCAATCACCTTGGGGAAGGTCGATTCAAATTAACCGGTAAACGATTGACCTATTCCAAGGGAAGAGTAGTCTTCAATGCTGGCGATGACTCATTGCGCCATATCTTTGATCGCGTATTACTGGAACTAATTCAAGAGGGTACATATGCAAGGATTTATTTAAAGTATTTCGGCGTACAACCCCAATCAAATATTAATAGAACAATTAATATTTTTTTTAAAGCCAAGGACGATTCTTGGTTGAAAATCCAGACGAAAGGGATAATTGAGTTCGGTATGGTTTTCAATAATCCCCCCTTTTGTTTTTATGATCAAGAAAACAGATTGACCGGATTTGAAGTAGAATTGGCTAATGCAGTTTGCAAGCAATTAGGAGTGGAATGTCATATGATTGATGTAGAATGGTACGGAGCTGCCTCAGGTCTGACTAATAATTCATATGATGCTTTGTGGGCCGGATCCAACGATTTTAAATCCCTCAAAGGCCAAGTTAACTTTTCCATGCCTTATTACTATTCGGGAGCGCAGTTGGTGGTTAGAGCCGGTTCACCAATTACAGGACCGGAATCGCTAAAACGTTCATTATCTTTTTTTGATATTTTTTTTAGGAGGAAAATCTTTTAATGAAAACCCATTCGGAAATTATCAATATCGAAGACTATCAGCAATTTATTGGGGAAGAAGCGGTTGACCAAATTAAACGTAAAGCGAAATATTTGAAAAATTTTCATGTGATTCATGTCAATTCAACCTATTATGGTGGTGGTGTCGCTGAACTGCTAGGTCCATTAACTTTATTAATGAATAACGTTGGAATTCGGGCAGGCTGGAGGGTAATTCAAGGTGCGCCTGATTTTTTTAGTATTACAAAAAAGATGCATAACGGATTACAAGGAGGAGAAATAAATCTTAGCCAACGGAAAAAGGAAATATATGAACATATTGTATTGGAAAACTCTATACGTAATCATTTTGATAATCATGATTTAGTTGTTGTTCATGACCCACAACCTTTACCCTTAATTAATTATTATAAAAAAAAGTGCCCTTGGGTCTGGCGTTGCCATATTGATTTGTCCCATCCCCATCCCGAACTTTGGAAATACCTGATTTCGTTTATTGAAAAATATGACACGGCTATACTTTCGATTGAAGAGTATCGGCAAAACTTGTCAATCCCTCAGCTTTTCTTTTTGCCTGCGATTAATCCGTTTTCAATGAAAAATAGAAAGATGGATGAAACCGAGATTAATGAAAGGTTAAATTATTATAATATCCCCACTGATCTACCTTTAGTGGTCCAAATATCACGGTTTGATCGATGGAAGGATCCGGAAGGCGTCATTAAAGCATATAAGATTGCTCGTAAAGAAATAGACTGCACCCTAGTGCTACTTGGAAATGTAGCCACAGACGATCCCGAAGGAACTGCTGTATATGAGTCTTTACTTGATCAGCGCGATGAACGGATTATTATTTTAAGCCGTGAAGACTCCTCATTGGTCAATGCGTTACAAAGCAAAGCGGCGGTTGTGCTCCAAAAATCAATTCGCGAAGGTTTTGGATTGACGGTAACCGAAGCTATGTGGAAAGGAACACCCGTTATCGGGGGTAATGTAGGCGGAATCCGTTATCAGATCGAAAACGGAGTCAATGGTTTTTTAGTTGATTCGGTTGAAGAGACTTCTGCTAGAATCATTCAATTACTTAAGGATCATAACCTTCGAGTTCAAATGGGACATGCGGCCCGGGAAAAAGTAAAGCGTAATTTCTTAATGTCCCGTCTATTGGAGCAATATTTAGACTTGTTTAACAGTTTTGAAGCGAAATTTATCTATAAAAGAAAATAAGAATTACACAAAGGAGTCGGAAAGAAGGTGGAAAAAATGCGACTATTAGTAGTCTCAAACAGACTTCCGATAACGGCGATTGAAGAAAATGGAACGCTTCTTTTTAAGGAAAGTATGGGCGGGTTAGTATCCGGTTTAAGCGCGTATTTGGATTCTTTAAAGGGATCTGCCTTTACGAAATCAAAATATGTTTGGATTGGCTGGCCCGGGATTACAGTTGATAAGGGGCTACAAAGTAGTTTAAGGAAAAGTTTAATAAAAAAATTTCACTCTTACCCGACCTTTTTAGAAACCGAAGCAATGGACGATTTTTACCATGGCTTTTGTAATAAAACAATTTGGCCTTTGTTTCACTGTTTTCCATCTTACGTTGTGTATAAAGAAGAGTACTGGAAGCAATACCAAATTGTAAACCAAATTTTTGCAGATTCGATACTAGAAATGCTTAAACCCGGAGATATGGTCTGGGTACATGATTATCACTTAATGCTTGTTCCTAAGTTACTTCGTGAAAGGGCTCCAAATGTACCAATAGGATTTTTCCTACATATCCCCTTCCCTACTTATGAACTATTCAGGCTTCTCCCTAAACAATGGCGGGAAACAATTTTACAAGGATTACTCGGTGCTGACTTAATTGGATTTCATACTCAGGAATATACCCAGTACTATCTAAGATGTGTCTTGCGTTTACTCGGTATCGAACATAATATGGGCCGAATTACCTTAAATGAGAGGATTATTAAGGCTGATACATTTCCGATGGGTATTGACTTCCAAAAATTTTATCAAGCCGCGTCCGAACCGGAAGTGGAAGAAGAGTATCTTAAACTTAAAAGCTCACTCCAAGACTATCGGGTTATTCTCTCAATCGACCGCCTTGACTATTCAAAAGGTATACTCAACCGACTTCAAGGCTATGAGTTTTTTTTAGAAAAGTTTTCGGAATGGAGAGAAAAAGTCATCCTGCTTCTAGTTGTGGTCCCTTCAAGAGTAGGGGTGGACCAATATCAGCAAATGAAAAGGCAAATTGACGAACTGGTTGGAGAAATCAACGGCAGGTTCGGTAGTATCGAATGGACCCCAATTCTTTACCAATATAAATATTTCTCATTTAACCAATTAATCTCCTTATATAAAGCCAGTGACTTGGCACTGATAACTCCGCTACGAGACGGAATGAATTTAATTGCTAAGGAGTATATCGCAACAAGGACTGACCAGACCGGAGTGTTAATCCTAAGCGAAATGGCTGGGGCTGCTAAGGAACTTGGAGAATCAATCATCATTAATCCCAATCATATTCAAGATATTGCCACCGCTTTAGTAGAGGCTTTAACAATGCCTGTCACTGAACAAATCAAACGAAACCGTTTTATGCAACAGCGGTTAGGACGTTATGACGTCGTACGCTGGGCTGAAGATTTTATGAATGAATTGAGAACGGTAAAAAAAGACCAACTTAATTATGCCGCGAGGTCCTATGAATGCTGTAAAAAAGAAATAATCAATAGTTATTGTCAAGCCCAATCGAGTATTCTTTTTTTAGACTACGACGGGACTTTAATGCCTTTTGTTGAACAACCGCAAATGGCGTCTCCACCGATAGAACTTGTTGATTTACTAAAAACCTTGGCAAATAAAGATCATACTGAAATAGTATTAATTAGCGGTAGAGACCGAAAGACCCTTGATAAATGGTTTGGAAAACTAAATGTGGGTTTGGTCGCCGAGCATGGAGCTTGGATCAAAGAACAAACTGAAGATTGGAAAATGTTGAACCCTCTTGATAATTCTTGGAAAAAGCAAGTCCTCCCGATTTTAGAAGTACATGCTGATAGGTTACCCGGAGCCTTCGTTGAAGAAAAAGAATTTTCGATGGTCTGGCATTTTCGTGCGGCCGACCCCGAACTAAGCTCTATTAGGGCTAAGGAATTAATGGATATTTTGATTAATTTAACTTCAAATATCGATGTTCAAGTTTTCCCAGGTAATAAGACGGTTGAAATTAGAAGCTCGGGAGTTAATAAAGGTAATGCGGCGCTCCACTTTTTAACTAAAAATTATTATGACTTTATTCTAGCAATGGGCGACGACTGGACAGATGAGGATCTTTTCAAAGTTCTTCCTGAACGGGCTTTTACCTTGAAAGTCGGTTTGGCTCATTCCTATGCTAAGTTCTATCTTTCTGATTATGAACAAGTAAAGGATTTACTAAAAAAATTATCGGACCACATCGAGGATCATAGTTCTGTGAGGCTAGCATAAGAGTATCTTAGGCTCACTCGATTCGGGTTGGAGTATCATAACCCCTGCCGCTTTTTCTTCAATGCTATTACCGCTTGTCGTTTTTTTGGTTTTTCAAAAGTATTTTGTTAAAGGTATCTTGGCCGGGGCAGTTAAAGGATAAATGAAAACTATTGCTGTCAATGAATAATTAGTGTTAAAATGATTACCATGGGAGTGATTACAATAATGCCTTCATTTATTAATCATACTTTGGAAACCATTAATAAACGCCATAGTGTTCGTAATTTTACCGATGTAGAAGTATCCGAAAGTGATTTACAGACAATATTAAACGCTGCCAATATGGCCCCTTCAGCTCACAATCAACAATCCTGGCGCTTTATAGTGATTAAGGGAGAGAAAAAACGGGAATTAGTTGAATTGGTTAATTCAAAGGCGACCGAATTTCCCAAATCTTCATCAGTCTTACTTAGAATGGCTTCGAGATCCATAGCCAGCGCTCCTACGGTTGTAGCGGTGGCCAATACCGGCGATTTAATTGAACATGGGACCAAACTTTTTCAAATAGACCGTAATAGGGCGTTTGATTTTTTTAGAACTATGGAAATTCAAAGCTCGGCAGCTGCAGTTCAAAATTTATTATTAGCTGCAACTTCCCTGGGTTTAGCTACGGTTTGGTTGGGAATCCTTTTTTTAATTAAAGATGACGTATTGACGCTACTTGGGGAGCCAAAAGGAGAGTTTATGGCGGTAATCCCTATCGGATATGCAGCAAAAGAAAGCAAAGGCCCCGAAAAACGACCGCTCGACTTGATCATTAAACATTTCGAATAGTATATTTATCGTTATCTATTCCAAACTTACTTTTATTAAAGGATTCATACACGGAAAGTAGAATTAATCTTTATCCAAAATCTATAAGTTAAATTATTTTACACACATCATTTACTGAATTTATTACAACTTATTTTACAGCTGTAATAGGAGGAGAAATTATTGATCGACTACCAAACATTTAAAAAATTAGCCGGTCAATTGGTAGGAATCGACCTTGACGATTACAAAAGTCAACAAATGGACCGACGGATCCATTCGTTAATGCAATCATGGGATGTCGATAACTACGACCTTTTTTTGGATATTCTTAAAACAAACCCCCTTAGATATAAGGATTTTGTCAAAAAGTTAACTATTAATGTGTCCGAATTTTTCCGTAACCCGGAACGTTTTGAAGAATTGTGGCGACGGATACTCCCGGAATTATTAGCGAATAATCCAAACTTAAGAATTTGGAGCGCTGGTTGTTCTAATGGAGCAGAGCCATATTCAGTGGCATTAATAGTACAAGAATTGGGAGTGGCTGAAAGGGTCCAGATTTTTGGCACCGATATTGATGAGATGATTTTAAATAAAGCGCGGGAAGGCGTTTACGATCATAATGACCTGAAAAATTTGCCTCCGGATTTCCTTAATAAATATTTTATATTTAAAAATAACCGGTTTTATTTAAATGATAGTGTTAAAAGAAAGGTCGAATTTTTAAATCATAACTTATTAAAAGACCCGTTTCTTAATAGTTTTCACCTGATTATTTGTAGAAATGTAGTAATTTATTTTACAGAGGAGGCTAAACGGAGCCTCTATATGAAATTTTATGATTCACTTTTACCGGGCGGTTATTTATTGGTAGGAGGGACAGAACCTCTACTGTCTTATAGACAACTGGGTTTTATCAGTAGTTCCGCTTCTTTTTATCAAAAACCTAAGTTAGTAAAAGATGAAAGGGCTATGAATTGATTATTGGTAACGGGGTCGACTTGATCGAAATTTCAAGGATCGCCAAAGCAGTTGAAAATCCCCAGTTTTGTAAGAGAGTCTTTACTGAAAACGAACTCCTGGAGAGTAAGATGTTAGGACACCGGCTGGCCGGTTTTTTTGCAGCCAAAGAAGCCGTTTTAAAAGCTATGGGTACTGGTTTAGCTAATTTTTCATGGCAGGAAATCGAAGTCCGTCATGACTCAAAAGGGGCTCCCTTTTTTGAGTTCAATGGTAAGGTCTTGTCCTTCTTAACCGAAAACCGGGTTTCCCGAATTCATTTAAGTATTTCCCATTGCAAAGAATATGCCGTAGCTCAAGTTATCTTGGAAGCGGGCGATGAAAAATGAAAGTGGCCTCTGCTGTTGAAATGAGCCGCATTGACCGATTAGCCCAGGAAGAATATAAAATTCCCGGGGCAATCCTAATGGAAAGAGCTGCTTTAGCAGTCGATCAAGTTATTAAGGAACGTTTCTGCTTGACCTCAAAAAAAATTTACATCTTTTGCGGCAAGGGGAATAACGGCGGTGATGGTTTAGCCTTAGCCAGACTATTGGTTGAAACAACGGCTGAAGTAACGGTGGTACTGGCCGCCGAACGTTCGCAATTTCGCGGTTTAGCCCTTGAAAACTTAATCTTGGCTGAAAAATTCGGGATCCGTATTCTGGATTGGAAGACTGTAAGTTTTGAGGAATTACTAAACGCTGATTTGATTGTTGACGCTTTATTGGGAACCGGCGGGAAAGGTGCGCCCAGTCAAGAGCTTGCCGTTATTATTTCCAAAATCAATAACTCGGGAAAGCCCGTTGTTTCGGTTGACATTCCTTCAGGCCTACAAGTCGATAGCGGCCAAATATATGGGGTAGTTGTGAAAGCAAGTGTTACAGTGACTTTCGGACTTCCCAAGCCGGGACTACTGGTTTTTCCAGGAGTTGAAATGTGTGGGGAGTTAATAGTCGCTTCCATTGGTTTCCCCCGGAAACTACTGGAATCACCTTCTCTTACAATTAATTGGTTAACTGAACAAGATATACGGGAATTACTACCGAAGCGGTCTCCAACAGCCCATAAAGGAAATACGGGACATGTTCTGGTCATCGGCGGAGCAACAGGAATGACCGGAGCGGTAGCCCTTTGTTCGATAGGCGCATTACGGGCCGGAGCCGGTTTAGTCACTGCCGGAATTCAAAACCAAATTAATTTTCCGGAAAAACCGGCTGAAATAATGACTCTTCCTTGGGACATGGTTCCAACATTTATAGAAAAAGCCGACACGGTTGTTTTTGGTCCCGGAATCTCAGTCCAAGAGAACAGTCGAGTTTTGTTAAAGGAACTATTGATTAATTGTAAAGTGCCTATAGTTATCGATGCCGACGGCCTCAATCTTTTAGCAACCGATTTGGCTGTATTAAATCAATTTTCAACACCCGTGGTATTAACGCCCCATCCGGGTGAAATGTCCCGTTTGTCCGGAGTACCGATTGCGGAGATTCAAGCAAACCGAATTGACATAGCGCGCCGTTTTGCTAAAGAATGGGGGGTTACCCTAGTCCTAAAGGGAGCCCGAAGCATTATTGCGGATAAGGAAGACAATATTTTTATCAATCCTACTGGTAATCCGGGAATGGCTACCGCCGGAATGGGTGATGCTCTAGCTGGAATTATCGGGGGTTTATTGGCCCAAAAAATGCGACCAACGGAAGCCGCTGTAACTGGAACATATCTTCACGGTTTGGCGGGAGATCTGGCTGTTCAAAGGCTGGGTCCAGTCGGGATAATTACCACCGATTTATTAAAAGAATATCCGATAGCATTCAAGAAGGTGTTAATGTAATGGGCAGATATCAAGAGTTTATTAGACCGGTTTGGGCAGAAATTAATTTGGACGCAATCCGGCATAACTTAGCGGAAATTCGGCGGCTGGTCGGCCCGGCGGTAGAAATTATGGCGGTGGTAAAGGCTGAAGCTTATGGGCATGGAGCGGTTAAGATTGCCAAAGCAGCCATACAATCAGGAGCTAACTGGCTAGGAGTCGCTCTTTCCGAGGAAGGAATCGAGCTGCGTGAAGCCGGAATAAATGTACCGATTTTAGTCTTTAGCCCGCTCCAAACTAGTCAGGCGGAAGCTATAGTCAAGTATGACCTTACTCCAACAATATCGATGTTGGAACCGGCTGTGGCATTGTCACGGGCTGCGGTAGCTTCGAGGAAAACAGTCTCTTTTCATGTTAAAATAGACACGGGAATGGGCCGTATTGGAATACCGGCTAATGAAGGGATCGTATTTATCAAAAAACTTCAACCTCTACCGGGACTTATTTTTGATGGAGTTTTTTCCCATTTGGCTACCGCCGACGAAGCGGACAAAGAATATGCCAAATACCAAATTAAAAACTTCAATAAAGTTATTGTCGATCTTAAAGACGAAGGACTACTTCCAACCAAGGTGCATTTAGCCAATAGTGCAGCAATAATAGATCTCCCGCTTGCTTATTATAATATGGTCCGCCCCGGAATTATGCTTTATGGAATGTATCCTTCTTTAGAAGTTAATGTTAAAGAGGTCCAACTAAAGCCGGCGTTTATGCTAAAAACTAAAGTGGTTTTCATAAAAAGAGTAGCTCAAGGAAGTACAATCAGTTATGGTCGAAAATACATTGTTCCTAGTGAATCAACTATTGTTACTATCCCAATTGGTTATGCTGATGGATGGTCCAGGAGACTCTCCGGAAAAGCCGAAGTTTTAATTTCCGGAAAAAGGTTCCCTATTGTGGGAACAATTTGTATGGACTTTTGTATGGTTGATGTAGGGGATGAACCGGTTGAGATTGGGCAAGAAGTGGTCTTAATTGGCTCACAAGGAGCGGAATATATAACCGTTGATGAAATCGCCAATCATCTAGGGACTATTAATTATGAGGTCACATGTATGATCAGTGATCGAGTACCCAGGAGATATTTAGATGAAAATTAAGCCAAGGACTGTAGAATTAAAAGTACCGCTTCTCGACGGAGAAGAATCTTTGCTAACCATTGGCAAATGGATAGTGACAGAAGGGGAGTACATTGAGATTGATCAGGATTTGGTGGAGCTTATTTCGGATAATGAGTCCTTTATGCTACCTTCTCCAATTGATGGGACTCTAATTACCATCCAGGCAGAAACTGAAGAAAAGGTAGAACCTGGGCAAGTACTGGCAATAATTGAAGCGGATTGATGCGGTAATATTTGTCCACCTCCATGCATAGACCTATGATGGAGGTGTTTTTTATGAAAATTCGGGTTGTTTGGATTGTTTTAATTATCACATTCCTGGCCTATTCATCTGGCGTTGCGGCAGCTGAAGTTTATTTTAGATTGGAAGATCCGGTTGGTGATGAGCATGGGTATGGGACCTACCGTTACCCCAGTAATGTTGCGTTTCAACCATATCAAGGACTTTTTGATATTACCGAATTTAAAGTCTGGGCGGAACAACCCGGGATCGTTTATTTCGACACTACTATGGCAAAAGTCACCAATCCCTGGATGGCGCCGGAAGGTTTTATCCATCAAAATATACGGATTATGGTGGACAGTATGCCGGAGCGGGGTCAGACAGAGCTTCCGAAAAAAGGGGCTTATGTAAGTTTTAATCCCAAACATGGTTGGGACTTTGGCTTAAAGGTGATAGGCTGGGCAAATAGTCAGATTATATTAGATAATAATGGAGAATTAAAATACCTACCCCTAAAGGCAGAATTATTGGGGGATAACCGTACGATTCGGGCGAGTGTACCAGAATCCTTAATCGGGAAACCAAACCGAAATTGGAAATATTATGTGTTAGTTGGTTCATTTGACGGTTTCGGAGAGGATTTTTTTAGAAAAGTTCGAAAAGGCCACGGCGAGTGGCATATAGGCGGTGGTTTAGACCAAAAAGGCGAACCACAGATAATGGATATTCTATCTCACGAAAAAGGTAGTCAAAATCAAACCAAACAACTTAAATCATTTGATATAATAAACAAAAAATTGGCAGTGCTTAATCCGGTGGGATACAGTATTATCAATTTTGACTTCCTTGGCTGGCTCAGCAAATGTTTTGCTCTATTAATAATAGGCGGTCTGGGATTCGGATCCTATCGATTTTTGCTTAAAGGAAAGAGAATCTTCTGGTTTTGGGTAAAACAACCGGAGGTAAAAGAAAAAGATACCAAACGTGTGTAAATCATAGCGGTGACAGAGTGTCCCAATGACAAAACATCTAATAAACGTGTTAAATCATAGCAAAACGGTTTAACGCGTTTTTGTTTATAGCAAATTTGAAATTAAGTAAAGTTATTTTAGATCCTATTAAAGTACCGGACATTTAAATAGTTTATTATCAAAGCAATTATTGGCTAAACTATATTAATAACCTTTGAACGGAATTAGCAGGGACTATTGGGTTGACCATTGTTCCAATTAATGTTAAACTAATTTTGAATTTAACCATAGCAGCTGGAGGATAACAATGCACCCTTATCAACAATTTGTCAACCCCGTACTGGCCAAACGTTTAAAACAAATAAATTTGGACAAGGTCTTTCGGCAAGGGACGGGTTGTAAATTAATAGATCAGACTGGCGAATGCTATTTGGATTTTATTGCATCATACGGGGCCTTACCATTTGGTTTTAATCATCCCGAAATATGGGCTGCGATCAATGAAGTCCAAAAAAATCTGGAACCAAGTATGGTCCAACCATCTTTCTTGGATGCAGCCGGAGAATTAGCCCAAAAATTGGTTGAAGTCGCCCCAAAGGGAATTAAGTATGTAACCTATGCCAATAGTGGTGCTGAAGCAAATGAGGCCGCCTTTAAGTTGGCCAGGATTTATACTAAACGAATGGGGATCCTTACAACCGATAACAGTTTTCATGGTAAAACTTTGGGCGCCCTATCCGCAACCGGTAAGGATTCTTATCAAAAAGGTTTCGGAGCGCCCGTCCCAGGGTTCAACCGAATTCCTTACGGTGATTTGAACCGATTGGAAGAGGCGTTTAAGTCAAACCCGGATGGTTATGCCGCCTTTATTGTGGAACCAATTCAGGGTGAAGGAGGAATAATAATTCCTCCCAATGGATATCTCCGTGAAGCTTTGGAGATTTGTCACCGCTATGGAGTGCTTCTAATTGTTGATGAAGTACAATCCGGACTAGGCCGAACAGGACGGATGTTTGCCTGTGAAGCGGATGAAATTACTCCGGACATTATTACGGTTGCAAAAGCGCTTAGCGGCGGGATTGTCCCAATCGGAGCTTGTTTATGCACCGAGGAAGTATATACTGATGATTTCGCTTTAAAACATTCCTCAACTTTTGCCGGTAATACCTTAGCTTGCCGAGTAGGCCTTAAAGTACTGGAGCTCTTAACCCGGGACCAAGGAAAACTTCTTAATGAAGTAGCGGTTAAGGGCCAGTATTTATTGGAACGATTAACAAAGACCCAAAAAAAGTATTCATCGGTTATAGCTGCTGTTCGAGGCCGTGGCCTAATGTTGGGTCTAGAACTAGGAGTGACCCAAGATAATTCGCCCGGTATCATGCTGGGTATAATGGCTGAACAAGAGTTCTTGTCACCTATGGTTTCAAGTTATTTACTAAATGTAGAAAAAATAAGAGTGGCGCCTACATTAAACGGGGTTGATGTAATACGTATGGAACCGCCTCTAATTATCAGTGAAAATGAATGTGAAAAAGCCATGGATGCGGTTGAAAGAATGGCGTCTTGTCTTGCCTCGGGGAATTCGGCTTTATTCTTATCTCACTTAGTTCGGCCGACCACTCCAAAGGTCTCTCAGCGAAATTTAATTATAAAGGAACCGGTTCAGCCCAGTGGACTTCCGGAAGAAGGTAGGTTTGCATTTTTAGTCCATCCCTTATATTTAAAAAATTATTTGGAATTTGACCGCACCTTGGAAGCATTTTCCGAACTGGAACTGCAAAATTTAGTTAACCGCTGGAACGACCTGGTTGAACCTTTTGTCGCTGCTAAGACAATAATTACTTCGAAAACCGGAGCAACCGCTTATGGAGAGTTTATTTGTGTCAGCCGAACTTCGGAAGATTTGATGAGTCTTCCCAAAGAACAAGTTCAAGCCGAACTTGAAGCCGCGGTCAGACTTGCCAAGGCGCGGGGAGCTGGTATTGTAGGTTTAGGCGCTTATACTTCGGTGGTTACCAAAGGGGGCCGAGACTTACGTAATCTAGGTGTAGCCTTAACCACCGGGAACAGTTATACTGTATCAGCTGCAGTAGATGCGACACTTGAAGCAGCCAGACGACTTGATACGCCTATTGAGCAAACCATAGCCGCTGTTGTCGGAGCAACCGGATCAATTGGACGGACCACTGCCATTTTTCTGGCTGAAAAAGTTAACTCTTTGATTTTAATCGGGAACCCTTTAAATCAGGAACACAGCAGACGGCGATTGATGAAACTGGTTGCCGAAATATATCAACATCTTAATTATAAGTCGATTAAAAATGGGGGGTCAATTTATCAATTTGTAAAAAAACATCCTAAAACGCCCCCTCCGGAGGCACCGATTGAAGACTATCTCAGTTTCGCCGAAATGGTCCTACGTGAATCGCCAATAATTTATACAGTTGAGATTGATAACTATCTGCCTCAGGCTGATGTGGTAGTAACCGCAACCAGTCAGGTTAATAGTCTTATTACTCCGGCAATGTTAAAATTCGGCGCTGTAGTTTGTGATGTGTCAAGGCCAGCGGATGTAAGTTATGAAGTTAAAGAAGCAAGGCCGGATGTATTAGTGATTGATGGAGGAGTAATGGCTGTTCCGGGTTGTCCCGATTTGGGATGGGATTTTGGATTTGAAAAAGGACAAGCATATGCCTGTATGTCGGAGACTATGATGTTAGCCCTGGAACACCATTATGAACATTTTGGATTAGGGATCGATATTAACACCGCTACGGTATCTCATACAAGAAAACTAGCGGAAAAACACGGCTTTGAACTAGCCGGATTTCGAAGTTTTGACCGACCATTATCGGAAGAAAATTGGGAAGCTGTTATTAAAGCCAGGATAAAGCATTCGGAACCTTCAGTGGTTAGTTTATAAATTTATTTTGGAACTAATTCAAAGGACCTAAAGGACTAATTAGGTCCTTTTTTTATTACTCTGACAAATTTCGCACTTTAATTATATGACTGTACCGGAGGTATTTTTTATGGTTGCGAAAATTGAGTTAATTACTTTTTTTATCCCAAAATATTCAATATCATTACATTTGGCGGAAACAAATAAATATATAAGTTTATAAATTGAATTAAATTTATTAATCCTTTCATCAAAGGGACTGGTCGTAAGCTTCGCATACTGCTCGCCCATGCATTCTGGCTGGTCCAAAGTCTGCTTCCTACTCGCCCATTTATCCTATCCGGCTTTAGGGACCTGATGCATAATAGAAATTTGATTCAACTTTTTTAGTTAAATTTGTAGGTTTTATTATAAAATCGAAAGTTTGGGATAGACTAAATACTCAAGCAACTACGCTATTTGATTAAATTTATCTGAGGTGATGCAATGCGGATATTGATGTTGAGCTGGGAATATCCTCCGAAGGTTGTTGGGGGAATAGCTAGACATGTTCATGATTTAGCAATTGCGTTAGTAAAAAAAGAAATTGAAGTAGATGTTATAACTTGCGGCGCACAAGGAACCCTGGAATTTGAGGTCGATGAAGGAGTAAAGGTTCACCGTGTAACTATGAATAATCCGGCAGCGCCTGATTTTTTAACCTGGGTCTTGCAGCTTAATTTAAACTTAATAGAGCAAGCAAATAAACTAAGCGTAAACGGTAACAAATTTGACTTAATTCATGCCCATGACTGGTTGGTTGCTTATGCGGGGAAAAATTTGAAACACTCAGGGCATATTCCATTGGTTTCTACAATTCATGCTACCGAATACGGTAGAAACAACGGACTCCATAATGATCTACAGCGTTACATTAGTAATGTGGAATGGTGGTTGGGCTATGAATCGTGGAGGGTTATTGCTTGTAGTAAGTATATGGAGGAAGAGTTAAAAAGGATTTTCCAAATGCCGGAAGATAAATTACGTATCATTCCCAATGGTGTATACTCGGCCGAATTTCAAAATACTAATATTAACCCATCTATCATCCGAAACCGATATTCGGCGCCAAATGAAAAAATTATTTTCCATGTAGGGAGAATTGTCCGGGAAAAAGGCTTGGGTGTATTGCTCGAAGCTCTGCCAAGAGTACTTGCGGTTGAACCAATGGTTAAACTGGTTATCGCCGGGAAAGGACCTTATTTGGATGAATTAAGACACCGAGCCTACCAATTAGGAATCTATAATCGAATCTATTTCACGGGATATATTGATGATAATACTAGAAATGCTTTATTCCAATGCGCTGATGTGGCAGTATTTCCAAGTTTATACGAACCTTTCGGCATTGTGGCTTTGGAAGGAATGGCAGCCGGTACACCGGTTATAGTCTCGGATACAGGTGGTATGAGTGAGATAGTCAAACATGGGGTCAATGGATTAAAAGCATATTCTAACAACGTAATTTCATTGGCGGATAATATAATTTGGGCGCTACAACACCCTGACCATACTATGCAAATGAAGCATAAAGCTATGGAAGATATTAAAAACCATTATGACTGGGACCGAATTGCATTAAAAACCAAAGAAGTTTATCTTCATGTATTAGACGAGTTTTATAGGTCCCCATGGCGACAAACAATTTACCGGGAAGAAGCCTATGACTATAAACATGCGGATCTTGAGGAAATAGGCCGCTATCGTAATATTCAGTAAAATGGAGGGAAACAATTTGAAAGCAGTAATCATGGCAGGAGGCAAAGGAACTAGATTAAGACCGTTGACATGCAATAAACCAAAGCCAATGGTCCCGATAGTCAACCGGCCAATGATGGAACATATTGTTTATTTGCTTAAAAAGTATAACTTTGAAGATGTATGGATAACCCTTTTTTACTTACCGGAGCTAATTCAAAACTATTTTGGCGATGGCTCCGAGTTTGGGATGAAAATTCGATACTCTTTGGAGGAATCGCCACTTGGCACCGCTGGTAGTGTAAAGAAAGTAATTAACGATTTAACTGAGACCTTTTTGGTAATTAGCGGCGATGCTTTAACGGATATCAACCTCGAAGAAGCAATAAAGTTTCATAAAGAAAAGAAAGCAAAAGTAACCATTGTATTGACAAAAGTCTCCAACCCGCTTGAATATGGAGTGGTGATTGCGGATCAAAAAGGGGATGTTAAGCGATTTTTAGAAAAACCAGGATGGGGAGAGGTTTTTAGTGATACGGTAAATACGGGGATCTATATTTTAGAGCCGGAAATATTTAATCTTTTTGAAGCGGGAAAGGAATTCGACTTTAGTAAAAATCTTTTCCCGGCGCTGCTAGAAAAAGGCGAATTAATCTGTGGATATGTGGCTGAAGGATATTGGTCAGATATTGGGAATTTGGAACAGTATCGCCAGGCTCATTATGATGTATTAACGGGAAAGGTCAAAGTTTCAATCCCGGGCCGCGAGGTTAAACCAGGCGTTTGGTTGGGGGATTCGGTTTCGATTGATCCTAATGCTCGAATTGAAGGTCCGGTATTACTTGGCGATTACTGCCGGGTAAAGGCGGGTGTAAATATAGAGAGCTTTACGGTAGTAGGAAACTATGGAATACTAAATGAAGGGACAAGCATTAAAAGAGGAATTTTATGGAACCATTGTTATATCGGCCCTTATTCCGAAATTAGAGGTGCCATTATGTGTCACCATACCTACTTAAAAGGTAAAAATGCCATCTATGAAGGGGCTGTTTTAGGGGAAGGAGTATCAATGGGTGCCAGGTCAACTTTGAAACCAAATGTAAAGGTTTGGCCAAATAAAAATATTGAAAGCGGTTCAGTCCTTAATGAAAGTATGATTTGGTCAAAAAAGGGATCCCGGAGCCTCTTTGGAAATAACGGAATCAGCGGAACAGTCAATCAAGATATTAATCCGGAATTTGTTGCCAAACTAGGAGCCGTATTTGGAGCGCATTTAAAGCAAGGAGCCAGGATTGTAGTTTGTTCAGATAATGTCCGAGCTGCTATGGTTTATAAACGCGCTTTCATTTCCGGAATTTTAGCAGCTGGTACTAATGTTTACGACTTAGGAACCTTACCAACCGCATTGACCAGACATGCTTTAGTCTCTCTAGGGGCCCAAGGCGGGGCCCAGTTTCGAATCAATCCCCAAGATACGGATGGTTTATTAATTGAATTTTTGGATAAACAAGGTTTAAATATTGATAAAAACACTGAAAGAGCCCTTGAAAATTCTTACATGAGTGAAGATTTTCAACGAGCGGGTATAAATAGCTTTGGTGAACTGGCTTTTGTTCCCCAATTACTTGAACCTTATTTAAACGGTCTGGTAAGTCAGGAAGTTAAAGAGTTAATTAAAAAGCGAAACTTAAAAGTAGTTAGTCTATATGACGGAGGGAACATCTCTTTTATTCTCCCCGGTTTACTGGAGATACTGGGTTGTCAAGTAAGGACCGAAAATTATCAAACTAATCGTTCGGGCAAGCCAAGGACTCTACAAGAGCTTTTGGAAGCCATCGGTAAAGTTGCCGAGACAGTCCAAAATGAAAGCGCCGATCTTGGAATAGTTGTGGACCAAAATGCCGAAAGATTACTTTTAATCGATGAAAGCGGTGATTTGCTTAAAGAGGACCAGTTAAACGCATTGCTAACTTTTTTAGTACTTAAGTATAAACCGGAAGCGGTAGTTCCGGTCCAAGTTACCGCTCCCCATTATATCGAAACATTGGCTAGAGAATTTCATGGCAAAGTAATCCGGACAAAAGCTAACCCACGTTCCTTGATGGAAAAAACAGTCCAGGAAAAATTGTTTCCTACAGTTGATGGACAAGGTAGTTATTTGCCGCAATTTGATTCGATATTTTCACTGGTAAAAGTTATGGAATTAATGGCCAGAGAAGAGATTTCATTATCGAAAGCTAAGACAATGATCCCCAGAGTCGAACGAAGTTATTTGGAAGCGGAATGCCCTTGGAATGAAAAAGGGCGGATCATGCGCCAACTATATGAAGAAAACCAAAATCGACAAATCGAAACCATTGATGGTCTTAAGATCTTCCACGATCAGGGCTGGGCATTGGTATTACCGGATGCGGATGAGCCGGTATTTAAGATTTATACCGAAGCTAATACCAGTGAGGAAGCAGACGCATTGACCCAAATGTACTGGAACCGAATTAGTGAGTTACAACTCCAATAACTGTCAATATTCTGTGAAAATGTCATGTAAAAGTAGGAAAATTATTCAGTGAAAATGTCACTAGAATAATTTTCCATATACAATTAACGCCAAGCACATTTAGAACTGAATAATGCATTAAGGATT
>JAEYRN010000105.1 GCA_023435565.1 Bacillota bacterium
AGCGTAAACTCCGGGTTCTTTTATCGCAATTTTTCAAGGTGCTGTTCGGGTTTCGAAAATCTACCGTTTTTGAATTTGAAGTTGCACTTTAATTGAAAAACAAGATTTATTCAGGAACCCCTAATTAAACCTAATCAGCAGGAAAAATGGGGCTAGAGCCGAAGACTATCAACCACCGATAACAAATTAATCATTTTTAATAAAAAAGGAGTGTTTCTTCATGTTTGGCTTCCGTTTTATCAAATTCGAACCCAATATTTATGTGCTTAAATACCGTAACGGTAAAGTAGTTAAACAAGGCGCTGGTGTATCTTTTTGGTATTATGCTCCGACCACATCATTGGTTGCAGTAACGACTAGTAGTATTGAATGCCCGTTTATCTTTGAAGAAGTGACCAATGATTTTCAGAATATCACCATTCAAGGGCAAGTCTCCTATCGAATCTCCGACCCTTTGAAAATCGCCCGGCTGCTGAACTTTACTTTAAACCCCAGCGGCAGAGGTTATATCTCGGACGATCCGGAGAATCTATCCCAACGGGTAATTAATGTGGTTAAAGTATTGATCAAGAAGAAGATTGAAGAAATTCCCTTAAGAGACGCTTTAAAATCCAGTGAAAAATTACCGCAAATTATCAACGAAGGCATCAAAGATAATTCCGAAATCAACTCCTTAGGGTTAGAGATTTTAGGCCTTTCAATTTTGGCGATCAAGCCAAACCAAGAAACAGCCAGAGCTTTGGAGGCTACCGCCAGAGAACAAATTTTGAAAGAAGCGGATGATGCCATCTATATCCGGCGCAATGCTTCGGTTGAACAAGAAAGAATCATTAAGGAAAATGAGTTGAATACGGAAATCGCGGTTGAAAATAAGAAAAAACAGATTAGAGAAACCCAGATGGAAGCGGAAAAGGCCGTCCAGGAAAAACAGCATCAATTGGAAGAGGCTGATATTGAATTTAAAATAGAAATGGAACAGAAAAATCAAGAGTTGGTGAAGCTTTCAGCAGCCAATACCAAAGTTGAAGCAGAAGCCAAGTCATATCAAATATCCTCGGTAATGAAAGCGTTTAACGGAATCGATCCCGCTGTTATTCAAACATTGGCATCGATGGGAATGAACCCCAACAAATTAATCGCTATGGCTTTCCAAGAAATAGCTGAAAAGGCTGATAAAATTGGACAGTTAAATATCTCACCCGATCTGATGAAGGAATTGTTGGAGAGGTCGGAATAATAATGGATAGATTGACCGAGAACAAGATAGTTCTCATAAAAAGAAAAACTAGGCTGGATGAATTAATCCATCGTTTTAATACGATTTCCCAGGCTAAGTTCTATATCGAACATTTGGGAGCTGATTTTTCGGATTACCAAAAAGAGCATGAAAATTATCAAAACGCCGCGGCGAAAGCTGAAAAAGCCTTGGGAGAACTGGGGAGAGTCCAGGTAATTGACAGGCAATTCTTACCAAACTTTGTTTTTGGTCCTAAGGATATTGTAATCGCCCTTGGGCAGGATGGAATGGTGGCCAATACTTTAAAATATCTTAATGAACAACCTTTAATTGGAGTAAATCCTGATCCGAAACGGTGGGACGGCGTTCTTTTACCGTTTACGGTTAAAGATTTGAAAATGATAATTCCCGAGGTCTTTAAAAAGATCCGTCCAATAAAGGAGATAACTATGGCTAAAGCGGTTTTAAACGATAGTCAAAGTTTGTATGCTGTTAACGACTTGTTCATCGGACAAAAAACCCATATTTCCGCCAGATATCGTTTACAATTGGGAGATATTCAAGAACAACAATCTTCAAGCGGAATTATTGTTTCCACCGGTTTGGGATCGACCGGTTGGCTGAAAAGCGTTTTAGCCGGGGCATCGGGGGTGGCTAATAATTTTTTAAAGGGTAAAGTATCTTTAAAACCCGCTAGTCAATTCGAATGGAGTTCAAATTATCTTTGTTTTTCAGTAAGAGAACCATTTCCGAGTAAAACCACTGGTGTTTCGTTAGTATTTGGTACAATTACGAAAAGCCAACCACTTCTAGTTCTTTCCCAAATGCCTGAAAACGGAGTCATTTTTAGTGATGGAATCGAAGTTGACTATCTTTCTTTTAATTCGGGAGTTAAAGCCTGGATTGAAGTGGCCGAAAAGAAGGGCAAATTGGTAATTTAAAAAGTGAATTTTCAATAAAGATAATTCAAAGCCTGTGGAATAATCCATGGGCTTTTTGTCTGTAATTTTTAAGAATAGGATGAAAGAATAATATTCTTTTTGGAAAACTTTTGACTCAATTATTCGTATATAATTATATGTTATAACTCCGTTGTCTTTTAGGGAACTCCGCTCTTCGATGTTTTAGGCCTTCCAACGTTAAAAATATTACCACCAAGGAGTGATTTGATGAAACAACTATCTATCTATTTATTAACCTATCTATTATTGTGTTCAAGTTTTTCTGTTTTTGCTGATACTAACTCCATTACCCAAGCCGACCAATTATGGCAACACAACCGGACTCAGGGAATGACTGAAAAAGCAATTGCCATTCTTGAGACTGTAATCGAAAAAGAGCCTGACAATTTCGAAGCACTCTGGAAACTGAGCCAGTACTATCAATTTTTGGGGACGGTTTCAAAACCAAAAGAGCGAGTGGTTATTTATGAAAAGGGATTGGACTATGCCGAAAGGGCAAAAAAAATTAATGAAAAGGATGTTAACGGGTATCTATGGCATGCAATCCTGGTTGGTTCCATATCTCAAGAGAATAGCAATTCGAAAAGCCTTAAGCCAGTTAACCAAATGTATGATGATTTACAAATCGCTCTTAAAATTGATCCAAAGAACTCTACCGCCCATTTAGTTCTAGCTCAACTTTTAAATGCCGTTCCCGGTAAGCCGGTTAGTTTTGGCGACAAGAAAAAGGCCCTGGAAGAGGCGGGTTTCGCTGTGCAATATGGTCCGGAGGATGGAGGAGCCTGGATTTATTATGGGTGGTTGTTATTGGAGAACAAGGATTACGCCGCCGCAAAAAACGCTTATGCCAAATTTTTAGATTTAACCGGTGATTATAATCAATATAATTATTTAATTGAACATGAAGATAAAATTAATGAAGATTATGAGTCTTGTTGGCGGCTAGGGTATTTTTATGAATTTTTAGGCCAAAATTGTCCGGATAAAAAGATGAGACTAAACTTTTTCGAGCTGGGACGGAAATTTACCGAAAGAGCTATTAAATTAAATCCCAATGGGGTAGATGGGCATCTTTATCAAGCAATCCTAATGGGAGATATCGGCCTTGAGAAAGGGATATTAAAAAGTCTGGCGATGGTTAAACCGATGAGTGAGGAGTTGCAGACTGTGATCGGATTGGACCCAAAGAATGCTACTGCCCATTATGTTCTGGGCCAGCTGTATTGGAAAGTTCCTGGAAAACCGCTGAGTATCGGTGATAAAAAGAAAGCTCAAGAAGAAACAGCTTTGGCTGTTAAATATAATCCTCAATCCGAAGAATTCTGGTTTGATTATGGGAAAATCGCTTTGGATAATAAAGATTTTAATACCGCCCGGATCGCCTTTAAAAGAGTAGTAGGTATCTTCGGGGATTATGGGTATTATAAAATTGAAGCGCAACGGGAATTGGACAAGCTCCCGAAAGAATAAAGAAATAAATGGAATGGTCGTGATCTATAGCGACGGGATTGAAGCCGATTTTCTTTCGTTCAATTCGGGAGTTATAGCCCGTATTGAAGTGGCTGAGAAGGAAGGCTGGTTGTTTAATTATCTAAACAAATTGGTGATATATTTAAAGCCTACGGAGAAAATCCGCGGGCTTTTGTATGATGTTGATCCGTAATTGATTAAATTAATCGTCCTAGAGACGAAAACCTCTGCTAGGTCTTGGTATTCGCAGGCAACTCGGGCCGGGGATGGTATCTATATCGCATCCCTCTTGGTCTGGTCCCACCCCCGCTTTAACAGCCACCGGCACTTCGGTTGTTTGAAAACAACCGTTTTCAATAATAAAAGTATAGATAGCGGTACTCACATTTTCGTTATTGAGATCCTCCCATTTAATCGTCCAGGGCTCGTCAACCAGACAAGGTTGCCCCATGCCGACTACCACGGTGGAACCAAGGGGGCCGGTAGCTTTTTCCGGATCAACCTGATGTTGAGGATCGTTGCAGAGAGCCAAGGCCCAGTTGCTAATCTCGGGAGTAGGTGGCTGATCTTCGGGAAAAGTTACGGAATACCGCCAAGTTTGCGTTCCGTTGGTACAGGTGGCCCCAAGGAAGGTAATCGTATAACCATTTAAAATTACTGGGTTAGGCAAAGTCTCACCTCCTATCTGTCTAGTTCTGATGTAAGATATGACAAAACAAATACGAATGAGACTTTCTATTACAAAATGTGATTGTATCACGGATGTATCTCCCGCAGGCTTGAATATTAACGATTAAATTTCGATCAAATTGATGATTTGCTTCTCGGCGGCTACTAGATCCCCAAAAACCAAGTTAAGGGAGATCCTTTTGGCGGGAAAGATATTGATTTTCAATTGTACTTCTTCTTTAATAGCGGTAATTATAGCCAAAGCTTCCAGGATCCTTCCCGCCAGTAGTAAGTCTTTGATTCGATCAATCTCCATCAAGAGTTCTTCTTTGAATATTGGATTTCCAATTTGCGATCGTATTTTCCCCGCCGCCAATTCCACAGCGTTAATGACCTTGACAGGGATTACCAGCGGCATAGGGGGAAGTGGTTGAGGTGGAAAAGGACAGGGTTTCCAATGAACCGGCGGGCTGGGACAAGGCGGACAAGGGCCTGGCGGTTCAGGCGGGCCTGGTTCGGGAAGACGGATTTGGTCTTCGAAAACGATTTTTACCGTGACTGTTACACACAGAGTCTCATCAAAAGTGTTCGTCTCCAAATTTAACTCCAGTGTTTCCTCGGCAATTACATCGTATATTTGGCAACGCAGCCTTCTGAGTAATTCCGGCGGCAGATCGCAGGGGCGGCACTGGGTTACTTCTTGTCCCGGGAAACATTTACCGAAAGATAATTTGATGGGTATGTCCGGACCATTGTCTTGGATGATAATCAGATCCTTGGAGATTAATAATTCAAGGTCAATAGAGAACCGTTCATTTTCTTGATCGATTTTAAGTCGGCAATTGGAGACAAATACCCGAACTTCAGAACGTTCGAGATCAAATCTGCTCCTCGGCGTAAGGGTAGTTCGAATCGGAATACCCTTTTCAATGTCGCAAACTGTTAAAACTTCGTCACAGACCACTCGATCCGCTTTGATGATATTAAAACATTTCATCATATTTTCTCCCTCCTTTTGTTTAAAGAGAAGAGTTGAAAAAGTATTTTTTCCAGAAACCATGTTTCGGATCTCGATTTTGTTGACCGAGTGATACTTCTGGTTTTTGAATAATCAAATTACTATTTAATTTCTCAAAGGTTTTAGTTTTTATATCGGAACCTTTAGAAATAGTAAGCCTAATTTGATCCGGTGGAACATCCTCCGGAGGAAGCGAATGTTCATTACCGCTTTTTACAATGATTTTAGCCTTAACCGGGGCCATAAAATCAGAATTGTCAGTGAAATCATATTCCAGCATGGTTGGCACTTCCCTTTTCTCCATATTCCTTTAGTGCGGTTCCATTGGTATATTGATATTCAAATACTAAGGCTGAGGTAATTGGGATTATTGCATTTTATAACAATTTTTTGATTGCCTGTCGGAACCGGCCTAAAACCGGTATGATTTTTTTATGTTTTAATCATCAATGAGATAATAGTATTAATGCATATAACATCTGTCTTAGGAGAAACGTATGATATTTTAGAATAACTCGGAGGTGAAACCAAATGGGTTTTTGCGCTAGAATTAAAGGCAACCGTGTTTTATATGACGAGGGGCTGTTTGATTTCGTCATTGACGACGAAGTAATAGATTTTTCAAATGTTTTAGCCGACGGAGAAATTATTCTGGATGAAGGTTTTACAGCTTCTGCCGATGTGGAGGTCAGGGTCATTGGGTGCGGTTTTTCGACGGCCGGAGATGTTATAAACATTGATAACTTACGGTTTGGAATCAATAAAACTATTAGCGTCACCACGAACCAAGGCGTTGTTCAAAAGACGCTTTCTTTTGAGAGGTGTATTCCTTCTTTCCCGTTGGCCAAAACCATCTCTGATATTTTCTGTCCCGATGTGGACATCAACTGGCTGCATTGTCAAATCCATGACCTGAGCGTAACCGAGACGATTACTCGTGAATCAGACACCGCAGTAAGTGAACTTCTTACCGGCAGTTTTGTCTTGAAACTATCGATGGAAGATCAGTTTTACGTTACACTTTGCCCAGTTGCAGCTACGGCTCAATTTTCAACACCAGTCTGATACCTATAAAGCGGCATTGAACTTGGCTTTGAAAAAAATAAAGG
Organism: Bacillota bacterium; assembly: GCA_023435565.1. Classification (GTDB taxonomy): domain Bacteria; phylum Bacillota; class UBA4882; order UBA8346; family UBA8346; genus JAAYHS01. Next base: position 6,466 of record JAEYRN010000105.1, read on the forward strand.
GACTGATGCAAAACTGAAAATTTTGCATCAGTCCCTTGCGTATTTGATAGTAACTAGTTTAGGTCGCGCCATTTTTGGCGCCGGGCTATTCGGTTCAGTATGTCTTCGTGGGATTGGTCGGTCAGTTCCGGATTTTGTGCTTGGATATACTTTAACATCATCGTGCGGGTCATTGGGTGAGGTTTGGCTTCAATTTTTCGGTAAAAAAGTTCCCGGCTTTTTTCTTGAGTAAACATTGTAATCCAATGGTCATTTTGGCAAAAGGCATAGTTTAAATAAAATTCGATATTAGATTGATTGATTGTTTTAGTGTCGGCCATCAATAATCGTTCCTCATCTCCCGCAGATTGGCTGGGATAGTATATTGTTAAGAGGGATATTTCCTCATGAAGCATATTTTTTTGTATGCGAATAATCTCTTTCAATAAATCACATTCAGTGTTTGTCAAGGAATTTTTGAGGTCTTCACTTAATCGGATCATAAAAGCCAAATTATGAGCGCGCTCTTTAATTGAGTCTAGTTTTTCCTTTTCAATGGCTGCCAACAATACTTTTTGTTTGATTAGATTAGGCAGTTTCTTAAAGACATTCGGCGTCGTTTCGGTATTGTTTTGCTTCCGAAGTTGATTGATGATTGCGACATAATCCATTCCTGATAAAGGTCCATCCTGGTAGTAGGTGAGAAGATATTCGACTGTCGGTTCTTGGTATTTGCCTAATTCGTACAGGGTTTCTATATAATTGCAATAGCAAACATCTAAAATCAATAGGTTGATCTTTCGGTCGGTGGTCCGTTGGGACCGATAGATGGAGTCGCACATTTCCGGTATTCCCATGATATAAGGTCGGTCTTGGCTGAAATCCGGTAAAACTCCCAGTAGAGGAGCACCATGACCGGATATTATTAAAGCATAGTGTTCTGCGGGATATGTTGCCAGCCCCCAACTTATAAAAGAATATAGGTTATTGGGATCGGCCATATTCCGGTTAGTTCGTTTTAAGATCAACTTTGACTTTATTCCGATAATTTGGTAGCGTCGAACTCCATGCCAGGAATCATCGATGATACTCTTTTGATAGAAAGGACGGAGTATTTTTACTAAAGAACCATTGCCCCGGCCAATTTCGATAACGACATTTAGGTTTTCAAAAGGGACCATCGCCTCAATCTTACATTTAGTTTGATTCATTTCAGGACCTAATTCATTTTGCCCATTTAAATAGATGAGAATGGTCCATTTTTTAAGGGTGATTCCAGCTGCTTTGGGAAATTTCGATTGGGAAAATAGTGTGTTTGGCCGCCAACCAACTATTTGTCGGTTCATATTGGAATTAGCCCCATTTATAAATGATTATCCAAGGATTTGGTCTTGATTCCCCATCTATTTATAATAAGCATTAACCGGCGATTATGTTAAATTTTTCATCGCTAGGGCACCAAGTTTAAATAAAACATAGTTAAGGTGAACAACAAGCGACAAGGCGGTTTTTAGATGAATCATATCTTAATGGAGACTAAAATAGATTAATTAACGAGAACTTTAATTGGAGAAAACGGATGAGAATAATTATGATTAGCAAAAGAACAATTAGGATGTTATTTATTAGCGTTATGTTAATCGGTTTATTTGGAGTTACGTTTTCATGGCGAATGAGCCGTAACGTAATTAGCGCCATCCCTATTTGGCGGGCTAACATAATTAAAGAAGCCGATACTAAGGAAAAGGTGATCGCCCTTACATTCGATGATGGCCCGAGTCCTTCCTTTACCAGTAAGATTTTGGATTTATTAAAAATTTACAATGCCAAAGGTACTTTTTTTATCATTGGAGAACAGGCGGAAAAAATGCCAGACTTAGTAAAGCGGCAAATAAAAGAAGGTCATGAGATCGGCAACCATATGTACCGTCACCGGGAAGTATTTCAAATGCCGATACCGGAGATTAAAGCGGACCTGGAACAATCCAATCAAGTAATCCGAAGTATTACCGGGAAAAAAATTCGATTATACCGTCCGACCAGCGGTTATTATAACGAAAGTATAGTTGGGATGGCTTGGGGGCTTGAGTATTTGGTTGTTCTATGGAGTATTGATAGTAAGGATTGGAGCGGGCTTAAACCAAGCTCAATCGCGCTAAAAATCTTAAAAACGGTGAAACCCGGGAGCATTATTCTCTTTCATGATCTGGGAGGTTACCGTGATACTACTGTGAAAACATTGGAAATTATACTTCCGGAATTGGCGAGGAGAGGATATCGTTGTTTGACCATATCCCAGCTTTTAGAGAGGGCGGGGCACACATATTTCACCAGTAATAAAGATTAAATATATGAGGAGGGAGATTTCCTCTTCAAAGAGAACTATAATGACTATAGATTAATTAGTATAATTCTGGGAGCGAAATTAATGTTTAAAACACCTCAAGATGTATTTAAACCCGGGAGCAGTATCATAATACATTATTCAGATACAATCGGACAAATAAAAGAGTGTCCTGCGATTATCAATACAGTCATCCGTGGGACAAAAGAGAATAAAATATTCATCGACCTTGAGCAAAAGGATTTAGCTAAAAAATTATTGCAGGGAACGGAGTTGACCATTAGTTTTGAAGACTATGAGGGTCAAAAGCATATGTTTGGGACTTATATTATTGAAAAAAAGACCGACGAGAGCGAACCGTTAATTTTAGCCAATCCAGTTGCGGTTGATTATACATCGTTTCGCCGTTTTATCCGGGCTGATGTAACGTTACCATTTAGATATTTTCTTAATAATCGTACTTTTGAAGGAAAAACAATTAATCTATCCGGGTGTGGCTTATTTGGGATTGTAGACCTTAATAGTGCCTTAAAGGTTGGTGATATTCTTAACTTTGAATTAGAATTACCGCGTAAATTAAAACCAATGCGCTTATTGGGTAGGATTGTCCGTTTAGAAATTACCGGAAATCCTGTCATGCATGGAATTGCCATTGACTTTGAGTTTATTGATATTTATGATCAGACAGAGATTGCCGTATTCGTAACCATTTTGCAACATGAGCGGGGTAACTTGAAATCTAATAACAACTAATTATTGTTAGTGGTAGGGTAGTAGCCCATATTTAGTTATGATTTGACATAAAATTCAACATATGATATTATTAATATAGTTAATTATAAATAGGATTAATTAAAAATACTTCTTAGTAAAGGGGGAGTTAATAATGAGAACAGAAAAGTTAAAAGTAAGAGTTGGGAAATCAATAGTTACCATTTTGGATAATGGTAAGACTAGAATTCGGACCATACGCCCCTTTGGAGTGGAAGATACTGAAAAGACTTATAAAGTGACAGAATGAGTATTATAAAATTGAAATTGATATTAATCATTGGAAGTTGTATTTAGTTTTATTGCTTAATATTCCTTGGTAGTTTAACTAATTCGGTTGAAGCGATGAATTCCCATGAAATCTCGATAGCCTTTTTGTTTTTAAATATTTGGCATACAATATCGGGAGTTTTAAATTCGCAAGAAATCACTTTATTCCCCTTCAATTTTCTCATATCTTGTGGAAGCGGAAGTGTCAATTCAACTTTTTCCAGTTCGAGTCTTTTTTTTGTTTGACTTTCCACTTCTCCAGTGATGCTGTCGAAGTGAGTTGAGTCCCCTTCCGCTCCTAATCCCATCGATAAGGTATAGGTTTTTTTTGCAAAATTAATGTAGAGGCCGATTGCTCCCTGGTAATACTGAACTGTAATGTTTTGAGATGGAGCAGTATCGAATATGAATGGTTTACCATTTCGATAGGTTTGATGGTTATAACTAATTGTCCCGGTGACGACAGGTTTTTCAATAGCAGGCATATATATTAAGTAGTTTCCCACCAACAAAGCATTAACTTTACCGTTTTGTTCGACAGTTTCCTGATAATCATGTATGGTTTCATCATTTTCAGTTCCCGGGATTGAAGAATGATAGGCGCCGTTCACTTTTAAGCTGGCCGTTCCTTCATAGGATTTGGGAAGTGAAATTGATTCTAGACCGTAAACGATGTTAGTTGCAAAAAAAAGAGTGAGGGCGATTAGAATAAAGAATGAACCATATCGCATCAATGTGCCTCCGTGATGTTGTCTCATGCATGTTTTAATTATAACATGAATATCGGCAGCTATAAGGTGAAACCTTTGATAATTATATAAAAAGTGTAAAATACCAAGGGGATTATCGTCGGAATATAGAAGAATGAATCGGAAGTTTCAATAATTAGGTATTGACTTTTTTTGGTTCAATGGGAATAAAAAAAGAGGTTTTTACTTTAAAAAACCTCTTTTTTTATTGTTAATATGAAACTTGTAAATTATTATATCGCAAATATATGATTACCTATTCTGTTTACAACCGGCCTCGACCATATCCAACGAGAAGTGGTTTTTGAAGGATTATAAAAATATAACGCGCCATTGGTAGGGTCCCAACCTGCCACTGCTAAACGTGCAGCTTTGAAAGCTTCCTGATTTGGGGCTTTCCATATTTGACCGTCCCGTACTGTACAGAATTCACCCTTTTTAAAGATAATCTTTGATAAACTTTTTGGAAAACGTGAATCGTTAAGGCGATTCAGTAAAACAGCGCCTACCGCAACTTGACCTAGAAACGGCTCTCCCCTGGATTCAGCATAAATTACTCTCGCCAATAAGTTTAGGTCAACATATTGATTGGTACTATTTTTTGACGGTTCCATTGTTTTTCTATGATAATTTGTCGCAGGTTTACTAGTTGTTGCCTCATTGGTTGCGACAGAGTATTTATTTTGAGCATTTGATTTGGCCTTAATATTACTTGAATCGGCTTGCTCTTCATTAGTATATTTTGGACTTGTTTTATCGGTTATTGTTTGGTATGGCTTAGCCACTTTCTGTTTTTTAAAATTCGAAACTTTAACAGGTTTAACAATTGCTGCACTTCGCGGGGATATTTCCAAGATACCTCTTGTAAAAGATAGGGTAATGCCCGCCAGCATTAACCCACAGATAATTTTGGAGATGATACTTTTTTTAATACCGGTTAAGCACATCCTACCCCTCCTTAAATATACTAGAAAAACACTTTTCAGTATAACATGAGTATTATGCGTTAACCAGAAGCAAATGGAGGAGATAAAGTTAATATCGACCATAAAGAAAAATTTGCCCTTGTACTTATTAATTAGAAGTACCAATGGTAGGATAAAATAAAATGTCCCCAAAATTATAACAGGAGAGAAACGTAGATGGTTAAAACTAAATTAAATAAACTAAATTCAAGAGAAAAAGTGCGGATTTTGGATGACCCGGAAGAGACTGAATCAGGAATGTATTTGAGCCTGCTTGCTGATGATCCTGGAGAAGCCGAAGCGGCAATGGTACTAAATTCACTGGTCGATGATCCGGATGAATTGCTTCGGGAAACTTTTCAACACCAAGAGGGTAACAAATCGTATCGTGAATAAGAAAAAAAAGAAGTAGCGATGAATGTGCATATAAAAGTTGGATTAAATAAAAAGAAAAGGGCCGGTGATTTATAAAATTCCGGCCCTTTTCACTCCAGGGTGAAAGAGAGTATCTATCAGTCTCTTTCAAGGGAGCAATTATATACTTGACAATTTTTTAAGGTTTTATACATTACTAACTCAACTTTCCCACTTCAAAAATTGATACTTCCAAAGCGTTGACTTAACTGTATAATTTTAAGGTGGGAAAGTTGTTTTACTAAATAAAAAAAAATTAATCGTACCATAATAAACCATTTTTTACAATGTTCAGCAGGAAATCGACGGGAAACACCGAATACCATTCTTACCAATGTTTGGGAGGAGGAGTTCGATGTTTGAATTTACCGTCCGTCAAAGGCTTGCCGCTTTAATACTTCTATTTTTTTTATTACTTGGTGGTTTGTTGCTTTTTTTTAATAGGGAAAACCAAGGGTATACAGAGGAATATCGAGCAGGGGATGAGGATGAATTAATAATTGTTCATGTTTGCGGGGCTATAGCTAACCCCGGAATAATAAAGGTTAAACCTGGGACTAGAAAATACCAAGTATTGGAGATTGCTGGAGGAGCGCTTCCTGAATGCGACCTAAATCAAGTAAATTTGGCTGAGTATGTTTTAGATGGCGAGCAAGTTTACTTACCTAAAAAAGGGGAAGTTCCGTTAAAGACTGTCCGAAAAAAGACTGTACCAGCCACTAAAGGTTTGAGCGCTGGGAATCAAGAAAAAACAAAAAGAATAGAGAATTTACATTATGACCTAAACAGTGCTACTCAGAAGGAACTGGAGAATGTACCGGGAATTGGTCCGGCATTGGCATCTCGAATTATTCAATATCGAACCAAAAATGGAAAATTTACCTGTTATGAAGATTTGCATAAAGTCACCGGAATTGGCGCCACTAAACTGGAACAGCTTAGAAAGTATTTGTTTGTAAAATGAAATTTCCACATAACGTATATGTACTAATCGCTTTGTGTATTGGAATCTTTATTGCCTCTTTAGTTCATTGCATGTCTATGCCCTGGCTCTTTGTCGGATTAATATTATTAACTTTTATGATGATTCGGCAGATTTATAGGGGGAATTTGGGTTGGCTTTTTTTATTGGCTTGCTTTATCGGAGGCGGTTTTTGGTTCAGTATGGCCCGGTCCGGTTACATGAGCGAAGTAAGGCATAATCAAATTTTTTATAAACAGGAAATAATAGTCGACGGGACTATAATATCGCGTCCTAAAGCCAGCCGTAACGGTTTTTGGTTCATTATGAAACTTACAAATCTCGCATCGGATCGGCTGAAGCTTCCCCAAGGCAGATTAATCGTATTTGTCAGAAATGTTTCTTCCGATGACTGGTACGGGAGAAAGTTAAGCGTCAAGGGAAGGTTTGGAGCATTTGACCGAAAGACAAGGGGTATTCCGGATTATTTTGAAATTGATAAGATTACCGGAAGTATCTCCGTTTATCAATCCCCGGAATTTAAAACCGGTTATGGCTTGTTGCCTCCTTTTATATGGGCGGACCGGATTCGGCAGAAGCTGACCCGATTTGGCAGGAGTGTTTTAAAGCCGAAAAACGCTCGTTTATTACATGGAATAATCTTTGGTGATTGTTTGGGTGACGCCGAAGATCGGTTTCTAATCAACCTCCAGCGCACGTCCACTATCCACATGCTCTCCGTCTCCGGAATGCATGTCGGTTTTGTAGCCGTAACTCTTAGTTTTTTGTTGGGTCTACTCAGAATACCTAAGCGGTGGCAGATTGGGCCTTTAATAGCCGGAGTATGGTTTTACATTATGATGACCGGGATGGATCCCCCGGCGCTCCGGGCGGGGATTATGTTGATGATCATGCTAATCGGCAACACATTGCAGGCTAGGGATATTCCTATTAACCGATTAAGTTTGGCCGCGATTATTTTGTTGTTGATGACCCCCTATAACTTATTTGATCCTTCTTTTCAGCTAACCTTTGCCGCCACTTTCGGAGTTAGTTGCCTTTACCCGCTGTTAGCCGAATGGTTTCCCGTTAAAAGAAAAAGTATAAGTTTTCTATGGAAGGCTTTATTAGTATCCCTCAGCGCCCAATTGTTGATTGCTCCAATTTTAGTCCAATATTTTCAGATGATCTCATGGGTATCGCCGTTGGCTAATATCATTCTGATCTTTCCAGGAGAAATGGCGGTAATCGGTGGGTTGGCCGGGGAGACCATTGGGAACTTTCAGCCGTGGATCGGTGGTCTAATTTTGACTTTAATTAACCATCTCCTGAATCTGATTCGAATATTCGTCAATTGGCTAGGGGGTTATCCTTGGGCCGCTTCATGGTCGCCGCAATGGCCATGGCCTTGGATGGTCGCATATTACCTAGGACTGACATTATTCATTGAAGCGCTGCGTCCAAATCTTCTTGATCAAAAACAACGTAAATTTAGAGCTAGTCCGGTTTTAATCGGATGCTTATTATTTACTAATTTGGTTGTATGGGGCGTTTACTTTTGCGGGCTACGGAGCGATTATCTTCAGGTAGTATTCCTGGATGTGGGGCAAGGGGATGCTATTCTACTCCGTTCTTTGAAAGGAAAATACGCACTGGTTGACGGAGGTGACGAAGGGCGGGGTAAACGGGCTATTCTCCCTTATTTTCGTAAAACGGGAGTTTTGAGGTTGGAGAGTGTATTTCTAACACATTACCATAAGGACCATTGGGGCGGATTAATCGAAGTGTTTCGAAAGATCCCTACTAAGGTAATATTTTTGCCACCTCCAAGCGTTACGAAAGACAGTTTGGAATTTGAGGCTGGTATAAAATTGGCTAAAGTTAACCGCCGGACAACTAAAAAAGGAATGATCTTTAGGATGGGAAATGAGGCTTATCTAGAAGTTTTAGAGGTCCCGAATCTTGAAACTGAAAATGACCGTTCGGTAGTTTTGCTAATTAGCTTTGGGAAAATACGTTTATTGTTAACTGGAGATTTAACCTTCAGAGGTGAAGAATTGCTTCAGAAAAAATTTCCACATCGATTAAGAGCAGCCATTTTAAAAGTGGGGCATCATGGGAGTGACTATTCCAGCGGGCTCTCATTTTTATCTCAGGTTAAACCGGGGCTGGCTATGATTTCAGTAGGAGCGGAGAATCGTTTTGGGCATCCGGGACCTGAGACTCTTAACCGGCTTCGCTCTTTAGGGGTGAAGGTTTTTCGTACCGACTCCCAAGGAATAATTGATTGCCGAATTTATCGGGACCGGATTATGGTAAGAACCAATAGATAGGATAGTAACTATATTTTATTAGGTGTAAAATAAATGAAGATAATAGACATATTAGGGGAGGAACCGGATTGAAAAAGTATAAAACATTTTGGACAATAGTAGTTATATTGATAGTAGTGCTCTTTTTGGTACAGCAATCATCGGCATGTACTATTTTTTATGTACAGGGCGAATCAACTCATTACTTTGCCAGTAACGAGGACTGGAGCCTGACCAATCCTATTATGCAGGTCGTTCCCGGTCAGAATGAGAAATATGGATATATTGTTTTCGGGTGGGATTCGCATTTGCCGCAATATCCGCAAGGCGGAGTGAATGAACATGGTTTATGTTTGGACTGGGCGGCTTTACCTCCGGAAATATTCAAGGCAAACCCCTCACGCAAGCAATTGAATAGGGACATATTTTATGAAATTCTTGAAAACTGCAAGAATGTGACTCAGGCAAGCAGTTTGGTGAAGCAATACAATTGGTCTCAGTTTGCCCAGGAGCATTTATTAGTCGCTGATAGCCAGGGAAACTCATGCGTAATCGAATGGCGTGACGGTGAGTACCTGGTCCTGACAAAGGAAAAATCTTACCAGGTTGTCACAAACTTTTGGCTTTCCAATTCGGGGCAGGGCTGGTATCCGTGTAATCGTTTCGATACGGTGGACGGTTACTTGAAAAATCCGTCAAATTCAAAACCGGATTTGGCGACAATCCGAAACCTACTGAATCAATCCCATCAGGAGGGACAATACCAGACAATATACTCTTATATTGTCGACGTGAAGTCCTTGGATATTTATATCTATTACCGGCATAATTATTTGAAAGAGATTAAATGCAATCTCAAGCAAGAAATCGCCAAGGGGGCGCGCCGCATAAAATTATATCAGTAACGCAAAATTTAAGACGATTTATCACCTAGAAAGGCCATCTTTTAAATGAAGATGGTCTTTAACGTATTATGTATTCGTAATAACTTTAAATATTAAGGTTAAAGTGATATAATCTCAATATATTTTTAGACAACTAAGGATGGTAAATAATGACTCGAGTGGATTTTTTAAAACAGGTCAATGAGGAGCGCTTGCTTTCGGTTTATTTATTTTTAGGTGGCGAACAACTCTTTCATGAAGAGTTAATTGATACGATTATTGGAAAGCTACTTCCTGAGGAGGAACGTGAGTTTAATGTGACACGGTTTAACGCTGCAACGGTCACGGCGGAGGAATTCAGCGCCAATTTGGAGACGGGTTCGTTATTTGGGAATACCCGTATTATTCAACTTAATGAATTCGAAAATGCATCCGGAGAGATAGAAACCATTTTATTAAAAAGTTTTAACCAATTACCCCAGGGAGTTTATTTGCTTGTTTCCGCATTAAAATTGGATGGCAGAAAAAAGTCCAGCCAAGAACTGCAGAAACGGATTCCGGTGGTTGATTGTAATCGATTGGGAAATGCCGACCTGCCAGTCTGGATCAAACAGCGGGCTCAAAAAATGGGTTTGGAACTCTCCCCCGAACAAGCACGGTTAATTGGAGAACGCTCAGGAGCCGATTTACTCCGGGCAAGAACTGAGCTAACCAAGTTAGCCGTATTTGCCGGCAAAAACAGAAAGCTTACTGATACAGATTTAGAGGTACTACTACCAGGTGGACCGGAACCGGATATCTTCGGATTAATCGACGCAGTGGCCGGTAGAAATCCTAAATTAGGTTTGCCTCGCTTGGTAGAGTTATTAAATTCGGGTGAGAATGAACTAAAAATATTGGCTACCTTATCGCGTCAGTTCCGAAATATCGCCGCTGCCTTAGAGGCTAAAGAGCAGGGCATGAAATCTCGAGCCTTAGCGGATTTTTTAGGGATTAATCCCTTTGTTGCTGAAAAAAGCTTCGATCAAGCACGGTTTTTTTCTCTGCCGGAGTTGCAAAAGGTAATGAACCGGCTGCTTCAGGCAGACTACCGGATTAAGACCGGTCAGCGGGAACCCCGGTTGGAGCTGGAAATGGCGGTAGTCGAAATTACGACGCAGTAATCGTTACGCGTTATGCACTCCGCATTACACGGTTGGATATGAATACGGTTGTTGATATTAATATGCTAATATCTAAATTATGTTTTGGAGGTAAAAAAATGAGTTCTAGAATCTTATTTGCCTCGGTTAATTATGAGAAATATGATGCTTCAGTTACACTTCCCGCTAAATTTGAGCGTTTACTTGACCGGATGGCTTTGAAAGGTATAGTCAAAGGAAAATGGACCGTCATCAAAATGCATCTTGGTCGTCATATTGGATATTCCACCATTCATCCGTTGTTCGTTAAAATTTTAGTGGACAAGCTGAAGGAATACGGTGCTAAAGTTTACATCACCGACCAGGAAGTTGCCAATGCCAAAACCCGCGGTTATTCTGAAGAATTTTTGGGGGTGCCCATTGTTCCGGCTTGTGGGATTACCGGCAAATACTATATCGAGGAAAAAGTAGACTTCAAAACCTTTAAGAATCTCGATATCGGCGGTAACGTTCTAGAAGCGGAAGTTTTGATTGACCTTTCCCACGTAAAAGGCCACGGCGCTTGTGGCTATGGCGGAGCCTGTAAGAATATCGCTATGGGTTGCGTCACCGACCGGACCAGACAACAATTGCACGGTTTGGAAGGGGGATTAATTTGGGATGAAAGTTTATGCTCCCACTGCGAATTATGCGTCAACAACTGTAATCATAACGCCAATCGATTTAATAATGAAGGTAAATACGAGGTCTTTTACCACCATTGTACCTATTGCCAACATTGTGTGAAAGTTTGCCCAAGTGGCGCCATTACAATGGATGCACATCGATATGAAGACTTTCAAGCCGGAATGGCCCTCTGTACCGATGAGGTTTTGAAACACTTTCAAAAGGAAAATGTTTTCTACATTAACTTCCTAATGAACATCACCGCGCTTTGCGACTGTTGGGGTTTCACCACTACCGCTTTGGTTCCGGACATTGGTATTATGGCTGGGCAAGATATTGTGGCGATTGAGCGAGCTTGCCTTGATGCGATTAAAGTGGAAAATCTCATTCCGGCGGGGATTCCGCAGAGACATGAGTTGGGAGATTCCGGCCATTTGTTTGAAAGGTTACATGGGAAAAATCCTTTTGTTCAGTTAGGCCAGTTGGAAAAGCGAGGGTTAGGGACCCAGGAGTATGAGGTTGAAGAAGTGAGCTAAAAGACCTTTGTAGGAATCAATAACTTACGTAAGTTATTGATTCCTAAGAGTAAGTGATCGGTTCCTACGCTTTCTTCAATGGTTCCTACCGGATAGGGAACAATTCCTACGGGTTAGCCAACGATTCCTATCGGGTGGGGAACGGTTCCTACATGTAGGGCAACGATTCCTACGAGTTAGTCAACGACTCCTACTTATTGTTTTTCTGAAAATTCTTTTCCTAATGATTATTCTTGAAAGATAAAAATACAAAACGTCCTTTATGAGTACTATAACAGGAGTTCGTGGTTTTTACCATGAAGTTTTGGCGGTGGAAGGTCGCCTTTGTAGTGAGAACTAGGGAAAAATAATTGATATGAAAAAGTTTTCCGTTCTTATAAGCTTGGATGATGGTTTTACTTCTGGTATAATAATATAAATTATCGTAAATGCCAAAATAATATATTTGTACATTACTTTGATTTTTCGGGACCACCTAAAGAACAATCTGCATTAGACAAGTCTATTACCAATAAGGAGTGTAATTATTTTTGACTGTATTAGTTGCTAAATTCAAAGAGGTTTTATATGCGGTTCTTCCCATTACAATTATTGTATTGATACTTAACTTTACCTTAACTCCTTTTGAGGTTCCCCTACTGTTAAGATTTTTAATTGGTTCATTGCTAGTTGTTATAGGATTATCGATATTTTTATTCGGTGTAGACTTGGGGATTAGTCCAATTGGGAACCTCATTGGAGAGACTATTGCAAAAACGAATAAAATTTGGATAGTAGGAGTTGCCGGATTAATCCTTGGTTTCATTATTTCAATTGCCGAACCGGATTTGCATATTCTTGCCGGACAAGTAGATATCGTTACATCGGGTCTGATAACCAAAGCTGTTATTGTCTTAATTGTCTCAATTGGAATTGCGGTAATGCTGTCTGTAGGTTTAATAAGGATTGTCTTCAATACCCCTCTTTATATAATTTTGACTATTCTTTATTCAGTTATTTTGGTTCTCGCTTTTTTTACATCATCGGAGTTTTTGGCAATATCGTTTGACGCTTCAGGAGCAACCACCGGAGCGATGACAGTTCCATTCATTTTAGCTCTCGCTTTGGGTGTTTCAGTTTTGAAAAAAGATAGCAAGGCATCCGAAAAAGACAGTTTTGGTCTGGTCGCAATCGCTTCTTGTGGCCCTATTATATCAGTTATGCTCATGAGTATCTTTTCTAAAACGGATAAAATTAGCGCCGGCCTTCAATACGATATGACTAATTCGATGTCGGTTATTGCGCCTTTTCTAAAAAAAATACCAATGATTACTAGTGAGGCTTTTTTTGCGTTGCTCCCGTTATTTGCTATTTTTCTGGTGTTTCAAAAAATATCGTTTAATTTGTCTAAAAAAGCCTTTCGAAAAGTTTTAATCGGACTTATGTTTACATTTATCGGATTAATATTATTTTTAATCGGTGTCAATGCCGGTTTTATGGATGTTGGCGCCATTGCGGGATATAATATTGCATCTCAGGGAAATAAGTATTATATAATAATTATCGGATTTATCTTAGGTTTTGTTACAATATTAGCTGAACCGGCAGTATACGTCTTAACGCATCAAATAGAAGAAGTAACAAGCGGATATGTGAAAAGGAGTGTCGTGATACTTGCTCTTTCGATTGGAGTTGGTATTGCGGTAGCATTATCCATGTTCAGAATACTAATCCCCGAAATCCAGTTATGGCATTATCTTTTACCGGGATATTTGATCACTATCATTATGACCCATTTTGCTCCCAAGCTATTTGTGGGAATCGCCTTTGACTCCGGGGGAGTGGCTTCGGGTCCGATGACTGCGACTTTCATATTGGCTTTCGCTCACGGAGTGGCTGATGCTATCGAAGGAGCAAACATACTAGTTGATGGATTTGGAATGATTGCAATGGTGGCATTAACGCCAATTATCGCTTTACAAGTTTTGGGTTTATTATATAAAGTGAAGTCTAAAAAGGAGGTTTAGCAAACATGAATAACAACCTTCAAATAAATAGATATGAGCTGATTTACGTAATTGTAAATTTTGGGCTGGGAAGCAAAGTATTAAAAATAGCAAAGCGGAACGGCATCTGCGGAGGCACGATTTTTCTAGGCGAGGGAACCGTTGATAATCGAATTTTGGAGTTGTTGGCTTTATCAATTCTTAGAAAAGAAATTGTGCTAATGGTTTCTGAGAAAACTATGGCCGCTAAAACTATGGAACAGCTTGATATAGAATTAAATTTTAAGAAACCAAATCACGGTATAGCTTTTAGTATTCCAATCACCAATATATATGGGATTAGGAGTTGTAAATGTGATGATACGAAAGAAAGCAGAGGTGTCAAAGATAAAATGTATAATGCCATTTTTACAATTGTTGATAAAGGTAAGGGTGAATCCGTGATCGATGCCGCGAAAAAAGCAGGGGCCAGAGGAGGAACAATTATCAATGCCAGAGGTTCGGGTATTCATGAAACTGCTAAGTTGTTTTCGATGGAGATTGAACCGGAAAAAGAAATGGTCTTAATTTTATCTGAAAATAACATTACCGGGGCGATAACCACTTCTATTAGGGAACATCTTAAAATCGACGAACCGGGCCAGGGGATTGTTTTTGTTCAGGATGTTAATCAAACATATGGATTGCGTTAATTATTGAAAAATAATCGAGTCTATAGTCCGTTCCCCTTAAATCATTCTCCGGATTTAAAAAAATCAGGGAACTTGATAACTGGGAACAGCGAACAAAACTCCCTACTTGAATACCTTGATGCTTTAGTTTATAATCCAAAGGAGATCAACGAAGGGAGGGGATCGTTTGGAAAAAAACTATCGGCAAATCGTGGTTATCCTTTGCGGGTTGTTACTAATAGTCAGTTACCTGGCTATCAACGAATATTCATTTAACAAACCCGGTTTAAACGATCCCTTTCATTCCATTGGGGTGCAAAGTACGGCAGATCTATATCTGACTACCGGTAATTCAAGAAAAAATAATCCGTTAAAAACAACGGTTGGATCGGTTTTCAAGCAAAAAAATGACAGTTGTCTTGAAGTCCGGGATAATAATCCAGCCCTAAAAAATTCTTTAAGACAGGTTGTTTCCAGTAGGGTAATCGATTTATTCTTTAGTTTTTATCAGATTTCCCGTACTTGTGTGGATGGCGCTTCTCTTGACAGATATTTTGGAACACCTATAATAATTTAACTTCTGTCAGGAGGTAATTAAATGAGTTTTGAAGTATACACCGTACTGGTAGTGTTAATAATTTTTGGTATTTTTTATTATTATGCCGGTAAAGCCGAAAAAGTTGTTGACGCAAAAGCAAGGGCGGCTCGTGCGGCAGAAAATAGTATTGGTAAATCTAAAGAAGTTTCAAATAAGAAAGCGATTTCACAGAATCAAAAGAAGAAAAAAAGAGTAACGGTATAAAGTAAAAAGAGCTGTTGAGAAAGGTATTCAACAGCTCTTTTAATATATGTTTCTTTCAGTAATATCGATTGACGATATGTAGAATGTTATTACCGGTTGTTCAACGTCAGATTTTCAACAGCGATATTGTGGTTAGGAAGATGTAATTCTGTGGACGGTCGCTTTTTACAGAAATTTTGCAAAAAATTTCCGATATGGCAGGATTTGCCCGGATGATAGCGAAATAAATATTGATATAACAAGCTTTCAAAAAAAACTAAACTTTAGACGCGCTTCATCCGATTACAGAAATAGATGTTTTAATTAAGTTTTCCAATTATTATCGGATGAGGTGTTTGTAATGTGGGAAAGACTTACTGAAAATCGAACGTCAAAACTCTTGGAACGAGCTATGGACGCTTCGATGGTCCGCAAGCAATTGATTAATCAGAATATCGCCAATGTGAACACTCCGTTTTATAAAAGGCTGGATATTGATTTTGCCGATGCCTTGAATGAGCGGATCAACAAAGACGAACTGGAAATGGTCAGAACCCATCCGATGCATATTGCCAATTCAATACCGGGACTGGGACCGATTAAAATTACTAGGGAGACCAAGACCTTGAGCCGTTACGACACCAACAACATCGATGTCGAGTTTGAAATGGCTCAGGACGCTCAGAATACCCTTTTCTTCCAATCGGTCACCCAAACCTGGAAAAACAGAATGAACAGATTAAAATCGGCAATCGAAGGGAGATGACCTAAATGGATTTGTTTAGAAATTTTGATATTAGCGCCAGTGCTTTAACAGCCGAACGATTGAGAATGGATCTGATATCCAACAATATAGCCAATGCCAATACTACCAGGACTAAAGAAGGTGGGCCATATACCCGAAAAGTCCCGGTTTTTATGGAAGTAATCGATGAAGTAATGAATGCCGATGGGAAAATGGTCTCACGACCGGCTGGGGTCAAAGTGGTCAGGATTAAACCGGATGAAAATCCGCCAAAGTTGGTTTATGATCCGTCCCACCCCGACGCTAATGTAGACGGGTACGTTCTTTATCCGGATATTAATCCGGTTGTGGAGATGGTCAACTTAATTTCAGCCAGTCGGTCCTATGAAGCGAATGTAACCGCCTTTAACTCGGCTAAAGATATGTATCGGGCGGCTTTAGATATAGGTAGGGTATAAGAAAGGGAGGTCATGAAAGGTGAATACGATGCCAATTGGTCCGGTTTCATTTATTAAACTGGAGAAGGAATCCAAGCCATTCGTTGAGAATCCGGCTACCGGAGTTTCCTTCGAGCAGATGTTGGGACAAGCATTAGATAAAGTTAACGCCCTTCAGATACAATCGTCGGACCTTAGTACGGCAATGGCCTCCGGTAACCTGGAGTATATCCATCAAGCAATGGTGATGTCTGAAAAAGCAGGGTTGGCCTTTGATTTCACCATGCAACTCCGGAATAAAGTGCTGGAAGCATACCAGGAGATTATGCGGACCCAGTTATAACCCGCCTTCTAATGCCGGGATGCAATCAAAATTAAGTTTAGTTTGATTTTTATAATTATGAATATGTTCATCATGAGTAATTATATGGTTATCCAAGTTTTTTTCGATAAAACTTTGATTGCGCTAGGTATGAGCTCTAGGAGGTTAATGTGAACGAGATTTTAACCCAGATTAAGAATCTCTGGAACAACATGGATACCACCCGGCGAATGATCGTTGTGGTGGTTCTGCTGTTGGTATTAGGGGCAATTTTTTTCGGAGTTAGATGGGCTAGATCACCCCGTTATGAGTTGTTATACTCTCGCCTTACCGAGCAGGACCGGAGTGAAATCGTTTCTAAGCTGGATGAGTTGCGGATCCCTTATCGGACTTCGGCTGGCGGTGGAATTGAAGTTCCAAACGCCGTTTCGGTCCGTGCTAATTTGTTAAAAGAAGGCATTCCCCGAGGTGGTGTGGTCGGTTGGGAGATTTTTGACCAGAGTTCATTCAGCGCTACCGACTTTACCAATCAAATCAATCGGCAACGAGCGATTGCTGGTGAATTGACCCGGACCTTGCAACGTCTGGATGGGATCTTTGATGCTAAGATTTTGTTAAATCTACCTGATTCAACCGAGTATATCTTCGCTGATGATAAACCGGAAGGGACAGTCTCGGTCCAATTGCAGCTAAGGGGACCGGGAGTGCTTACTCAGGCCCAAGTGGAATCAATCGCCAATTTGGTTGCGGCCAGTACCGGAGTCAAAAAAGAAAACGTCACTATTATCGATAACTATGCCAACGATTTGACCGCCATGCTTCGTCCGGGACGTGATGGAAAAAGAGGGCTCCCTGGCCCGGACTCAATCGCCGATACGTTTAGCGCGAAATATGATTACGAAACTCAAGTAGAGCGACGAGTCGAGAGTATGCTTTCCAAAGTGTTCGGGTTTAACCGGGCCGTGGTTAGAGTAAATGCCGACCTGGATCTGGATTATCAGGAACAAAAAAGTGAAACATTTGCCGATAAAGGGGTTCCCCGCAGCGAACAAGAAAAATATGAAACTTATGAAGGAACGGGAAGCTCTAGTGTTGGCGTACCCGGGACTGACACTAATATAACTCAATATAAAGCTACTGATTCCGGAGTAACTCAGTATAAGGCTGAAAAATCGGAACGGACTACCAACTATGAAATTAGTAAAGTTGAAGAGTTTCGAGTCGGTGCTCCCGGAAAGGTAAAACGGTTAACGGTCGGTGTTTGGGTTGATGGTAATTTGCCGGCCCTTACCAAAGATAAAGTTTATAACACCGTTGCCGCCGCGGTAGGGATTTTGGAAGAACGTGGCGATCGGTTGACTGTTGAAACAATTGAATTCTCCAAACCGGCTAAAGAAAAACCGGTTGAAATTCCCTGGACTGCTATTATTACCGCTTTCGTAGGTATGGTTTTACTATTAACAATCACTATTATTGCCCGCCGCAGTTCACCTGCTGTTAAGGCAAAAAAAGCAGAGGAAATGTTAGGCGAAGAACTTTCCGCCGAAGGGTTAATCGTGGGCTCGAAGATCGACACTTTGGTAGAAGACAAATTAACTACCGAAGAAGCGGCTGCTATTGAAATAACACCGGAAGAAAGGGCCAGAAATGAACGTCTAATGGCGATTGAAAAATTTGCCCGTGAGAAACCTGCGGAAGTTGCAGTATTACTTAAAGCTTGGCTCTCTGAGGAAGTTTAAAATATGCTTAGGTAGTTAGCCATTTAGACGGATGACAATAAAAAGGTGCTCTTGGTCTCTATATTTATGGTTTAATAACTACCTTAAAAAAACTGGAGTGAACTCCCGTGCCAAAACCACAAGAACTTACCGGTAAACAAAAAGCTGCGGTCTTGCTATTATCGCTTGGTTCCGAAATCTCGGCCGGCATTATGAAGAATTTACGTGAAGACGAGATTGAGGAACTGAGTTTAGAGATTGCTAATATTCGTCGGGTGCCGGCGGAAATTAAGGACCAAGTATTGGAAGAATTTTACCAAATCTGCTTGGCCCAAGAATTTATCTTATCCGGAGGAATCGATTCCGCCCGTGAAATTTTGGAGAAGGCATTAGGCTCACATAAGGCCCACGACATTATTGGTAAGTTAACTGCATCACTACAAGTTAGACCTTTTGATTTCGCACGGAAGACTGAGCCAAGCCAGTTGCTGAATTTTATTCAAAATGAGCATCCTCAAACTATCGCGCTGGTTATGGCTTATCTCGCCCCGGAACAAGCCGGTATAATTCTATCAGCTTTACCGCCACTTCAACAAGTTGAAGTCGCAAAACGGGTAGCGACTATGGATCGCACTTCTCCGGATGTACTTCGGGAAGTAGAATTAATATTAGAAAAGAAATTGTCATCCTTTGTAATGCAAGACTTTACGATTGCCGGCGGAGTTGAATCGGTGGTTTCGATTTTAAACCGGGTCGATCGTGGGACTGAAAAGACGATTTTGGAAGCATTAGCCGAAGAAAACCCCGAATTGGCCGATGAAATTAAACGTCGAATGTTCGTCTTCGAAGATATCGTATTGCTTGATAATCGGTCGGTCCAACGTATCTTACGCGAAATTGATGCCAAAGACTTGTCAATGGCGATGAAGACTGCCAGTGAAGACGTTAAAAACCTTGTTTTCCGCAATATGTCCAAACGCGCGGTGGAGTTGCTTAAAGAAGATATGGGGTATATGGGTCCGGTACGCTTACGTGACGTGGAGGAAGCCCAACAGAAGATCGTTAATGTCATCCGACAATTAGAAGACTCAGGAGAGATAATTATCTCCAGAGGCAAGGAGGATGAATTGATTGTCTAAAATAATTAAGTCTCATCATTGTGTCGAGGCTCATCCGTGTCGACTGGATCCGGTCGATGTGGATGCCTTTTTTGTTAATAATCCGGAAGAAGAAGATGCCCCAAATTCTTCATCCGAGACAGATACGGAAACCGCAGCGACTTTGGAGGAGATATTGGAGACAATTTTTCCTCCCGGTGAAATTAAAGAGGAAGAACCAAACGAGAATATTGAGAGTGACTCCGAAAATCAGGAGGAAGAGACTTCCGAATCAACCGAAATCGAACCAAAGGAACCGGTGGCCGAAACTCCGGAGGTTGATATGTTTAAAATCAATCTGGAGGCAGAGAAACTACTCGACCAAAGTAAACAAGAGGCCGGTGTATTAACGAAGTTGGCTCGTGAAAAAGCTGATAATATTACCGGCACTGCTCAAGAAGAAGCATCCGGTATAATGGAGCAAGCTAAAACAGAGTCGGCACGAATTATAGATAAAGCCCGTGTCCAAGCGGATGAAATTATCGATCAAGCAAAGAAAGAAGCTGGAGAAACCGTAAATCAAGCTAAACAAGAAGTGGATAAGATAATTAGTGAAGCTAGACAGCAAGCTGATGAGCTTAAAGCTGAAGCGAAAAAAGAAGGTTTGGCAGCTGGACATAAAGAAGGTTTGGCTAAGGCCAAAAAAGAAATCGAACAAAATTTAGCCAATTCCATTAATATATTTGCTCAAGCCGAGGAAGAAAGAGTAAAGCGGATTAACTCTTCCGAACCGGAGCTTTTAAGATTGGTATCAGGGATTACAGAAAAAATTATTGGTTCCGAACTAAAGAACCACCCGGAACAAATAGTATCGGTGGTTCGAGAAGCATTAACCAGAGTTGCAGTTGCCAATTCAATTACTGTAAAAATCAACCCCGACGATGAACAACTAATCCAGGAAAGCTTGCCTTCATTACAGGAAGTTTTTAGTGAACCCAAAACAATTACGTTAAAAGCAGATCAATCCATTTTGCGAGGAGACTGTTTTATTGAAACAGAACACGGTAAGGTGGATGCCAGGATCAAATCTCAACTTGAACGGGTAATGAATGAAATTCTAAAGGCTGGTCAAGTCAATGAATCCGATTGAAGTCCAACCGTTTAACGCTGAAAAATACTTAACAGCAATTAAGGGAATTGACCCAATTAGGAGGACTGGAAAGGTCAGTCAAATAGTCGGGTTAACCATTGAAGCGGAAGGGCCGGCGGTAAATCTCGGTGAACATTGTTTGATTAAAGTGAGTGATCGCACTGAGCCTCTCTCCGCTGAAGTGGTCGGTTTTAAATCAGGCCGGGTATTATTAATGCCTTTGGGTGACATTACCGGTATTAGTCCTGGGTGTGAAATTACAGCTACCGGTCAAAATCTCCAGGTTGAAGTCGGGCTAGGATTATTAGGCCGGGTATTGGATGGCCTGGGACAGCCGATTGATGATAAAGGCCCCCTTGTAACAGGTGAATTTAATCCGCTGCAAGCATCACCGCCTAATCCCCTTACCCGTAAGCGGATTAATACTCCTTTAGCCATGGGAATCAGGGCTATTGATTCATTAATAACCTGTGGTCGAGGTCAAAGGGTCGGTATTTTTGCGGGTAGCGGTGTCGGAAAAAGCACTTTACTAGGAATGATTGCCAAGAATACGGATGCCGATATCAATGTCATCGGTTTAATTGGAGAACGGGGTCGGGAAGTACGGGATTTTTTAGAGCGCGATTTAGGGCCGGAAGGACTAGCCCGTTCGGTAGTGGTGGTTGCCACCTCCGATCAACCGGCGTTAGTCCGGATTAAAGGGGCAATGGTAGCTACGGCTGTTGCCGAATATTTCCGTGATCAGGGAAAAGATGTTATATTGATGATGGATTCGGTAACCCGGTTTGCCATCGCCCAACGAGAAGTGGGATTGGCTGTCGGCGAACCTCCGACGACTAGGGGTTATACTCCTTCGGTTTTTGCTCTTTTGCCTCGTCTTTTGGAAAGATCGGGCACTTCCGATATAGGTAGTATTACGGGTTTATACACTGTCCTGGTTGAAGGGGACGACATGAATGAGCCCATTGCCGATGCGGTTAGAAGTATTTTAGATGGGCATATCGTTCTATCACGCGAATTAGCCCATCAAAACCATTATCCGGCAATCGACATATTGGCTAGTGTCAGCCGTTTAATGGTTGAATTGGTCAATGAAGGGCATAGTCGAGCTGCGGGAGAACTTCGGAGTATTTTAGCTACATATCGGGATAACCAGGATTTAATTAATATAGGCGCTTATTCTAAAGGGAGTAATCCCCAAATTGATAAGGCCATTAGCATGATTCAAACTATCAATGATTTTTTAAAACAACGGACTGACGACAAAGTATCTTATGCGGATACGACCTCCCGTTTGATTGAGATGATCGGAGGTTCACTGGCTCATGAGTAAGTTCAAATTTAAACTGGAGACGGTCTTAAAAGTTAAGACCAGAGTCGAAGATTTACGTAAAATTGAACTGCGTGAGGCAGAACTGCGGCGAGAAAAAGCAAGGCTTGAGCTATGCCGTTGGCAGGATGAAGTTGAGGCTAATATTCGGATTTATCGAGAGAAGTTCCAACAACGGATCGTACCTGAAGAGGCTAACAATTATCATTTATACCTAACATGGCTTAATCGTCAGGTGGATTCGGCATTGCTAAAACTCCAGGAGTGTGAAAGAGAAGTTAACGAGCGTCGTCTAAAATTAATCGAAGCTTCCAAAGAAAAGAGAATTTTGGAAAAATTAAAAGAAAAGGCTTACCAAGCCTATCAAGCTGAACAGTTAAACATCGAGATTAAGTTTCTCGATGAACTTGGAACGGGACGATTTATACGAGACCAGAGCCGGGAGGTTTTTGAAAGATGAACCGAATATTTTTTAATTTCGGTAGGGTATTGATTATCATAGTCGCAATTTGTTTAATACTAGGTATTTTGAATTTTATGGGCATTATTAATGTTAAAGAATTATTTTTACAAGGGCTCAGCTTTATTCCTGGTCTGAACGATTTGGCCGAAAATTATGAACTGGGTAAGAAGCGGAGTAAGCTATTAGGCGAGAGGGAAGCTGACATACAAGCCCGTGAAGCACAACTCAAACAAGACTTGGCAAAATTAGCAGAAGAGCAAGATTTATTTTTAGATGAAAAATTGACCTGGGAGAGGGAACACCCTGCTTCCATCCGAACGGCTGAAACATCAGGGCCTACTGCAGCTCAAAAAGCGGCTCTCGCCAAAGAAGAGGCCAAGCTCAGATATTACTTGGCTACGCTTGGAAGCATGAAGCCGAAAAATGCGGCGATGGTCATTCAAAAATTACCTGAAGATACTGTTTATCTGATTTTTGATCAACTCCAACAGAGCCAGGTGAGAAAGATTTTAGAGAATATGCCGGCTGAATACCTGGCTAAGTTGACTCAGGATCGGTTGAAAAAATATCGAAACCAATAATAAAAATAAATTCATAGATTTTTTAAGGTTTTGTTAGTCACAGAGATTGGTATGACATATAGAACAAAAAAGGTTTAAACAAGAACTAAAATTTTTAAGTTTGTCAATTGCTTCTAATTGATTTGTATAAACCATCCGATAACTATAGTAAACGTATTAAGTCCTATAGGACAAATACGTAACTATGGGAAAGGAGGTGAATACATGTCTAATCTTTCTTTTATCCCTCAAGCGACCGCTTCCAAATCGGCTCCGGAATTTCAACATCCTTCATTATCTGAGAAAAAAAATCAGTCCGGCATAAGTAATTTCGACCATTTTTTGAAAAACGCTAATGAAAATCAATTTAAAACAAAGCCATTTCAGGAAAAACCGGAACAAAACCGTCCTGTTGTTAATGAAGTAAAACCGGAACCAAAAAAGGACGAGATTAAAACGGCTGATCAAGCTTATTCCGAAAAGATGGAATCTAAATCAAAACCGAATCAAGAAGCGGCTAACAATGAGGGAACAAAAAAAGCATCCCAACCGCAAACGCAAAACAAAGAGGAAGAGAAGGTTGCAGTAGAGACCCAAAGCAAAGAGGGGCAAACAGATGAAGCTTTAGCAGATGTTAATCAAGAAGAATTACTAGTTTTGCTTGCCCATTTAGCCGAAGCTGAAGCTGTTATTCGGGGTGAAACTCAACCGGAAACGGTCCAAATGGTTGAGCTTGCCGAGGCAATGGCTGATTCGGAGTTGGTTGAGGTTGTTCAAGAAACGGCTGGTTCGGTTGAATCTAGCGGAGCTAATCCCGGAGCAGATACCGAAGCGCAGATGGTAAATGCAGTGGAACTAACACAAATTTCTCCCGATACCGGATTGAAAGCCGCTAATCTTAAGTTGAATGTTGAAACACCAGTTGAAGACAGATCAGCCGGTCTGGAGCAATTAAGTCAAGTTTTACCGCAAACTTCGGGGAATCATTCTCAAACGAAAGGAGAATCCCTTTCCAACCAAGGAAACAATGACAGTAAAGGACAAGTTTCCGAATCGATTAAGGTTTCCCATAACGGCAGCATCGAAATTGAAAGCCAAGCCTTTAGTAAAGTCTTCGCTGAAAACACTCTATCCCAAAAAGCGGAAGCCGATGTTCAATCGGATGGCAATCGGATTTTAGCACAACAAGATCAATCTTCCGTAAAAAACGGCAAAGTTAACCTGGCCGTAATTCAAACCCAGCTGGCGGTGAATGACGCTCCCGAAGTTAAGACTGAGACGCCGGTATTGAATATTGTTTCATCACAGCCTTCCATCAGTAATGTTTCTCAAGCCCAAACCCCAGGTTCTACCGGAGTTAATTCCACAAGCAGGGAAGAACTTTTCTCCCAGATCGTGGAACACGCCAAAGTAGTTGTGAATAACGGGGGAAGTGAGATGGAAGTCAACCTAAAACCGGAACATCTCGGCAAACTTCAACTGAAAGTGACTATCGAGAATGAGGTAGTGACCGCCAAATTCGTCGCCGAATCACAGCAAGTGAAGGAGATTATCGAAAGCAACCTGGGCCAACTCAAACGGAACTTGCAGGAAAACGGGATGCAGGTCGATGCGATCATGGTATCAGTCGGTAATCATCAGGGTAGCGAAAGTTTTGACCAAGCCGCTTATAATCGGGAAGGGTTCAACAATTTCGAGGGTAATGCAGGCGCAAATAATGATGATTCCGTATTTGAGACCGTGGAACAGACACCAGTTGCAGAACGTGAAACCGTTGTTGACTTAATAGCTTAATAATTTTAAAAAGGAGGTGAACAGTATGAGTAGTGTAAACTCAGTTTATAACATGACTACAGCTACCGCTCCGGGTGTTACACGAAAAACCGGAGACGATCTCGGTAAAGATCAATTCTTAAAAATTCTCATCACTCAGATGCAAAATCAGGACCCGTTGAATCCCATGGACGACAAAGAGTTTATCGCCCAGATGGCCCAGTTTACCGCTTTGGAGCAGATGCAGAATGTGGCGAAAGCTTCCCAGATGCAACAGGCGACGTTAATGATTGGCAATTATATCAAAGCTGAGGTTAACGGAGACGACGGACAGGAACTGATTTACGGAAAAGTAGTTTCCACCCGGGAAGTCAGCGGTGAGATGTACTTAAAACTGGATAACGGCCGCGAGGTAAAGATCGGGGAAGCCAAAACGACTTTCAATAATGAAGGACTTTGGGAGGAAGCGGAGTCTTTGGTCGATAGGAGGGTTTATGTACGTAATACCGACTCCGAAGGTAACCAGGACGGGTTAAAACAAGCTTACATTGCAGACGTAAGAATGGTAGTTGGGTTAAACGGCAGCAGTACAACGAAACTATTAACTCCAGAATGTCTTGTCGCCAAAAAGGGAACATTGGCTCAAGCTGAAGCTTTAATCGGTAAAAAAGTATTTATCCGGGACTTCGATGACGAAGGTAACGAAACTGATGTCTTGTATGAGGCTAAAGTTACCGGGGCTAAGATTGCCGATGGCCGTGTTAAGATTGTAATTGGAAAAGACGCTGACGAGAAAGACATTGAAGCCGACTACGGTGACATTTACAATCTGAGTACCGCCATTGAAATGAAAGACATTTGGAACGTCGTACCTGAAGAGGAATCCGTAGATGAATGAAAAAATAGTAATCAGACCGCCCCAGATCGGCCCGATAACACCAACGCCAAGTAAACCGATTGCTAAGACCGGAACCGGAAACGGGGCACAGTTTGAAACCATCTTTCAGGAACAATTGGCGGAACAGTCTGGAATCAAGTTTTCCGCTCATGCTATGAAACGTTTGGAGTCCAGACAGATTTCATTGGGCAACCAAGAAATGGCGTTACTCAAAGATGCGGTCAACAAGGCCGAAGCTAAAGGGGCCAAAGAATCTCTAATTTTAATGGACCGGATGGCCTTGGTGGTCAGTATCAAGAACCGTACCGTGATTACTGCGGTCGATGAAGGCAGTTTAAAAGATAACGTCTTTACCAACATTGATAGCGCGGTGATTGTTAAGTAAGATTTTCTAGGTAGTGAGGCTGGACCTCTGGATTCGAGGAAGCCTCCAAACCCGCCGAACGATTGAGGCGGAAGAAAAATCAAGTATTTCCGGTTCTAGTTAGTTTTCAATTTATATTGACTGGAAAACAAAAAAACTGGCAACTGGAAAACTAAGAATGGAGGTCGTTTTATCATGATGCGTTCGATGTTTGCCGGCGTTACCGGTCTGCGGAACCACCAGATCCGGATGGATGCCATCGGTAATAATATCGCTAACGTAAATACGGTCGGCTATAAAGCCAGCCGGGTAAGTTTTCAGGATACTCTCAATCAAACACTGCGCGGCGCTTCAGCGCCCACTACCAACCGTGGCGGTATTAACGCCTTGCAAGTTGGTTTAGGTATGAACCTGGCCAGTATCGATGTATTACATACCCAGGGGAATTTGCAGAATACCGGTAAAATTACTGATGTCGCCATTCAAGGAGATGGATTTTTCATCTTGAGTGACGGCTCTCGGGAATATTATAGTCGGGCCGGTAATTTCAACATGGAGCGGGACGGCCGTTTGGTCAACCCATCTAATGGTTTGATAGTCCGTGGTTGGATGGCCGACATTAACGGAGCAATTAATACCAATATGCCGATTACCAACATTAGAATTCCGGTTGGACAGACTATCGCTCCAATCGCTACAACTCAAATTGAATTCGGTGGAAATTTAGCTGCCAATACCAATGTAAATTTGGTCTACCAAACGTTAAATGTTTCCGACTCTACCAATCATAGTTGTTCGGTTACCTTTGAGATGACTCCCACCGGTTATAACACATATTCTTACAGGGCGATAGTACCTTCGGAATTTGGAAGTATTACCCTTAATGATGGTACCGGAACAATCCGGGTTAATGAATATGGGGTAGTAGTAAGTAGCTCCGGTACTTTTTTTGAAGTGACTCCAAGAAACGGAACGGCCGTTCGGATTGATCCACCACGAGTGAACTGGCCGTTAGGCGGCGCTTTTACCGCGCATCCGACTGGAGCATTACAAGAATTTGGTTTGACAGGTTTTACCGGAATGGGATTACCTACAACTTATACCCAAACTATTTCTGATACGGTAGGCAATGCTTTAACTTTTGATTATACAATTACCACAACCGGAATACCTGACCAATATCGGTGGACAGCTATACCAAACGACCCAGATGGAGCTGGGCCCTTAGTTCCGAACTGTAATGTAATTTCCGGTACTACGGGTACTTTTACCTGGACAGCTACCAATGGTATTACTGAGGCAGAGCAGATTACCACAATCGCTCATGCGCTTGCATCTCCAGCAGGGACCAATGTTACAATAAATCCGCCATCAATGATGTCTGGCGTGCCGACTTTTACAGTAGTCGAAAGGGCACCGGATTTTTTGGCTGTTGATCCGATGTTTCCCAATCCTCCAGCATTTGTCGCAGGCGGTGTAGGCACTGTTCAAACTCGGGATTTACCGATTACTAATACAGCTGGTGAATTGTTAACTACACTTCATTTTACAATCACAACAACCGGTGTGAACACTTTCGACTATACGGTAACTGCTGACGGCTCCACTATTATTAATGGTGGAGGCGGTACTTTCGATTGGGTGGCCGGTGCAACAACGAACTTTACACCAGCAGGTGGTAATCTTGAAATTCGTACCAATGAGGGAGTTAATATAACATTACCGTCTTTCCCCGGTCCGGTTGCCGGTGTCAATCCAACTTTTGCTAATGTACGTTTGGTGGGAGGCAGGGATACGTCGGTAACTTGTCGGGTTCCAAATCCGGTGACTACCATGACCAGGGTCTATGACTCCCTGGGTCAGGACCATCTGTTTATTACTGAGGCTGTAAAAATTGCTGACAATACTTGGCGGTGGCGAACCATTGACGAGAACGATTATCCCATTGGCGGCGGAACTTTATCTTTTAGCAATGAAGGACAGTATATTGGTTCTAGCGGAGGCCCGCTTGTTTATAATCCGGTTGGCGGTGCACTACCGCTTAGTATCACTCCTGATTTTAGCGTCCTGTCACAATATGCTGGAACATTGGATAGCGATGGATTAGCGATCTCTGACTTTAACTCCCCTTATCAGGATGGTTATCCAATGGGGCAATTACAAGGATTTAATATCGATAAGTCCGGAAGGATCGTCGGAGTATTTTCCAACGGAATGAACCAGAATCTGGCACAATTAGCGGTAGCCAGCTTTACCAATCCCGCCGGTTTAACCAGAGTCGGCGATACCATGTTTGAGGAGTCCAGTAACTCCGGTCAGGCACAGATTGGACAGGCGGGTCAAGGTAGCCGCGGTCAAATCACTCCCGGTACCGTAGAGATGTCGAACGTTGATCTCTCCCAAGAATTTACGGACATGATCATGACCGAACGCGGTTTCCAATCTAACTCACGGGTGATAACCACTTCCGATGAAATGCTTCAGGAATTGGTTAACTTGAAACGGTAGCACTTAACTTAGAGTAGGGGAGGAATCCATTCCTCCCCTACTTTAGCCGAAAAAACAACTAATTGTTACAAAAATTTAACAATAGACAATAAATAGCCTCTTGACGCAGATTTCTAGGTGTTCGTACAGTGATAATTAGCTACAAATTTTACTTTAAACAAATAAATGGCATTCCGAACTAAAAGAAAATGGAATTCGAGACGATATATTAATTATAACTCCTTTAATTTCTTGAACTACGGTTTAGGCTAATCTGAAAATAATCTTTGCGGTTATTATATTAGGCTCAGTCGCAGACAATTACTATAAATAATTTGGGTCCGCCTCATTCTATCTTTCTCCCTCAAGGGAGAAACGAACTGCGATTCTGTTGGTCTTTGATTTTAAAAGCTTCGTGAGCCAAACTTTCGTTCCTCCCTTGAGGGAGGAAGCAAGTAGGAGGGTTGACATATATATTGTAGTTTAAATCATCAATTTTCTAAAACAGAGCCTTATATTAAATGATATCTGATTGTAATGACTTATATGATCTATATATTGGAGTATTAAAAATGATTTCAATAAAGCGATTGAACGATAAGGAACTTTGGATTAATCCCCATTTAATTGAGACAATTGAAGCTACTCCGGATACGGTTATTTCCTTAACTACCGGAAAAAGATTTGTCGTAAAGGAACCTGTTGCCGAAGTAGTAGCAAAAATAATACAGTATCGTAGAACAGTCGGTAACAAATTTACCGAGTTGAACGGTACTACCTGAGGTGAGAATTTTATGGAGTTATCAACTTTAGTTGGTATGATCGGCGGTATACTGCTTCTTGCAATCGGTATTTCAAGAAATGGTTCATTGTTGGGTTTTATTGATCCACCTTCAATGGCGATTACTTTTGGCGGATCGCTAATGGCAATGCTGGTTAATTACCCCTTTGTTGTTTTTAAAGAAACATTAAAGGCGTTAAAACATTTGTTTTTTGCGAAACCAATTAATACCCAGGGCGCAATTGAAGAAATTGTCGAATTCGCCAAAAAAGCCCGTCGGGAAGGATTACTAGCCTTAGAAGATGAGATCCAACATTCAAACGATCAGTTCTTAAAGAAAGGTGTTCAATTGATAGTTGACGGGACTGATCCGGAATTGGTTAGAAATATCTTGGAAATCGAATTATCCTTTATGGAAGAACGACATAAATCGATTAAATCTTTTTTCGACTCGTGGGGTGCTTTGGCCCCGGGTTTTGGGATGATTGGGACTGTTATCGGGTTGATCCAAATGTTGGCTACTTTAGATGATGTGAAGACCATTGGTCCAAAAATGGGTGTGGCTTTGATTACTACTTTTTATGGAGCGCTATGGGCGAACTT
The DNA here is from genome assembly GCA_023435565.1 of Bacillota bacterium. Taxonomy (GTDB): domain Bacteria; phylum Bacillota; class UBA4882; order UBA8346; family UBA8346; genus JAAYHS01. Next base: position 36,624 of record JAEYRN010000105.1, read on the forward strand.
ATTCTGCGTTCCTGCTGCGGGGAAACTTGCCAAACGCAGCAGTGAGGAGATGTTTTTAAGACAAATAATGATTGAAGGAATTCTTTCAATCCAAGCAGGAGAGAATCCAAGAATTGTTGAGGAAAAACTCAAGGCTTTCCTTGCTCCCAACCAGAGGTCCGGAGTTAAAGCTGATCGTGGGGACCGGGATGAGAGGATGAAATCGATTGCTTAAGAAGAAAGAAGAACCACCGGCCGGAACACCGGCTTGGCTAACTACATATGGTGACATGGTGACGTTGGTATTATGCTTCTTTGTAATGTTATACGCTTTTTCCACTATTGACACCCAAAAATATCAACAGATCCAATTTTCAATGCGTTCGGCCTTGGGTGGAGCCGGTGGCGTCATGACGGGAAACGAATCGGTTTTTGACGCCCAGATAATTCAACGGTCCCAAATTGAACAAATGTATCAAGAGATTAAAAAAGTAATTGACCAGAACAAATGGAAGGGCCAAGCTGAAGTAACCATTACCGAGAGAGGTATTACTATCAGTTTTAAAGAAAAATTATTTTTCAAAATAGGATCGGCTCAAATTTTGAAAGAAGCTGAGTCAATATTGGAGAATGTGGGGAAGGTTTTAAAGGAGAGAAGATACCCGCTGCGGATCGAGGGGCATACATGCAACTTACCGATTAGAAGTGCTCAATTCCCCTCTAACTGGGAATTATCCGCCATTCGAGCGATTAATGTAACTAAATTTTTGATAAACCGGGTCGGTTTTGAGCCGGAAAGAATCTCAGTAGCCGGTTATGGCCAATATCATCCCTTGGTGAAAAACGACAGTGATGAAAACCGCGCTCGAAACCGGAGAGTGGATATTGTGATAATTACCGGTTTAGCTAGAAATAATGCTGTTAACGCTACAAATAAACCAACTGTTGATAGTGAATAAATTAATCAACCTTAATCAGGAGGTAAAAGATAATGCCGGAAGAAGTAGTAAACAAGAATAATCAGAAATCAAGTATGTTAAATAACAATAAAGCGGTTATTTTTATAGGAATATTTTCATTTTTAGTAACAACCATTTTCTTTGGCACATTTATTGTGATTACATTAAAACAAACTAACGCGCCTACTACCAAGGTTGTCGTGAAGCAGTCACAAGAGATGGGCCCTGTGATGTCACTTGGAAATGACATTTTAGTTAATATTCGTTCCGAAGAAGGAATGGAGCATTTTTTAAAAACCAATATTGTGCTTGAATTGGACAATGATGAGAAGACCGGGGCTGAAGTTACGAAGCGGATTCCCCAGATTAGAGATTTGGTGATCAATATTTTGGCTTCAAAAACCAAAGAGAAAATTATCGAAAAAGAAGGGAAAGACCAAGTTCGCAGCGAAATTATTAATAATATTAATCAGTTAATGACTACCGGGCAGGTTCGTAATATCTATTTTCAGGATTTTATCATTCAGTAGGAGGTACTTCCGGCTTTGGCTGAAGTCTTATCCCAATCGGAAATAGATGCCCTACTAGAGGCGCTTTCGTCTGGAAGTATTAAGGCTGACGAAGTAATATCCGAAGAAAAAAAGCGTAAGGTCAAGCCTTATGATTTTCGTCGGCCAAATAAGCTTTCTAAGGACCAGTTGCGAACACTGGTAATGTTACACGAAAACTTTGCCAGGTTGTTGACAACTTCCTTGTCGACTTATTTAAGGAGTATGGTTAGGGCTCAAGTCGTATCCATTGACCAATTAACCTATGAAGAGTTTACCAAAAGTCTACATAACCCGACAGTAATGACTATTGTCTCCATGAAACCTTTGGAAGGGAACGCTATTATAGAAATATCGCCTCATTTGGCGTTCGCAATGGTAGATCGGTTATTGGGCGGTTATGGATACTCAATGGAAAAGATAAGAGAACTAACGGATATAGAACAGACAGTCGTAAAACGGGTAATGAATAGGATTTTTCCAAATATCAAAGAAGTATGGCAAGTGGTTGCGGAATTAAACCCGGTATTGGAATCAATTGAGTTAAATCCGATGTTTACGCAGATTATTCCACTCACCGATATGGTAGTTTTAATAACTCTGGAACTTAGAATTGCTGAAGCTTTTGGTTTGATGAATATTTGTCTTCCCTTTGCGGTAATTGAACCAATTCTGGATCGTTTGAATGCTCAAATTTGGTTCGCTAAAGCGACCAAACCGTCAACCGCACAAAGCATCGCCAATATTCAACACCGATTAAACCAAGCACAAGTTCCGGTGTCGGTGGAATTGGGGAGAGCGAATATTACGGTTGGAGAAATGTTAAACATAAATATCGGTGATGTAATCCAGCTTGACCAATATGTTAAGGGTCTATTAGATATAAAAATCGGCAATCAGGTGAAATTTCAAGGTACGCCTGGGATTTCTGAAAATAGAGTCGCAGTTCAAATCGGAAAGATAGTTCGAGAGGGGTGAGAGGCTCATGGATCGACAGATTCTTACCCAGGAAGAGATTAATGCTCTACTTAAAGGAGATGAAGATGAATCTCCCCAATTATCCCCTATGCAAAAGGATGCGCTGGGGGAGATCGGCAATATCAGTTATGGGACTGCATCTACCGCATTATCGGAATTATTGAACAAACGGGTAATAATTGATACACCTGCGGTCACACTGACCACTCAAAAAGAACTTAAAGAACAGCATCCAATTCCCTATGTTTTGGTTGAGGTAGATTATAAAACGGGATTAATAGGTAGTAATGTTCTAATTTTAAAAGTTAGTGACGCAACAGTTATTGCTGATCTAATGATGGGTAAAGATGGGACAAACCCAAAACAAAATTTAGAGCAGATTGAATTGAGCGCAGTAGGGGAATCAATGAACCAAATGGTTGGCAATGCGGCTACGTCCTTATCGACTTTATTTGGACAACGGATTGATGTGGACCCTCCCCGGATTAAGGTTATTGATTTTGCTGACGATGATTCAATTGTCCCCGACCTTGGTCTTGAAAGCCAAGTAATAGTAGTATCATTCAAACTACAAATTGATGGTTTAGTCGATAGTGAATTGATGTTGGTGATTCCTTATGAATTAGCGATTGAGTTGGCTGAGAAACTCATTGCGGAGACACAGGTAGCCGCAAACTCAGCTACAGCAAATGTTGCTTCAGTTGTTGATACTGTTCCGGCTCAGGAAATTGCGGCTCAAAATTTAGAGTATCAACAACCAGTACCTCCACAGCCAAGCCAACCAATTGTGGAACCGGTTAGCAGCCCGCCGCCTATGACTGTGGCTCCTACGCCGGCTCCGGTTAATTATAGTTATAACAGAACGGAGGTTAGATCGCCAGTGATGGTACAACCCGCTCAATTCGGCCCTATTGGAAACGCTAAGACCGGTAAAGAAACCGGCAATATCGGATTAATTCTGGATGTCCCATTGCAGGTAACAGTGGAACTGGGTGGGACCAGAATGAAGATCAAAGATATTTTAGACCTTGGAATCGGTTCAATCATCGAACTGGACAAACTGGCGGGAGATCCGGTGGATGTCTACGTCAACGGTAAGATGATTGCCAAGGGTGAAGTTGTGGTTATTGATGAAAACTTTGGCATTAAGATTACCGATATTATCAGTCCGATTGAAAGAGCAAATACACTTCAATAATTCCTAAAGGAGGAATTTCTGGTGGGTAACAAAGTACTCGTTGTCGATGACGCGGCATTCATGCGCATGATGATTAAAGATATTTTGCGCAAAGGCGGTTTTGAAGTAGTTGGTGAAGCCGAAGACGGTTCGAAAGCGGTTGAAAAGTATAAAGAACTACGACCGGATTTGGTAACAATGGATATTACTATGCCGGATATGGATGGAATTACCGCTGTTAAGGAAATTCGAAAACTCGATGGTAATGCTCAGATAATCATGTGCAGCGCCATGGGACAACAGGCGATGGTTATTGACGCCATTCAGGCTGGGGCTAAAGATTTTGTAGTTAAGCCTTTCCAACCGGAACGTGTTTTAGAGGCTGTTCGAAAAGTATTGTCATGAATTGGTATAAATATCCCCGGTTAATCCGGATGTGTAATGTCTGGCTAGGGCTTTGCGCCGGTTTATTCCTCCTGCCGGGGGAAGCCTTAGCCAGAACCGAAGCCGATATTGGACCGGAATTTGGCGGCGGGCAGTGGATTTGGTCCCTCTTTTCACTAATAATTGTTGTAGCACTGGCATATTGGGCGACCAAATTTCTAGCCGGAAGATTTGGCTATTCGCAGGCACGGCATATTAAGGTGGCAGAGAGTCTTCTTTTAGGACCCAATCGCCATCTTTATCTATTATTAGTTGACGGAAAAGTTTTACTTGTAGGCAGCACTGAACATGAAATCAGTTTAATCAAAGAATTTGAAGACAACCAATTTTATGAAGAACTTTCAAAGTCGGCTGATACGGGACAAAACTTACCGACTGGGCGATTCGCAAGTATGATTATTCCGGTTTTAAACAGTATGAACTCTAGGGAAACAGCTGAAAATAGCATATCTAATACCAGGCAACGTTTACAGGATGGATTGGAGAAGATCCGTTCCTGGAAGATGCGAGGTCGTGACCACGATGGGAAAGTTTAATAAGTTAAAGATATTCTACATATTGTTGATTTTTACAACCTTAATACTGACAGTATCCGTCATGGCCCAAGGAGCGGCTACATTTCCCATCCCCCGAATTCAAGTAGGAGTTGAACCTGCAGATTCCCCGACTGAAATAGCCCAGAGCTTACAAATATTAATTTTATTAACTGTAATTTCCTTGGCTCCGGCTATTTTAATAATGACTACTTCATTCATTAGAATTGTAATTGTATTATCATTTACCCGGACCGCCATCGGGACCAATCAGATGCCGCCTAATCAAGTAATGATTGGGTTGGCTTTATTTTTGACCATTTTTATTATGATGCCGACCTGGAGTAAAGTAAACACTGAAACATTACAACCGTTTCTTAAAGGGGAAATCACTCAAGAAACGGCCTTTGTGCGTGGTATGGGACCGATTCGGGAGTTTATGTTCAAACAAACCCGGACAAAGGATCTTAAACTTTTTATTCAGGCAGCCCGTTTAAAAAGGCCCAAAAACAATGATGAAATTCCGTCTCAGGTATTGATTCCGGCTTTTATTATTAGTGAGCTAAAAACAGCTTTTCAAATTGGTTTTTTAATTTTTGTACCTTTTTTGGTAATTGATATGATTGTAGCCAGTACTTTAATGTCCATGGGGATGATGATGTTACCACCAATGATGGTTGCATTGCCATTTAAGCTCTTATTATTTGTAATGGTTGACGGTTGGCACTTAATCACTCGTTCATTATTATTAAGTTTTAATTAGCCGTTAACATAGATGGATTAAATGAAATTATTGATAGTTTTATAATCATCGTTAGCATTTTATAGATATATTAGCAGTAATTATGATATACTGATTATAAAGCCAGAATAAAGAAAGGCCGTGAATATATTTGACCGATACTTTTGTTGTCGCATTAATTAGAGAAGCGTTAACTGTTGTTTTAATCGTATCGGCGCCAATGCTTGGAGTTGGCTTGATAGTTGGTCTTGTAATTAGCATACTACAAGCTACAACCCAAATTCACGAGCAAACTCTCACTTTTATTCCGAAAATACTTGCTGTTTTAGGAGCGATGATTTTTTTTGGCCCCTGGATGTTACATACTTTGTTATCTTTTTGTGAAAAAGTCCTTGGAAATTTGAACCAGTTTACATTCATTCGATGAGGTTAGTTAAGAGTAAATCCTAGACATATTGGGGACTGCTTTATATAGGAGGATAATTTGAATTTCGAGCAAATATTCGGCGTAACCTTTTCTCAGATTTTATTGGGATTTGCCCGGGCTTCCGGGATGGTAATGACTGCGCCGATCTTTCAGAGCCGCAATATTCCATCTCCGGTTAAAGTGATTTTGGCTTTTGGACTGGCGCTGGTAGTGGCTCCTTTTATTGTGGGGACTATTGATTTAAACCGATTTACATTCGGAATGGCTGTTTTTACATTGATTCAAGAACTTTTGACCGGTTTGATTATGGGATTTATGATTAACCTAACATTCTATGCAGTTCAAATTGCAGGTTACTATTTTGATATTGAAATGGGTTTTGGTATGGTAAATATCTTAGACCCAACCACCGGTACCCAAATGCCAATTATGGGACAAGTTAATTATATAATGGCTTCTTTAATTTTTTTAGCTATCAACGGCCATCATACTGTTATTTCCTCTTTTATTCAAAGCTATCAAGTGATTAAACCGGGTATGTTCTTAATTAAAAAAGAGGCAATCGGAGTTTTTGTAATGGCTTTTTCAAACATGTTTTACTTAGGGTTTAAAATTGGAATTCCGATAATGGGTACAATTTTTTTATCAAATGTAGCGATGGGGATTATTGCCAAACTAATTCCCCAGATTAATGTTTTTATGCTTGGTTTTCCGGTAAAAATTATTTTGGGTTTAATCATGATTATCTTTTTTATTCCGGTTTTTGTAATGCTAATCGAAGCTACTTTCTCCAGTTCAGGAGATACATTTAAAATGATGCGATTAATGTTAAGGCACCTTCATTAAAGGTGGAAATAGAATGAACCTTTTTCAGTTATTGGTTATTAGGAATCAATTATTAGTAAATATGGGTGTCCCTTTTCAACGAATAGGGATAAGTGAACATTTCTGTAAACGGGAGTTTGATTCTTTCCAGTTAAATCTTCAATTTTTTGCCCAAGATCCGGATAAAACCGAAGAGGCTACTCCGCGGCGGAAACAAGAAGCCCGTAAAAAAGGACAAGTCCCGCGAAGTAATGAATTAAATACTGTAGTTGTGCTACTAGCGCTCTTTATTATCCTGAATTTTTTGGGTAGGTGGTTTTACGGAGAGCTTATTACATATATAGAACAGTATCTTTCTCCAGATGAGCTTAATACGAATCTAAGCGAGAGTAATTTAGGAAATCTACTGTTTCGTCATTGTATTACTTTTTTAAGGCTTTTTTTACCGTTGGGATTGGGAGCATTAGTAATTGGATTGGTAATAAATTTGGTGCAAGTAGGACCAATGTTTAGTATGGAACCGTTGAAGCCTAAATTTAGTAAGTTGAACCCAATTGCCGGTTTACAGCGTTTATTTAGCGCCCATGGGTTTGTCGAATTAGCCAAATCCATTATTAAGTTAGTGATTGTAATTTATTTTGCTTATTCGACCATTCGTGAACATCTTTTTATGTTTTTAGACATGATCCGTCAAACTCCTTTTGACGTAGCGATGGCCCTTTGGCGAATTATCTATCAAGTTGCAATTAAAATTTGTTTATTTCTATTGGCCCTCGCGTTATTTGATTACTTTTACCAACGCTGGGAATTCAGGAAAAGTTTACGTATGACGAAGCGTGAGGTAAAGGATGAGTATAAACAAACCGAAGGGAACCCACAGATTAAAAGTAAAATTAGGCAACGCCAGCGTGAAATTGCTATGCGTCGAATGATGCAGGATGTGCCTAAGGCGGATGTGGTAATTACTAACCCAACCCATTTGGCAATTGCTTTACGATATGATCCTTCAAAGATGGCAGCGCCGGTTGTTGTTGCAAAGGGTGAAGGTTTCATTGCTCAAAAGATTAAAGAAATTGCTACCGCGAATGACGTGGTTTTAGTCGAAAATAAGCCTTTGGCTCAGACAATTTATAAAACAGTTGATATCGGAGAAGCGATCCCGGCCAACCTTTTCCAAGCTGTTGCCGAAATACTCGCTTATGTATATCGGTTAAAACGGAAACACGCTTAAAGGAAGTTGAGAGTTGTCACTATATATTGTGGCCGAAGGATGAACTAAGGTAAGTATGCAATTTTCATATCTGCAAACTTAACATCCAAAAGTAGAGAGGGTAAAAGTGGCTCAAGCGGAAAACACTTCTATGGCACAGCGTTTTTTACAAATCAGTGAGCTTTCAATAATTATCATTGTTATTTTGATTTTGACAATGCTTCTTATTCCTTTGCCTTCCTGGATGCTGGACTTTTTGCTGACAATTAATCTTTTAGTTGGGTTTACTATTTTATTGTTAACAATGAATGTCAAGAAAAGTCTTGAGTTTTCTGTGTTTCCAACCTTATTATTGGTGACCACTTTATATCGATTGGCCTTAAATGTATCCTCAACACGACTAATATTATTAAATGCCGAAGCAGGTGCAGTTATCGAAGCATTTGGTAAAGTTGTTGCCGGAAGTAATAATATAGTTGGATTTGTTATGTTTGTGATCCTGACAATTATTCAATTTATGGTTATTACTAAAGGTTCGGAACGTGTCGCTGAAGTTGCCGCCCGATTTACCTTGGATGCAATGCCCGGCAAACAAATGAGTATTGATGCTGATTTAAATGCCGGTTTAATTAATGAAGCTCAAGCTAGAACCAGACGGCGGGAGATTGAACGGGAAGCCGATTTTTATGGAGCTATGGATGGTGCTAGTAAATTCGTAAAGGGCGATGCAATTGCCGGAATATTAATTACTCTTATTAACATAATAGGTGGGTTTATTATTGGAGCAACTCAAAAGGGATTTACGATTCAGGAATCTTTAAGTACCTATTCTTTGTTAACAATCGGCGATGGGTTGGTTAGCCAAGTTCCGGCGTTGTTAATTTCGACAGCTACCGGTATTTTAGTAACCAGGGCTGCCTCAGAAGATAATTTGGGATCAGACTTGACCAGGCAGCTTATGGCTTATCCCAAAATCTTTTACTTTGTTTCCGGAATGATTGCGTTTTTTGGTTTTATTCCGGGAATGCCGAAGATTTCATTTTTTACAATGGCAGCACTGGTTGCATACTTAGCTTATCATTTAAGTCATGTTGAAACCGTTTCATCCGATGAAATGGCTGCAGATGGTGAGCCTGAATCCGGTGAGGAGCAAAAAGGGCCGGAAAATGTTAGTTCTTTACTTCAAATTGACCCAATGGAACTTGAGATTGGGTACCGCTTGATACCATTAGTCGATCCGAATCAAGGCGGTGATCTTTTTGAACGGGTGACGATGATTCGGCGTCAAACTGCATTGGAACTGGGAATGGTGCTTCCGCCGATTCGAATTCGTGATAATATGCAATTATCTCCTACATCTTATGTAATTAAGATTAAAGGAGTTGAAATTGCGGGTGGCGAAATTATACCTAACTATTATTTGGCTATGGATCCAGGAATAGTTTCTGAACCGGTTGAGGGAATACCAACCACTGAACCGGCTTTTGGCTTGCCGGCGCTTTGGATAACCGAGGGCCAGCGTGATGAGGCGGAAATCGCCGGTTATACAGTAGTTGACCCGCCATCTGTCTTAGCCACTCATTTAACTGAAGTTATTAAGAGTCACGCTTTTGAGTTGTTGGGTCGACAAGAAGTCCAATCTTTAATTAATAACGTTAAAGAAGAATATTCAGTTGTAGTTAACGAGTTAATTCCTAATTTAATGTCTGTGGGCGAAATTCAAAAAGTATTGGTTAATTTATTAAAAGAGGGAATCCCGATTCGAAATTTAGTAACCATTTTAGAAACTTTGGCTGATAATGCTCCTTTAACAAAAGACGTTGATTATTTAACGGAAAATGTGCGACAGTCTTTAGCTAGGCAAATTACAAAAATGGTTCAGGCTGACGATGGCATTATCCGAGTGATAACGGTTGATCCCAACTTAGAACAAATATTAATGAAAGTCCAAAAAGAAGCTAAAGAAACAGGCGGTTTTTCAATGGATCCCCGGATGATCCAAAATATTTATGATCGTTTGGGTGAATTGATTAAAGAAATGACTGCCTCGGGTTATCAACCTGTAATTCTTTGTTCACCGGCTATTAGACTAACATTTAGAAAATTAACGGAAAGATTGGCTGCTAGGATTATTGTTCTTTCATATAATGAGATTATTGCCGAAGCTGAAGTTCATTCTGTAGGGGTGGTGTCAATAAATCAATGAGAGTTAAACGTTATGTAGCGGATTCGATTCAGGAGGCAATCACCCGGGTCAAAAACGACCTTGGACGAAACGCGATAATTTTACATACTAAACCTTTCAAAGAGGGAGGATTTTTAGGTTTTTTTTGTCGGCGTCGTTTTGAAGTGATTGCTGCTGTTGATGAAACAATGGGCGATAATACGGCGGCTTCAAAAAAAACGGAGATTAAACCGCAACCAACTCCAGCAACTGAAATACAGACGGTATCTCCTTTGCGAACGGCGGCAATAGTAGAGCCGGAACCGAAACCAACTCCAGTTCCAGTTCAAGCGCCTACTCAACCTGTTGTTATGCCTGTTCCGGAACAGAAGAAAACCAGTCAAGTGGTGTTTGATGAAAAATCATTTGTAATAGGTTTAAAAGAAGCAAGTGTAACTACAGAACCGGGTTTAAAATCATTACGCGAAGAGATTGCTGAAATGAAGGAGTTAATTCGGCAAGTGGCTTCAAAACCAAATTCTTTACCGGTAGGAGTGCCTATTCCTCAACCTGAAAGAGTTGGTAATACCGAGTGGCTCCGTCAGCATTTACAAAGTTTAGGGATGGAAGGCGATATTATTGAATATTTAATATTGCAAATTCCGTCAAATTTATTTGAGAATAACGCACAAGAAGAAATTCTAGTCTATTGTCAACAGATTTTGGCTACCAAATTAATGTTTTCCGAACCGATTTTGCAAGAACAGGCTGGTGAACAGCAAGTAGTAGCTTTAATCGGTCCAACCGGTGTTGGTAAAACAACTACTATTGCTAAACTTGCTGCCAATTATAATTTATTTGAAGGTAAGAAGGTTGGGTTAATTACAATCGATACATACCGGATAGCTGCAGTGGAACATCTGAAAACATATGGAGATATTATTAATTTACCGGTAGAAGTAGTGTATACTCCTTCGGATTTAAATCAATCCATTGCTAATTTAAAAGAATGCGATTTGATCTTGATTGATACAGCCGGAAGAAGTCCTCATAATCAAGCAATGATGGATGAATTACAGCGGTTTTTGTCTAATTCTCGAATTGGTGTTATTTTATTAGTAGTAAGCGCAACTACTAAATATCAAGATATGTTGACTATAGCTGAGAGTTTTTCGAAAATTGCTTTTACCCATTTAGTTTTTACTAAGTTGGATGAAACCAGTTCCTTAGGCCCAATTGTCAGTTTGGCCATGAATGTTAAACGCCCAATATCATATTTTACAAATGGGCAGAATGTTCCGGACGATATTGAAGTCGCTAAACCAAATAAGCTGATTACTCAGTTATTTAAGGGATGTTCTTACAATCGGACTACTGTATCGACTTGACTACTTAGAAAATGCTACCGACGCTTGTCGATCCACGTCAATATTTTCATTGTTTTGCTTGGGTCAATCGGAGATTGACGTGGACGAGTATCTAGAAAATGATTTCTCTGTGTCTCCGTGTCTCTGAAACCAATAATGATTTAGCCACAGAGGCGAGGGTCAACAGGATGTTGACGTGGATCGACTTATATGAACTTTTGATTAAGGAGTTTTTGGATGGCGGATCAAGCGGAACGTTTAAGGGCAATAGTTAAGGAAAATATGACCAACGTTAATCCTGCCAGAGTAATTACGGTAACTAGCGGTAAAGGAGGCGTTGGCAAAACTAATTTTGCAGTTAACCTTGGAATTACTCTTTCAAAACTAGGCCAAAAAGTTTTATTGGTTGACGCTGATTTGGGTTTAGCCAATGTTGATGTGATGTTAGGGATGATTCCCAAATATAACCTGGGACATGTCCTATTGGGAGAAAAGAAAATTGCCGATATAATAACTAATGGCCCTGCGGGAATGAAGATAATACCTAGCGGTTCCGGAATGTATAAATTGGCCAACCTGGGAGAGAAAAAGTTAGCCCAATGCTTAGCTCACTTGAACGAACTTGAAAAAACTACTGATATAATATTGATTGATACTGGAGCCGGATTATCAAAAAATGTATTAAAATTTGTGCTGGCTGCCGGAGAAGTGATAATAATTACGACTCCGGAACCTACTGCCATTACCGATGCTTATGGCATTATTAAGGTAATAGCCAGTTCTAAAAGGGACCTTCCTATTCGAGTAGTGGTAAATATGGTAAAAAACGAAAAAGAGGCTGAGGAGGTCATGGAAAGATTATCAGCTGTATCCCAGAGATTTCTAGGAATGGATTTAGTAAGTCTAGGATTCATCCCGCTGGACATGGTCGTTCCCAAAGCAGTGAAGGAACAACAACCTTTTGTGATAGGGCATCCACGTTCAGCAGTTGCTTCAAGTATCAATCAAATAGCATCTCAGCTTATTAATGGAGAAATCGTGGCTACAACAGGCTCACTTTCCTTTTTTGAGCGTTTGTTAGGAATATTTAAACAGGTGGATCAGACCAATGAAAATATTCCAAATTGATGATTATCTTCAAATTGAAATTTCATCCGGGAAGTATCAGGGGGTATATGATAGCAAGGTTATCAATAGTGAGGATAACGAGCTATTAATAACCGCGCCTCGGAATGACCAAGGACTTATTCCGGTCCAGAAAAATGACCTCCTTGGTATCTGCGTCTTAAAAAAAGATGCTATGTATGAGTTTCAAAGTAGGGTCATTTCTGCTCCGACACGTGATTTTGCATATCTTTCAATTTATATTCCTCATTTAATCAAACGGAAACAGCGCCGGGCTGATTTTCGGATTGCAGTCAATGTACCCGTGGAAGTGCTTTATTTTTACCGTAATGGAGTTCCGGTTGCGGCTTGTACAATGAATTCAGTGGATTTGAGCGCTGGTGGTATTAAAATTGAAACCTCCGAACAATTTAAAGCAGGCAAAAAATATCAAATGGCAATCATTTTACCCTCGAATGAGGAAGAGGAAGAAATCTATGTTGAAGCTGAAGTAGTTAGGTCGGAACTTAATACCAATCCTGAGCTTGGGTTAGGCGGGTTCTATTTGACGGCATTTAAATTTAATGATATTTCTGAGATTAAAAAGCAAAAAATCCTTAAATTTATCTATAAACAGCAGGAATTACGTTTAAAAGGTCTAATTTAAACCTTGGGAGGTGGGTAATTTGGAAACATCTCAGTATCTGAGCGTATTTATGGATGAATGTCAAGAGCATCTCCTTACTTTAAATCAATCTTTATTGGAACTGGAGCATGAACCTGATAATTCATCCGTATTAGACAAGATTTTTCGCGCCGCCCACACTCTAAAAGGTGCTTCGGCGACAATGGGTTTTAATAAAATGGCTAATCTTACTCATGCTATGGAAGATGTCCTGGGTAAGTTACGGAGTAAAGAAATTTCAGTTTCTTCCGAGTTAATGAATAGCCTTTTTGAAGCGGTCGATTCTCTTGAAATTTTAACAAATACTATTAGCGAAGGTAAAGAGGAAGATATTGAAATTACCGGAACGATCCAGGATTTACATCGTTTCATTTCCGGAAATGTGGAACCTGTTAAAACTGAACGCCGTCAAAGTTTAGTATTGCGTTATTTAGAAGCTGAAATTGAGCAGATTACAGCGGCTACGAATAGTGGGATAAAACTTTATCATATTGAAGTGACCTTGGTTGAGGATTGTTTATTAAAAGGCGCCCGTGTTTTTATGGTTTTACGGGAGATTGAAAAGTTAGGAACGATAATAAGAAGTATTCCTGCCGTTAAAGATTTAGAGGATGAGAACTTTGACACACGATTTATTGTCGGAGTGTTATCATCAAGTTCTCCTGAAGAGTTCATTAAGAATATCACCAATATTATGGATGTTGCAAAAGCATCTATTGAAGAACCCGCCCTTAATCAACTCCAAACCGAAAAACGACAGGAATCTGCGGTAGATCATGCTGAGAAAAAGATTAATACTCAGACTGTAAGAGTTGAAATTAAAAAACTTGATGATTTAATGAATCTTGTTGGTGAGTTAGTTATTAGTAGATCCCGGTTGGAATCAATCGGGGCAAACGTACACTCCAGAGATTTGGATGAAGTAATTGAACAGGTTGGCAGATTGACGGTTGATTTGAGAGATAGCGTGATGAAATCCCGGATGATTCCCGTGGAAACCGTTTTTTCTCGTTTTCCAAGGTTGGTAAGGGATTTGGCTAAAGAATTAAATAAAGAAATTGAACTAGAAATATATGGTGCAGAAACCGAGCTAGATCGAACTGTCATTGATGAAATTGGCGATCCGCTGGTACATATCATTCGAAATGCCATTGACCATGGTCTGGAATCATCCGAAGAACGGGAGCGTGCAGGAAAACCGAGACAGGGAAAAGTAATTCTTGGCGCTCGTCAAGAAGGAAATAGTGTTATCATCACTGTAAAGGATGATGGTAAAGGATTTAACCTTCAAAGAGTAAAGGAAAAAGCAATCAGAAATGGGGTAGTTACTCCGGAAGTTTTAGCTGAGATGCGAGAAGAGCAAATATTGGAATTAACCTTTCTTCCTGGTTTTTCAACTGCCGAAAAGATCACTGATGTCTCCGGCCGGGGTGTTGGAATGGATGTGGTTAGGGATAAAGTTAATACCCTTGGTGGAGTCGTCACTATTGCTTCGGTGCAAAGTGAAGGTTCAACCATTTCGATTCGTTTACCCTTGACACTGGCAATCATTCAAACATTAGTAGTTCAATTGGGTAATGAAATATATGCTATTCCATCTAGTTATATTGAACAAATTACTAGTTTAAACAGGAATGAAATTAAACGTATTCGCCAACAGGAAGTATTTATGTTACGAGGTGAAGTAGTGCCGTTAATCCGGCTTCAGGATATTTTAGATACACCTGGTAGCAAAAATTTTGAAATTGAGGAATTGGATGTAGTTGTATTAAAAATTGGTGATCGTTTAATCGGATGTATTGTCGATAGTTTATTACGACAACAAGATGTAGTTATCAAATCTTTAGGTGGTTATTTAGGGGCCATTAAAGGTATTGCCGGAGCAACTATTCTTGGAGATGGTCGTGTTGCTTTAATTTTGGATCTTAGAGAGGTTGCCTAAACGATTTTTTGGCTTGTCTTAGGATATATATAAATATTATTAATACCTATAGATAAACCCCAGAAGGAGGGCAAGCAAATGGCTCTAAAAGATAAAGTCGAAGCTGTTGAAGAAAGTAAACAGTTGGTGATTTTTAAACTCGGTGACGAAGAATTTGGGGTCGATATTTTACAAGTTCGTGAAATTGAAAAATTAGATCAGCAGGTAACAAGGGTCCCAAAATCGCCGAATTTTGTCGAAGGAGTAATTAACCTCCGGGGCGAAATTATTCCTATAGTTGATTTACGTAAACGCTTCGGTTTGGTAGTCCGTCAAACCGGTAATGAAGCTAGAATAATTATTGTTGACATTAGCGATGGACAGGTAGGAATGGTAGTTGACTCAGTTGTTGAAGTCGTTCGCCTTAATGTATCAGCCATTGAAACAGCCCCTTCTATTACCAAAGGGGTCGATGCGTATTTTTTAAGTGGAGTGGCTAAAATTAACGAACGGTTAATCGTTCTTATTAATTTGGAACGGGCATTGTCACCTGAAGAGATGAAAGAGCTGGACGCCTTAAAACCGGAGGAACAAAATGACTAAAATTGGAGATCTTAACAATTTTCAATTGGATGTCCTCAAAGAAATTGGAAACATAGGCGCCGGACATGCAGCTACCGCTTTATCGCAATTAATATCGGAACCTATTGCTATGACTGTTCCTAATGTTTCGGTTGTCTCTTTGTCGGAAGTAAGTGAAATCTTAGGTGGAGCGGAACAAGAGGTTGTTGGAGTCTATATGCGAATGTTTGGTGATGTTCCCGGTAAAATTATATTTGTTTTTGCCGAAGAAGAAGCATTAACCTTAGCAGGAATGGTGACCGGTTCAAAAAATATCCCCAAGACCTTAAACGATTATGAAAAATCTGCTTTGAAGGAAATCGGTAACATTATGACCGGTGCTTATCTTTATGCATTAACCAAGTTAACCGGTTATAATGTTTTATCCTCTGTTCCAATTTTAGCTAATGATATGGTAGGCGCTATTTTGAATACTGCTTTACTAGAATTTGGGATTATTGGTGATTATGCTTTATTTATTCAAACTCAATTCAGTTTGACTCAACGAAAAATCAATGGACACTTTTTCTTAGTGCCTGACCCGGGTGCGTTAGATGTGTTACTAAACGCTCTTGGAGTAGAAGTTGAATGGAAGAAATAATAAAAGTCGGAATGGCTGAATTAAAAATTGCAAAAGCGCCTAGTAAGCTTGCTGCGTTAGGACTTGGTTCTTGTGTGGCTATTTGTGTTTATGATTCGGTAGTTAAAGTTGGGGGAATTGCTCATGTAATGCTGCCGTTAAGTTCGATGGCTGTTGATGATAAAAATCGGGCTAAATTTAGCGATACCGCCCTCCCCTTTTTACTTGAAGAAATTGAAAAAGTCGGCGCTAACCGTAACAGATTAAATATCAAGTTGGTTGGGGGCGCTGAAATGTTTACACATGAGATTAAGAATGAACGTCTAAAAATTGGCGAGCGTAATCTTCAGGTTATTGAAGAATCTTGTCAAATGTTGGGCTTGGAGGTTTCAGATCGTTGCGTGGGGGGAAATACAGGGAAAAGCGTCACGATGGACTTGGAAAGCGGATCGATCCAAGTTAAAACAATAAATGAAACATTATTAATGTCCTAAAAAAAGTATAGTTATTTGTATATCATGTTCTTTATTAAAGAAGTAAGTATTCCGTATCGGATAAAAATAAGCTGACCGCTGGAAGGTTCGGGATTATTAAAGTAAGGAGGGTAGCTATGTCAGTCGATAAAACGGCTCAGAACGAAGAAGCTTTATGGCAGAGTTATTTAGTCTCTAAATCACCGGCCACCAGAGAAGCAATCATCTTAAAATATGCACCATTGGTTAAGTATGTTGCGGGTAGGGTTGCGATTGGTCTGCCATCAAATGTGGAATTTGACGATTTAGTTAGTTTCGGAGTATTTGGGTTGATGGATGCGATTGAAAAGTATGATCTCTCGCGGGGGATAAAGTTTGAAACATATGCAATCGCTAGAATACGCGGGGCCATTCTTGATGGATTACGAAGTAACGATTGGGTCCCACGTTCGGTGCGACAAAAAGCCCGCGAATTAGAAAGGGTTTGTGCGGAACTTGAAAATCGGTTAGGTCGTTCCGCAACGGATCAGGAAATTAGTGAAGCAATGAGTATTAGTATTCAGGATTTTTATCAGCTTTTGTCCGAAGTAAGCTGTACCACTTTGAGTTCCCTTGATGAACTGTGGATGGTTCATTCCAATGATGATGATTCTGTCCGGGTATTAGATCTTGTAAAGAATAATGATAGTGAAGACCCTTTACACCAAGTTGAAATTGAAGAAGTTAAAACAACTTTGGCAAACGCTATTGAGAGCTTACCCGAAAGGGAGAGGATGGTAATCGCGTTATATTACTATGAAGGATTGACTCTGAAAGAGATTGGCGAGATTATGGAAATTTCCGAGTCTCGTGTTTCACAGATACATACGAAAGCTATTTTTAGATTACGCGGTCGATTAAATCGGTGGCGTAAATCTACGGCGGAGGTGTAATATGGCTGAACCTAATGCTCCTGCAACAACAAATAAATTACCGGATCGCGACGGGTGGTGTAGAATACAAGTTTCAAATGACTTAATGGAAGCGTATCTGGTAATTGAACCTCCAACAGGAGAGGGAAAATGGCCTTTAAAGGAAGACGCTTTGAAAGCAATTAGTTCAGAAAATATTGTTTATGGTGTTAATGATGATGCTGTTAATGAAGCAATCAACAAACAGCAATTAAAACCTGTTTTAATCGCTAAAGGTAGAGCTCCAGTTAATGGAGTTGATGCCGAAATAAATTATCTTTTTGAAACAGGGGTTTTTCGGAAAGCTTTTGCCGAGGATGAATTCGGTCGGGTTGATTACCGTCAAGTCCAAAACCTTCAAAATGTTACAGTAGGACAAAAAATTGCGGAAAAGATTCCGCCTACACCTGGTGAACCCGGTTGCAACGTTAGGGGAGAAGATGTCAAAGCAACGCCTGGTAAAGATAAACAAGTTAAATTAGGTAAAAATGTAGCTTGGACCGAAGACAACCTGGCTATTGTATCAACTATTAACGGTGAACCAACTTTGGCCAATAGTAAAGTCAGCGTCCATGAAACACATGAAATCAAAGGGGATGTCAATTTTCAGTCCGGAAATGTTAATTTTTTAGGTAGTGTTATTATTCAGGGAAATGTTGAGAGCGGTTTTAAGATTGAAGCCGAAGGGGATGTTACAATTTACGGGAATGTCGATTCTGCCGATATAAAAGCTGGGGGTAATTTATTCATAAAAGGCGGAATTTCCGGAATGGATAAAGGAGAAGTAACTTGTGGTGGGGATTTTTCCGCAAAATATATTGAACATGCTTCTGTCAATTGTGAAGGTACCATTACTGTTAGGGAAGCAATTATGCATTGTCAAGTCAATGCCGACCAAAAAGTGGTTTGCGAAGGTGGAAAGGGCCTGATTGTGGGTGGTTTGATTCGTTCCGGTGAAGAAATTTCGGCTAAAAGTATTGGTTCCAGATTAGGAACCCTCACTGAATTGGAGGTTGGCGTTAAACCTAAGTTGAAATTGGAATCACAGGAGATTGAGGAACAAATTAGACAAAATAAAGATAGTTTGGATAAAGCAGAAAAAGCCATTGCGCTTTTAAGTAAAATGCCTAATCTTCCCGATGACCGAAAAGAGATGCTCCAAAATCTAATCAAGACTTCTTATGCTTTAAAAGCACAGATAAATGAAGCCGATGCCAAACGTCAGGAATTATTAGAGGAGATTTTGGTTAAATCGAAAGAAAAAGGAAAGATCAGGGTAAAAGAAGTTATTTTTCCCGGAGTTCGGGTTTCCATGGGAAAAACAACAATTATGATTCAAGATGAAATTAAATATGCGGTTTTAGTATACAACGAAGGAGAAATACAGATCCAACCCTACCGCTAACAATAAACTTGTAGTAGGGAAGTGATTTTTGTGCTTAAGCCTGTTGATTTGCAAACGATTATGCCTCGTTCTGTTGACCTTCAAAAGATCCAACAAATAAATAATACGCGTTACATTACCGAACAACAGGATATAGCAAAACAAGTAGTTCAAGAATCGCAACATCGTCAGGAACAGGTCCAGCAAAGTGACGCTTCAGCAGAAGGTAATCGGATTCATGATGAGCAACAATCCAGAGAACGAAAAGGTCGTAAATATCGCCGTTATAATTCCGGCAAGAAACAGGAAGAAAATGATACCGACGAAGCTTCCAATCTCGATCAAAAACGTGGAAATATAATCGATATTAAAATATAATTGAAAAACGGGGGCATAGTAGGTGGATGGTGGAGCGGTTCTAATAACACTGTGTATTAATTGCTTAGTCATTTATTTTCTCCATATTATCCATAAACGTTCAATCTCAAATACCATTCAGAATTTACGTAAAGAAGTAAACGAATTAGAAAATCTAGTCGCAGCCATAATCGAAGAGTTTGAAGAAGTGGCTGACAGGGTTTGGCAAACCGATGCTGAGAAAGAAAGAGAAGAACCGGTAAAGAAAAAAAATGAAAAAAACTATGAAAAATCTATTGAGTTTATAAATCCTATAGAGTCTCCAACTTTTAAAGCAGATAAATTTGAAGAAACCGTTTCTATTGAATTAGATAATAGCATTCCTGAGAAAAAACAAGAGGGACCTCTGGAAACAATACCAATGTTTCAACCTCAAGAAATTATCGATCCGAAACATCATCGAATTCTTCAATTATGGAAGGATGGATTGGCGGTTGAAGAAATTGCAAAACAGTTGGGAACAGGCCGTGGTGAAATACAGTTGATATTGGGAATCTATAGAAGGAGTTAAGCCGTGCCGGAGGGTGCGGTTTTGTACTAATGGGCACTAACTATCAAAACAAGATTCAAAAAAGAAATGGAGCTCCGCGATTTGAGATTATTTTTGGGGTCTTATTAGTTTTTTTAATAGGTTTAATACTACTTAATTCTAAGTTATTTGCGGTTACGAATGTCGAAATTAAAGGAAATCAAATAGTTTCATCAGAAGATATAATTTTAAATGCCGGATTAAATTCATACCGTAATATTTTCCAGATAGACAGCGATAAGCTTAGTACTTTAATTCTTCAAGATCCTCGAATTGCTACAGTAAAAATCAAAAGACAATTACCGGGTAAAATTATTATTTTTGTTGATGAACGTATTCCCCTTTGTCTTTTGTCATATTTAAATAACTTGTTAATTATCGGCGATGATGCTTTGGTAATGGGTGTCCAGGAAGAGAATGAAGCCATCGAATTACCGGTTGTTATTGGGGTAAGGCCTAAGTCTATAAAATATGGGGAAAAGGTTCTATCCTCCGATTTTCAAATAGCCCTTGAGATTTTGAGATATTCGGATGATTATCTTCATCAAGTAATTAGTGAAATCGATTTAAGTAAGTTTAGACTCTACCTTAACCTACCGGAGTATCATCATTCGATTAAAGTGGAATTGGGGACTGCCGAACGATTGGAGGAAAAAATTACTAATCTTCGCTCTATTCTCCTTTCTGCTGATTTAAAGGGTAAACTGGAACAAATTGATTTACGAGTTTCGGATCTTCCTACCGTAATTACCTCGAAGTCTTTGAAGAAGTTATAAAAAAATTTCATTAATTGGCAGGTTAATCTTTTTAAATGCAGAACTAATATTAATTTAAAGAGACTTGAACTTTGTTTTGGCAATCTATTCATTAATACATGTTATAACAGACTTGGAGGAACCCATTTTATGCTTGAATTTGATGTTGCAAATCATCAATTTGCATCTTTAAAAGTAATAGGTGTCGGAGGTGGCGGCACCAATGCGGTCAATAGAATGATTGAAGCTAAAATTCAAGGAGTTGAGTTTATAGCTATAAATACAGACGGGCAGGCATTAAACCGATCTAACGCTGATATCAGGTTACGTATTGGTGATGCCCTTACTAAAGGATTAGGTGCAGGTGCTAATCCTGAAATTGGGCAAAGGGCTGCTTTAGAGAGTAAAGATGAAATACTTGGGGTTTTACAAGGCGCGGATATGGTATTTGTCACTGCCGGGATGGGTGGTGGTACCGGTACCGGCGCTGCTCCAATAATCGCACAAATGGCGCGGGAACTAGGAGCATTGACAGTTGGAGTGGTAACCAAGCCGTTTTTATTTGAAGGACGAATTCGTCAAAATCAAGCTGAAAAAGGGGTCGCGACACTTAAAGAGAATGTTGATACTCTAATTACCATACCAAACGAGCGTTTACTACAAATTGTTGATAAAAACACTTCTATTGTTGAAGCCTTTCGAATGGCAGATGATGTTTTGCGACAGGGGGTTCAAGGTATTTCGGATTTAATAACAATTACCGGTTTGATAAATGTTGATTTTGCAGATGTTAAAACAATTATGAGCACTGCAGGATCAGCTTTAATGGGAATCGGGTTGTCTAAAGGTGAAGGCCGAGCAGTTCAAGCAGCTAAAAGCGCAATAAATAGCTCCTTACTTGAAACATCAATCGAAGGTTCCAAAGGGGTATTATTGAATATTACTGGAAGTAGCAATCTGACATTGGCTGATGTAAATGAAGCCGCGGCTGTTATAACCGAAGCCGCCGATCCGGACGCAAATATTATTTTTGGCGCGGTAATTGATGAATCTTTAGGGGAAGAAATTCGAGTGACTGTAATTGCTACCGGGTTTGAACAAAAACGTTCCAAACGGATGGGTTTAGATGACTTGGAAATTAGACCTTTTGTCAATGATGAACTGGATATTCCCCCATTTCTAAGAAAAAAATAAACAAATTTATTAAAATAATTATAAGCGAAAAGCGTTCAGATGTCGGTCTGAGCGCTTTTCCTCGTTTTAGGACTTATCGGTAAAAAAGAGGAAAAAAGAGTTAATTACGGTAATTTTTGTGACAAGTTTACAGAGGAAAATCAACTTATAGTCTGTAAAATTAAAATAGGGGTTGAATGTGATGTTAAAGGTTTACTTGGATTTACCTCTACTTGGAGGTTTACTTGGTTGGATTGAAGATACAGTCCTATTATGGATGGTTGGACAGATAGGCGTTGTTAAAACTCAATGGCACCGGTTTATTATAGGTGGGGCTGTTGGGGGCTTATTCCAATTATTAATTATGGTAAATCAAGCTTCGGGAGGGTTAGTCAATAGTTGGATTACTTCGCCAATAGTATTTACATTATTAGTGCCGGTAATAATGGTTGGTTTTACTTTTTTTCCAATAAAAATCAAAAGAATTCTGAAACTGTTTGGATATTTTTATTTACTATCTTTTTTACTATCCGGAATCCATTGGGGACTGGATAGTATAAATCGTCGTTATTTTCAATTAGAGATCAATTTTTGGTGGCGTTTTTGGTGTCATCTTACCCTAATCTTTATCTTAGGAGAACTTGGTTGGGGAGTAGTTCACCGTAAACTCTGGGAACAAATTTGTCTTTACCCGATTCAAATTAGTTGGGATGGAAACGAATTAAATCTTAATGCTTTACTTGATACCGGAAACCGATTACATGATCCTTTAACTAAAGTACCGGTGGTTATTGTTGAGTTTAATCAAGTTAAACAATTACTACCCGTTGAGATAATTGATTTAATCGAAAAGATGCAATCGGGGGAATTGGATAATAATTGGGAAATACCTAATATTTGGGAAGAACGGGTACGGATTTTACCTTTTAAAAGTATTGGGAAAGAGCATGGAATTTTAATAGGTTTTCGGCCTGATTCATTGAAAATTTGGCAAAAACAGCAAACAGTTTCACATAATCAGGTTGTAATCGGTATTTGTAACCGTTCTTTATCGCCGGAGGGGGTATTTCAGGCTTTGATACCACCAGCAGTACTAATGTAGCATAGGCCTTGTTAAACAATATTTCTTCAAAGGAGAGAAACTAAATGTTAATTTGGTGGAAGAGATGGTTATGGGATATTAGACTTCAGCTGATTAAAATTATGAAAAAAGTTGGAATAACTCCGGAAATAGTGGCTTACATAGGAAGTAGTGAAGCCCTCCCACCTCCTTTAACCAATGATGAAGAACTTTTTTTGTTGGATAAATTGGAGGCCGGGGATAAAACAGTAAAATCAGTATTAATAGAAAGAAATTTACGTTTAGTGGTTTATATAGCCCGTAAATTTGAAAATAGCGGAGTAGGTATTGAAGACTTGGTTTCAATTGGTACAATTGGTTTAATTAAGGCTGTTAATACTTTTGATCCCGGTAAAAAAATAAAATTAGCGACTTATGCTTCCCGGTGTATCGAAAACGAGATTCTGATGTATTTAAGAAGAAATAATAAAATACGGGCTGAGGTATCCTTTGATGAACCACTCAATATCGATTGGGATGGTAATGAATTGCTATTATCCGATGTGTTAGGTAGTGAGAATGATTCTACATATAAATATGTCGAAGAAGAAATTGATAAAAATTTATTGGACTCAGCTATGGAACATCTGAGTGACCGTGAAAAAGTCATTGTGCAACTGCGGTTCGGCCTAAGAGATGGTAGTGAAAAAACTCAAAAAGAAGTGGCGGACCTTTTAGGGATATCCCAATCTTATATTTCACGTTTAGAGAAGCGGATCATAAAAAAATTAAAAAAAGAGATTAAGCGTTTGGATTAAAAGGATTTCTTTATGTGCTTCTTGAACTACTTCATCCTATATGAATAACGAGGTGAGGATATGATAAAGACTGTTGCGTTAGTAATAGCAGAGCAGTTTTTTAGGGATGAAGAATATCAAATACCCAAAGACATTTTGGAAAGATGGGGGTATAGAGTTATAACCGCCTCCACAAAACTAGAAAATGCCATTGGTAAACTTGGTATGACTGTAAAACCGGATATTTTAGTGAAAGATCTTATTAACCAGAAATTAGCCGCTCTTATTTTTGTAGGTGGAGGCGGAAGTTCTCAATATTTTAATGATCAATCCGTCCATCAATTGGCAAGACACTTTAATGATCGGGGTAATATAGTAGGTGCTATTTGTATAGCTCCCGTTATTTTAGCTAACGCCGGGGTACTTAAAGGGAAAAAAGCTACGGTTTTTCCCGACGGTATTAAGGATCTAGAAAAGAGTGGAGCGGTTTATACAGGAAATTTGGTTGAAGTTGATGGTAATATTATTACCGGAGCTGGACCTGAAGCTGCTGAAACTTTTGGCAATAAATTAGTAGCAATGTTAACCCAGGGTTAACCATACTAACGCGATGAAATTGAACTTTAGCTAACTGAAGAATAAGCTTTTACTCTTAAGACAGGATTAGGCTCACCGTACTTGATAACATAGCTTTTGAATAATTGTAATTTTTAAATTTCACTTCTATATAATACAAACCCTTATTTAACTGGGGTTTGTTATTTTTTTGAAGTAATGAAATATCGGGTTTAAATGGACTAACATCCGTAAACCATATTAAACGGGTATAAATACCGATCCCCTTGGCAATAATCAATCTTAGACGCGCGCTAAGAGAGATACGGGAGTGAATGAACTGGATGTTAGTGAATAAAGTTGAGATCTGCGGTGTTAATACCGCCAAGCTTCCGGTTTTATCAAGTAGCAAGATGAGGGATTTGCTTCAAAGATTACAATCTGGAGAGCTGTCTGCCCGGGAAGAGTTAATTCAGGGTAATTTAAGGCTGGTTCTTAGTGTGATTCAACGTTTTAATAATCGTGGCGAATATGTGGACGATTTGTTTCAAGTGGGTTGTATTGGACTAATGAAAGCAATCGATAATTTTGACCTATCTCAAAATGTAAAATTTTCAACCTACGCGGTACCGATGATTATCGGTGAAATTAGACGCTATCTTAGAGATAATAATCCTTTGAGAGTTAGCCGTTCATTAAGGGATATTGCCTATAAAGCACTACAAGTCAGGGATACTTTAGTAAATAAAAATGCCAAAGAACCAACTGTAGCTGAAATTGCTGAAGAATTGAAAGTTCCCAGGGAAGAAGTGGTCTTTGCATTAGATGCGATTCAGGAACCAATTTCGCTTTTTGAACCAATTTATCATGATGGTGGAGACCCAATTTTTGTGATGGACCAAATAAGTGATGAACGACATATAGATGGTCAGTGGCTCGAGGGCTTAACTATCAAGGAAGCAATGTCCAGATTAAACGATCGGGAGAAAATGATTTTGAAAATGCGGTTTTTTGAGGGAAGGACTCAAATGGAAGTAGCTGATGAAATTGGGATTTCTCAAGCACAAGTGTCCCGTCTTGAAAAAAGCGCTCTTAAACATATGAAGCGTTATATTTCAGAAAATAATGAGTTTGAACAATAGGAGGATATAACATCTTGTTTCGATATCGCTTAGTAGTTATTTGTATAATAGTGGTTCTATTTGGGATAATAGGCTGTTTAGGTTCGGGGTTTGCTCGGGTAGTAGAACCGGTTATTGAGACTTATAATCGAAATAATTTAATTCGCCTTCATGTGGTTGCTGATAGCAATTTACCTGAAGACCAAGAATTAAAACTAAAAGTTAGAGATCAGATTATCAAAGTCACTGAACCGTTACTTATTAAGGTTGAGCATCCAATTGAAGCTGAGCAGATTTTAAGAAATAATTTGCCTATACTAAAAAATGCGGCTTATCAAGTAATTCGGGAAAACAAGCGCGATATAGAGGTAAACGTTAGTTTGGAACGTTTTTTTTTCCCGGAAATCGCTTATCCCTTTGGCCTCTTACCGGCTGGGGAGTATAGAGGTTTAAAAGTAATCCTTGGCCGGGGAGAAGGTAAGAATTGGTGGTGTGTTTTATATCCGCCATTATGTTTACTTGAACCGGATGCGCCTACATTTAAAGGTATTCAAAACGAACCGATTCAGGTTGAATATAGACTGGCGATATTAGAAGAATTAATCAAGCGTAAGGACCTTTCATTAGATAGTTTTTGGAAGGGTTGGGGTCAGTTTTTCGGTTTGTTATAACTATGCTTAAAACCATTTCTTTTACTTGATCAAACCATGAAAAGAATAACTTGATCTTCCAGTGCCTCTGTTAAATCACCATTGAATTCAAAACTTCATAGCCGGAATTAATGATTGTCCCGGCGATATAGTAAAAAAGCAGATCAAGCCCCTCGCTAAAAAAACGAATAGGAGGGGTTATTTATTATTCACCTCTTAATCTTCCATTATTATTTAATTATTCCTTTAAAAAGGATTAATTCGACTTATAACGAAAAATAAATTTAGGTGATTAAATGAAAGTAAATATTGGAGTTATTCAACTACAAGTTTCTTCGGATAAATCGGATAATCTAAAGCGCGTTAAGGAAATGATCCTTGATGTTAGTCGGAAAGGGGCACAAATCGTTACCCTACCTGAGATGTTTAATTGCCCTTATCAACAGGATTGTTTTCCTCTTTTTGCTGAGGAAATCGAAAATGGGGAGACTAGTTCATTTCTTAGTGAAATTGCCAATAAAACGAAGGTTTATTTAATCGGAGGTTCAATCCCGGAAAGAGACGGTGGGAAAATATATAATACTTCTTTGATTTTTAATCCTAAAGGGCAGTTAATAGCGAGACACCGGAAAATGCATCTCTTTGATATTGCAATACCGGGCCAAATTGAATTTTTCGAATCGGCTGTTTTGTCTCCCGGTAGGGAAGTGACTACTTTTACTACCGAATATGGCAATTTTGGAGCTCTAATCTGTTATGATTTAAGATTTCCTGAACTATTCCGATTGATGATTGAACGGGGAATTATTGGGACAATAGTACCGGCAGCTTTTAATATGACCACCGGGCCCGCCCATTGGGAGACCTTATTTAGAGCAAGAGCGATCGATAATCAGATTTTTATGATTGGGATTAGCCCGGCCCGAAATGAAAAGGCCGGATATATTGCTTACGGCCATTCTTTAATAGTAGACCCCTGGGGCGAAATAGTCTGGAAAGCCGGTGCCGGAGAAGAAGTGGCGGTAGTGCCGATAGAAATGGAAAAAGTTAGCCAAGTAAGAAAGAACATGCCCTTATTAGCCCATCGCCGGTTAGATCGGTATCAAATAAAAGAAGTGTAGAATTCTTTGATATGGTGATTTCATTGCCCCTGAATATCCTTAGGAATAACTTGAGCAGGTTTGACAAAAAACCAAAAAAGAATTCCAAGTACTATACAAATTCCGGCAACACTATAAAAAATCGGAGGTTTAGTAAGTTTTTCCGCAAAACCGAATAAAGGAGGACCGACCGCAACACCAAAGAAGCGGACTGTTCCATAAAGGCAAGTCACTATGCCACGTTCGGTTTTGGGGGCTGAGGATGTAATTAAGGTATTTAAAGAAGGTAAGACTGCCCCAGTGCCTATTCCAAGCAAAGATGCGGTTAAGGTAAACCAGAACGGGGAGTGACAAGGGCAGAAAAATATTAATCCGCTTGCTATAAAAAAAAAGCCGATAACAGACGCCCAAGTTACAATTTTAGCCAATTGTTTTTGCATGACCGTACCTAATATATACGCAGTTATTGCCATTAACAATACGGGTACCGCTAATATCAAACCACGTTGAAAAACCTCAATTTTAAATTGTTTTTCTAAAATATCGGAATAGAAACTCAATAATCCAAACAGTGAGAACAGAGCAAAAAATCCGCCCAAAAAGGATATAATCAAGGATAATCCTTTATTTTCGAAGATCTTTTTTAAATTTTCAAAATACTTAGGGATTGGTTGAACATTTTCCTGAAGCTTTTTAACGTTTTCTTTCACTACAATTAGAATCAAAACAGCAATCGGAATGGCTAAAACACCATAAACAAAAAACGGCGTATACCAGGAAATTAAAGCTAAAGCTGCGCCAGCCAAAGGACTAACAACTTTTCCAATCCCATTGAAGGCTTCCAATAATCCTAATATTTGGGAACGTTCGTTAGATTGGATTAAATCCCCAGCCAAAGCCATACTCAATTGATAAGTGCCTCCAGCGCCGATTCCCTGGATAATTCTAGCGGCAATTATAAAAGGAAACGCTTTTTCCTTAAAAATAATAGCAAAAATTCCGGCCAGGATACCTCCAATCCCATAGATTATTAGGGCAGGGAACATTACTTTTTTACGGCCGATACGGTCGGAAATCATTCCGGCAAAGGGGATTACAATACCAGCAGGGATTGAAAATACGGTAATTAGTAACCCAACTTGGACCAAGCCAAGATGAAGTTCTTTTTGAATTAGCGGCAGGACCGGGATTAACATTGAATTGCCTAGGACCATAATAAAAGGTACTAGGCATAATACTGCAATGGTTGGGTATAGTTTTTTGTCCAAAACATACACTCCTTGACTTAGTTGATTTATTAAAATATTATCCCAACATGAGGGTGGTTTTATGAAGGGCTAAAAAGAAAAAGTCATCTTATAAACGATTAAGGTTGGTAAATTTTTTGAGTTAGGCCTTTGGAAAAAGGATCAGTCTCCATAAAATATTGACAAAAGAGGACTTACTACTAAAATAGGATGGTTTTGGTTAGATACGATAGCTGCGATAATAATCGCAGTGTTTATTAGTGTGGCGGTTTGGAAAATCATTAAATAAGCACAATCCTTTGCGATCAAGCTATTTTAGATGACCCGCAAATCATTGGCTTTTCTTTGGAAGTGAGTGGGGTTCAGGGGTGTCATAAGGTAAGGAGCAGGGGTAGAAGAGATGATCTCCAAATTGACTTACACATTCAAGTGAATTGCGCGGCTACAATCGATGAAGCGCACCAAATCGGACATTGTGTGGCAAATTTGATACGCAGGAAGAATGAAGGAGTAACTGATAATGTGGTTCATGTGGAACCACATTATCAGGATTCGGGGATATGATGCTAGAAGCCTTCCCTATTATTTTAACAATTCAATTATTTCCGGAAAGTTTTTAGCAGTAGCGACATTTAATGCGTTATGGCCCGTGGTACTTCTTAGAGTTGTAATCGCGCCATTTTTTAGTAGAGCCTTTACGATACTGACGTGGCCATAGTATGATGCTAAGATTAGAGGAGTCGCCCCATTTTTACCTTGAGCATTTGCATCGGCTTTATTCGATAGTAGGATTTCAACCACTTCAGTTTGGCCGTATATAGTTGCGATAGATAGTGCCGATTCACCATCCTTGTCTCGGAAATTAACGTCAGCCCCTTTGGCGATCAGGGCAAGGACGGTTTGGGAATGTCCTTTTTGAGCAGCTAGGAAAATGGGGGTCCATCCTAATTTATTAGTTTTACTGTTCGGATCAGCACCACTATCCAATAAAGCTTGGACAATTTCAGTATACCCTTTTTGAGCCGACCAGGTAAGTGGAGACCATCCGTAACTATCTTTAAGATTAGCCGTGGCGCCTTTGCTTAATAATAGTTTAACCGTTTCAATCTGTCCATTTTTGACCGCCGCAAATAATGGAGTTTGCTCCTTGCTGTTTTTAATATTAACATCTACTCCTTGTCTCAGTAGGGCATTAACCGCGGGAATATCACCTTTTTCAGCTGCCTGGTATAAAGTCCAGTTAAGGTTGAATCCCTTACTTTTTAATAAGTTGAGTAACTCGGGATTACCATTTCGCGCAGCCATGGTCAAAACCGATTCCCCATTTTTATCAGTGACTGAAAGCTCAGCGCCTTTCTCTAATAAAGCAATTACGGTTTCAATTTTACCCGTAGATGCAGCCAACATTAAAGGGGTTTGACCTTCGTTATTTTTTGCATTGATATTGGCCCCTTTGTTTAGTAGTGTTTGGACTGTTTTGGTGTGGCCGCGTTCAGCTTCGTAATGGAGAATAGTCCAATTATTGGAATCAACTCCACTAATATCAGCGTTAGCATTCAATAAGAGTTCTACAGTATCCAGATATCCACCGGAGGATGCTGCTAATAATGGGGTTAATTCGTCTTTACTCTTAGTATTTAAATCGGCTTTTTTATCCAATAATACTTTCAAAGTCTCGGTATGGCCGTTTTTTGCCGCCCATAGTAATGCTGTATAACCATCGGTGTCTACTTCATTCATACCTGTTTCATAATAATTCAATAATAATTGGACGGTCTGGGTGTCACCCTTGCGGGCGGCATAGAGGATGCTTAAATAGAAACTAGCGCCATGTTCCTGAAGGAATTTAACCATTTTGGAGTCATTGTCTTTTAGGGCATACATTATTGGAGTATAACCTTCATTAGTCTTTAAATTAACATCAGCTCCGCTGTCGATTAATAGTTCAACAATATCCGAATTTTGATATTTCACCGCGTATAGTAAGGCAGTCCATCCAAAATTATCTTTTAAATCAACGTTAGCACCACTGGATATTAGTAGTTTGGCCACTTTATAATGATTTTTAGCAGCGGCATGCATTAACGGAGTTGCATTATTTTCATCTACTCCATTCACATCCGCACCTTTTAAGATCAGTTTATTTACTGTTTTTGTATTACCTTTTTCCGCAGCGCTTATCAATTCAAGGTTTTGGTCGGTTGCTACAGCGGAAGCCGGATGTAAACAGACTAACGAGACTAATAAAATTAGTATAAATCGGGGTATGTAATATTTCATTTAAATCATCCTTTATCAGTATTTTAATTATGAGTTTTTTTAGTGAGAAAATATGAATCTGTATAATAAATATTACCATTTTTCATATTATGTTATCGGAAAAAAATTCAAAAATATGATAAGTAGTTTTACTTTTAAAGAGAAGCTTTTGGCTATTGGCAACCTATTGTAAGGTTTGAGCGAAGAACAAAACTCATCAAGCTAATAGCGAAGTAGTCGTCCACGTCAACATCCTGTTGACCCACGTTATATAATGAAAAGTTGACGTGGATCGACAAGCATCGATAGCATTTTCTAAGTAGGACTTTAAAAAGTATGTCTTTCAATAGTAAGCTTTCCGACTGCCCCATTAATTTTAATTGAATCAAGGGCTTTCAGATTCATCGCCCCATCCGAATTCTTTTTCCAATATAAGATCGTAGCGCTATATGGCACCCCTTCTTCGGTCAAACCTCTAATACCGGCTGCACCGGTTGTTCCAGCATCATTAATAACTGTTTTTTCTTCAATCGTAAAACGGTACTGGTGATCATGGCCATGGAGAATTAATGGCACTTTCCCAATAAGATCTTCAACTAATTTGCGGTTATGGACAATTATAAGATCAGGGGTAGTTGCCATATTCCGTATTGTTTGTTTTAAAGATTCCGCTGCTTTCGTATATTCTTCTTCGGGCGCAAGATCGGAGTTGTAACTTTGTGAGGCGGGATCCGCCTGGCCGAAAATAGTTAACCCTTTTATTTTGATAGATCCTTTCTCAAGGACTCTTACAAAGGGGGCTTTTTTTAACCGGTTATTTATTAGCGGTGAATCATGATTTCCGGGAACGAAAATGTAAGGGATTTTAATTTTAGAGATTTGATTAACAATTTCCGCTTCTAGTGGTGTCCCATAGTCGGTTAAGTCACCTGTATCAATTATTAATTCAATCTTAAAGTTGTTGACAAGTTCGGAAATGAATTCAAAGGCGGCGGGATTATTGTGTATATCCGAAACATGGAGTGCCGCCAGATCAAATTGTAAATCGCCAATGTTTTTTATTTGTGCAGCTTGTTTAAAGAGCATCGGTAAATCACGGGAAATTTTTTTAAGATTGTCACCGATAACTTCAATATTATCCAGACCCATGGTAACTAAATTCATGGCCCACGGGGCCGATGCCAAAACACCCTGGTATTGAGGGCGTTCTATGGCGTCCGAATCATAAGTTAAAACTGTTGTAGCAATAAAAACTAAAATTAAAACTAAGGGTCCCAACATTACATAATAAAAATGTTTCGTAAAGGGTTTAATCCGTAAAACTTGTAGAGTTAAAAATCCCCCAATCAAACCAGTAAGAATTATTAATAAAAAAAGTTTCAATATTGCTTGTAAAGTTTCACGTTCTAGGGTTTTTAGCCATTGTTCCTTGACGGGCATAGAATTAAGCTGTTTTTCAAGTTTGGTGAAATCAATGGCATCCAAAGAGAAAATAAACTGCCAAGGTGTTTGGTGAGTTTTTAAAAAGAGTTGTCCAACAGGGGGGACATTAATAATAGTACCTCCTGATGTGTTGAAATTAGTCTTTAGAGAAAAAGAGAAAGAATCATATTGAAAAGAAAGTCGCGCAAATAATTGAATAAAAAGCATGGAACCTAAAATGGCCATTATTACAAGGGCCAAGTTGCGAGAGTTTTTAGACGCCCTGGTGTTTAACGGCATAACATCTACTCCCCGGGTATTTTTATTATTATAACATATTACAATCTAATCATCGAAAGTGATTAAAATCCTAAAATGGTATATTTTGCTTTGTTAAATAATATTAATATATAAAAACCTCTCCAGAGGTGATTCAAAATGCCATATTGTCAAGAATGCGGAAGTCATTATGATCAAGATATTGGCGTCTGTAGTAGTTGTGGGAATAAAGCAACAGCTATTGAAGAAATTAATGTTTCTTCGCCTCCATCGGATATCCAAACTAATCCACCGCCTGAAATTGGAAACATAGAATCAGTTATATTGAATGGCTTAGGAGACATGGAAGGAGATAACATTACCTCATTGCAGAATAAAAATTTAAAAGAACCGGATCTGGTTGAAATTACGGAAACTATTAATAATCCGGTTTTCAAAGAAAGTCCTAGTGAAGTTATTCATCAGGAAGGATTAAGCTTAGGTTCCCATCGGAACCAAGTTGAGTCCCATTTAGGAAAGGGTCTTATTAAACCGGTCGTGATTGAAAATTGTATGGATGGGTTTCACTTTAAGTATGATGAGCCACCGCGTCAAATTAACAAATCCGAACCCCAGAAAGAAAAAGTTGTCGAATTTAGAGTCAGTGGCGAAACGGAGTCAAGTAATAAAAATCAGTTAATTGAAGAAGTTAAAGCAGAACAAGAAGAGGTTAAAACTTTAACGGAAAATTTGGAGAGTCTAATAATTGATTCGAAAAAAGATGAGAATGCGTTTCTAGTTATGGAGAATGATGAAGCTAATTCGGAACCTGAAAGTAATCCTAAGGAACCAGGTGGGGATGAACCATATTGTAAGGATGAACCAAATTTTAATGAAAAAGATAATTTATTAGAGGCTGGATTAAACGCTGAAAAAGTTAATTTGGAACCAGAAATTCATACCGACATCATACCGGAAATTCTATGGGAAGGCCAGCGGACTTGGAATTGGCTTACCTTAAGAGAAACGTACCAAATCACGAACATTTCCGTAACTTTATTAAACGGTTACGGTGTGAAGGTTAAAGAGATCGAATGGCAGTCGGTATCTGGAATTATTCTAAAACAGAATTGGCTTTCAAAACTCTTAAATATTGGCAATCTGGAAGTTATCGGGTTAAACTCGGAGCCTTTGTTAACCTTGGAAGGTATAGAAAACCCGGGGCAACTCCGGAAAATGCTTGTGGAAATACTGGATTTTAGAGTATAATTATTAAGAAACCGGCTACGGCCGGTTTAACCACTTATCTAGGAGTAACTTTGCGGCAACCCATTTTTATCAGCGCTTGTCTATTGGGGATTCCTTGCCGTTACAACGGCGGTAGTAAACCATTGCCTCAATATATCGAATTGTTAAACCATCTGCAGCCTTTAATCCCTTTTTGTCCGGAAACCTTGGGTGGTTTAACTATTCCCCGTCCTTCGGCTGAGATTGTCGGAGGTGACGGATTATCGGTATTGGAAGGGACAGCTAAAGTAATTAACTGTGAAGGCGAGGATTATACAACACAGTTTATAAATGGAGCGAAAGCGGTTTTTCAAATGATAACCGCATTAAAACCTAAGGTAATTGTGTTAAAAAGTAATAGTCCATCCTGTGGATTAGGCCAGATTTATGATGGTAGTTTTAGCGGCAAATTTAAACCCGGTGACGGAGTAACCGCAGCTATGCTAAAAAAGGATGAATTTCAGCTTTATAATGAAATGGATTTTTTAAAAATAATGAACCTCTGTAAGGACTTCAAAGTTTGGTAAAAATTAATTACTCAATCTGCTTGACGATTAACTGAGGCTGTGGTAAAATATTTTTTGCATGCGATGCGGGAGTAGCTCAGTTGGTAGAGCGTCAGCCTTCCAAGCTGAATGTCGCGGGTTCGAACCCCGTTTCCCGCTCCAAAAAGTATATTAGTAATGCTTTCGGGTTTATTGCCGGAAGCATTTTTATTTACTATTTAAAAAAAGGATTTTTATTAACGAACGAGAACCTTAGGACGATTGGATTTGATTTAAAGGGGGACTTGGTTTTGAAAAAAATAGGCGTTTTGTCCATCCTAGCCGTAATATTGTTATCAATAGGGACATGGGTTGTTTTAGCCGAGGATACCGGTGGTGAAGCTATTGAATATTTTCCACTGAAGGAAAAAAATTTCTGGGCTTATAAAATATCTCTACCAAACAATGAGACTTACTCGCAGATTGTGGCTGTTAACAGTCAAATTGGGCAAAATATCAGAGCAGTGGTTTTAATTAATCAAATGCCTTGGATGGAGATAGCATACATAGTAAATGAAGAAGGTCTGTTCCGGACCAAACAAATTAGCGCCCAAGGAGTTGAGGTTATAGAACCCAGACAAATGGTTCTTGCTTCGAAACTCAATGCCGGAGTGAATTGGAATTGGGAAGCCGCTGACCAAAAAGGTAAAGAAACCGCCAGAGTGATAGGAAAGGAAAAAGTGACGGTCCCAGTGGGGACTTTTGATGCGTTATTGGTACAATATGAAGGTGTTTATAAAGACGGTACGGTATATCTTGAAAAAACTTGGTTTGTCAAAGGAATTGGTTATATTAAAGTCGAGTCTTCTGCCGGGGATCAGACGATAACCAAAGAACTAGTTGAGTATAAAGTGAATTAGTGAGGTGTCAATATTCTGTGAAAATGTCATGTAAAAGTAGGAAAATTATTCAGTGAAAATGTCACTAGAATAATTTTCCATATACAATTAACGCCAAGCACATTTAGAACTGAATAATGCATTAAGGATT
>JAEYRN010000100.1 GCA_023435565.1 Bacillota bacterium
AACAATGAGCAACATGCAATCGTGTTCTTTGTTTCTGACTCATTGATAATATCATCCTTCCATTTTACACCAGTGACATTTTCACTGAATAAATTTAAGGTGACATTATCACAGAATAAACACAAAATTTATTAAAAGCATTGACAAATCCAATTGTTACGGTTATAATATTTGGCTTGACATTATTAGACAAGCATGGTATACTTGATTGCGAAGTGTTGAAAGAAGGTGAAGCCAGTGGGTGAGGTTGGGATTTTAGACCGGATTCGCGAAGATTTGGATGAATTCGTAGGGAAACCGATTCGCATAAAAGCCAACCGTGGAAGAAAGAGAATTTTTGAAGTCGAAGGCATCCTAGAACAGACTTACCCAAAAGTTTTTGTGGTTTGCTTTAAGGAAAGACAAGTTGAAAGAAGAATATCTTACAGTTATGCAGATCTTCTAACCCAAGCGGTAGAACTTACAGTTGGAAATAACAGAATTGGATTGTCAGACGGTGTTGTTGCCGGCTGAATCAAAACCCGTCATGAAAATGGCGGGTTTTTTTTAATTATTTAAGTAAAATATTCAATCTGGGCTGTAGGGAAAAAGCGTCCCAATAATTTTAAAATGGTCTCTTTTAATCTTTGATATTCTTGTTCGGGATAAATGTATTTAACCAGTCCATATTTACCGTACTTTTTACGGCGGGATTCTTCATTTAAATCAAGTTTAGTATTGGGAAAGTGATCCATAATCACTTTTTTAGCGCTTTTAGTAAAACGATGAGTAATTAACTCAAAGCTTAAATCAGGAGGATGGGGTTGTAAGGTATGGGATAATTCTTTAAAAAGCCCACAATAATCTGTTTCGTAGTTTTGGTATATAAATAAAGGGGCGATAATGAATCCAAGCGGATATCCGGCAAGTGCAATTTGTTTAGCGGCATGTATCCTATCCTCAAAGTCAGCGGTATTATGCTCGAATTTTTGAATAATAGGACCGGTATTCAAACTAAACCTAAACTTAGTATGCCGGTTATGATTTAATTTTAACAATGGTTCAACTGAAGCGAATTTAGTTACAACTCGTAAACGGGCATATTCAATTCCTCCAAAGAATTCAATGGCTTTACTTAGGGAACCTGTAATGTGCTCAACAGCTAAAGGATCAGATGTGCTTGCCGCTTCAAAAGTAGTTATGGAAGGAGAATTTTTAGCTGAGGTTTCCTTGATCTTTTGAAAGATCTCATCCAGATTAACATAGACACGTACATAAGGTTTCCGGCCGAGATGGGTTTGAAGATAGCAATATTGACACCCACCCGGGCAACTGGTGCCTAAAGAAAACTCGAAATCAGCTGAGGGTTTACAGGTATCAAAGCCCAGGTCCTTTTTAACCCCAACAACCAAAGTTTTTTTACTCTCAATATAACTTTGCTGGGGGGTTGCGCCTGGGATCCCGGTAACTCTATTATGTGAGCCGATAATTTTCACTGGTATTTTTGCTTCAATCATTTGAGTATATATCTTTTGCCCTAGAGGGTAATTAAGGGAATTTTCTTCGAAAAAGGCTCTCTTTGGTTTGAATGTTTGCATAAATTTACCCTGCCCGTCTAATAGTTTTGTTTGGTAGAATTAAATAAAGAAGGCAAGAAACCATTATATTATTACAAAATTCAAGCGGCATGTGGTTTCTTTCCTCGCGTTTATTGCAGGACTATTTATCAGACTGTATAATAGTTAAAATTATAATCTCCTGATTGGTGCAGTTATATCCGAATGTTTTAGAATAACAAAAGATAGAATAGAAAGATAAAGCATAAGTGGAGGCTGTTCAATGAATTATTGGCAAGAAAAAGCCTGTGTAGAATTGAAGGGTATAAAGTTTAACTTAAATAAATCGATGGCAGAATTAACTACATTCAAAATCGGTGGCCCGATTGACCTTTTAGTTGAGCCGAATAATACGATGGAATTGGAACAAGTACTGGATTTTTGTCTAACTAATAATTTACCTTGGTTGATTATAGGTTCCGGGTCCAATTTGTTAGTCCGGGATGGTGGGATTAGAGGGGTTGGTATTAAATTAAGTGGAGAGTTTACCGACTGGGAGATAAACGGCACGATGGTCAGTGCCGGGGCTGCAGTATCATTGTCAAAATTGGCAAAGGAAGCCGCTGAACAAGGGTTGTCAGGTTTGGAATTTGCTTGTGGAATTCCGGGGACAGTGGGCGGTGGTGTTTATATGAATGCCGGAGCTTATAATGGCGAAATATCACAAGTAGTCACTAGAGTTCAAGCTGTCCTAACAGAAAGAGGAGTATTTTGGTTTGATAAGCCTGATTTAGACTTGGGTTATCGTTTTAGCCGTTTTCAAACCGATGTTAATGCGGTTATTACAAGAGCTGAATTTTCTTTAAAAAGGGATTCGTCCGAACTAACTCTTTCCAAAGTAAAAGAATTAACCTGCTTGCGTGAGAGCAAACAACCTTTAGAGACACCAAGCGCTGGTAGTGTGTTCCGTCGTCCGGAAGGGTTTTATGTTGGGCCGCTGATTGAGGGGGCTGGTTTAAAAGGTTTTAAAATCGGAGGTGCGCAAGTATCTACAAAGCATGCCGGATTTATTGTAAATATTGGAGGTGCAACTGCTCGCGATGTATTCGCTTTAATCGCCCATATTCAGAAAGTGATTAAGGAAAAGGATGGAGTTGATTTAATTCCTGAAATCAAAGTGGTTGGTGAACCATGATTTCCAAAAATTATCAGTCATATTAACCAGGAAATGTTTTCGGAACGCCGAATGAAGATATAGAGGGATTAGGATATGCCAAAAAAGTTCATAATACAATTTCTTTTGATAATAACTGGAATTTTACCAGGATGGATTCTTGCAGAAGCGCCGGGGACGGTTTTTTTTGTCCCGACATATGCTCCTGATCTGGCCGGGACTGAAACCAGGTTATTACCGGAAAGTTATGATGTTTGGGCGGGGGATTGGTCTCCTGATGGAAAATCCCTGGTCTTTGCTGGAAAACAGCAAGGTAAAGACGCAACTAAAATGAAGATTTGGTTTTGGGATTTGGACCCCAATAAGAAACCAATTCAATTAACCGGTACCGATGAACTGATGGATTACTCGCCGCGCTGGTCACCGGACGGAACAAAAATTGCCATTACCAGACGTAATTTCGGTAAATTGAATTCGACCCATTCGGCTATATGGGTGAAAGAAATTTCCGGAGGAGCCGGGCGGCAACTCACTCAAGGGCCGGAAGATCGAGATTCTTTTTGGTCTCCGGATGGAACTCAGTTGACTTTTAGCCGGGGGCAAGGTCCTTACCATTCTCAATTATTAACAGTCAATTTTGAGGATGGTAAAACAGAAATTGTTGCGGGTGATGAAGGGGAATTAATTTATTCGCCATGGTGGGGTAAGGACGGAAAAATCTATTATACTAAACTTTGCCCGAAGTCAAAGAATGTAACTATTTCCGGTCAAACATATCAAGTGATGGACTTTGGTAAAGGGGAAATCTGGTCTTATAGTCCGATTACCAAAATTAATGAGCCGATAATTGTTGATGAATATGATAACAGGTCCCCTGCGCTTTCTCCGGATAGTAAAAAGCTGGCTTTTATATCGAACCGGATTCCGGTTAAAGAAGGAAATGGAAGATATGACCGGGGCAGCTTATATATTAAGGATTTAGTTTCCGGTAAAATCTTATATGTAACAAATAAAGTAGGATTAGTAGGCGGTTTTTTAAGTTGGAGCCCGGATGGTAAAAAAATAGCATTCTTCACATTTCGAAGTATAAGGCCGGCAATTTGGGTTATTAATCTTTAAAGAAGAAAAATTTTATTACTAACTTTTAGAGGGAATCTAAAAAATAGCGATTGAATAAAGAAACCAAGAAAATTTTAAAAAAAGTAAATTAATTTGATTCACATTATATAATTTAGCATTTAATTTAACACAAAGAATAGTATGATATTAAATATACGTTTCCCATTATTTGCTTCTTTAAGTTATTATTATAACTACTTGACATTTTATGCTTTTTAAAATAAAATAAAGATAACAAATTTATAATGAAACAATGAAGTTGGGTTTGTATTTGGTCACTTGAACCTAATGGAGTTAGTAGTGAAACCGGCGTTTAATTTACGTCGGTTTTTGTTTTTAAATAGAAATAGTTTTAGGAGGTTTTTAATTATGAAAAAAGCAATTTGGAGTTTAGCCATTATTTTAGTTTTGAGCGTTGGTAGTCTTGGGCTAGCGGCGGATTCCCATACCGTAACCGTTACGATAAACTCTTTTGCCCGTGTTTCAGTAACCGGATCAGCTTCTGTAACAATTTATGAGAATGATTTTGTAGATGGATACGCAAATAAAGATTTAAACAGTACGGTTCAAATTGCCGTTAGAACCAACAAGAATAACGGGTGTAAGGTTTATGCCTCGGCTTCAAATGATTTTTCAGCTACATTCCCGGTGAGCAAACTAAAAGCCAGAGTGGATACTAATGGCTCTACGTTCTTGCCGTTAGCAACCACCCCAGTTGAACTGGTTAATTTCTCCGGCAAACAAAATGACAACTATTCGGTTTTATTTAAGTTGGAAGAATTGCCTGAAACCGAAGAAGCCGGAAATTACAATACTACTATTACATATACCGCAGTAGTTAATTCATAAGAAAAGGGACCAGTATTTTGACAAATAATAAAGCTTTCCGGGTATATATATTAATATTGTTTGTCAGTTTTATAACCCCGGTTTTAGCCTTAGATCTTGGTATTAGCCCGCCCGATATTAATTTAAAAATTAATCGCGGGGAGCAATACCAAGGGGAGCTTTATTTATTCGGTTCTGAAAAAGATTCAATTCAGATTAAAATATATCCGATGGATTGGTCTTTATCAACTTCAGGTAATTATCAGTTTCTACCCATGGGGACTGTAAAACGTTCAGCTTCCTCATGGATTTCTTTTTCTCCAAAAACTTTAAACCTTCCACCTAAGCGTGGGCAAAAAATTGAATATACTATTAAAGTTCCCAATGATGCTTCTGGTAGCTATTGGGCGGCTTTAATGGCTGAAACCAATCCGACTTTAGGCGGCGAACCAGGTCAGGTTCAAGTGATGATGGCTGGAAGAGTCGCTTATATTATAAGAATCGATATCAACGGATCCTCCGCTGGAGTAGGAAAGGTTGAAAGGCTTAAATTAAATTGGGACCAGGAAGATAATAAGTTGGATGCTTCATTGAGAATCAAAAACAGTGGGATTTCCATGTTACGATTCAAGGGTAAGTTGGAACTGAAAGATAACCAGGGTAAGGCAATTGGAACAATCCCATTTCGCGAAGGATATATCTTACCTGATTATACACGTGAGTTTGACCTAGCAGACCATAAATTAAATCTAAAATCAGGATTTTATATTGGTTTGGCTATTGCTGACTTTGGCGAACGAAACTTAAAAGCTGTTCAGGCAAGTTTGGAAATAAAAAGTAAATAATTGTTGTCAAAATTTTAACATAATGTTATAATTAATTTGAAAAGGCACAACTTAATTCGAAATGGCAAATCCGATGAAAATCGGAGACGCAAAGTCACGGATCTAAAGCGAAAGCTATGATGGCCGGGCCGCCGAAAATGGGTTGTTTTATTTTTGGCAGCCCCCGCTCAAAGGTGTGAGGGGTATGTTTTTTACAAGAAGAATTTATTGGATAACGGTTTTAATCGTTGTTATATTAAGCATCAATTTTTCGGCTGTTTGGGCTAGGACATCCCATGAAGTATCAATTCGGGTTGCGGAGATCGGCAGGTTTCATGTGGAAAACCAAGCGGTAATTACCAACGGTTATGACGTAATCCAAACCGTCGATGTAGTTATTTTGAGTAATTCCGATCGGAAGTGGCGTTTTGTAGCAACCCAATATGATATTTCTTCCGAAATGGAATGGTCTATCGATAATCGGGTTTGGAATAATTTTGGAACAGGCGACACAATACTTTTATCAGGGGCAAAATCAAACTGGCGAAACTTTCGATTTTATATTAAAGTTAAAGGTGTTTGCCAAGAATCAATTAGCCTTGGATATCAATTATTGTTTAATGAATAAGGACGCTCCCTTCCTCCTTATTGACCCTCATACTAACGAGGGTTTTTTTATTTATCAAGATACCGGTACTTGTCGAGGATTTCAACCCATTTTCAAGAGGGTTCTTTACTTAACTAAGATGGTACGTTAATTAGTTATAATAACCAGAAAGAGTTCTTCTTGATGGACGTTGCCTTCCGGATCAATACCGCTACACTTCACTTTTACTTGGCCTGCCGAAATATTTATAGGAGTTTGCCACTTATAGTTCCAAGTTTTATTATTATTAGTCTTAAAATGAATTTTTTCTCCGGAGGGTAATTGAAGTTCTAAGCTTTTTAAAGTGATGCTTGACTCAATCGAAATTAATACTGAATCACCAGCTTTGATTAGTTCTTTTTCCAGTATTAAAAGAAGTTTAGATTCTTCTTTTACGATATCGATAGGTCTTTCAAAAGGTATTAAACCAATTTTTATAGGGGCTGTCCCTTCTAATTGCTTTGAGTCAATAATTATTGATTCAATTTGTGAAGGGGCCTGCTTGTTATCGGGGAGTAAATTATCATCGAAGTTAAACTGATATGCACCGGGTGAAAGTTGATAAAAAGTAAACTGTCCGTCGCGGTTAGAATATGTTTGGGAGGATTGGTTTTGTTCGATATTGATTAAACTGATAGGAATACCTGATAGGTTAGGTTCATTAAGGTCTTGATTCCCATTATTATTCCGGTCGAAATAGATTATACCGGTTATATTTTGAGAACGTATGAACGGCAAATCTAGCCGGACAGTTTGATATTGCTTAACCGTTACCGATGTTACCGGAGTTTGAGGTAAGTAAATAACTTCATATAATGGGTTGAGACTAATCTGGTGTACTCCTGGGTTTAGCCCATAAATAGCGTAGCGACCATTTTCATCAGTTTCAAAAGTATTATCTCCATCAAGAATTAAAATCATTTTGCGAAGTGGATACTCATCTTCCTCAAAAATACCGTTTTGATTCCGGTCAAGAAATGCTATTCCTTCAACTGTACCCATAGGTTTTTGAATTGGAATGGAAAACTTTTTACGTAAAGATAAGCTAAAGGTATCGGTATGGTATTCGGAAGAGTCTTGAATTCCGACATACTTTAAGGAAAGCATATATTGGTAGATACTCCAATCAAGTGAAGATTCCAAGCTATACATCGGATCAGATGATAGATAACTGTACAATAAAGCTTTCCATTCTAAGCTATTTAGCAAGAGTCTTTGTTGAAAACCAAAACCGATTTTGGATTGATTTTCTGAAGAAATAGAGTTTGAAATCAATTGTGAATTAAAGACCAAATCTTCATTTTTACTCAAGGCATACTCAGTTTCCCAATTTAATTTTGTATAATCGGAGCTTTTGTCATCTGAGGAATGGTCGATGGAATGGCTAAACCACCATTCATGTTTAAAACGACCGATTTCAAAAATATCTTCCAAAAAAAGTGAGGAATTATCTTTGGAAAAAGAGCCGTCGGCAAGTTGATATTGGTATGAAATACGTAAGTTTAATCCCGAAGGCCAATTAAAAATACTTTCAAGGCTATAATCATCATAATTTTTCATGGTTAATTCTTGGTCCAAATTAAGATCTTCAATAGTTCTGGTTTCATAAATAAATTGGTTGTATATTGTCATAGATTCGTCGGAAAAAGGTTGATATAATGTGAGCTGTAGTCTTTGTTTGTCCAAATAATCGGATATTTTTTGAAAAGTTTGTAGATTGGAGGTAAAGTACCAGTTTCCTTTGAAACGGTCAACTCCGATTCCCCAAGCGTAGCTATTAGATGCTGAAGTATTATAGGCTAAAGAGTTTGACCATCTAAGTCCGGAATTTAACTTGGATTGGTAATCCCATTCAAGAACCGTTTGATCGGAATTATCAAAAGATTCGTTAAGCAGACTAATTCTTGAGTTCTTATTTAGATATGCTTCCAAACCAAAGGGTCTCTGTTCGTTATTCTCTAATGATTCCCATGCATAAACGGCATAGGAACGTTCACCTTCATTATGGGCAACTCTAAGATTGCCAAGGGAGTTGTTGGGTGTAATCAATCCTTGCCAAGGTAGGGAAAAGTCGCCTGTTTTAATATCCCAGTTATCAATTTTAATGTGAGTAAAATAACGCCGGTTGACATCGTTAAGAATATCGGAAAAATAAACTTGACCGTTACTGTTTGGCTTCCAATTCCCGCTCATTGAAAAGGAAAGATTAGGGTCGGTAAGATCGAGATCAGTAATATTTGGGTGTGAGACGGATAGTTGTCCCTGCCAAATATAATAACGGTCTGCCATTTTAGCATATTGGTCGGCAATGCCGGTAGTAAGGAGAACTACTTTTTGCTGGCTCCCCCAAGAGAATATAAGTTTAATCTGATCATAATCATTCTCGGAATATCCGGGGATTTGATGTTTAACTAAAACTTGTCTGGATTCGCCTGGATTTATTTCAAAATAATTTGGTTCAACTTCCAGAGGCCATTCATTCTCGGAAGAGCTTTTTATTGATAAAGTCTCTTTGGTATTGCCCGAATTATTAACCGTAATACAGTACTCAACAATTGAGCCATTGGGTCCATTTTGGGAAGAGGGTAGGGAAAAATTTATTGTGGATACCGGATTTACAAAGATGGGGATATTAACTATTGGTAGAGAAAAAGCTTCTCCGGAAATTTTGAATCTGACTCCTATTTTTTTAACAAAATCAGCCGGAGCATTCTGGGGTACCATAACCGTAAGGGGGAAATAATAATTGTTGGTATTGGCCGGAATGGTAACCATGTTTTCTCCGATAATATTCCAATCTGATTCAGTCAAATATTCAATTTGTAAATCTAATGGAGAATTGCTCCGATTTTGAAAAGATAAGACATAAGTTAAAAAATCGCCCGGATTTCCGGTTTGTTGATCGGGGACAGTAACGGAAAGAGCAGTATTTAAAACTGTTTCTCCAGCTAAAACGGAGTAACTGTTTGACATAAGAAGGAAAATAATAATTATTATCGAAATATAAATATGAATGTTTTTATAAAAACCTTTCATAATCCTTAAATTTTCTAGCAAAACTTTGGAAATCCTTTTTTATTAGAAAGGGAAAAAATGAAAAATCGAATTATTTTTAAAAATTTAAAAGTTTCGATCTTCATTATTGGACTACTGATAGTTAGTAGCAGTTCACTTTTTAAAATGCCGGTTTACGCCTTAGGCCCCTTTCTCAGGATCAACGTCACACCTTCCAATATTTCATTTAATATTGTCAATGCTGAGGACCCGGAAGAGTATTATTCCGGTAACCAAGAGGTAGTAGTCGTTTCAAAACATATATTTCCCTTATTTGATTTAAAATTACCTTGGCACATGGGGATTAGGTCTGCGGAGGCTTATCTGCGAGATTCCATCAATCCTAATAATCGG
This sequence comes from Bacillota bacterium, assembly GCA_023435565.1. Lineage (GTDB taxonomy): Bacteria > Bacillota > UBA4882 > UBA8346 > UBA8346 > JAAYHS01. Next base: position 9,535 of record JAEYRN010000100.1, read on the forward strand.
ATTCCTATTTCACAACTACACTGGTCAAAAGATGGTCAAAATTTTTACCAGCTTTCCCAAGAATGGGTATTAGTTAATTCATATTATGATTTTTATGAAAAACCATATGAAGAAAACATAATTTACCGTTTATATTCGGAGCCTAATAAGAACTTGCCCGCGGGGCTTTATTCAGTCAGAATTGAATTTGACGCCAGGTGGCTTAATCTTCCCTGGAGATAAAAATTAGAGGTGATTTTTTGTTTCAACCGATTCAATCAACAACAGTAGTACAACAGATTATCGATAAAATTACTCAATCGTTAATTAAAGGAGAGTTAAAACCGGGAGACCGTTTGCCTCCCGAACCGGAGTTAGCGTTACAGCTCGGGGTAAGCCGAACATCTCTCCGTGAAGCTTTAAAGACTCTTAGTGGTTTGGGAGTTTTAAATGCCCGGAAACGTGGTGGTACTTTTATTGCGACTGAAGGTTCGCAGTCAATGCTGAATCCATTAATCTTTAATTTAATAATTGAGAAAGGCTCAAAGGATGATTTGTTTGAGTTAAGAGTATTGTTAGAGGTAGATGCTATTGAATTGGCAATAAAAAAAGCAACGGCTAAGGATTTTAAATTGCTTGCCGATGAACTGGATGAATTTGAAAAAAGTATTCCCAGCGATGATTTGGAGTTATTAGCAGACCTGGATCTTCGTTTTCACTTGAAATTATTAGAAATCTCCAATAATTCTTCCTTTATAAGGATTAGTCAGTTAATTATGCAATTGTTCGCGTACCCAATTGAAAAGGCTTTAAAAAAGATCGGACCTAATCAAGTTCTAGAAAGTCATAGGGCGTTATATAAAGCCTTAACGGAACGGGATTTGCTTCGGGCAAAGGAACATGTGGTTCGCGCTTTTGAAAGTTCAAGGCGGTTTTTTTGAAATAATAGGGGCAGGTTTTGTTCTGCCCCTATTATTTCCATAGTTAATTGTATTTTGCCTTATCGTAACGGCAACTTGGGTTCCAAAAAATCCATTCCTTGACACCGGCGTCTTCGACAGCCTTGATTTGGGCTTGAATTTCATTTCGGCCGTAATGATGGCCCAGATTAAAATCTTGGAGCCAGGGCCTAAGGATGGTTGAAGTATTACCTGCCTCATCAATTCTTCTTTTGGCATCGCTGACACCTTTAAGTACTGTTTCATAGGGTTGTTGGTTGGGGTTTTTTAAACCATAAGTGCCATAAGCGTAATGAGAAGGGTATACCATTGGACAAACGATGTCAACATTGCTGATTATTTTTTCAAATTGTTGCCCGATCCCCTGATCATTGGGGGCGCTGGTAGTTAAACCGAAAATATCGGCAGAAATAGGAATTTGATAAGGTTGCAGTTTGGCGCGGGCATACTTCAAGAAATTTTGGATGGTGTCTTCTCGAGATTCTCCATTATTAAATGGGTAAACACAACGCTTAACATCTCCATCGCTTGTAAAACGGACATAATCGAACTGGATCTCTTGAAAACCGATGGTAATTGCTTCTTCAGCAATACTAATAATATAATCCCATAATTCTTGGTTATAAGGATCAACCCAGTGTAAACCCTTACGATCCTTCCATAAACCACCGTTAATATCTTTAACGGCCCAGTCAGGGTTTTTTTTGGCCATAAAAGGATCCTTGAAAACTACAATCCGGGCAATGGGGAAAATATTATTCTTCTGTAAAGTTTGAATTAAGGCCTTCGGGTCATTAATTTTATTTTCATGTGCTTTAATTTGACTAACCATTTCGACTTCGGAATGATAGCTAAGAGTTCCGGTATCATCTTTGACATCAATGACGATTGAGTTAATTTCAGTTTCATTAATGAATTCAACTAATCTAGGCAACCATTTGGCCGAGCCCGCCATCCAACCGGTGGCGTAAATTCCTTTGACTTCTTTGGGCTTGGGCCAATTAAGTTTAGCTACATTTCTAAGGCCCATCTGTTTTTCAGGAGATGGTTTGGGAATAATTACCAACTGGTTAGGGCTTGACACAATTTGATTGATAAAAACCGCTTCCACTGTGGAGAATTGGGGCAGGGGAATTAAAACGCATAGTAAAAATAAAGGTAAATGAAAGAGGATCCATTTTTTTGTCTTCAACTATTTCCACCTCACTTAGTTGAGCGCTATTTTCGCTGCTGGAAGGGGTTTCACCTTTAGAAAGATATTAGTAAAACACAGGAAAAAGAACTTTTAGGAGTTAATAGTCAGAAGATAGGGACAGGATGATTCGAGGAGTGGAGAAAAAAAGCATTTAGTATTATTTAATACTTTTAAGAAGGTCTAAATGTGAAAGTAGTAATTGTAAGTGATAGTCATGGAAATTATGGAGTATTAAAGCGGATCATTAAAAGGGAAGAGCCTTTTGACCTGTTTCTACATTTAGGAGATGGGATTGAGGAGGCTATCAGACTCCAAAAAATGAATGGTTTTAATTTGGATGGAGTGGAGGGAAACAATGATATTAAAGGTGCTTTTCCCACTTCTTTAGTGTTAAAGTTTGGGAAAAAGCGTTGTTTTTTTACTCATGGGCATTTATTCGAAATTCACCGAGGCCATACATTGCTGGTGGCTCATGCGCGTAGTTTGAAGGTAGATCTGGTTTTTTTCGGCCATACACACCGTTACTGTGATGACTTCCAAAAAGGGATCCGTTTGCTTAATCCCGGTTCTGTTTGTACTTATCTTTCAAAGGAAGCCGGTTATTTTGTTTTACTGATAGAAGAAAATTTCTTCAAAATAGAAAGAATTTTGGTTTTGGAGGAAAACACCTGTTAAAAACAGAAATTGACGAATGATGAGAAAAAAATTATAATAAATTAAGATGAAATGTAATACAAGAGAGGACTGAGTTTTCTGACCAAAATTCATATAATATATACCGACGCTGGAGCCGGCCACCGAAGAGCTGCGGAAGCACTTTATAAGGTAGCAGAAGAAATTTTTTCCGAAGCGGAGATCAGTCTGTTTGATGTATTGGATTATACAACACCAATTTTTAAAAAGTCATATCCGGCTATTTATCTATTTATGGTAAACCGATGTCCATGGTTATTTGGGTTGGGATATTATTTAACCGATATAAGAGTAGTAGACCGGATTGTCAGGTATTTTAGAAGGATTACCAATTCCTTAAACTGCAAAAGATTTGAGGAATTCATAGTAAACGAAAATCCGGATTTGATTATTACTACTCACTGGTTGGCCAATGAAATAATCACTTCTCTAAAGAAACGCCGGAAACTCAAACCTTTTTTGACAACCTGTATTACGGACTATTATCCACATGCTTTTTGGAGGAACAGGGGAGTTGACCTTTATATAGCTCCTAATGAAGATTTAATTCCACGCCTCGTCAAACTGGGAGTTACTCCAGAAAAGGTACGCACTTTGGGATTACCAATTTCTCCCGAATTTTCTTACAGTCATGATAAGACTGAAATTAAAAAGCGATTAGGTATAAATAACGAATTATTTTCAATCTTAATTACCAGCGGCGGTTTTGGAGTAGGACCAATTAAGGAACTGGTAGCGGAGATTGAAAAAATAGATTATCCTATACAATTACAGGTAGTTTGCGGTAAAAATTTGGGGTTACAAAATGAATTAGTCACTTATACTCAGAAATCAAGTCATAGTATTCGGATATTCGGTTTTGTCAAGAATATGGATGAGTTGATGGAAGCCAGCGATATATTAATTTCAAAGTCAGGCGGCTTGACCTCGACTGAAGCGATGGCTAAAGGCCTACCATTAATTATTCTTTACCCCATACCTGGTCAAGAGTTTAGTAATAGCGAGTTTTTATTGAAACATGGCGCCGGTTTACGGGTAAGAAGCGCTAAACAAGCTCGAATTGCTTTGGAGGGATTGCTGGCCGAGCCGGGGCGATTGGCCGTTTTACGTAAAAACATAGCTAAACTTGCAAAACCTAATGCGGCCCGGGAAATTATCGCATATTTAAAGCAAGTATACCAGAAGGGAGCTTGATTTAAGAGATATGCCGGATCAAAAGGTGATTGAGCGATTGAACGAACTATATCATAAATCCAAACAAGCCGTATTATCTGCGGAAGAATTAGTCGAACGGGACCGGCTACGCAGGATCTATCTGGATTCGATAAAAGAACAATTTAAAGTTACCCTAGATCAAATTGAAATAGTAGATGAAGCGGGAAATAAAGCTAACCCAGGTGGAGATGGGCACAAACATTGATAAATCAAAAACCGGGAATATTGAATTTCCGGTTTTGAATATGGATACTGTCTTTTTAATTAAAACAGCTAATAAACATTTCTTTGATAAACCTAGCCTTTAATATAAGGGCAATCCCTTTGACTTCAGGGGACTTTCGGTTCAGTGTTTCCACCGGTATCTCTACCGTCATAATGATTATAACAGCAAATAGTTACATTTGTACTTGTTTTTGATTAATAAATAGTTAAATAAATTTCATGAGAGATTCTTTATAATCATAATATCATATTACCATTGATTTCAATTTTAAAATTACAGTCCAAAAAAGTAGCGGCACGACGGCACATCATCATTCTAGCCAAGAATATTTCAAAGTATTCCATTACCTGGCATATTGAAGAATCAATTTTCAATTCCAAAGTAATATTTTTCTTTTCGGGATTAACATTAACAAAAGAATGAATCGCTGCATAATTAACCCGATCATGAATATTAAGGGAGGTAATATCGGTATTTCTAGCCCTACTACGATGAACATCGGATTTATCGGCTAAAATAAGCGCTGCAGCAATACTATTAACAGCTTCACCGTATTCTTCCTCGTGATTTCCAATTGCCCCGACTATGGCGGCGGCTTCATATGGATCCATCCCTTTGTTTAATAAGTAGTTAAGCGCCATTGTAGCGCCGGTCCGTCCATGATCCTTTCGATTGGCGATATTTCCGATGTCATGGAGATAACCGGCAATAGCAGCCAATTCACTTTGGCGTTCCGGATAACCAAGCCGAATTAAAATATTTTGCGCGATCTTCGAAACCAAGTTTGTATGGCGTAATCCGTGCTCGGTATATCCCATTGCTTTTAAATGCAGATCTGCTGTTTGAATTAAAGCGGAAGTTAATGGATCGTTTTTTACTTCATCTAATGTTAATAACATTTATAAGGTCCTTTCCTTTCGTGAAGATCTTAACATTTCATAATTTGATTGATCCTCATTAACGTTCGATGTTCGGATATGCCGAAAGTAAGGTTTGATAGAGAAAAATTATTATTTTAACGGTAGATTTTTACTATTTCAGTTTCAGGTACGCTTAAAAATCTCGAGGCCCATAATTTAGCTGATTCAAGGTCATGTTCGAGGTAATTGCCGCATTCTTTACGGGTGGCTCCGGGAATTGGATCCTTAAATTGCAAAATATGTTGTAGAGCTTTACGGACGAGCGCCGCAACCCAATCAACATCTTTGTCATTACAAAATATCAAATAAAAACCGGTTCTACATCCCATTGGCGAAATGTCGATTAATTCATCGGTATAATTCCGGACCAAAGTGGCCAATAAATGCTCAAGGGTGTGCAAAGAATCGTTTGGTATGAACTTTTGATTTGGTTGGGCGAAACGAACATCAAACTTAGAGATCATACAATTGGGAAATTGGGGGTCAACATTCACCACTTTAGCTTTTCGAACATAAGGGGCGATGACTCGATCATGATCTAGCTCGAAGGATTCTACTTTCTTCATAAGGATTCACACCTCATTCCTCATAGAGTTAAACAGATAGTTTGGTACCGCTATTTTCGATAATATCAATCAAATTTAAAAGGAAGGCAGCGCATCTCTCCGAGGCAAGTTGTTTAAAGTCATTATACATCATTTTACTTTCTTTACCAGGTTTATCGGAGATTGAGCGGATAACCACAAAGGGAATTTTACAAGATGCGCAGACTTGTGCAACTGCCGCGCCTTCCATCTCGTTGCAATAAGCGCCGAACTCCTCAAATAATTCATTTTTTTTCTCTAGTGAATCATTAAATTGATCCCCGGTGGCGATAGCTCCGGATAAGACTTTGTAATCCTTACCTATGGAATCTTTGATTGCTTTTGTGCAAAGTTCGGCAAAATTCGCGTCGGCGTGAATAAAACCTGCTTCTTGATTATCGAACGCTCCTTTTTTAATTCCAAACACAGTAAGGTCTACATCATGCTGAATACAAGCAGTGGATATTACAACATCGCCGATATTTAAATCTGGATGTAACGCTCCAGCTGAGCCAACATTCACTATTTTATCAGGCTGAAACTTATCGATCATTAGTTGAGTACATCGGGCGGCATTGACTTTTCCAACTCCGGACATAGCAGCAATACATGGGGTATGATGAATAAACCCTTGGTAAAATATAATGTCGTAAATAATATTAGTTTTGATCGCGGCCATTTTTTTTAAAACAGCGTCTCTTTCTGTGTCAACGGCAGTAATGATTCCAATCATGCATGCTTCTCCAAAATAGTAATGGATAATTATTAAATCTTATTTTACTATAACAAAAAGCTAATTACTACCATTTAAATTATTAAAAAACATTAACTATTGAAAACCGTTCCTTTTCCGGAATATGATTAATGAAGTCACGTAGGACACTAAGGTTGATTAGTGCGTCAGTATAACTCTTACAAGATACAGCTTTAATTGTTTTGATAAGAGCTTCCTCAATCAAGTCCATTTCCTTGTGGTTAGTTAAGACAGCCCAAAATGGTTTTGTTTTTTTCCAAGAATTTTCAATTGATTTCAATATAATTAATGATTGTTTCCAATTATGGGATTGAATCTCCGGTTCAACTTTGGCAAGCTTTTGATTGAGAAAATCTGCCGAATCGTCAAGATAAGATTGGACTAGTAGGCCGAGAATTAAAAAAGTAAGTAAACCGCAGAAGGATATGAGTAGAATTTTCATTACATCAAACCTTTTTCGATTTTGGTTGGAGATATAAACGTCCGGAGGAGTCTATACTTGCCAGAAACACTTGTTTCCAATCTTGAAGGCCATTTTTATTCAATTCATAGCGAAGCCATTCTTGAGTAAGGTTTAATCTGGAGAGATTTGTTTCTTTGAGGACCCCATCTACTATCAAAGTAATCGGGAGACCCTCATATGGGATATCCAAATCCAAATCCTCCGGATTCACGGGGCGTTTTAGGGATTTGGGGATAATTGATAATTTACCGCTGGTTTCTAGAATAGCATACTCAACATCAGCGATATTGGGCATATTTTTAAGGCGTAATTGTTCGAGAAGGTCAGTAATATTATATCTTAATCTAGTAAGCTCATCTTGATTGATTTTTCCTTTCTCAATTAAAATACTTGGACCGCCGCAAATTATCTTACGAGCTTTTTCGCTTTTTAGCGAAAGGATTGAAAGGCTAATTTGAATAAAAAGTAAAGTTAAAATAGGGATTACACCATGAAGCAAGGGAATGTCAGTATCTTGCATCGGAACAGCAGCTAACTCGGATATCATAATGGTGATTACAAGCTCAAATGGTTGAAGTTGGCCGATTTGATGCTTACCCATAATTCTGATGATCAAAACCACTAATAAATAAAGAATAATCGTCCGTACCGGTAAAATTAACATCTCATACCTCCTGTTTCATTGTTTGCCGGATAGTAAGGGTTTATTCAAACATATTTAGCTGGATAAAAAGGGAAAATTGGCAGGATTTTTTTGTTGAAACACGAATTTGAAATTCAGAAAAAATAAGCGGGTAAGATCAGTCGTATTCCAAAGTTTTTCGTTTACATTAAGCTGAAAATTCCCGTCGGAAAGAGAGGAAAACTAACGGGATTTTTTAGTTGTTTATGGAATAACTTAATATTCGAAGCTTATTATAGAATTATGTTCAATAAGGATGTGACCTTGATGAGTTTATTTTGCAGGTATGTTTGGCTGATAACCGGATTTTTATTTTTATCCGGTATTGTTTTGGCTGCCAATGCAAATTTAGGAGAAATAACACCGGGCGAGTATAACTTGAAATCAATAACCAATCATCTTCCTTATGCATTTAAAAATCCCGATGATTATCGGGAATCATTGCAAAAAGTAGAATTGGAATTGGGGAACCAGGAACGTTTTCGCGACCTACCGGATTTAGGAATGAAACAACCTTATACCGGAGTTATTAAGCTCGGGGATAAGCAAAGTGAATTTGGGGTTATCGTTGATGTAAGGGCCGAGGAAAAGCGGCTTTATATTGATACTAACGGAGACGGTAGTTTTGCTGATGAGCCTTGGATCGAGTTGCTGAATGAATGGTATGGTTTAGAAACATATTGGGTGATTGGTCCAGAACCACTCAAATTACAAGTCTGTTTTGACTCGGAATCCTCTCTAATCCAACCGTTAGAAATTTCGGTTTCCGGTTTTTTGAATCGGCCTGGTGCACTTATTAAAGAAAAACCGTATCTATTGGTCTCTGTCCGGACATGGTTTTTAGCTGAGTTAATCGAAGATGGAGCAGTCAAATTAGTGGCTGTTACTGATTGTAATAATAATGGGGTTTATAATGACCCCGAGGATGCTATGTTCATTGATTATAATGATGACGGATATTTCAGTGATGAAGAGGTAATCCTCAGGAAAACCGGTGTTAAAATTGAGAATGGGAAAGTGAAGCTAAACGTGGATTGGGGAGCTTGTCCTCAAAAGTTAACGATAGGAGGAGCAACCGGTGGTTGATAAACGGAGAATTTTAGGTCTGGGGCTATTATTTTTATTAACTCTGACGCCATTTACCACTCAGGCAGCGCCAAAAGAAGGGCTTGAATTTACACAGCTCAAATTAAAAAACGGAATTACCCTCAAGTATAAAATACTAAAGGACGAACCATTGGTTTCAATGTATATGGTACTTCCGATTGGGATGAATAAGGAGAAGACAAAGGGAATCGCTCATCTAATGGAACATCTGGTTTTCAGGGGCGGTACTGGTTATGGTTTTACAGATATTGCCGCCGTCACTACTCGTAAGGGAGGTTATTTCAACGGTTTCACTTCTTATGACGCCACTGCTTACAACTATGTAGCGCCTAAAGAAGATTTTGAAGCCGCTTTTAAAGTATTCAACGGTTCAATCTGGAAGACAGACCTTTCCGAAACCATGGTAGCTTTAGAGCGTAAAATTGTTGTCCATGAGCTGGACATGGATTATGCGGAACGAACCCCTTATTATCCAATCTATGAATATTTTTATCCTGAGATTAAATATACCAAGGAATCGGTTGCAGCAATTTCGTCTCAAGATTTGCAAGAGTTTCATCAAAACTATTATCAACCGGAAAATGCGACATATATATTGGCCGGGGACTTTAATCTTCAAGCGGTAATCGTTCAATTGGAACAAGTTACCAATGGTTATGGGAAAAGGAGTGTTCCTAAAGATGATTTGCTGGAGTTCAGTTTACCTGATGGCGATATAAAAGAAAAACGTAATATTTATCCCTACTATTATCAATTACTAATGGGTTATGAAATGGAAGGGATTTCAAAAGCTGAACGGATGGTCTTAAAACTGTTGGCTTATACTTATGGTTTAAACCATCGGATTGATTATTATGAAAACGGATACAAATTTTATTATACAATTACAAGAACACTAGGGAGCAAAGAGTTTTTTGGAATTTATTATTTGGAAAGGGACCGAGAATTTTCCGAGGAAAACTTGAGAGAGGAAAAGGAGCGGATGTTGAACTTTTTTCGCCAGTTTAAAAAGGGTGAATTTGAGAAACATCTAACCAATTTTATTGAATTGATTGAACTGGAACAGCAATCAAGCGCCAACTCAGCGGTTAAAGCTGTCGAGTATGAGGTCCAACGTTTGTTTGATTCCGATAATATCACGGTAGATGATTTACCAATATTGAAACAACTTACCGTAAAAGATTTGGAACGGGTAATAAATCAATACTTCAGTAAACCTCCCAAGACTTGGATTTTAGTAAACAATAAGGAAGTGGAGGGAAAATAGAGTGATTAAAAAGATTGTTTTTTTGATATGCTTATTATTAGTAATCTCGGGATTTGGTTCAGTCGGAGCGGAAACGGAACTATCAAGGATTGAACGAACCTCCGTAAGTGGAATGACTTTACTTGCCCAAAAAACTAGTTCCAGTTTGGTTGAAGTTACTCTTTTGTTAAAATCAGGTAGTGGTTTGGACCAAAAAAAGGGCACCGCAATATTAGTAAACCAATTCGTGAGTGTCTATTTGAATTATCACCAAGTTAATTCGGGTTGGGTTGGTACGTCGGTTGAAACTTATCCGGATTATACAATGATAAAAGTCCAATCCTCACCCCGGCGTTTGAAATCGGTGTTGGTGGTTCTTAAGGATTTATTGGTCTATCCATTATATGATTACGATTTTGCGTCAGACCTCCAAAATCTAATCAGTACCGATTTAAAAGCGACTTCGTCTATTGTTAAGTCATATTATGATTTTAACAGGGAGTTTTACGGTGAAGCCCACCCGTATAATGATGATTTGGACTCTGCATCCATCAAGAGTATTAACGGAAATGACGTCTTTAAATGGCATCGTTTAACCTATAAGCCTGGGAATGCAATTCTTTCGATTTCTGGCGGTTTTAAAGAAAGCCTGAAGTCGTTAGAAAAAATGTTTCGCAATTTACCAAGTGCGACTATTGATAACCGTTTAATGGTTAAACCAATGATCTTGAATAAGATTAGTCGGTTACAAGAAGTTGACCTAAACGGACGAGTAGCTTCCATTAGTATCGGTTATGCAGCGCCGCGAATCAAAGACCCTGAATTTCCTGCTTTTAAAATCATTGCTTATTATTTAGAGGAGCATCAGCATTATTTTGAGGAGTTAAGGGTAAAAGAAGGGCTCATTTACGCCGGCTTTGCGTATTATAATTACTTAGAAAAACCAAATGCGCCTAATATTGCCTTCCTAACAATGACTGAACCTAAGTTATTGAATCGGGTTGAAACAAGGACGGTAGAAGTTCTAAAGGGGATAATCGAAAGGGGATTGGAACCAAAGGATATTTCTTTAGTGATTAGGGCCATGAAGACTAGAAGTTCGATAGGCCAAAAAGAGGGTAGGGGATTGGCCACCGTGAATGCTTTAAGTTATTTTTTAGAGACCCAATTAGTCTATGACCATAATTTATGGACTAAGTTGGAACAGGTGACTACCGCTGACATTAAAAAAGCGGCGGCCAAATATTTTCAAGACTATATTCGAGTTGCTTATCTGCCCAAAGAATAGGAATACTAAAGAAGAAGATAAATGTTGACAACAATTAATTAACCATGTTAAAATTTACTTAGGTTTCAGAAAGGAAGAAATAACCTCCATGGAAGAAAAATTACAGCGAACCCTTCGACTATTTTTTCAAACAATCGGGTCGCGTATTTTTAAATCAGCTCTTGGTGAATTGAGTGACGAAGATTTGACCCAAGTTCAACTTTCCTGTATTCGTTTTGCTTACCTACATCCGGAACCATCCGTGGGAATGATTGCCGAAGGTTTGGGGGTAAGTGACGCGGCGGCGGCCAAGTTAATTGACAGATTAGTTAAAAAAAGTTTGCTTACTAGGGAAGAAGACCCTCACGATCGCCGTGTATTAAAGATTAAACTTACTGCGGCGGGACAAAAACTGCTTGAAAATATTTGTTCAGTGGAAACCGAATATTTTTTATCCATTTTTCAGCGGATGCCTCAAAAAAGTTTATTGGATTTGGAACGTGGGGTCGTTGAATTTTTGAAAGCAGCTTTGAAAAAACCGGAACAAGTTGATGAAATATGCTTGAAATGCGGTTGGAGCCATGAATTGGATTGTGTTGGAAATATTCGTTATCGGGAATTGACAGGGCACGACAAAGAAAAAGTATAAAATTTTTGAATAATTGTTAACTATGTTAAATTTGAATAACATTTACGTTTTTGGTGTTCTTAATTTTATTTCCAAGGAATTAAATAAAAATAAGGAGGAGTAATGATGAGTTTGAAAGGAACAAAAACTGAAAAAAACATTTTGACCGCCTTTGCAGGTGAGTCCCAAGCCCGAAACAGGTACACTTTTTTTGCCAGCAAGGCAAAAAAGGAAGGTTTGGTCCAAATTGCCGAAATTTTCGAGGAAACGGCCAATCAGGAAAAAGAACATGCTAAACGTCTTTTCAAATTTCTTGAGGGAGGCGATGTTGAGATTAAAGCCTCTTTTCCAGCCGGGATAATCGGAACAACTATTGAAAATTTGAATGAAGCCGCTTCCGGAGAACATCATGAATGGAGTGAAATGTATCCTGAATTTGCAAAAGTTGCCCGTGAAGAGGGGTTGGAGGATATTGCCAAGGTTTTTGAAGCGATTGCCGTAGCTGAAAAACAGCATGAAAAGCGTTACTCCGATTTGAAGGCTAACCTGGAGTCGGGTAAGGTATTCAAACGAGGGGAAAAGGTAGTGTGGCGTTGTCGTAATTGCGGGTATCTTCATGAAGGAACGGAGGCTCCGGAATTGTGCCCGGCATGTGCTCATCCCCGCGCTTATTTCGAACTATTGGGAGAAAATTGGTAAAACATAGATGGGTTTATAATTTCTAAACTTTAATTAAAGGTAATTAAAAAACTCGGTCAAAATCTGTTTAAAAATTTTCATTAAGGAGGAATTAAAGTGTCTAAAAGGCTGGAAGTTTACAAATGCGAAGTATGCGGAAATATCGTTGAAGTTGTCCATGAAGGTGTAGGCCAGTTAGTATGTTGCAATCAACAGATGGTTTTGGTTAAGGAAAATACTGTGGATGCTTCTAAAGAGAAACATGTACCGGTAATTGAAAAAATTGATGGAGGTTATCGTGTTAAAATTGGAAGTGTAGCGCATCCAATGGAGGAGAAACATTATATCGAGTGGATCGAATTAATTGCAGACGGTAAAGCATATCGTGAGTTTTTAAAACCGGGAGTAACTCCGGAGGCAGTATTTAAAATTGAGGCAAGTCAAGTTACAGCTAGAGAATATTGTAACTTACACGGTTTATGGAAAGCATAAAGTAATCCGTCATTTCATAATGTCCGAAGCTTATATGACATATTTTCGAAATAAAGGGCCGCTTGAATAGCGGTCTTTTTTTATTTTTAGGAAATCATTGCCAAAAAAGGTTTTAAAGCAATTTCATCGAATTTATCAGCGTTAATGAAAGGAGAGTTATTGGTTACATATGAAAATTCTAATCAGGTTCTTGGTCAGTTTTTTTTGTTTGTTTTTCTTTGTCTTGCCTATTCGGGCGGAAGAGGTTGCCGGGCAATGTCTTTTCCCTGTTTATGGCGTTTCATTAGGAAAAACTACTGTCAATGAAATTATGACAGTGGAATTAACTGAATCTGAGAAAGGTTTAGAAACAGAAGGCACTTTCAGTTTGGATTCAATGGAATTTAGCTACGAAGAACTAATTATTACAATGCTTAAAATAGACAAAGATCGACCGATGCCGCTTCTCTGGAAAAATGCCGGCTTTGAATGGAGTTTATCCTATCAGTCATGGATTAGCCTTTTAGAAAATCTTGGTTTTTCAATTAAAACTACTCTAGCTCCAACTTTGCAAATTAAAGAAGACCATCCGGTATTGGAGTGTCAATTTGAAGCTTTTTTCTCTACCGATTATCCGATAGTTTTTACCTTCATATTTAGAAATAATCGGGGTACCGGAGTTACTTCCGGAAATGTCTTGGATCAGATTGAGGCCAGGTATATCCCGGATTTTGAAGAGTTTAACACTGATACTAAAAATAAAAACAAGGAGCCAAACTTACTAGATGAATCAAAAAGAAAAGCGTTGGCTTTAACGGGAATAGAAGCAACTGTCAATGGGTTAAGCCATGAAAGATTGGAATTGGTAAATCTAAACCAAGAAAGTACTGAATATTGGAAAAAGGTATTAGCTGAAGAATGGGGCATTAGCAAACGTAGTCAACTCTTGGAAAAGATAGCTTTTTTGGAATCAAAAGGCGATTCCCAAGTATATCAGGATTTAGTGCGGGTGATTAATGAAAATCCAGATATGACCATTAATGAAATGGGAATAAAACTAAATTATGATAATATTCAAATCAAACGATTATATTTTATAAAGGAAAAGCAAGATCTAATCGGTGACAGAGCTTTGCGGGCTAGGGATTATTCCAGAGGTGCTTTTTTAAGCCGTATCGGATACCAGGTGGGTTTTCTTTCGGCAAACGAGGCCTGGGTCCATTTGCGGCGTATCTTAACCAAAGTGGAGGGATTATATCAATCCTGGGAAGATTATGCCTCCAACTATATAATGGGTTTGTTTTTTGAAGCTTCCGAAGTCAAAATGGAGTACGAAAAAATTAATCAAGCATTACAAGCGTATGCAGAACTGACCAATAGAGAAGGAAGCATTTGGAGACTACCCTGGAATGGGATTAATCCGGAACCACCCATTATTGGAAATATTTTAGAAGACACTTTGTATTTTCCGTCGGATCAATACCAAGCTTGGACAAATTACATAAATGGCTGGGAATGTTATCTAAGAGGCGAATACGAAGGATCCTTAGATTTCTATAAAAAAGGATTGACCTTAGATCCTGAATTTACTCATCTATGGTTATTAATTGCGATGGTTTATAGTGCACAGACAGATTTTATACAGGCGGTTGAAGCTTTTAACGAGTATTTCAAAGGGAATCCGGATGATTATTTACCCAGGATTTATTTGGCGGAGGTTTATGAAAAAAATAATCAAATCGAGGAAGCTCTTAATGAATATAATAAAGCAATTGACCTGGATGATGCTAAACCGGAAGGTTTTGTGGGTTTGGGACGAATCGCGTTGAATTCGGGAGATTACGAATTAGCCATCAGTTATTTTAGAATTGCTGAATCGTTATATCTTACTGGGAATGAAAGTATTTTTTATACACTATATCTACTTGGTTATAGTTATTACAAAATAGAAAAATTTGACAAAGCATTGTCATACTTTTTGAGAGCTTATGGGAACTATGCGGAGGATATGTATCTCAATTATTACCTCGGAGTTTGTTATCTATATAACCAAAATTTTAAATTAGCTTTGACCTATATCAATCAAGCAGAAGAATTGGGTTTGGAACTACCTCAGGAAGTCAAGGACTTGTTGACGAAAAAAAGCAAACCCTAATAATATTTCCGATATAACATCTTAAATCCCTCCCGCTTCTAAAAAAGCAAAAATTCTCATATGGTGAATGCGGGGGTGATTTAAAATGGGGGAGCTGCGAGTCGATGTACTCAAAGTCAAGACTGAATTCAATATTGCAAAAAATAAGTTTGAAAAATATCGAGTTATTTTAAATTGGAGTTTTTATTCGGGAGGAGCTTTTCTGCTTTTAGTATTAAGTATTATTTTATTCCCACCAGAACAACCTTGGTGGAGATTTGTATCAAATATATGTTTTACGGTTTTGCTTTTAAATCTTTGGGTATCATATTGGTTAATTTGTAGTATAAAATCCATTCAAAGGAATATTGGAGAATTAAGAGTTAAGTTAATACAATTAGCATGGGAGAAGATTTGCGACTGTAAGCAACCTTGCGATTGTGTTTCAAAAATGGAAAAGGAAATTATGGCAGAAGACAAGTTGTGGAACGATGGAATTTTGGCAGAGGTGGAACATGGGGACGAATTATCTTGAATTTTTAGAAAGAATGGTAAATATTGATTCCGGTACAGGGGACATTGAGGGAATTAAAAAAATAAGCGAATTGATCCGACCGCGTTTGAGGGAGATTGGTTTCAGTTTCGAGCCGGTTGAAGCTGAGGACGGTTCAGTCCATTTTCATGCCAGGAGAGGTTCGGGGAAAAAAATATTATTATTGGCCCATCTGGATACGGTTTTCTCCAAAGGGACCGCAAAAACTAGAAGATTTCACACCGAAGGAGATCTGGCTTTCGGACCGGGTGTATCTGATTGTAAATCGGGAGTGGTGACTATTATTGGGGCGTTAGATGAGTTAAAACGCTATCAATGGCCTGATTTGGAGATAAATTGTCTTTTTAATTCCGATGAGGAGATTAGTTCACCAGGTTCGCGTAAAATTATTGAAAGTCTAGCCAGAGATGCTGCTGCTGTGCTGGTAGTCGAACCTGCCGAAATGGAAAACATCACTGTCGCCAGAAAAGGAATTGGGCGGTTCACTTTAAGGGTATTCGGCAAAGCAGCCCATTCCGGATCCAATTATCTTGATGGTTCTAATGCCATATTGGAACTGGCCCATCAGATCATCGCTATCCAGGGTTTAAGTCGAGTCGAAGAAGGTATAACCTTGAATGTCGGCGTAATCGGCGGAGGAGCTAAGCCTAATATTGTCCCGGATTATGCCGTAGCGGAGATTGATTTGAGGATTATCAAGCCGGAACAGGTAGAATTGATTCTAAAAGAGCTTAGGGAAGTCACATCTGTTTGCAAAGTGTTAGGAAATTCAACACGGTTGGAAGGGCGAATTACAAGACCCCCGATGCCATCTAATGAAACCAATTTAAAACTTTATGAAAAAATAAAGTCTGTCGGTCGAAGCATTGGTATAGAATTAGGCGCTTTGGAATCGGGTGGCGGATCTGACGCCAATTTTGCAGCGGCTTTGGGAGCTCCGACCATTGACGGATTAGGGCCAATTGGCGGTGGTCATCATTCTGAGGCGGAATATATGAACATTCCCAGCTTAGAGCGGAGGATAAACCTATTGGCTAGTTTTATACGGATATTGCCGGACAACTAATGTTGTAGTATATTAGAAGACAGATAATTGAGATAGAAGCGATCATTCCGTAAACGGTATGTTCGCTTTATTTTCATTGGGGGTATCATGGGAACAATCATCAATTTCGCGGCAATTATCATCGGAGGTCTGATCGGATTAATTTTTCGAGAACGTTTTCCGGAACGCATTGCCCAAACTGCTTTACAGGTAATGGGTCTTTTTACGCTTTTAGTCGGAATCCAAATGGCATTTCAGGGCAAGGAGCTGATTTTAATATTAATCAGTCTGGCCGGAGGGGCAATGCTTGGAGAGTTAATCGGGATTGAGGACAGGTTGGAACGTTTCGGGAAATGGATTGAAAAATCCTTAAAAGTAACCGAAGGGAGTCCTGCTAAGGGTTTCATTTATGCCAGTCTGGTGTTTGCAGTCGGTTCAATGGCAATCGTCGGGAGTATTGCTGATGGGGTTAGTGGCGATTATTCCATTTTATTTACAAAGGCAATGATGGATGGGATTATCTCAATTCCTTTTGCTGCCGGTATGGGACCGGGAGTATTGGGTTCAGCGGCGACAATTCTGGTTTATCAGGGAAGTCTGACTTTGATGGCCAAAGGATTGCAATCATTTTTCAATCCGGTTGTAATCAACGAGTTGACTGCCGTAGGCGGGGTTCTAGTAATCGGAATCGGAATCAATATTTTGGGTCTCCAAAAAATAAAAGTCGCTAATTTTTTGCCCGCGTTGGCGCTAATTATTGTTTTAACAATAATTAGGCCTTGATTAAGAACCAAGCTTCCATTTATTTGATGATTATGGTATGATAAATTGGGCAATAAGTTGAAATTTTTTAACAGATTTAGTTATCTTCAGAATTGATCTTAATGAAGCTTGATTCATCGGCTAAACAAACTGTCAATTTAGGTTTGTTTAGAAGAAAGGAGTGAAGTTGGGAGAAAATTGCTGAGGTATAAAGCCATAATGTAACTAGGACCCTACTTACATATGGTTTAACAAGAATTATCGCTTTAGGAACAAATTATTAATAATCTAACGTAAAACCATACAACCTTAAGGGGGAATTTTCAGCATGTCCGATCAATTAGTGGAATTATTATTTTATTTAGTACCGTTTGGTTCGCTTTTTGCGTTATTCTATGCCTTATACTTATTTGAATTTGTAAGCAAACAAGAACCCGGTAATGAAAAGATGCAGGAGATTTCGGCGGCGGTCCGGGAAGGGGCCAAAGCTTATTTGAGAAGGCAGTACAAAGGAGTGGCCCTATTTTTTGCTGTTATGTTTATTATTTTAACCGTTATTTCTTTTATGGGGTATCTGCCTAAAGTAGTACCGATTGCTTTCTTGACCGGTGGTTTCTTTTCGGCCCTTGCCGGCCTTTTCGGAATGATGACTGCTACTAAAGCCAATGCCCGTACTGCTTGGGCCGCCAGTAAAAGTCTTAACTCCGGACTGCAAGTCGCCTTTAAGAGCGGCGCAGTGATGGGCTTGGTAGTTGTTGGCTTAGGACTCTTGGACTTAAGCATTTGGTTTTTGGTCTTAAAGTTTGGTTTAAATGCTCCAATTAGTGAGATTACAGCTACAATGTTGAACTTCGGCATGGGCGCCAGTTCCATGGCTCTTTTTGCCCGTGTCGGCGGTGGAATTTTCACCAAAGCGGCCGATGTTGGGGCCGACTTGGTCGGTAAAGTTGAAGCCGGCATTCCCGAAGACGACCCCCGTAATCCGGCGGTTATCGCTGATAATGTTGGTGATAATGTTGGTGATGTTGCCGGAATGGGGGCTGATCTTTATGAATCCTATGTTGGATCAATAGTAGCTACTTCCGCGCTGGCGGTTGCGGCAGGTTTAGGTATTAGGGGCGTAATGATCCCGATGATTATGGCGGTTATTGGTGTTTTTGCTTCGATTATCGGTACTTTTTTTGTACGTTCCGAGGAAAAAGCGGAACAAAAAGTATTACTAAAAGCTTTGCGTAAAGGGACTTATGTCAGTTCAATCATAATTGCTGTCGTAGCTTATCCGTTAATCGGCATGATTTTGGGTTGGGAACATATCGGCGTTTACGGCGCGGTATTAGCCGGATTAATTGGCGGAGTCATTATAGGAGCCTTAACCGAGTATTATACATCCGCTACTTATAAACCCACCAAAGATGTGGCCGAGACTGCTTTAACCGGTCCGGCAACTGTTATCATCGGAGGACTTTCCGTAGGAATGCTTTCAACTTTCTTACCGGTTTTAGTGGTAGCTATAGCGATTATCGTTAGCTACTTTATGGCTGGACATGGCGATTTTGAAATGGGATTATATGGTATTGCCATCTCTGCGGTTGGAATGCTTTCAACTCTTGGAATTACCTTGGCAACCGACGCTTATGGACCGGTGGCTGATAATGCTGGTGGAATCGCTGAAATGGCTGGCTTGGGTAAAGAAGTCCGACAACGTACCGATGCTTTGGATTCATTAGGAAATACCACCGCGGCTACGGGGAAAGGCTTTGCAATCGGATCCGCCGCACTGACCGCATTGGCGTTAATCGCTTCATTCACTGATAAAGTACAGACTGAAAGTATGCAAATGATTGAAAAAATTACTTCAAACGGTGGAATAATCCCACAATGGCTTCAAGAAGCGAGTAAACTTAATAATTTCTTGGATATTACCAACCCGCAGGTATTGGTCGGATTATTGGTCGGTGGTATGCTTCCGTTTCTATTCTGTTCTATGACCATGCAGGCTGTGGGTCGGGCTGCCCAAAGTATTGTAATTGAGGTCCGCCGTCAATTTAAAGAGATCGTTGGTTTAATGGAAGGTAAAGCCAAAGCTGACTATGCTAGTTGTGTTGACATTTGTACCAAGTCAGCCCAAAAAGAGATGGTTTTACCCGCTCTTTCGGCAATTATCGCTCCGGTAATTGTAGGTTTGTTGGTCGGTGTGAAGGGTGTTGCCGGGTTGTTGGCCGGTTCCACTGTGGCTGGCTTTGTTTTGGCGGTTATGATGGCTAATGCCGGTGGTAGCTGGGATAATGCTAAAAAATACATCGAAGAAGGTAATCACGGCGGTAAAGGGTCTGATGCTCACAAAGCTGCTGTTGTCGGTGATACCGTCGGTGATCCCTTTAAAGATACTTCCGGACCGTCATTGAACATCTTAATCAAATTGACGTCAATGGTATCGGTAGTATTTGCCTCCTTTATTTTGGCTAATGCCATATTTAAATAAAGAGTAGAATTATTTTAACTAAAAGAGGCCGCCTTAAAAAAAGCGACCTCTTTTTTTTACTGTTTTATAGGTATGAAACCGGTTGGTTAATCGTACATTTTAAAGTAGTCCAAAATGAGGTGAGTCAATGAATCAACCGGTATCTGTATTAAAAGGAACGGTATTATTGGCATTTGCCGGATTTATTGTAAAAACGATGGGAGCGGTTTATCGAATTATCCTTGCGCGCTTAATCGGTGTAGAAGGAATCGGATTATACCAAATGGCCTATCCGGTCTATTTGGTATTTTTATCACTTTCTACGGCCGGGATACCTATTGCTTTATCAAAGTTAATTGCAGAAAAGGAGATTCAAAAAGACGATGCAGGAGTAAAATTAATTTTTCAAGCCGCGCTAATTTTATTATTAGGTTTAGGGGTAACCTGTTCTTTGACAATGGGATTTTCAGCCCGCTGGCTAGCAGAACGGGTTGTTGCTGATCCGAGGGCGGTTTTTGCGATTTGGGCCTTGGCCCCGGCGATTTTATTTATGAGTTTACTTGCAGTTTTCAGAGGATTCTTTCAGGGAAGACGAGAAATGGGATTGAGCGCAGTCTCTCAGATTATTGAACAAGCAATTAGGGTTGGTGTTGCGATTACCTTGGCTATATGTTTAGTCAAAGAAGGAGTTGAATATGCCGCGGCCGGCGCCGCTTTTGGGGCGACTATAGGTGGTGCGGCATCTTTATTATATTTAGTTCTGATTCATTTAGGAAGTTTTCAAAAGGTAAAAATGAGGGTAAATTGGAAGAGTATTCAGCTAACAATTAACAAGATTGTCAAATTTGCCATTCCAATTTCGGTAGCTGTAATTTTAATGCCGGTTTTACAAACATTGGATTCGATTATTGTTCCTATCAGGCTGCAAAGTATTGGTTATACGGTTAACCAGGCAACTTCAATGTTGGGTATACTCGGTAACTCTTGGGCAGTATTATATCTAACGACAATTGTGACCGGGGCAATCGCCTCTAATCTGGTTCCGGCGCTCGCTTCATTGAATGTGATTGGGAAACGCAATTTTCTAAGAGGTAAAATTGAGAATGGTATTAGATTGGGATTAATTTGGGTTCTTCCAATGTCGGTAGGCCTTTATTGGTTCGGGAGTACTATTTTCCAGATTTTGTATGGAATTAGAGGTATTGAAGTTCTTAGCTGGCTAGCTCCGGCTGTAATTTTTTTGGGATTGGAACAAATCACAGCCGGGGTATTGCAGGGAATGGGAAAACCAGTACAACCATTATTGAATTTTGGAGTAGGAGCAGCAGTAAAAATAGTTGTTAGTTTATTGACAATCGGATGGCCGGGATTGAACCTTGCCGGGGCAGCCTTGGGTACCGTATGTGGTGCGGGTGTAACAGCCGGATTAAATTTGTTTTCTCTACAACGTTTGGTTAAAATTAATATCAATATAGTTTCTCCCGGTTGTGCCGCTCTCTTAATGCTGATATTTTGTGGATATTTAATAAGAACTTTTGAGTTAAATTATATTTGGGAAATGCTTACTTCCGGAGGATTGAGTTTTCTGGCTTATCTTATTGCTTTAAGGTTTTTGGGAGGAATTAAAAATAGTGATCTCGAAGTAATTGGCAAATTATTGGGGAGAAGGGGAACTTATCATGTCTAATTCGAATTTAACCAGACCGGATAATGCTATGGATAGATTGGTTGAAATTATGGCCCAGCTTCGCGGCGATGGCGGCTGCCCATGGGATCGGGAACAAACTCATCTATCTCTCAAATCATGTGTTATTGAAGAAACATACGAGGTAGTGGAAGCGATTGATTCCGGCAGGCCGGACAAGCTTTGTGAAGAATTAGGGGATTTATTATTACAGGTTGTTTTTCATGCTCAGTTAGCTAATGAAGCGGGCCATTTTGGGATTATTGATGTTATCAATGGAATTAAGGAGAAATTAATCCGGAGACATCCTCATGTTTTTGGTGATGAGAAAGTCAATAGTGTTTCAGGGGTTTTGGAAAATTGGGAGAAAATAAAAAAAAGCGAAATACCCGGGGAACGCAGATCAGTTTTGGATGGGGTACCAAAGGATTTACCGGCATTGATGAAAGCGGAAAAATTGCAATCAAAAGCGGCTAAAGTCGGATTTGACTGGGGCAATCTTGAAGGACCTTTAAATAAGGTAAAGGAAGAGTTTAACGAATTTGAAGAGTTGCTCCGTTTGGGAAAAGAGGCCGCTCCCCAAAGTCAGGAATGGGACAAGCTTGAAGATGAGTTCGGCGACATTCTTTTTGCCTTGGTCAATGTTGGCAGGTTTATGAAAATCAATCCTGAATTGGCCCTCCTTAGGACAAATCGAAAATTTGTCAACCGGTTTCAATACATTGAGCAAGAAGCGGCTGGAGCTGGTAAAAACTTAACTGAAATGACATTGGATGAAATGGACCTTCTTTGGGAAGAGGCAAAAAGTAAAGAGTGAAGCCGGTATAAAATGAGTTTGAATTGAAATGCTAGTGGGAGAATATACTCGGGAGGAAGCAACAATGTTGAAAAAACACCATTACCTACTAGCATTATTATTGGTAGTGATCATTTTCTTTAGTGCCGGATGCCCCGGTAAAGAGGGGACATTGATTAAAAATCTGGTCACCCGGTTTGGAAAACCACCGGAAATCACAGTCTATATTAAAGAGACCGGTAAAGTTAAAAAAATGGATATTGAGGAGTATTTGTTGGGAGTGGTTGCCGGAGAAATGAAACCTAAATGGCCTCTCAATGCTTATGCCGCTCAAGCCATTATTGCCCGGACTTTTACAATGGAGTTTTTAGCCCGAGGAGGAACCAGAAAACTTCATAATACCGATATTTCTACTGATGAAAAAGAAGCTCAGGCCTATAATGCCGCTAACATAACTCCGACAATTAGGAATGCGGTTAAAATGACCAAGGGATTGGTTTTAACCTATAAAAACAGATATGTCAAAGGTTGGTACTCAGCTAGCTGCGGGGGACGAACAGCATTGGCAAAGGAAGGGTTGGCTTATAAGGGACCGGAACCGCCTTATATCCGCTCAGTAAAGTGTCCTGAGGAGAAGCATATTCCCAAAGATGAGCTCTATTGGCAGACTACTTTAACCAGTTCTGAAATTAACACGGCTCTGAAAGAATTGAATCAACCAGATTTGGGGACCATCAAAGCTATGGAGGTTGAAAAACGAAGTAAAAGCCAACGGGCAACCTTAATCAAGTTTACAGGAGATAAAGGTAGCGCTAAGGTCAGCGGCGCCGACTTTAGGATAAATATTGGGCCGGAGAAACTTCGCTCGATATGGATTTCGGATGAGATTAAAAATGAACCGGGTAAGATTACGGTTAAAGGAAGAGGCTTCGGACACGGAGTTGGTTTATGCCAGTGGGGAGCCTATGCTTTGGCTAGAAAAAATAAATCACCTAAAGAAATTGTAAAGCACTATTATCCTAAGGCACATGTATCAAAAATATGGTAGCAGTAACCAACATTTAAATTCTATCTCGTATAAAAGGTTGTCCCCGGACGGCCTTTTTATTTTTAACTCTTCCCAAGCTTCTAACCTATTCATTTAATGAATATCTTGTACCATATGAATAAATAAATCTTAACGAGATTTGGATTTGAAGTCTACTTTGTTAAATCGAAACTTATGTTTTTAAATAACATGTCAAATCGTTCGCTATTATTTTCAAAACGGGTCTGAATTATTGAATTTAACAAAGTAGATTTAATGAATTGGGGAGGGATTAATATGGAAGAAAAGAAAAAAATTATTGATCAAGGGCACCAAATATCCTTAAACAATCGGAATTTTTTAACAATTGAGGGTGTGACTAATCTAGGAAGTTATGAAGATGAATTGTTAATCTTGGAGACAGTAGCCGGGGTTTTGGAGGTTAAAGGGGGGCATTTGCATGTTCAACAATTAAATATCGACCAAGGAAAAGTGGTAATTGACGGTGATATTTGTTCCCTGGTATACACTGATCAGGATTTAGTCAGAAAAGGAAAGGGGTTTTTAAGTAAGTTAATTAAGTAGATCGTGATTTGTGAAAGGCAGGAGTTCTAAAAAGAGCATCGAAATATTAGTTGAGGTGCAAAGATGATTTCTCGAACTCCAGCGACAGCTTCCGTAAAAAAGAAGATTAAACGTCGTCAGTCGATTTGGCAACGGATAATAATCGTCTTAATAAAATTAGTAATAAGCCCACTAGTGTTATTGGCCGATTCTATCAGGCGAAAAGGGACCCTTGACAACAGTTGGCTTTATGCCTTTTTTTTATTTACTACCGTAGTGATGGGTTTGACCGGAATTGGGATTGTGATAAACGATATTCCGTTATTTAAAACGCTAAGGATGATCTCGACTCAAATTGATAACCGGGAAATTTTGTCCGGAGATCTGAGACCGATCATTAAAACAATAAACAAATATGCGCTTCAATATCGGGTAGATCCAAATTTGGTTTATGCGGTAATCAAGTCGGAAAGCAACTTTCAAACAACAGTAATTTCACGTGCGGGCGCTAGAGGATTAATGCAAATCATGCCTGAAGTTTGGCGGGAATATAACAGCGGATCATTATGTAAAGGAAATCACAGAGATCGTCGTGTTTGCTTCCAAGGAGATTGTATTTTTGATCCGGAAGCTAATGTCCGTACCGGAGTAAAATATCTGCGCGATCTGTTAGACAAATATCAGGGACGGGTTGATTTGGCGCTTGAAGCATACAATGCGGGGATCTCTAATGTTAGGCCGGGTATGGACCCTAAATATAGCGAAACCAGGACTTATATTAAACGCACAATTTCATCCTGGCAGGATTTACGGAAATATACGATTGACCAACAACTAAAATTATCGATTCGGTTGCAACACGGTTTAAAATGGTTGTTTGGAATTACATTTTTTTGTTGGCTGATTCTCTTTTGGTGGGCTAATCGAAAACTCTTCAGGAAGTAAGTTTTAGAATCCCTTTCCAAAGCATAAGTATAATTTGGAGGGGATTTTTTGGAATATGTTAATCTTCAATTTAACTCCTTTTTAATACTATTTTTAACCGGAATGTTTTTAGGAAGTTTTTTTGATTTATACCGTGTTTTTAGGAGCACTATTAGGGTTAATAAATTAATTGATAGTTTTGGGGATCTAATATTTTGGCTCTTATCTTTGTTTTTATTGGGGCCTTTAATTTATTGGAGCACTTGGTTGGAGTTGCGGTTTTACGTTTGGCTGGCGTTGGGGATGGGATTGGTTTTATATTTTTCAATCTTTAGCCCGAGGTTAATCCGGATTTACCTTAGGTTTTGGAAAGCGATTACATGGGCGCCACGACAGATAACTAATTTTATCCAATTTCTAAAACTATTAATTGCGAAAATAACTATAAGTTATCGGATATGGGGGAAAAAATCCGGGGAACCGAAGCCCCCCGGAAATGGATAACTTATAAACCGATAAACATTTGGGTGAACATTTTGCCATATTGGCTACCTGAGATAATACCAATACCAATCTGTGTGAAACTGGAATTTAAAATATTAGCGCGATGACCGGGGCTGTTCATTAAACTTTGATGCGCGCTCTCGGTTGTTGCGGCGCCTGCGATGTTTTCACCTGCTGTTGAATACTTAACGCCTGCGTTTTTCATCATATCAAAAGGTGAACCATAAGTGTGAGAGGTGTGGGAAAAATATTTTTTATCCACCATATCCTGGCTTTTACGGCGGGCCAGGGTTACCAGTTGGGAGTTAACATTTAACGGTTTTACGCCTTGTCCTGTTCGGGCTTGATTTACCAGATTCACCATTTTTGCTTCATCAGCCGTTAAGCCGGATGAAGGAGCAGGGTTGGACGGCTTTGTCGGAGCCGGTGTGGGTTGAGTCGGAATAGACGGTTTTGGAGCCGGCTGAGTAGGTTGACTCGGTTGGGGTACCGGACGGGTAGTGGGAATATTGCGGTAATAATAATAGTACCTGGTACTATAAGAACCGGAATTGTAATAATTGGTTTTTCCTGTGGAGTATTTGGTGGAATAGTAATTGGTATAACCCAAAACAGGAACGATTCCAATTGCTAGAAGGCTGACTATCAGGACCAGAATTAATGCTAATTTTAATGTTCTTTTCAATCGAATCTCTCCTTTCAACTTCTTTATTTTTTGGATCTGAAACCAATACACCCCCAATTTACCAGTCCCACTCCTTTCTGGTAGGATTAGATTTCGCTGGCATTAAGGCAAAACCTTTAGGAAAGTATGGCCAAACCAGGTAAAATTAACAATTAAGCGTTTTTTTGCTAAAATTTCGATGATTTTAGAATATGTCCAAGTTTTGGACAAGTGTAATTCTTTTACATCAATTCAATTAGGTTTACTGGGAGGTTGAAATAATGGAATCTGATTTACAGCGTTTTGGAGTATCAATGGATGGTAAGTTATTAGAGGAATTTGACCGGTTGATTGAAAGCAAAGGGTATACCAACCGTTCTGAAGCAATCCGCGATTTGGTTCGGGATTACTTAATCGAAGAAAAATGGAGTACAGGTGAGACTATGGTAGTGGGAACAGTAACATTGGTCTTTAACCATCATTTACGTGAATTGGCTGACCGGTTAACTGATTTGCAACATGAATATCATGATCGAATTATATCGGTGTTACATGTTCATTTAGATGCCCACAATTGTTTAGAGGTAATGGTCATTAAAGGGAAGCCCAGTGAAATTCAGACGATTGCCGGCAGATTGAGTAGCAACAAAGGCGTAATCCATTGTAAATTAGTATTCACCACAACCGGAGAAATGGTTTAACGATTGTTACTGTTCCCCATCATTGTGCTCATGATTATGCTCGTGACTGTGATCGTGGTGATGATTACGATCATAATAGGTTGATTGATAAACAAACCCTCCGTCAATTCTAGGCCAAAGATAGGCTGTTCCCTCTTGATTAAAAACTAACGGTCCATTGGTAAGGATCCGAAAATCACTTTTTTCTTCCGAGAGCCAAATCGAATTATTCTCCATATTCAAAATATAAATTGTAACTGTTCGATTAAAGACTTGGCCGATGAAAATTAAGCGATCTTCTTTTTGAAAGCGAATATTAGGTTTAACGATTCCGAAAAACATTGGCTTAGTCTTCTCCGGAAATTGCAATTCTTTGATAGTAGTATCTTTTAAGTCCATGCAGTAAAGGTTGTCGGTAAAACCCCAAATGTATAAACGGCCCTGCTTAGAATCCCAAATCAGCTCTGAAATATCTATTGGTTTTGGGGTTAATTGCCGAGTTTGGTTATTAGCCAAATCAATAAGATAAAGTTGACTAAGGCCTTTTGGGCCGATTTTTTTACCTACGATTAACCTATTACCATCATCATTCCAGGCGGCAATATGGCCTTCACCAATATCTGAAACAGCTTTATTTTTTATTTCGAATATTTTTACACGCCCGTTTTCAGAAAAAACAATTCGGTTGCCATCCGGAGCAAAACGGGGACTATTGATATTGGTCCCTATATAAATTTTGTGAGGCTTTTGACTTAGTTTGTTTATACTTAGGTATGATTGGGTAGTCATTTTTTTAGTATTGGTAGCCCCTTTATTTAGGCCGGCGAATACAATACCGTTTTTTGAATCCCAGTCACCGTACATAACGTACTGATCAGGCCAAACTGGAGGGTTAAATATAAAACAGGCTAATTGGATTAAAAGAAAGGTAAACAACCATATACCCAATAATCCTAGGGCCGGTTTAAAACGCCATATTTGAATTTTACTTTTCAAACTCCAGATTACTCCAGTGAGTGGGGCCAGCAAACTAAGTAT
Organism: Bacillota bacterium; assembly: GCA_023435565.1. Lineage (GTDB taxonomy): Bacteria > Bacillota > UBA4882 > UBA8346 > UBA8346 > JAAYHS01. The sequence continues at coordinate 37,438 of JAEYRN010000100.1, forward strand.
CGTTAGAAAGTAAGGAAGAAGTTTTTCGAGGAAGAATAAAAGCTGGGGAGGGATGTCAAACCATAAGTAATTTATTTCAATTAAAGTAAAGATTTTTTGCCACAGATAATAAGCCCCTGAACCAATCAATAAAGTTATGACAGTAACCACAAAAAAGCGTTCCAGACCCCTTGCCAAAAGTCCGGAAAAAAAACTAACAGCATGGACAGTCAATAATACCAAAACCAGCCATTCTACACCAATGCCTTTTGGTAAGTTTAATAGAGCTAGATCGGTTTTCAAAAAGATACTAAAAACATAATACCAGCTCCAAAAGATAATTAGACCGGGAAGGTATTTAGCAAGCATGATTGAGTATGGCGATATCGGTTTAGCAAGAATAAAATCTAGTGTTTTACGATCGGCCTCGGTACTGAAGGATTGTAAGCCATAGACCATTATCAGGATGATAGATATTAAAAGATATAGCCAAGTTCCGATTTGATTCAAACCGATTGGCTCCCACTTAAATCTTGAGCTCCAATAGACTACGCCGAGTAATATCGGTAAAGGAGCTAGCCAAGCAGGAGTGTTTCTTTTTAGTTCATTCCAAGCTAATAACAACGAGTGATAAAAGTGGTTTTTAAAAGGTTTTATTATATAAGAGGGCATTTTTATCCACCTCAAGGAGTTTTAATTTTATGATAAACGCCAAAAGAATTGCTACCCCAGATTTGATTTGCCTCAGCGTTAATAAGTATATCTTGATATCTTAAGTTTTTCATATTAGCTTTTAAAACTATTTCTTTGTTGCTAAAAGTATAATCATAAAGCAATAAATCGTATCGGTAACTGTTATCGATATTTTTATTAACTTTTAAGTTAGTAAAAATAGCAATCCGATAAGCATCGTCAGTTAAAGGAGCTATTTTTGTTAAAAAGATTGACTCGGGTTTCTGAGGCGGAGGTATTTTAATCATTTTAATTTTGCCATTATTAAGGTTCATAACTGCAAGTTCCCAATAGTTTGTAACGGCTAAAATAGTATTTGCGGTGGAATGCCAAAACATTGAGCTTCCTGGGAAGGAAAGGTTACCTTCGAGTTCATACACGGTTTTAGAATCGGGTGAAACATATGATAGCCGGTAATGATTAAATGACGGTATTGAATTGTCCGTTAGGGGATTAGGCTCAATATTAGTAGCTATTAGGAGAACTTTTGAATCAGGAGACCAGAAAGATATATCCCCTTTAATAAGAATGATAGGTTTTTCTTGAGAAAGCGGTAAAACTTTAATAACACCGTTTTCGTTAAAGGCGATCTTAGTGCCGTCGGGCGACCATATTAATTTAGAGAGGATATTGGCAGCCTTTTTTTCTCCTTGATATATAATGGTTGGGGTTTGACCGCGTTCGGCAATTCCTAGTCTTCCTCGTATATCGGTTAGGGCGTAATGATTACCTTGAGGTTGTTTAGTAATATCAACCGCGAAGAAAGGCTCTTCCGAATCATTCAGGCAAGTAAATAAAGAGTTAAAAGGGCGGATTTCCGGATTTTGAAACATACTACCCAAGTATAAAAAAGTTGGAATTAATAATAAGGGCAAATAGGTCTTGAGACGGTTTATTAACTCCGTTATAGAATGGTTTAAAAGCTTGCTATAAATGGTAGTCAAAAGGCATTTGATTAAAAAAACCAATAAAGAAAAAGTTATAATCAGTACCGTTAATAAAAGCAGGATGTTAACCATGAAGGCAGTAAAATATAATTGGGTTAAAAATTGAAGCCAGCTATAGAAAAACCATACAATTCCAATGGTCGAAGCAAAGAGGGCAACAAGTAATTTTTTTGGGCCTTTGACCCAAGCAGCTATGGTAAAGCTAAAGCTATATATGATTATTACAAATAATAGATATCCTAAAAACCAGAAACTATTCAAGTCTATGAAATCAGGCCATCGAATTAAATCAGGTATCAAAGCAAACTGCCAGAAAATGGTTAAGGGTAAAAGGATTAATAAACCGCTTAAAAATTTAGCTTTGACAATTTGAGGAATAGTCACAGGTTTTGTTAACAAAAAGTCTTTGGTTTGACTGTTTTCTTCCAAGTCAAATGCTTGTAAAGCATAGGAAAAAGCTATGGCTATCGGAATAGCGATAGCAAAATTTTTGGCCCAATTTATGGAGAGAATTTGGGATATGGTTTTTTGGAAGATCAAAGCTGCGGTAATTAAGAAAAAAGGAAAAATATAGATAAAACAATTCTGGCGCATTTCTTTTTGGAATAATGTAATAACCGGATTAATCATAGTTCTTCCCCCTCATGCAATAAAAGAAGAAAGCTTCTTCCAAAGAGACCTGGGGAATGATTTCTTCTGAAGCAGCTGCAATCTCCGACATATTCTCCGTAAGGACTAATAAAAAATCGTCAGTTGGATTTTGATTTAACTGAACAGCATCAATTGCTTTTAGATGGGTTCCTTTTTTGACTTTGATTTTAGCGATCCCCTTGCAAATCTCATCCACCGGCCCGACTTTTTGAATTTTACCATTATGCAAAATTGCCGCCTGATGGGCTGTGTTTTGGACATCAGCTAAAATGTGAGTTGAGAAAAAGATAGTTCTACCCTCAAGGTTGAAATCTTTTAAAATTGTTTGCATAAATTCATATTGGGCCAACGGGTCAAGCCCATTCATCGGTTCATCTAAAATTAACAAATCCGGTTGAGGAGCCAAAGCTAATATTAGGGCTAGTTTAACAGTTTGCCCTTTGGAAAGGGTTCGTATTTTCGAGTTCGGATCCAATTGGAAACGATTAAGATATTTGTTTATTAATCTGTCATCCCAACATTCATATAAGGCTTTACAAAATTTGATCATCCCGGCAATGGTCATCCATCCATATAATCCTTGTTCTTCGGAAACATAGCCGATACGTTGACGGAGTTGGGGTCCAATTTTAAAGGGCTCTTCGCCCAAAACCTTGACATCACCGTCGGTTTTAGGGATTAAACCCAATATAGTGCGTATTAAAGTAGTCTTCCCGGCGCCGTTAGTACCTAATAGGGCAAAAATTGTTCCGGGCGGTACGTCCAGGTCTACCCCTTTGAGTACTTGTTTAGAACCATAATTTTTTAAAAGATTGGAACAGGATATAGCCGGAACCATTTTAATCCTCCTGATTTATCAAAATATATTGGGAAATAACTTAATAATAATATTTCTACATCAACCTAAAAAATCCTATTAGAGGTTTATATTGTTATTTGGAGGGAGTTGAGGTTTGAAAGAATGAATACATAAAACGATGGTAAGTAAGGGTTAAAATAAGCGTAATATTTATTATCCAAAATTTTTTAAAATACTGTAATGATTTTTTTACCAAGTCGTCTTTTTGACACGATATAATAGGTTTAAATAATTTTTTGAAAGTAGGTATTAATTAAGATGAAGCCCATGTTGTTCCGTATAAAAAACAAATCCCAAAGGATATTATTAACATTGGCCGGAGTTGACGATTCCGGAATAAAATTTCAATCTCCAATGGGTGTGCCCATCAATGATCTCCTATTAGGGGAAGTGCTGATTGACGTTGAAGAGAACCAATACCAAGTCAAAGGAATTGGAATTCAATATGATGTGGTTTGGGTTGAAAATCTATCAAATAAAAAAGAATCGGCTGCATAATTATTAAAGGTAATAGTTGGTTTTCTAAGAATAAAGAATACAGGCCCCAATTATTTGGGATAAAAAGACGAATAACATTTAAGAACCCTTCAGCCAAACGGCGGAAGGGGTTAATAAATGGAGCTGGCGATGGGAATTGAACCCGCAACCTGCGGTTTACGATACCGCTGCTCTACCATTGAGCTACGCCAGCTTTTAAATATAATGTTATGTCCAAAAGTTTATTCAAAAATTATTCAATTTATATATTTTAACATATACATAATTGCAAATCAACTGAAACCAAGAAGATATTAAAAACTTCTAGAGTCTACTCTAGAAGTACTTTTAAGGACTATGTGGAGCGGGCGACGGGATTCGAACCCGCGATCCTCGGCTTGGGAAGCCGATGCTCTACCACTGAGCCACACCCGCATTGCACATAATATTATATCCAATTTGTTAATAAAAAGCAAGCCGGATAAGAGATAAAGTATCCCCAATTAAATTAATAAATGGGACGAAATCATAATATTGATAATTCACCAAAATTAAGGTTTAGGTCAATTATAAAACCAGGTTGATCCTTAAAATAATAATTAATTTAAAAAGGATTTTTCGTATTTTAGTCGAACAAAAAGCGAGTAAAGCATATTTTTTATAACAAATTAAAGCCACTAAAATAGGAGGTGTGTCCCATGAGTTATAAGATTAATGATGAATGTATTAGCTGTGGCGCTTGTCAACCGGAATGTCCGGTTGAAGCTATTAGCGAGGGTTCCGACAAATATGTAATCGACCCGAGCAAATGCACGGAATGCGGAGCTTGCGCCGATGTTTGTCCGGTCGGAGCACCCGTCAAAGAATAAAGAATGAATTAGGGCTTCCTGGTTTTCTTCCGGGAAGCTCCTTTATTTTTAAAGTAGCATTGGCACCGTAAGGTCCGATTCTTCTATAGCCTTCTCCTCAACATATTCGGCAATCAGCCTTGAAATCACCTCGGTAATCGTCCGATGTTCATAAAAAGAAATTTGACGTAGTTTTTCATATAAGTCGAGGCTGATACGAACATGTAAATCTTTCTTTCCACTTGTTTCTTTCATAATATAAGTATGAACCGAATCGTACCTTTCTATTCTTTATTCAAGAAGAAGCCAATTGACAAGTTGTTGTTGATCTTTTATTCGATAATTACAGCGCAAAAACATGTTTGCCAATTTTCTGTATTATTTTTCGAGTCCAGACATAGGATTTCGCACCTACCTTGGCAGGGTTAAAAAAGAACAGAGCACCTCCTGATGGGTCCCAACCGCCTAATGCAGCATTTGCCGCCTTTCGGGCCGATTCAGTCGGAGGACGATTAACCATCCCGTTGCTGACCGACTCAAAAGCCCGTGGTTGATAAACTACTCCAGCTAAAGTATTGGGGAATTTTGGGTCTTGGATTCGGTTTAAAATAACTGCAGCAACGGCAACTTGGCCGGTATATGGTTCAGCCTCGGCTTCGGCCCTAATAACTCGTGCAAGTAATTCGTTGTCCCCGGCTTTTCGTGATGTTTTTTGTGAGTAAACCGAGATAGTAATTATTACCGTTAAAACAAGTAAAACACCGAACCATTTTTGAAAATTGATCCGCAAAAATCTCACTCCTCGTAGTATTTTGCCCCGTTAAATCCTGATGACGTTGTAAAATGGAAGGATACGAATTTAACTAAGTAGATATATTATTCCATCGAGAAATGAGTTAATACTAATTATTCGTTTTCTATGGGAGGAAGCGGACTTAGTTCGGAAAGAATTTTATTTATAGTATTCCTGGCCGGTAAAATAATAAATTGAAACCGAATTTCCAGAATAGGGATAATGTATTCGAAATGGATTAGTAAGTTATCAAGGTTATAAATTTTCGATGAATAAATTAAGGAACGGTTTAAATCTGAAACCGGAGTTGGGGGAGTAAAATACCAGTTTAAAGAGGTTTTTTCCGAGAGCGCCCTCCAGAAAGTGTTGGAGATAATATTGACCAACTCTGAAATAACGGAAGTCTCAACTCGATTTAAACTCCGGGTTGGTTTGCGTTTTTGTCCCAACATCCGTTCGACAAGATGCAGAGCGTCTTGTTGTCGGAAAAAAGCATATATTTCCCCGCTGATATCTCCGGAAAAACGAAGATGAAAGCCAATGTTGTTTTGATAAAAAAGTTTAATCCGGTCGACTAAAATAGAAAATGGTAGAAATGTTAAGCAATTTAGGTGAATGTCCACATTCATGCCTAAAAAATCCCTTAATGAACCTATTGAACAAGTGGCTCCGTTCTGAGCAATTTTATAAAGATTTTTAATCTCTTGGGGCGGGAGATAAAATTCATCCCGAATTGAAGCTTCATTTTGTTCAATTACGACGTTAGGCATCATTTTTAACGCTCCTTTGGATATGCTTCTCATTATTCTGCTGTTGGAAAAAAACTTCAACCGTTAATTTTACAAATATCTTTTAGGAGAATAATGCTGTTGCATATTGATGGTTTTAACAAAAGAATTATTCTCGTTTGACTTGACAATTCCTCTCCCGAAGATCAACAGAAATCCCAGTATATTCACGCTTTTTAGGGATTTTAACTTTCGGTTCTAAATGATATAAATTTAATTATTATTATTTAAGAGTAATACTAATTGGTATAATAATTTTCATGAGACACTTTTTAACCGATCCGGACAAATATTTTGCTTTTATTGAGGATAAACTCCGTAAAACCCTAGGAGAGCCGTATGTCTTACATCAAAGCAGCCCGTTAGCTTATTGCGAGAACGCTTTAGATGTTCTAATCGCAACTATTTTAACCCAGGCTACATCGGACCGAAATGCTTTAAAAAGTTGGCATCAGTTCAAAAAAAATTTTCCGGAACCGGAATTGGTCCTTAAAGCTGAAGAAGAAAATTTAGTAGCGGCTATTCATTCCGGAGGTTTGGCTAATCGGAAAGCTAAAACAATCCGGGTTGTTTTAAAAGGGATACAGGATCGCTACCATAAATTATCGTTGGAAAACTTAGGGAAAGAACCGAAGTCAGTTTGGGGGATTCTTCGGAGCTTACCCGGAGTTGGGCCAAAAACTGCCGCATGTATTTTGCTTTTTGGTTTTAAACTGCCAATGTTTCCGGTAGATACACATATTCACCGCATTGCCATCCGAATGGGTTGGGTCAAACCGGGGACTGACCCCGAACGAACTCAGGCATTATTAACCTCAACAATTCCAACTCAATATCATTACTCCCTTCACATCCTCTTACTAAATCTTGGCCGTAAATATTGTCGCCCAAATAATCCAAACTGCCGGGAATGCCCGTTAAGTAAAGATTGTAAAAAGGCATTATAGTTTACATAACAAATCGGACATGTTATAATCGGGTCACAAGAAAGGGGGAGTGGCCCGGTGCTCAAAAGTAAGAAACGATCATGGGTAAGCAAAGGTATATTAATAATTCTATTAGTTTATTGTTTTTTCGAACTATTACTACCCAACCGGAGTTTTAATAAAGCTCAGCCATTAACTTTAAATATGTCGGGACAAAGTAAGGCGGAGGTTGTAAACGGGCTAAGAGTTATTAAAGAACAGATTGAACGGATCGAAAAGATGGATGGACATTCCGGTAGGACCGGCTTCAAAGTATATTCTTCAAAAGAGACTGCTAATTTATTAACTCATTATCAAGAACTTCGGACCGGGCTTGAATACTTGAATCGTGGCTCTATATCCAAAATTAAAGACTGGGAAGGCTATTCTTTGGAAAAGAGTGAAAGAACGGCTTATAGTAGATATGAAGCGCTTGAGATCTTGAACGAGCTTGATGGAGCAAATCTACCCTCGAAATTGTTAGCGGATTTTCGGGTTTATTTATTACCTTTCGGAGTGCCTGAAATCAGTGGTTTGGGAGGGGCCGGTTATGCGATGATCAGTGCTCCGGAAATTACGAACAAGAGTATTGATCAGTTGCGCGTCACATTGCTGCATGAACTAGGACATCATTTACAAGCCCGCTTTATGCCTTCACAAAATGCGAAATCTATTCAATTATGGAAAGAGTATCTCGGGATTCGAGGAGGCGAATGGCAGGGACCGGGAAAAGTAAATACCAATGGTTGGAGTAATTCCAGTGAAGAGACTTTTGCCGAAGATTTTAGGTTATTGTTTGGGAAAAACCAGTATTATTATGGTGACATTAGTTTAGGGGACCCTAGAAAAAATTCGGAAACTGCTGTTAAACTAAGACAATTTATTATGGATTTGGATAGCCAACAAATATCCGAATCGACTAAATCACCTTGGATTCCTAACGGGGTAGAATTTTGGCTGATTAGCCGATATTATATTTTAATAGGGTGGTCGATTATTTTAGTTGGAATGTTTGTGGTCTTGAGTATTCCGATACCGCTTAGCAATCACGATCCCCTCTTATAGAGCATAGACTATATAAGTTGAAATAAATTTCTTATATACATCCTATATTTTAGGCCTAGTCCTAAGAGAGGGGAGATTTGTTTGGCAGAGGGGAAAGTACGAGAGTTTTTTCCGGGTGGAAACACTTCTTTGGGTTTTTTTTCTTATTATGATTACATTATTCCACCGGATGCCACAAGAATTTTGATAATTAAAGGTGGCCCGGGTGTGGGTAAAAGTTCGTTCATGAAGGCGCTGGCTACGGAGATGCAAGAAAGAGGGTTTGATATCGAACTTCATCATTGTTCGTCCGATAATAATTCCCTTGATGGCGTGGTTTTTCCTCAAATAGGAGTAGCGTTAATAGACGGAACCAGTCCGCATGTTGTCGATCCCCGCCATCCGGGAGCGGTGGATGAGATAATTCATTTAGGTGATTATTGGGATGAAAAAGGGATCCGCTGTGGTAAGGAAATGATTATTGAATTAAATCGGGATATTGGTCGTAATTTTCGAAGGGCGTATCGGTATTTAAAGACGGCTAAGGAAATTTACGACGACCTGGAAACAATCAATTCGGAAGGATTGGCAATAGGTAAAGCCAATCAAATAGCAGCGGAATTAATTGAAGAATTATTCTCAGATTATCGGGTTGCTAATGAGCCTGGTGTTATTCGGAAATTATTCGCCAGCGCCATTACTCCTGAAGGTTTTCAAAACTTTTTGCCTTGTTTATTGGCCCCATTAAGAGTTTTTGCGGTTAACGGTGGAGTAGGGACCGGAAAATCAACTTTATTAAATAAGGTCCTCACTGTGGCGTTGGAAAAAGGATTCGATTGTGAGGGGTATTATTGCGCGTTTGACCCTTTGAAACTTGAACATTTAACCATACCCAGAATTGGAGTGGCCTTCACTACATCGGTAGAACCCCACTGTTATCCTATTGGGAAGGTGAGTCGAACCATCGATATGGATCAGTGCGTTGCTCCGTATGTCATGACAAAGTATGGAGCAGTTATCGCCTCAGAATCGAAAATCATTGGTGAACTCTTTGAAGCTGCAATTAAGTTTATTGCGAAAGCAAAGTCTTTACATGACCAACTCGAAGAATATTATATACCGAATATGAACTTTGCGGGGATTGCCCAATTACGAAAGGCTATTTTGGAAAGAATTTTAAAATATGCTGAGGAAGAAGAAGTAAACTTTAACCGGGCGGTTTAGCCCGGTTTTAACTGTTATATTTTATATATTTAAGCCATATTTGGAGTTAATACGGATGCAGGAAATAATTATGGAAAAGCGTATTTATGTATAAGAATTGCATAATTACCTTAGTTGACCCTTCAGTCACAATATATAGTGGCAAACCCAGATGTATCTATCAAATATATTGTGAGCTGAAGCTTAAATTTTTATTATGCAATTCACTCATGTATTAAATGTCAGATTAAAAGATAAGGTGTGAATTTAAATTTGGCACAGTTGATTAACTCCGACCTCTTTGCTTGGGTGGTATTACCATTTTTAATTTTTTTGGCTCGGATTTGCGATGTGACTATCGGTACAATACGAATTATCTTTGTATCCAAGGAGCAGAAAATATTGGCGTCACTCTTTGGCTTTTTTGAGGTGCTAATTTGGTTGGTTGTAATCGGACAAGTTATGCAAAATTTGGATAATGCCTTTTGTTACATTGCCTATGCTGCCGGTTTCGCTTGTGGAAATTATATAGGTATTACTATTGAAAGAAAGCTGGCAATGGGGGTTTTGATTGTCAGAGTCTTTACTACCAATGGCGAGACAAAGTTAATTGATTCATTGCGAATGTCAGGGTTTGGGGTTACCAATGTCCCGGCCCAGGGAAGTTCCGGGCCGGTGAATGTGGTTTATACAATAATAAAAAGAACTTGCCTAACGCAAGTAATAGCGATTATTAAACAATTTAATCCAAAAGCTTTTTATTCGGTAGAGGAGATCCGATCGGTCAATGCAGGTGTGTTCCCGATTAAGAATGGGACACGCCCGATTAGGTTTATCAATTTTCTACGAAATCGTTTAGCCAAATGAACAATTATTATATGCTTGAAAGTTATCAATATGCCAACAGATTTTTTGCACAATTGGGGATAACCCATTTTAATATGGGGAATAAACCGATTTAACGACTACAGCCAATTAACGATTACCTTTAGGGATTAGTAAAAAGATTCCCAAGCTGATTATGATAATTGGCCAAAAATAACTTATCAGTCCGAAGGGAATGAATTGTTTAATTAAGAAATAAACGCCAAGAACTATTAATAAAATCCCTAAAAAGTACAATCCGCCGGCGAATTCGGTTTTGCGCCCGGTCGGGACCGGTTCTTCTTTGATAAAGGTTTCTTCATTGGAAGCAGTCTTTTCTTCAGGGATTACGATCCAGGCAATAATATAAGCCAAAAATCCTGCGCCACCGAATAAAATCGCCAATAGCCAAATTAGGCGGACAACAGCTGAATCCACATCTAGGTATTCACCTATTCCTCCAGCCACTCCGGCGATTTTTCGGTCCTTAATTGATCGGTATAAATGGTTTTTGGCCAAGGCTTATAACCTCCTTAAATGTTTTGACCAGTAAGATAAGAAATGCCGTTTCTAAGAGCTAAAATTCCTCTCAATAAACTTTTATATTCAAATCCAAGAGCTTTCTACAGAGAAATTTAATGCCTTTAATTATTCATTTTACCATAAAAATTGAAAGGTGGGTATTATTATGAATTTAATTACAATAATTATCGGTTTGGTCTTTTGCGGTTATGGGATTATGGTCATAAGATTAAGGTTGTTGGGAAAAGACGAAAAATTTAAAAAGTTAGGGCCAATGCGAAAAGTATATGGCGAAAAAGCCGGGTCGATTATTCATTACATAGGTTACGGTATTATCCCATTTTTATTCGGAGTTTGGATAATAATAGCCGGTTCGCGGGGGACCGAGGTATTTAATATCTTTAAATGAATCTCCAAATATATATGTTGAAAAAAGTTTTGAGAAAAACATTCACATCCCAAATACCGGATGTGAATGGTAAAATTATGTGGCTTTTTTCAACATATAAATCAAGGAAAATATGTCGCAATAATCCACGCTTATCCATGAAACTTATTGCGACATATATAGTAACCGATTTTAAAGTTTTTTGACGTTTTTTAGTCGTAAACAGCTTAATTTATATAAAATTTACACAAGGTTTTTTAAAGCTCCCAAAGAAATATACATAAAATAATGGTATAATCTTTCAATTCTATAATATTAACGCGGAGGGATATATCTCTTAAACCGTATTTCATAATTAAGATGATGAGACGCCAGTAATACATGACAAGGACGATTAGGTCTTGTCAGAAAGTTGTTCCGATGGCAGCGGGCTAAGTTTTAAAAAGCATGGAATCATTTAGCCGTGTTTTGCAGTTAACCAACAAATAAAGATAACTTAATTAGAAAATGTTGGTAACAATAAGGGGGAGGAACATAAAATGGCGGTTGAGAGCAATTTGTTGGGGCGAGTATTGAATGAAGCGGTTGAAAAAAATGAATTTAAGATTAATGATGAGCTTAAAAGGATTGCAGATCAAGCTCATATAGAACATTTATTTCGTAGTTTTGCTAGAACTAAAAGTATTTCGGTATTAGTATATAACTTAGAGCAACAAATTCATGGAACTATTAACTTTAATTATAAGAGAGGGACAGAGCCATTATTAATACTTGAAGGCGAATATTCCCTCAATCAAAATGCTTTAATTACAATAACTTTTTTCTTTAAAGAAAGTCTCATTAAATTTGAAACTACAATAATACGGTGTCTGGAGAATGGCTATCAGATTAATAAACCCGACTTAATTCTAACTTCCTTTAAAAGATTTCTCTCACGTTATTGTTTTAATGATGAAGACAAAGCTATTATTCAAATTTCAGGACAATCCGACGCAAACAAGCTTTTTGACTTAAGCGTTAATGGGTTGTCTTTTGTTTCTAAGGAGGTATTATCGGAAGGGCATACATTAAGATATCTTACAATACAAGTTGGAGATCAATTACATGTCGTTGTTAACGGAGAAATCAGGCATGTCCATAAGTATCATGATGGATATAAATATGGGGTGGTCTTTTCCGGAGTTGAGTGGAAGGTTCACCAACAATTGTTTTCATTTATTTTTAAACGCTGTTATCCTGAGATTAAACCAATTAACGAGTTTTCCCTGGAAGATTTGAGCGGATTATACCAGCAATCTAAGTATCTGAGTCTTAAGCCAACGGATGAAGATGATCGGAATTTTTTAAACCTTATCAGGAAGTTGGAAAAGGTTAAAGCTCAACCATTATTCTCTACCAGTTATGTTTATTATAAAAACGGGAAGCTAATAAGCATTGGAACTTCAACACGCATTTATAACCGCACTTTTTTACAACAGCATTTACTAAACGCTCCCGAAGTAGGATTAAACCCCAAAGCTAAGACTGATATTTATATCAGCCTAGCCGACTCCCTTTTAAGCCATCCCTATTTTAATAATCTAATTATATACATAAGCCAAGACCTTGATTGGCACCAGGATTTATTTTCAAAAATGGATGCGATTATTAATGATCAGAATAAATTGGTAGTTAATATGTTGATGGGCTATGAGTGTACTACTATTGAAATTGATTATCTGAGCGAAACCGGGAACTATCAGTTTGAACAATTGATTGATACCGAAGAGTTTATTAATTATTGCCGGAACTACTTAAAACCATTGGAAGTAAAATGCTATGGTTATGAAGATTTTAATCTTAAATCCGATGAATTAAATACGATTTATCGGACTCAAGGTTTCTATAGGGAGCGGAAGTTATGGCGGATAGTCAAATCTGGCATAACAGTAGCATATGCAGTTGTTGAAGTATATGATGACAGTCTCGATCTTTTTGGCATTTTGGATAATTGCCGTATATACCCGATAGATGAATCTATAGAGCGTTCTCTGATTATTGGGGCGATACTTCCGGTGCTTGGCAAGTATTATCAAGAGTTTCATAAAGATAAGTTCTACATATTCTGGGATCGGGAAGAAGAGAAATGTGAATTTGAACTCTCAGGATTAAAGACCCGAACAAGTATTGGACGGATATTAATGAGCCGGGATGGCCTGGCTGAATACAAGAAGATCTTAATGATGGATTTTGAGTATTACTCAAAGTATTATCCTTTAACTCATCCGCAAAAAGGAATCTGGTATCTGGAAAAGATGTATCCGGGAACAAGTGTTGGAACTATTGCAGGTACAGTGCGGATTAAAGGGAAGGTTGATTTCAAATTACTCGAGCAGGCAATTAACATTGTTATCGAAAAAAATGATGGATTACGTCTAAGAATATGTATAGGTGAAGACTCTGAACCCAAACAATACCTTGCGAATTATCAATACAAAAAATTTGATTTTTTTGATTTTACTCGGAAAACTGAAGAATTTTATGATTGGAATGAAAAACAAACCCAAATACCAATGGCGATTATTGACTCCGATTTATTTTATTTTGCAATTTTTAAAACCGGCAATCAAGAAGGAGGTTTTTTTGGTAAGTTACACCACTTAATTTCCGATGCCTGGTCTACAATTAATGTAACAAATCAAGTTCTTGATGTTTATCAAGGATTAGCAAATGATATTAATGTTAAAGTAGAAAAAAGGCCATCATACTTAGACTATGTTTTAGAGGAAGATTCATATAAATATTCACTAAAATATGAAAAGGATAAAGAATATTGGGAGAAAAAATATGATACAATCCCGGAGTTTACTAGGTTTGACAATAAAGAATCATATCGGGAAAATATCAAATCAAAGAGAAAAACCCTGGTTGTTGGAAAAAGAATAACTCAAAGTTTTAACGATTTTTGTAAACAAAGAGGCATTTCAGTTCATACCTTGTTTTTAGCGGCCTTAGCAGTCTATATTAATCAAATAACCGATAAAGAGGATATTGTAATCGGTATTCCTATTTTGAATAGAACTAATGCAAAGCAAAAAGAGACTATTGGAATGTTTATAAGCCATTTACCAATTCGTGTAACGGTAGATCCCCATCAAAGTTTTTTTGTTTTTTTATCTTATTTAATTAATGAGTGGACATTGTTTTTAAAACATCAAAAATATCCTTACGATTTAATACAAAAGAGTTTTCGGGAAAAGAATAGGACATTAGATAATTTGTATGATATTACCTTATCTTATCAAAATGTTAAATTAAGTTCAAATAATGAGCAAGCCAATACTAGATGGCTACCTTTTGGACATCAACCTGAATCACTTAATATTCATGTGTTTGATCATGAATCCGAAGGTCAATACATTTTATGCTTTGATTATTTGATTTCACTTTTTTCGGAAAGCGAAATAGAGAAGAAACAAAATCATTTGATAAACATAATAGAAGATATTGTCCGGGATCCAAATAAAAATCTATTTGAATTTGAGAAACTATCCAAAGCTGAAAAACAACAGTTATTGGTTGATTTTAATGATACATGGTTTGATTATCCAAGACATAAAACAATACATGAACTTTTTGAAGACCAGGTTAGAAAAACACCTAATAAAATTGCTCTTCAATTTGAAGAAAAATATTTAACATACAATGAATTAAATAATAAAGCCAACCAAATTGCAGAAGTATTAAGAAACGAGGGCATAAAACCTAATAAAATAGTTGGAATAATGATAGAACGTTCAATTGAAATGATTATTGGAATATTTGGAATTCTAAAGGCTGGAGGAGCATATTTACCAATTGACCCGGACTATCCCAGAGATAGAATAAATTATATGTTTGAGGATAGTGGTGCGGGAATAGTATTAACCAGTCAAAATATTGACCAAAAAATAAATAAATCAATTAAAAAAATATATATAGAAGATAATAAAATTTACTCAATAAAACCTAGCATATTAAGAAATATGAATAGCTCTTCCGATTTGGCATATGTGATTTACACTTCGGGGTCTACCGGTAAACCTAAAGGAGTAATGATTGAACATAAGTCAATAAACAATTTTATTACCGGTATCACCGAGAAAATTGATTTTAGTGAAGATAAAAACATACTTTGTTTAACAACAATTTCTTTTGATATTTTTGTTTTAGAAACATTACTACCCCTGATAAAAGGGTTAAAAATCACTATCGCAAACGAAAAGGAACAACATGACCCTAATTTATTAATTGAGTTGATTCGTATTTCCGGGATTAATATGTTACAGTTAACACCATCAAGATTAAAAATGATATTTAAAAGCAACAGTGACTTATCATGTTTTAATAAAGTCGAAGCAATAATGATAGGTGGAGAGGCCTGTTCGTTTCAATTAAAAGAAAAGCTAAAAACATATACAAACGCAAAGATTTATAACATGTATGGCCCTACCGAAACAACAGTTTGGTCCACTATTAATGAGATAACCAATTTAGAAAATCCGAATATTGGAAAACCAATAATAAATACTAATATCTACATTGTAAATAAGGAAAAACAGCTCCAACCTGTTGGGAATATTGGAGAACTATGTATTGCAGGAGATGGATTGGCCAGAGGGTATATCAATTCACCGGAATTAACATCGGAACGGTTTATTCCAAATCCTTTTGAAGCGGGAAAATTAATGTATCGGACAGGGGATTTGGCAAAATGGTGTTTGGATGGTTCCATTGACTTTATTGGGAGAAAAGATAACCAGGTAAAAATCAGAGGCTTTAGGATTGAAACTGATGAAATCGAAAAAAGATTATTAAAACATGAGCTTATAAAAGAGGCTCTAGTTATAGCTGGAGAATACGAGAATGGTGAAAATTACTTATGTGCTTATTTAGTCACTGATAAAAACATTAAGCCTTATGACATACGTGAATTTCTTGCCGAAAAACTACCCGATTACATGATTCCTACTTATTTTGTGAATATTGAAGAAATACCACTTACTCCTAATGGAAAGGTAAATCGGAAAGCCCTACCGGAGCCTAATAGTGCCTTAGTGTCAATGGAAATTGTTAAACCTGAAAATGAAATTGAAGATGAATTAATAGGGGTTTGGAAAAAAATCTTGGAAATTGCTGAGGTTGGAACAAATCAAAACTTTTTCGAAGTGGGTGGTCATTCGTTAAAAGCTATTTCTTTAGCAACGGAAGTATTAAAAAAATTTGATGTAGATATAGCTATAAGTGAAATATTTAGATTAAAAACAATTAAAAGGATTGCTGAATATATAGTTGTTGCCGATAAAAAGCCATTTGTACAAATAAACCCTGCTCCAAAACTTAAATTTTATCCGGTTTCCTCATCACAGAAAAGAATGTTCTTAATAAATCAACGCGAGAACATTAGTATAAATTATAATATTTCAGTCCCTATCATTATTAAAGGTAAAATTGATATAAAACGTTTTGAAAAAGCCTTTGAAATAATGATAGAGAGGCATGAATCTTTACGAACTTCGTTTGATCTGGTCAACGGTGAAATAATTCAATACATTCATGAAGAAATTGATTTTAAAATTGACCATATAGAAATCGATCCTAGTAAAAAAGATGAATTTATTTTAGATTTTATTAAACCATTTGATTTAAAAAAAGCGCCATTGTTTAGAGTTTGTTTGGCATATCTTAATTCTGATGAATATCTTTTAGTAATGGACATACACCACATTATTGCAGATGGGTTTTCGATAGGTTTAATTCTTAATGAATTTATTTCTTTATATAATGGAAAAAATCTTTCGAAACCGAGATTACAGTATAAAGACTATGCGGTATGGCAAAAAGAATTATTAAATTCAGAGGTTATTAAAAAGCAGGAAACATATTGGAGAAAAGTTCTTTCCGGTGAAATTCCCTATATAAATATGCCTACAAGTTATAAAAGAACAGATTCCCCACAATATGTTGGGGAAACGGTTAAGTTCACTATTGAAGCAAAAAATACAGAAATGTTAAAAATAATTGCCAACAAACATAACGCGACATTAAGTTCGATTTTGTTGACAATATATTTAATACTTTTGAATAGGTATAGTCAACAAAATGATATTATTATCGGTTCAATTGTGGCGGGAAGAAACTTCCCGGAGCTTGAACACATAATTGGAACTTTTAATAATTTCTTGCCAATTAGATTTTATGTGGATTCAAATCTTGAATTTGAGAAGTTTTTAAATGAATCAAACAAGAGTATAATGAAAAGCTATGAAAACATGGATTATCCTTATGACAAAATGATTGAAAATTTTCTAAAAAACCCCGATCATTCTAGAAATCCTTTTTTTGATATAGTATTTAATTTCCATAATGAGCTAGACTTCGGGTTTTCCGAACAAAGTATTGATTTAGAAAATAGCTCCATTAAATTAAAAAGATATGAGATTGAATTAAACGTCTCAAAATTAGATTTAAGGTTAGATGTATATAAAAATTACGATGATGAATTAGTTTGTCTATTAGAATTCAATAACAATTTATTTAATAAAGAGTATATTCACAATTTGATAAATCATTTTAAGAATATAATAAATGAGATTACGATAAGACCGGGGGTTAAAGTTACAGAGATTGAAATCTTATCTGAAGCTGAAAAAAGGCAATTATTACTTGACTTTAATAATACTGACGCAGATTATCCAAAAGATGAAACAATCACTAGTCTTTTTGAGGCCCAAGTACGTAAAAATCCATATAATACAGCGGTAGCCTTTGAAGGGAAAGAAATGACATACCAAGAGCTAAATGATAAATCTAACAAATTGGCTTACTATTTAAGTAATGAAATGAATGTTGTTCCGGATTCTCTAGTTGGGATCTTAATGGATAAATCTTTAGAGATGATTATTGCAATATTAGCTACTCTTAAAGCGGGAGGAGCTTATGTCCCTATTGATCCGGACCATCCTTACGAACGAATTAAATCTATTATTAATGACGCTCAACTACAAGTTCTATTATCAACTAAGCTTGAAACTCCGATTCTTGACAGACTTCAGTCGGAGTGTGATTGTTTTGGGTCTTATATTTGCCTGGATACTTTCGATGAAATTGAAGAAGGCGACGACAAAGTTGATTTAGCAAACTTAAAAACTAAAATTTGGTTTGAATCCGTAAAACATAAATATGATCATTTTTTAGTAAAACCAGAGGTTAAGCCTTCTAATTTGGCATATATAATTTATACTTCCGGCACTACCGGTCAGCCTAAAGGTGTAATGATAGAACACCGTAATGTCATAAGACTACTGTTCAATGAAAAAAATCTCTTTAATTTTAGTAACCAAGATGTTTGGACAATGTTTCATTCGGTTTGTTTTGACTTTTCCGTATGGGAAATGTATGGAGCATTATTATACGGCGGAAAACTAATCGTCATCCCTAAAATGCTCGCTAAGGATTCTCGGAATTTTTTAAGGTTATTGCATGAAGAAAATGTTACGGTTCTAAATCAAACTCCTTCAGCTTTTTATAATCTTGTAAATGAAGAACTCCAATTTGACGGTATTCACCTTAGTTTACGATATATTATTTTTGGAGGAGAGGCTCTAAAACCAGTTATGTTGAAAGATTGGCATCAAAAATACCCTCAAATAAAATTAATTAACATGTACGGAATAACGGAAACCACAGTTCATGTAACTTACAAGGAAATTATAAAAGTTGATATCGATTCGAACATAAGTAATATAGGTAAACCTATTCCAACCCTTAAAACTTATATAATGGATAGTAATCTAAAGCTATTACCAACTGGAGTTCCAGGTGAATTATGTGTCGGAGGGGATGGAGTCGGTAGAGGTTACTATGGCAAAGCCGACTTAACTAAGGAACGGTTTGTTAATAACCCATATAACCGGAAAGAAAGGCTGTACCGTTCAGGCGACCTGGTAAGGATTATTAATAATGGCGAAATGGAATATCTCGGAAGAATTGATCAACAAGTTAAAATAAGAGGATTTAGAATTGAACTAAAAGAGATAGAGGCTGTTCTATTAAAACATGATTTAGTAAAAGGGGCGGTTTTGATTGTCAAAGAATTTAATGGGAATAAGTATTTATGCGCATATCTAGTCTTAAAAGAGGAACTTCCGGTTAGGGAAATCCGGGATTATTTAGCGGCTTATTTACCGGATTATATGATACCAGCATATTTTATGAGGATTAATCAAATTCCATTAACTTCAAATGGTAAGGTTGATGTAAAGGCATTACCAAATATTGATGGAAATAATTTAGAAACTTCTCGGGAGCGGCCAAGAAATGAGATTGATGAAATATTACTTAAAGCTTGGGAGGAGATTTTAGGATCAATAAAAATAGGAATTAGCGACAGTTTTTTTGAAATAGGAGGTGATTCCTTAAGTGTCATTCGAATTTTGGCAAGCTTATATCAACACCAATTTGGTCTTACTATCCAAGATTTTTATAAATATAAAACGATAAAAAATATAACAGATAAAATACTCGGAACTCTTATGGAAGATCCCGAACCAATTAATACCTCTAATATTTCTGTTCGGCCACGTAAAAATGATGATAAATTGACAATTAGTAAGCAAAATGTTGAGTTAAATAAAGTGCTGCTAACTGGTGCTACAGGGTTTTTAGGGATTCATTTATTAAAAGAACTTATTATACAAACTAATGCTACCGTTTATTGTTTGGTAAGGGGGGCTAATTTAATTGAATCAAAAGAAAGGTTAGAAAGACTATTGAGGTTTTATTTCTCAGGTCAATATATAGAATTAATTAATGACCGGATTAAAATTTTGAATGGTGATATTACATTTACAAATTTTGGGCTTTCAAATGAAGATCTAAACAGAGTAGCTGAAGAAGTTGATACTGTCTTTCATTCAGCCGCAATTGTTAAACAGTTCGGTAATTACGCCGATTTTGAAAATGTTAACGTTTTAGGGACAAAAAGAGTAATGGACTTTGCTTTAAATAACAAAAAAAGATTAAATTATATATCGACTATTGCCGTATCCGGCAGTCATATGGTAAAACAAAAAGGCAGCGGAGTAAGCTTTACGGAACATGATTTTTATACAGGGCAGGACTATAATGAAAATCTATATGTAAGAAGTAAGTTTGAAGCTGAAAATCTGCTCTTTAAGGCAATGGACTCAGGATTGCAAGCAACAGTTTACAGGATGGGTAATTTAACCGGCAGATATGAAGACGGACATTTTCAAGTAAATACGGCTGAAAATACTTTTTACAGAATTATAAAATCAATAGTTGAACTACATGCTGTTCCAAGTGAGATTCTTAATCATGAAACAGAAATTTCACCTGTGGATCTGTGTAGTAAAGCAATAATAAAACTGTCCATGCTGGAAGCCTCCCTTGGAAATGTGTTTCATTTATTTAATCCGAAATATATAAAAATAAGCACTATTGTAGATTATCTTAATAAACTCGGATATAGAATCAATCCCTATAAGAATTATATATTCAAAGAGTATTTAAATAAATTATCACAAAACGAAAAGACAAGAGATTTATTAATGGGTCTATTTATTGATTATGACTATGAAAAAGCTTATCGGGACGATTATATGGCCGATTTAAACGCCGATTTTACTAACAAGTATTTAATGGAGATTGGGTTTGATTGGCCAATAATAAATTTTGAATATTTTTCCAAAATAATACAATACATTGAAAATATTGGATACATAAATAAAAATGCCTTTTATCTTGAAGAAAAAGAGGTGATTCTATGAGGGTGACAAATTCCAAAAAGAATACAATATTTAGCACAATTTTTAATATTATTGGTAAAAACGTCCGAATTAATATTATCTTTATACATAATTTTGTGTGTATATTAGCCGCAGTCATATTCTATCCAGTCATTCCTATTATCTTAAATTATCCTCCGGTTTCTAACGCATTTGACTTAAAGATGGTCGGCTATACTTATTCGGGACAGTATTTTAGTATTGTTGCAGTTCTTGCTGTATTGGGATCCGGTATTTTATGGCTAATACTTAAAGACATCGATAATACTGGGAATAAGGATGAAATTTCTCAAGCTGTTAAGAAAAAATATCTTAATCTTCCTTATCAAATTTATATACTACAAATTTCATTATCAATGGTCTTTATTACTGTTCCATTAGTAAATTCTTTATTTCATTTTAGTGACCATTTATATATTTTTTTAATAATAAAACTTTTTATTATTCTTTTTACATATAATTCCCTAGTTGCAATAATGACGTTAGTATTTTCGAAAAGGATTTTTTCAAAAATTTTACTAAAAACATATCTTAATGAAAAATTAGGTATTAGAATAGGTATAAAAAATAAGTTTTTTTTATATGTTGTGCCAATGCTTGTAGTAGCTATTCTTTTTACTTCATTAGTCGGGTATTCAAGACTTATCAAAGAAAAAGGGAATTTACTTTTTGATTTATATAAAAATAAACTTGTTCAGGGTTTTAATTCATATAATGATTTTAGTGATGCTAACGAAGTCCAAAAAAAACTAAGGAATTTATTCGCTGGTAATAGTGAAATTGAATGTTTTGCGATTAATCCAGAGGGTGAGTTATTTATAGAAAAGAAGGATTCTTTAAGTAAGTATTTTATTGGTTATTTAAATGAATTATCAAATTTACATAATGGACGAATTTATGATTCAACCGGTGAAATTCAAGGGGTAATGATTAAAGTAGATAATTGGAAGGTTGGAATCAAATATAAAGTTGTTTCCAAAGAAATAATTTCATTCTTTTTGATGAGCTTTTTTGTTCTACTTTGTATTAACATTTTTATCCTATCATATTTTTCGAAGTCTATTTCTGATGATATTTCACTTGTCGCTCATAACCTAAACGATCTTGCCGAAGGCGGGAAAATTGATCTCGATAAAAAAATCCCCGTCACCTCTAATGATGAAATCGGAGATCTGGTAATCGCCTTTAATAAAATACAGGACCTTGAGAAAGAAAATATCAGAAAACTAAAAGAGCGTCATGAAATGTTAATTCAAAGCGAACGGTTGGCTGCCTTGGGGCAGATGATCGGCGGGATTGCTCATAATCTTAAGACGCCTATTGTTTCAATCTCGGGAGGTACCGAAGCTTTAAAAGATCTTATTAATGAATATCAAGATTCGGTCGATGATTTAAGTGTGACTAAAGAGGACCACCGGGAAATAGCCGGAGAGATGCTCGACTGGGTCAAGGAGATTAGGTCGCACTGCGCTTATATGTCTGATATTATTTCGGCTGTTAAAGAACAAGCGGTGCAAATGAACTATTCCTCGGGCTTTGGGTTCACCTTGGAAGAATTGATTAAACGCATTGATATTTTAATGAAATATGAATTAAAAAAATATAACTGCCGAATGGAAATGGATATTCAAGTCGATATCCAGACTGAGATCCAGGGTGAATTGAATAATCTAGTGCAGGTATTTAATAACCTAATTATCAACGCCATCCATGCTTATGATGGTCGAGGGGGAAAGATCGACTTAAGAATTACCCGGAATCAAAAAGGGGATTTGGAATTTGGAATCAAAGATTACGGTAAGGGCATGGCCCAGGAAGTCCGGGAACGTCTCTTTAAGGAGATGGTTACTACTAAAGGGACTAAAGGGACCGGGATGGGATTATATATGTCTTATTTGACTATAAAGGGCAAGTTTGGAGGGACTATCCGGTTTGAATCGGAGGAAGGCAAGGGGACTGCTTTTTATCTAACGGTGCCGGTTGCCAATAGCCGGACCGACGCGGAGGTGTCATAATCCTAAATGCGGCGGCGTCAAAATAATCCGTCTTCAGCCTATCGTATTTTACTCGTGGATGATGAACCCGGAATAATTAAATCGCTTGAGGTTTTAATGAAGCGTATCGGATACTATTTTAAAGGTGAAACCGATCCGCTCAAAGCCATTGAAACTATCCGAGATGAGCATTATGACATGGTCGTATTGGATTACATTATGCAACCATTGCATGGCGACAAGGTAGTCGAAAAAATCCGAGAGTTCAACCAGGATATATACATTCTACTATTAACCGGCCATAAAGACTTGGCCCCTCCGCTTGAAACCATCAAAAAACTTGCCATCCAAGGTTATTGTGAGAAAAGCGACAAATTCGATCAGTTATTGTTACTAATCGAATCAGGCATTAAGTCAATTTCTCAAATTCAAACCATTAAACAATTCCAGGAGGGACTTAACCGGATTTTAAAAGCAGTACCGAAAATTTATCAATTGCAATCAATCGATGGAATTTTGGAAGAGATCCTGGTAGGAATTATGCCACTGGTAAATAGTAAAAATGCCTTTATTTTAGTCGACGATATCACAAACGTTTCCGTAAAACCTAATATTATATTTAAGGGTATTGGCGAATATAATACGGATTTAGAGGATTTTTTCACCAAAATGAATCCGACTTTGATGGAGCAGACCGGTTTTGCCAGGGTAGCCAAACAGAACGTTATATTGGATCAGGGAATAATTTTACCTTTAATGGACGGACTTCAAAATACATTAGGTGTTGTTTATGTTGAAAGTAAGGATTTGAAAGAGGGAGTAAGATTATTGGAAATTTTCGCCAGCCAGGCGGCTTCGGCATTAAATAATGCATTCCTCCATTCATTAGTAAATATTAAGAATGAGGAGTTAAACAGGACCTACGATGAACTACGTACTAGATATATTGATACCATTGAAGTGCTCCGTTTAACGGTTGACGCCAAGGACGTTTACACCAAGGGCCATTCGGACCGGGTAGCATACCTGGCTGTAAAAATCGGCAAACAGTTTAATATGTCCCCAAAAGAATTGGAGATCTTAAAATTGGGCGGTATTTTTCATGATATTGGTAAAATCGGGACAACTGATGATATTTTACTAAAATCAGGAGCCTTGGATTCTAAGGAATATCTAGAGATAAAAAAACATCCAATCAAGGGGGCGCATATTCTTTCAGCGGTATCGATGTTTAAAGAAGTAGTCCCATTAGTCCGTTACCATCATGAACGGGTTGACGGGAACGGTTATCCCGATGGTTTGAAGGGAGAAAAAATCCCGTTCCTGGCGCGAATTTTGTCGGTGGCGGACGCCTATGACGCGATGACGTCGGATCGACAATATCGTTCCAAACTTGATGCGGAAGAGGCTAAAAAACAATTGCTCAAAGGAAGAGGAATACAATTTGATACGGCAGTTGTAGATAAATTTTTAGATGTATTGGATGATATTGAAACCAGTGAAGCTGAAATTGCCGCTACTCTTGAGCTGAGATAACTGTTTAATATAAGTTATTAATATTAATAAAACCCATAAAAGGGTTTTTTTGTTTTGAGTGGATTATAATCAATAAAAGGAGGAGTTTAAAGAATACTGACTAATATTTAATATTATTGGAATTGATTTGAAAATAAGCCATAAATTATTTGCTAATTAACATCAAGAACAAATATGTATAAGGATCGTACAAAAGTGGAGAGTTTGTTTGATGAAAAAAAATAAGCAAAAAAAGGAACGAAATTTAAATATATTTAGCAGCTATATTTTAATTATTGTGGTTATGGGATTAATATTTTATCCGTTATTTCCACTTCTGCTTAACTATCCACCCGGTTCGATTAATACCCAATTTGACACTGAGTTTTCAAAAATTCCTTATTATCAGCAATATTTTATTGTAATAATTTTTATTATAATAATTGGATATATTTGTTTCAAATGTGCATTTAAAGGAGTTGATAAATGGCAACATATCAACAAGAGTCTAGAAAAAAACGATATTAATCAAATCAGATTAATTCGAAAAAAAAGTTTCAAAATTCCACACCTTGTATTTTTATTACAAGTAATAATTCCTGTAGTTTTAGTTGGGATTTTATTTATACTTTTAGGATTTTTAAAAATAGATGATGTTAAATTTTTTCTACTTTTAACAGTAGGAATGACTTTTACAAGTGTAGTCTCCTACCTTATTTCTAAAAAATATTTCCGACAAGTATTAAAAATCACCTATACGGATGATTCCGAAATTAAAACAAGCCGGATTGGATTACAATTAAAAATTGTTATACAAATATTCCCTTTGTTCCTTTTTTCCTTTTTATTTTTAGTTTTAGTAGGACAATCGGGTATCATTAAAGAAAAAGGGGATGCGTTATTCAAGAGTAATCAGCAAAAACTCAGATTGTTTATTAAGGAAGACATTTTTATCGAAAGTAAAGAACAAATAGAACAATTCTTTCACATTATAAAATCTGATAATAAAAATGATATCATTTTTTACATAGATCCATCCGGTGTATATCAAACTAGTGATAATTCTAAGTTAAGTAAGTTTTTTCTCAAGTATACTAAGGAACTCGCTATAATAAATAATGGACATACTTATGATTACTACGGTTCAAATATTCAGGGTGCAATTGTTAAATTACGGGGATTAGATGGGGACTGGATCGTGGGAATTCAATATGTCGTTACTTCACCAAAAACAACGACTATGATCATTATTAGTTTTCTAATATTATCTCTTTTTGCAATTCTAGTTATATTATATTTTGGAAAAACAATTGCCGACGATATTGCTTTAATTGCTACAGGCCTTATGGAAATTGCGGAAGGAGATGAAGCTGAATTAAATAATAAGATACCCGTTACTTCAAGCGATGAAATTGGTGATTTGGCAATTGCTTTTAATAAAGTTCAAGTACGTGAAAAAAGGTATATTCAAGATATAAAAAATCAACAAAATGTAATAGTTGAGCGGGAGAAGTTAGCCTCATTAGGACAAATGATTAGCGGTATCACTCATAACCTAAAGACACCCATAGTCTCACTGTCGGTTGCGATTAAGTCATTACAGGACTTGGTCACCGAATACCGGATGTCAGTAAGCGATCAAAGGGTAACCGAGGAAGACCATTATGAAATAGCTTCAGAAATGGAGTCATGGCTTAATGAGATGGCGCCGTACTGCGACTATATGGCTGATGTTTTATCAACCGTTAAAGGACAGATTATACAAGGAAAACCAACTTTGAAAGAAGATTTTACCTTAAAGGAATTAATAAAACGGGTTGAAATTATCACCCATTATGAATTGACCAAATCTAATTGCTTAATTCATTATGACGTCAAGGCTGATTTGGACCTGCATATGCCTGGGGAAATAAGTGATCTGGTTCAAGTGTTGGAAAATATAATATCCAACTCAATTCAGGCTTATCAAGGCAAGGGGGGGGAGATTGAATTTAAGGTTATTACCAATGGTGGTTTCCTTGAATTTTTAATTAAAGACACCGGAAGTGGAATCCCGGAAAATATTCAAATAAAATTATTTAAAGAGATAATAACCACTAAAGGTAAAAAAGGCACCGGATTAGGCTTGTATATCTCTTCAGCAATTATCAGAGGAAAATTCAATGGAAAAATTTGGTTTGAATCAAATTTAAGAAATGGTACGGCCTTTCATATTCTAATTCCATTGCTTGAAACTAAAAAAGAAACCTAGCAGTATTGGCAGTAAGTAGGGAATGTCGGAGTAAATTTTTGTTAATTAGGTATAAAGAAACCGGTTAGAGTTACCGAATAATTAATTGAACGAATATTATGTATACTAAAATAAGATTTTACCTTTATATTCAAAAAATGGTTTACATAGTCGTCCAAGTCAACACCCTGTTGACTTGGACGAACGATATAGTTGATTGCCCAATGTTGCTAATTTCTTTAAAAGAGGGAACTCGAATTATATTACTGAAGAGGGGGGGTAATTTTTGAGGATATATAAAAACAACCAGCAAATTGTTGAAAAAAAAAAGAGGATATGACTCAAGAAAATATTGATTATAAAACAATTTTTGAAAACATTAAGAATTTTTTAGTTTTTAAAATAAGTGTTACTCACAATTTAAATGATCGTTTAGCTTATTTGGATATCTTGGATTATATGGGACGAATCCAGTTAGAAGCTAAAGAATTAAAATTGGGAGGTAAAAAATGAAAATATATTATCCTCTAACATATGCCCAAAAATTAATTTGGAACGTTGAAAAATTCGTTTTCAACACAAGTATCAATAATATCGCTGCTACTTTACTATTTAGTGAAGATATTGATTTTAATATTCTTGAGCAGGCAATCAATTTACTAGTAAAAAAAACGATGCGTTTAAAATTCGAATAACAATTCAAAATGGTGAACCTGTTCAATACTTCTCCGATGAGCAATACTATTCACTGGAATATCTTGATTTAACATTGGAGAAAGATAAACAAAATTTTTTTGAGTTTCAAAAACAGTTAACTGAAAAACCGTTTTCATTGCTTGAGTCTCCTCTTTTCTATGGAGCATATATAAAAACAACTAAGGGAAACGCTTTATATTTTAAACAACATCATTTAATAACCGATGCTTGGTCCGTAATATTGACCGGGAATCGAATATTAAAATACTATTTGTTACTTAAGAAGAATGAAGATGTTGAGAATGTTAAAGAGCCTTCGTTCTTTAGTTATTTTGAAGCTGAAAGGGATTATTTAAATTCAAAACGTTTAGAAAAAAATAGAGTTTTTTGGCAGAATAAAATAGAGTCATTACCAGATTTTATCTATCTTAAAAATAAGCCAATGCAACATTTTACCAAAGCAAAAAGAGTCAGTTTCAAAATACCTGCTCCAATAAGTTTAAAAATAAACCAATACAACCAAATATTTAACACCTCAATTTTAGTTTTATTTGCAGCTGCGTTCTCCATTTATATTTATAAAACTACCTCAAAAAAACTTATAGCCTTTGGTACTACCATTCTTAATCGGACTAATTTTAATCAGAAGAACATTATTGGGATGTTTATAAATATGATCCCTATATATTTACAGGTTGATACAAATTTATCTTTTCAAGAGTTTTTAAATTATATAACATTGAATTGGAAGGATTATTTAGCTAATTCCCATTACCCACACAATTTAATTATGGAGGAATATCGTCAAAAACATAAAACAAAAGATAATTTATTTGACGTTACCATAAATTATCAAAATGCCGTCCACAATTACCCAGAAGGTTTTAATAAAATTAAAAGTTATTGGCATCCTTATGGATACCAGATAAATTCTTTAAATATTCATATTAATCACCGCGAAAAATTAAATCAATTTGTGATTGACTTTGATTATTTGGTTGAATTATTTACCGATAAGGAAATTGAGAAATTATTTTGTCATCTAATTAATATTCTTAAGGACGCTTTAAAAAATCCTAATAAAACAATTACTTCATTGGATCTATTATCAAAAAAAGAAAAGAAACAATTAATTTACGGATTCAACAATTCTCAAAAAATATATTCACGACAAAGTATTCTTAAACTATTTGAAAAACAGGCGCGGGAAAACCCGGATAATACGGCTTTAATTTTTGAAGATCGGCGGATGACATACCGGGAGTTGAATGAAAAAGCGAATCA
Source organism: Bacillota bacterium (assembly GCA_023435565.1). GTDB lineage: Bacteria > Bacillota > UBA4882 > UBA8346 > UBA8346 > JAAYHS01. The sequence continues at coordinate 66,044 of JAEYRN010000100.1, forward strand.
AACAGCTTGGATGTTAATGAGCAAGGGAGTCAAACCAAATACAATTGTGGGGCTGTTGGTGAAACGGTCTTTGGAAATGTTCATCGGCATTCTTGGGATTTTGAAAGCTGGTGGTGCTTATCTACCGATCGACCCTATTTATCCTCGAAAACGGGTCAAAGACATACTGGAAGATAGCAATTGTATGGTTTTGTTAACAACCAAATTCATTATCGGTAATACAACTTGGAATGGTGAGATTGTTATTTTTAATTCTGTTAGCAATAATGAAAACCGCAACAATCCGATTTGTCGGAACCGGCCCCGGGATCTGGCGTATCTAATTTATACATCCGGTTCAACAGGGAAACCAAAAGGCGTAATGATCGAACACCATTCAATCGCAAATACGATACAATGGCGGATCAAATGTTATAAGTTTGGCCCCAAAGATGTTTTATTGCAGATACCTCCTTATAATTTCGATAGTTCGGTGGAGGATATTTTTTCATTTTTAAGTACCGGGGCTACGATTGTGGTAATCGATCAGGAGAAACGGCTCAATCTTAAATATCTAGGAAAATTAATCAATGAACACTGTGTTACCCATTTCTTAGCAACTCCTTTATTGTATAATGCTATGTTAGATGATATTCCCGACAAACTGGGTCACCTTACCAGTATCACCGTTGCGGGTGAAAGTGTAAGGATAAATATGGTAAAAAAACATTTTGCCAAACTACCCCAAGTAAAACTTTATAATGAATATGGGCCTACAGAAAACAGTGTTTGCTCAACGGTTCACCAGTTTACCGCTAATGATGAAGAAGTATTAATCGGTAAGCCGATTAGTAATTGCCGTTGTTATGTATTGAACCAGGACCGAAAACCCCAACCGGTCGGAATTCCGGGAGAGTTATATTTGGGAGGAGTGGGATTGGCTCGGGGATACATTAACAATCCGGAGTTAACCAAAGAAAAATTCATTTTCGAGCCCACAATCAAAGAGATACTTTATAAAACCGGGGATCTTGTAAAATGGACTCCTGATGGTAATTTGCAGTTTATTGAGAGAATTGATAATCAGGTTAAAATTCGCGGTTTTCGGATTGAACTTGGAGAAATCGAGTATAATCTTTTAAAGCACCGGTCCATAAAAGAAACTGTGGTAGTAGCCGATGATAGCGACCCAAACCATAAGTGTCTCTGTGCATACTTTGTTTCTGATGCAAAGCTTACGGCCCTTGAGTTAAAGGATTTTTTGTCAAAGCGGTTGCCTGACTATATGATTCCGGCTTACTTTATCCCTTTAAAAAACTTGCCTTTGAATGCTAATGGGAAGGTTGATAAGAAAGCGTTACCAGCGCCGGAACGCAATTTGGGACTGAGTTGGACTCCTCCGGAAAATGAAATTGAAGAGAAACTGGTAAAGGTCTGGCAGGAGGTTCTGGAGGTACCTAAAGTCGGGACTAATGATAACTTTTTTGAACTTGGCGGCGATTCATTGTCCATTATCAGAATTATTACAATGATTTATGACGAACACTGGGAATTAACCGTCCAGGATTTTTACAAATTCAATACCATTAAGGAACTGGCTGCTTATATCAAATTTAATCAGCAAACTATAATAACCGATGCAGAGCGGAAAAAGGATACAGAAATTAAGATTAAACCTGATTTGAAGACCTTTCAAAGACGATTACTCAAAGATACCGAGTTTTCCAAACCTAGATCCGTAAAAAACTTATTATTAACCGGCGCCACTGGATTTCTTGGCAGTCATATTCTTTTTGAATTATTACAAATAGATGTTAAAATATATGTTTTGGTCAGGGGTATCAATAAAGAAGATGCCGAATCCCGCTTATATCAGCGTTTGGAGTATTACTTTCCTCAGTTGGAAAGGGATTTTATCAGCTCAAAATTAGTTATAGTCGTTGGTGATATTTCCAAAGAACGTTTCGGTTTATTGGAATCCGATTATCAACAATTACTACAAATTATTGATACAGTAATTCATACTGCAGCATTGGTAAAACATTTTGGAGATTATCAAGAGTTTCAACGTATAAATATATTTGGGGTTAAAAATATACTTGAATTTAGCAAATCTAAATATTTGGCACACATATCAACCACTAGCGTGGCCGGGGACTACACCAGGCAAAAGTATCAATATCGGGGTCTTTATTTTGATGAAACGAGTCTTGATATCGGCCAGAATCTTGACGAAAACTATTATGTAAAGACCAAGTATGAGGCGGAAAAGTTCGTTTTCGATGAGATGAAGGAGGGTTTAAACGGAACAGTGATTCGAGTTGGTAATCTTACCGGAAGGTATTCGGATGGGATTTTTCAACCAAATATAAAAGAAAACAAGTTTTATCAAATACTCAAATCTTTAGTTGAACTTACCGTGATCCCGAATTCCATGGCTGAAACGGCCATTGAATTAACTCCGGTTGATTTATGCGGTAAGGCAATTAAAAAACTATTAATGGTGGAAGAGAGTAGCGGGAAGGTTTTTCACCTTATGAATCATAATCGCATCAAAATCAAAGATTTTGCTCAAATGCTTCTAAATTTAGGCTATAAAATTGAATTGATTAAGGATCGTCTTTTTGAAAAGCATGTTCAAGATTTACTAAAAGACAAGAATAATTTCGACTCCCTTTTCGGGATTATCCCGGATTTAAAGAATGGTAAACTAAACTATAGTTCTTCTGTCGCAATTGATTCCCGATATTCGGTGGAGGCTTTGAGGCAAGTGGGCTTTACTTGGCCGCAAATTAACCCAACTTATATTAAAAAAATATTTAAACATATGCAATCAATCCATTTCATCAAGAGGGGTTTGAAGAATTACCGAAAGGTGCTTTAAAGCTCTAATTGAAATGAGGGATAAAAATGAGCAAAATTATCCGGATTTTAATTGTCGAAGATGAGCCTTCATGGCAAAACATGATTACCCGTCAGTTGAATTTAGATCCTGATTTTTTGGTGGTCGGGATTGCTGAGAATCTTGAACAAGGAATTAAGCTGGGTAAAATATTGGATTATGAATTTGTCATTATTGATTTGCAACTGGACCAGACTGCGGAAGACGGGTTCTTTGTTTACGATGAGTTAAAAAAGGTCCGAAATATCAAAGCAATATTCTTAACAAATAATGAAAACCCGGATACTTTGTATAACGCTTTTTTACATGGGGGATATTCTTATATCCCCAAGACTTATTTAAATGTACTTCCCCAGACAATACATTATCTTTTTGAAAACCCGGTATCTAATTTAATGATGAATGCGGTACAAGATAAAGTAAAGGAGTTTCGTTTAACAGACTTAACCTATGCCGAGCGAAATATTTTCGATTTGCTTAGACAAGGGCTAAAACCGAAAGACATTGCGGCAAATACTAATGTTTCTTTATATACGGTTCGGTCCCACATCAAAAACGTGCTCAAAAAGTTAGAGATAAATACTTACCGCGATGCTTTAAGAAAACTATATAATAACGAAGAAATAGCAGTAACCGGGGAAGAATCAGCAAAGCGGTATCCATAGTGTGGTAAGGTTTTTTCGGCAAGGGTAAATTTTCAAGACCCTTATTCAGTTTAAAAAAAATTAGGTAGATTAACTACCTAATTTTTCTTTTTCGGCTAAAATCAGTTACAATTTTTAATTATTACCAATCGTAAGAATTCATACTATAATTGGATTAACAGATAACTTCCATTTTTATTTTATTAGGAGGTTGACATGAAAGGTCAAGAAAATTTCGATCTTAAACGTAAGTCGGGTATTAATAAACTATTAAGACTTTTGTGGGAATTAGATGCTTTGAAAGGTAGGGTAACAGATGAAAAAGATTTAAGAGATTTTGAAATTTATACTCGAGATATTAGGCGTTTCTTGGAAAAGTCGTCAATTGCGCTTCCGTCATTAGATGAAATACAAGTTTATATCGATGATTATCAGAGGGTTATTAAGCTTATGAAAGCGGTGTAGTATACGCAAAAGCGTTAAACCCATTCCATCATATTTCAGTGATTTCCCGGCAATAAAGTATTTGGTATAATATACCCATTAGTAGCCGGTTCTTAATAAACTGTATTAATTACCTTTGATTGTTCGAAACGATGGAGGCGGGTTAAAGAGTGAATGTAAAAACTGTGCTTGACTGTATCGGAAGCACCCAGTTGCTGTCCTTGGAAAACTTTACAGGGGCCAAAATTTATGCTAAGGCTGAATTTTTAAATCCCGGTGGCAGTATTAAAGACCGAATCGCTAAATACATGATTGAAGAAGCCGAACGTAAAGGATTATTAAAACCGGGGATGACAATTCTTGAGCCGACTTCGGGTAATACAGGGATCGGGTTGGCCTTAGTAGGGGTTAGAAAGGGTTATCGCGTAATAATAGTAATGCCGGAGAATATGAGTGAGGAACGAAAAAAAATCATAAAAGCATTAGGAAGTGAATTAGTTTTAACTCCGGCTGAAGAAAGTATTGATGGGTGTATTCGGAAAGCTATCGAGATTCAGTCCCAAGATCCAAGTGTCTATATTCCCCAGCAGTTTGAAAATATGGATAACCCTAAAATACACTATCTTACAACCGGGCCGGAGATTTGGGAAGATATTGGGAGGCGAGTTGATATTTTCGTATCCGGATTGGGAAGCGGGGGAACACTAGCGGGAATCGGTAAATTTCTAAAGGAGAAGAACCCAAATTTAAAGCTGGTTGCAGTTGAACCGAAAAATGTTTCAGCCTTACTAGGGCATGAGCCTGGGCTTCACAAAATTCAAGGTATCGGAGATGGTTTTATTCCGGCGGTCCTTGACCCCAAAATTGTCGATGAAGTGGTTGAGGTATCCGATGATGAAGCCATCGAAACTGCCCGCAGTTTAGCCCGTATTGAAGGGTTATTAGTAGGCACTTCAGCGGGGGCTAATGTTTGGGCGGCCCGACAAATGTCCCAAAAATGGGGTAAGGAGCAAATTATCGCTACTATTTTACCGGATCGGGCCGAGAGGTATTTTAGTACGGCACTAATTTAATTAGTTAAAATTTAAATAAAGCCGATTTGCGGCCAAGCGAAAATCCCGATCCATTCGTTCCAATAATAAAACATCTTCCATGTGGTAAAAACCTTTCAAATTTAGGATAAATGCTGCCGCTTTTAATGCACCTTCAGCATAAATTGCTCCGGAATTTGATCGGTGTAAGATCTCTATTTCTTCTGATTCCCCCAAGAAACGAACTTTATGAAATCGATAATTTTTTTCAGCTGGAACCGTATTAAAACTGATTATCTTTGAAATGTCTTCCTTATGCCCCAATTTATAACGGTTTCGTCTAACAGCTTCTTTAATTATTTTAATATCATCAGCGATTTTAATAACAGTACCGGAATGGGACAGGGTTTCGTTCCGGTTCTCGGTTTCGGTTATTTCCACATGATAATTGGGAATTAAACGGGCAATGGTCTTGACTATGGATAGTAACAGGTTAATCCCAACTGATAGATTGGGCGCATAAACCAACCCGATCCGGTAGTGTTGTACCAAGTTTTTTAACTGTTGTAATTGATGGTTACTAAAACCATTGGTCCCGATGACTAAATGTACACCCTTTTCAGCAAGGATTGGAGCATTTTTAAGTGTAGCCTCCGGGGAAGTAAAATCAATGGCTATTTGGAAGCGCTTCTGCTTAGTTTCTTCAGCCAAAGCATCGGCTTCTGTAATTAATAAATTACTCTCAGCATTAAGATAACGTTTAATTGGATTACCGGTTTTTAGACTTCCCGGTTTACAAATAACCGACATTAGATCGAATTCCGAAGAATTTAATAATTTTTCCGCCACAACACTGCCGGTCTTCCCTAATCCTAATAAACAGGTTCTAATCATATGTAATCACCTCACATTATTCAGGGCATAGGAACTAAATATTGAAACGTTATAAGTTTAATAGAATTTTTGATTTGAACAATTTTATTAATTAATATTATATATTTTTGTAATTGCAAGTAAACAAGTAAAAACATGGATATTACATAGCTATATCATGGGTATGGGCTTAGTTAGGGATTTTGTAAGTAGAAGACAAGAGGTTAACAAAGATAGTTGGAATTTTGGAGTAATAAAGATAGCTTGGGGTAAGGTGAATTATACCAATAAATAATTCACTGATGCTAAATGAAGGTAGATGACCAAATAATTAAAGGAATAAATTGACGGCTTGTCCTAATGGGCGGGTAGATTGGGTGTAAGCTTTTATTTTGGAGTTTTGCCCTTTTTGATTGGCGAGTTTGAGGTATTTTTCTTGCTCCATTCTAAGCTGTTCGCGAGCTTTTAATTCCATTTTACCAGCTGCCGCTGCAACTGCCCGGTCGGCTCCGGATGGATCAGCCGGAGCCAAAGCGGCTCTTTTGATAACCTGGGCTTTTCTAATAGTAGCTTCAGGATTGTTTGGGATCGAACTCATATCCAGAGAAACGTGGCCGCCTACAGCGTATCGATTACCGTCGGGTCCGGTAGTATAGTTATAAACCGGACCACTTTTTACAAATCCTCCGGCAGCAGCAACGTGTTGACGTTCATGAGTTTTGACATCTTGATCGCTTTGTTTTAACCTTTGGAGCATTCTTTCTTCCTCAGGACTTAATTCTTCGGTTGAGGAATCCGGGTCGGTTTTTGATTTAGAAGTATTATCCGTAGATTGAGTTGTATTTTTAGTTTCGGATTCGTCAACGGGGTTAGCTGTATTATCCTGTTCGTTTTGGTATTTTTCAAGTGAACGCTTAGCTTCCGGTGAAATAGAAAGTTTAACCGCATCCGATTCAAATTGAGTATCGGAGTTAACCGGCGGATTATATTTGATTGGTTTAATACTAGTAATAGGGATCGTTGATCTACTGGTGGCAAATGAAGAAATGTTTTGGATCATAACGATACACCTCCTAATACGTTATCGTCATATTTAAACAAAAGCTTTAATAATGAAAAATAATAGAACTTTTGTCCTATTAATTAAAGTGAAGTTTAACCGATAATTAATATACATTAAAATAAGTTGGGGGGTCAAAAAATGTCCAGTAATTTTGATCCGCGTTTAAATGGGATAAATAATAGGGTAAATACAGTGGTTGGTTTAAAACAATACCAGCAAGTTAAAAAAGTAATGGAGAAATTCGATTCAAAGTTACGCGAGGAGATGGATAAGTTCTCAAAGGTTGATCGACAAATTAAATAAAAAAAATAAATCTCCTCTCACTAGTAGTGAGAGGTTTATTTTCTCTAAAATTAATTTATGCTGGGACTAAATTTGTTATAGTGAATGCGCGAAAATTGAGTAGATAATAAAAAAACTAAGTATAATAAGAATTGGAAAGGGGGATTAATATTGCACATTAGTTTTCCGGGGGGGAAAAAGGTTAATGCCGAATACAAAGGATTTACTATTAGGACCGATCAACCTGAAAATGAAGGTGGTGAAAACTCGGCCCCTTCGCCATTTGACCTTTTTTTAAGCTCCATCGGGACTTGCGCCGGGTATTATGTGATTAATTTTTGCCGGGAAAGGAATATTTCATATCAAGATATTGAACTGACACTTACTACGGAAAGAAACCCGGAAAAAGGACTAATCGGTAAAATAACTATTGAACTAAAATTACCGGCCGGATTTCCGGAACGATATCGGGAGGCTGTAATACGAGCTGCAAATCTTTGTACCGTTAAAAAACATTTGGCTGATCCGCCAGAGTTTCAGATTTATGCAACCGAAAAATAGACCAAATGATAGCGGTATAGTGATTAAAAAACCAAAGGAGATATGGAAAATCCCTTTGGTTTTTTAGTTATATATAAAAATTGAATATTTATGACTTTGCAGGTTCCTTAAAGGCTAAAGATAATAAAAGCGGTGTGATAATTGTTGATATTAAAACCAACATTAGAGTGGCGGAAAAAATATCGTTATCAATAATTCCTTTACGTAAGCCCAATGATGTAATGATTAGCGCTACCTCACCGCGGGCAATCATCCCTACACCGACTCGGAAGGCGCTATGTATTGGAAAACGGCCGATTAAAGCTCCTGCCATACTACCGATGATTTTGGTAATAATAGCAATGAAAACAATTACTAAGACAAAGATTAAGGATGTAACGCTTATTTGGTGAAGGTTGGCGCTAGCTCCAATCCCTACAAAGAAAATCGGTATGAAAAAAGCATAAGCAATTATTTGAATTCTTTCGGTCACCAGCTGATTGATTTTGGTCTGGCCTACAAAAATACCCATCATGAACGCTCCGATAATAGTAGCTACACCCATACGATCGGCAAGCCAAGCGAATAAAAGACAACAAGCCAGGGCAAGAGTGACTCTTCCTTCGTGAATATCATACTTGGTTGAAAGCTTAATTAACGACGGGAATATTAAACGCCCGAATACAGTGATTACTATAAAAAAGAGTAAGATCATTCCGATAAGCGAAACCAAATTGGTATTTGAACCGGCGCCCACTACCATTGCCAAAATTATGATACCTATTATATCGTCAATAACAGCTGCCGTGAGAATGATGTTACCTTCTACGGTTTTAAGTTTTCCCATTTCCATTAAGGTTTGTACGGTGATACTAACACTAGTAGCCGTCAGAATGGTCCCCACAAAAAGTGCAGTCTGAAAATTCTGTTTAAACCAATAAGCGACTAACGTCCCCAAGCAAAGCGGTACAATTACTCCGCCGGCTGCGACCAAAAATGATTGTTTACCCATGGCTTTCATTTGTTTGACATCAGTATCTAATCCCGCCAGAAACATTAGGAAAATGACTCCGATTTGACCTACCTCATCTAAGAATAAATCCGGTTTTAAAAGTCCGAATATAGTAGGGCCTAAAATAACACCGGTTAAAACCTGGCCTAAAACCGACGGTACTCCGATTCGTTTACTGATCATTCCGCCAATTTTAGTAAAAATCAGTATAATAGCAACGTTTATTAAAAACATTGAAGGTATTGCGGCTGTTCCTTCATGCATTACGAGAACCCCCAATTATAGTTTTTTCTTCCCGGGTTTCCGGTCTTTATGATTCATGGTCGAACATTGAAGGACAATCTTTTTTCCCAAATCCAATAGCTCTGATTACTGGGATAACAAAGATCATTCCGGAACAAGGTTCTTTAAAACCTTTAAATTCTTCGCTGATTAGGTCAATTGCATGGTCGATTTTTTCAGGATGTTTGGTTACCGCAAAAATGGTCTGGTTATGTTCGTGTTGTTGAGAAAGAAGCGCTCGGACACTACCAATTACCGGAATATTATTTTTTAATACCTTACTCATACCGGTTGATTCGATAATTGTTGCTCCGCGCATCTCACATTTTAATAATAGTTCAAGTACTCGTTCGGTCTGGTTGGTATCATTAAGTACAATAAAAATTGCCTGTAAGTTGTCCACCAATTTTTCCTCCTTTTATTTGCTTTATCGGTTATAATTTTATCAGTTGGGATTTCATAATTAAAGGAAATAGGAGTTTTATTAACATCAAATTTAAGAATTAGGAGAAGAGGAACTATGGGTTTGGAAAGAGGTTATCTTCTTATTAATTCAAAGCAAAGAAAAAGCCGGTACCCCGGCTAGTTCTTTAACTCAATTCCGATTCAATTTCTTTAACCACCGAATCTAATGTGGCTATCATTTTATCCGCTTTTTGGCCCAGGATATAAGCGATCTTTACTGGGGATTTTGAAGAAGCAATTAGCTCTTCCATTGCCTTGCGGAAATTTTGATAATAGTGTTTAAAGAATAATTCAAAGACCACAAAGACTTCGTCGATTTCTGTTTCTTCGGTTACAGTAATACCACGAACCTTCTGGTAAAGATTAAATAAATTATGATATACTTGGTCCTGGAGTTTTCCAAACTCGGTAGTGGTAGCTTCGGAAAGCATACGAATGGATTTCATTTCTAGTACATCTTGAAATAAAGTTCTCTCAAAAAATTCTTCCTCATCAATAATGGTTTTTGAAACCGGGGTGTTCTCCTGTTCACTGACACTTAAAGTGGTTTCATTCGGCAACATAGGGAATCCTCCTTTGCAATTTTAATAAGGCAAGTGTAGAAAAAATTACTGATGCTAGTATTATTTTCCTACATTTCCTGTTTTATACCTAGAATTGAAAAGAAAAACATTTGAATTCATTTCATATAGATAGTTGCGATTAATAATAATTTCAATTAAAATAAAGTTACTATATTTAGAATACAGAGAACAAGTTAATGTTTTTTTAAATTCTGTCTTCTAAATCAATTAATGGTAGATACATTAATAGTTATAATATTATTAGTTATGTTGAAGAGGAGAGATGGCTGTGATTTCTGCCAAACAAGTACGGGCTGAATTTTTGGAATTTTTTAAAGAAAAGGGACATGCTATTGTTCCCAGCGCATCATTAATACCGGAAAATGATCCCACTTTACTTTTTACAAATGCAGGGATGAACCAATTTAAAGATGTGTTTTTAGGTACAGGGACTAGAAGCTATAAACGAGCAGCCGATTCCCAAAAGTGTATCAGGGTAAGCGGTAAGCATAACGATCTGGAGGAAGTAGGTCGTGATACTTATCATCATACTTTTTTTGAAATGCTCGGGAATTGGTCATTTGGAGATTACTATAAAAAAGATGCAATTTTATGGGCCTGGGAATTACTGACTGAACGTTGGAAGCTCCCCAAGGAGAAGCTTTATGCGACCGTATACAAAACTGATGACGAAGCAGAGCGGCTCTGGCGGGATTGTACCGATATTAACCCCGAACATATAATGCAGTTCGCTGAGAAAGACAATTTCTGGGAGATGGGGGAGACGGGGCCTTGCGGACCTTGTTCCGAGATTCATATTGACTTGGGTCCGGAGCGGTGCGATAAGGGACATATTCCTGGTCATGTTTGCGGAGTTAATCTGGGATGTGCCCGTTATATCGAACTTTGGAACCTGGTCTTTATCCAGTATAACCGTAAACCCGATGGGTCATTGGAAGAACTGCCCGCTAAACATGTGGATACCGGAATGGGTTTTGAGAGGATAGTCTCAGTTTTACAGCAGGAACGTTCTAACTATGATATCGATCTATTCCGAGAAATCATCAATGGAATAGAAACAGTTACCAACAGAAAGTATACCGAACCTGAAAATCAGATAGCCTTTCGAGTAATTGCCGATCATATTCGGGCTTTGACGTTTGCTATTGCCGACGGCGCAATTCTTTCCAATGAGGGACGAGGTTATGTTTTACGACGTATCTTAAGACGGGCGGCCCGTTTTGGACGGACACTGGGTATGGAAGAACCATTCTTGTATCGGGTTGTACCCTATTTAGTCAAAGCTATGGGAGACGCTTATCCGGAACTTAAAGAGAAACAAAAACATTGTGAAATGGTGATTAAAGCTGAAGAAGAAGGATTCAATCGGACCCTTGACAAGGGGATCGAGCTTTTCGAGGAGATTGCCACCCGGTTGAAGGATCAAAGATCGGAAACGATCACCGGTGTTGATGCATTTAAACTATACGATACTTACGGGTTTCCTCTGGATTTAACCCAATTAATGGCTGAGGAAAAAGGGTTAACAGTTGATATCAATGGTTTTAATCAGGAGATGGATAAACAGAGGGCTAAAGCGAGAGAAAGCGGTAAGTTCGTAATGAGCGAGGATTTAACCAAGTGGGAGACGGTGAGAGAAACCCCGCATTCTCGATTTTACGGTTATGAAAGTCTTACCGGAGAAGCCGAGCTTTGTTTAATTGGCGAAGACGAACAATACTGGCGGCTTGTTTTTAATGAAACTCCATTTTATGGCGAATCGGGAGGGCAAGTCGGAGATGTTGGAACGGTTGAGGCCGGAGGAAGATCTTATCAAGTAGTTGATACCATTAAGCAGAATGAAAGAATTGTTCATTTGGTTAAAAAAGCAGATAATTTTCCAAAAGCAGGTAATTTTTCTTTAAAGGTTAATTCGAATCAGCGTAGAGATACAGCTTGTAATCATTCCGCAACCCATTTATTACAAGCCGCTTTGAGAAAAATCTTGGGAGAACACGTTAACCAAGCAGGTTCTTTAGTCACTCCGGAAAGGTTACGTTTTGATTTTAGCCATTTTGAAAAAGTACCTGATGAAAAATTACGCCAAATTGAAGAGATCGTTAATGATATTATCGGTCAGGCAGTGCCGGTTTGTGCTGTTGAAAAAAGCTATCAAGAAGCGATTGCCGCCGGGGTTACCGCATTATTTGGGGAAAAATACGGTGACCGGGTCCGGGTTGTTTCAGTAAACGGTTTTAGCAGTGAGTTGTGCGGCGGTACTCATATTAGCAATACTGCTCAAATTAGATTGTTTAGAATCTTATCGGAAAGTAGTGTTGCTACCGGTATTCGGAGAATTGAGGCCGTAACGGGGACGGAAGCTTTGAAACTTTATAACCGGGAAAGGGAAGCTTTCAATGAAATCTGTCAATCTTTAAAGACGGATTCCGGTCAAGCGGTAGCAAAATTAAATAGTTTAATTGAAGATAACCTTAAATACCAAAAAGAATTGGCTAAAGTTAATCAAGATCAGGCATCCGGGCAAATTAAACAGTTGTTTGACAATATTAAGACAAGTAACGGAGCAAAATATGTTACGGCCAGGATTGATGGGTTAAGTATGGAGTTACTTCGCGATGCCGTTGATAAACTACGTGACCAAATGGGAACCGGAGTGGCGGCGTTGGGGTCGGTTAATGAGGGGAAAGTGGCATTTGTAGTTGGAGTTACCAAAGACTTGACCAGTAAAGTTCAGGCCGGCTCGATCATTAAAACAATTGCCGCTGAGACTGGCGGTAGCGGTGGTGGCCGTCCCGATCTAGCCCAAGCCGGAGGCAAGGATGCTTCTAAAATTGATCAAGCTTTACAAGCAGGAGAGAGAATGATCGTTGAAATATTGAAGCAGGTATAATTTAATTTACAATGTACAATGTACAATTTACAATTAGTCTTTGCTTATACATGAAAGAAGCCTTTCAGTTAATTTGGACAATTTTTTTAGCTTGAAAAAATGAATAAACTGTAAGGGCTGCAGGGAATATTTATCAATATTTAAATAGTGGAGTGAACTTTTTGTACCTAGTAGACTATCATATTCATACTAAACGTTGCGGACATGCCTGTGGAGAGGATTGGGAGTATGTTGAGGCGGCCTTAGGAAAAGGCCTTAAAGAAATGGGATTTTCCGATCATGTGCCTCGTTTCTATGACCCGCCTTCTCCCGGAGTAAAAGTAACCGAGCGGGGGATGACCCGTGAAGAATTAGACGATTATATCGAGTCGATGTTGTCTTTGCGCCAACGTTATGGGGAAATAGCAATCAAATTGGGTTTGGAAGTTGATTTCGTTCCCGGTTGGGAGAAGGAGACCGAGGCTATAACCACTCAATATCCTTGGGATTACATTATCGGTTCCGTCCATTTTATATCCGAGTGGAGTTACGGTTATATCGCCAATGAGAAAGAACACGGACCGGAAGAAGTATATCCGGTATACTTCGACCGGTTAGCTCAGGCAGCCGAAAGTGGACTCTTCGATATTCTGGCCCATGTTGATTTACCAAAACGTTCCTTTCCTCGTTTAAACTCGGAACTAATGGCAGAACTTCACCAAGATTTAGCGGTTCGGTTAGGTAAAGCGGGTGCGGTAATTGAATTAAATTCATATGGAGTTAGAGGTTCAAAACTAGGCGATGTCGGGGTATATCCCGACCGGGAACTTTTACGTCTATGCCGCCAGCATGGAGTGAGAGTGACTGTGGGTTCGGATGCCCATCGGCCTCGGGATGTGGGCGCCGATTTTGATCGAGTTACTGAATTACTTACTGATGTAGGCTATCAGGAGATTGTTATCTTTAACAAGAGAAAGCTAGGTTCGGTGAAATGGGGGGAATAACTCCCCTTTTTTTGTTTAACCGTATATTTGATTCCAAGAATCCCAATAATGTTGTGGGTAAGTCTTTACTGGCTCCGAAGGAGTTAGCCAGAGGAGGGATTTTTGGTGATCAAAAACTTTTTCATAAAAATGCTTCTTTCAGTAGGGTTTTTATTACTTTTTTCAGTTAAATTCGTGGATGTAACAATCGGTGAAAAATTATACGAGTATCCATTGGAGACTGCATGGAAGGCAACGGGGATTCCTCTCCGTGAAGTTGAAACCGAAGCTTGGATGAGATTAAATAACCGGAGAATCAGTTTTTATGAATTAAAGGAGGTTGCCGGTGAAATCCAAAAAAAATTAAAACTTCGCGCAAAAACCAAAATGGTAACCGGAGAACAGGATGATTTTGGTTATTTATCATTCGAAGGGGTTCAACCCAATGGGACAAATGTCACAATTACAATTCAATCCATCAGCAGCGGAGATTACAATGAGACACAACTGGGAGTGAACACTGTTTATACCGGTGAGATGAATAACTTACGCGGATATATCCAAGATTTACAGGAACAACTTGCCAGTCTAGGGTCTAATCTGGATTTTAATGTGATCTTTAGCGGTGAGCGTTCAGGAAAAATTTCACAGACATTGGTAAGAGAGTTATCGGGAAGGGCTTTCCGTAAAATTAATGCCGAATTGATAGATTCGGCTTTTGAAGAAGGTAATAGTTATCAAAAAGCTTATAGTAAATTAATAAAGGATTCTGTTGAAATTGACACTCGTCCGGTAAATATTGAGTTTGACACTAGATATGATCAAAATCAAAACATTACTCAAATCATTTTGGCAACACCTAGAGCAACTGATGGAGTATGAATTTAGTAATTTATTTCCTTTAATCTCCAGCCGGTGATGCCGGTGAAGAGAGGGACACCAAGAGGCTCATATTCAAGGATTAAAGGATTCTTTAGATTATTCCAGACTATCATACCTTTATTGAGTTTTAGAGCATGAACCACTTCCGGTTTACCGTTAATAGTTAAAGGAAAAACAATTCGTTCCTTAACTTTTAGTGAAGTAGCAACCCAATTAATGGCGCCGGTACCGCCTTCCTTAAAATTACGGGCTATACCTTTTTCCCGTAATTCTTTCAATACTTCCTGTGAGATCCAAGGGGCCGTATCGTCGGTCGCCTTGGACTCCTCATTTTTGTACCAAGGATTAAAATCGCGACTATACTTCAGATCAGTCAAAATCCTGGTTCCGGAGGAATCCCCTTCCTCGGCTTGGGGCCGGACCCAGGTATAGGTGAGCGACTCGGGAAAAGAACTCCGGACCACAGTTAGGTTCCATGGATTTTCTTCCTGGACAACATGTTCAAATATATACTTAAAGGTCAAGCACATTCCGGTTTGGATCGGATAATAATCCTCGACGGTTTCGGCAATGGTTGTCGAAATTATTGAAATAATGCTAATCAAAACCAGCACGGTAAATAAGTAACGTTTCATTCGTCGATACCCCTTTATTACATTATAAACCTTATAAAAGTAATTCCTAACCAGAATATTCAATTTACATTCAAACATTCCTTTTGGTTGACGGTAATAAATTTAAAATGATCAGGCTAATGATGAAAATTGGGTTTGTTGTCCTATAGTGGCCCCTGTGTTATAATTAGGATAGTTTTTTATGAAAAGGAAGAGTGAAGCTTATGCTTTTGGTTTTCGATATCGGTAATACTCAAACCGTTGTTGGGGTATTTTTAGGAGATCAACTTATAGCCAGCTGGAGATTGGCGACTGATCGTCAGAAGACTCTTGATGAATTTGGCATTTTGCTAAAAAACTTATTCCATGACGCCAATCTGGAAGTCAACCGGATAAGAGCGGCAGTGATTTCCAGTGTTGTGCCTCCGGTAACCGGATTGTTCGAAGAGATGGTTATCAAATATTTTGGAGTATATCCATTAGTGGTGGGGCCGGGGATCAAAACCGGTCTTGCATTTAAATACGAAAACCCAAGGGAAGTGGGAGCCGATCGAGTTGTGAACGCTGTTGCCGCAATTAAACTTTATGGACCTCCTTTAATTGTTGTTGACTTTGGAACGGCGACTACTTTTTGCGCTATAGCACCGAACGGAGAATACCAAGGCGGAGCGATTGCGCCGGGTTTGGGTATCTCCAGTGAAGCTTTGTTTCAACGAACAGCCAAGCTGCCCAAGATTGAAGTTGAAAAGCCTAAAAGCATTATAGGTAGAAATACCATTCACGCTATGCAAGCAGGTCTATTTTACGGATATTTAGGTTTGGTTGAGGGGATAATCTCCCGGATGAAGATAGAAATGAATTGCAGTCCCCAGATAATTGCCACCGGAGGATTAGCAAAATTGATCGGGGAAAGCACAAAAATGATTGATAAGATTGAACCGGATTTAACCTTACATGGGCTTCGTTTAATTAATGAATTGAATATATGAAATAGGAATTAAGAAAATTAATGGCTCAAAACGATGAATTAAAAGAACAAGCAATATTAATCGGTATTAACGGGTTTCGGTATAGCGGCGTTGACTTTGAGTTTGTCTGGAGTGAATTTATTGAACTGGCAAAGGCTGCAGGGGCCAAACCTACGGCGCAGGTGATTCAGATACGTTCAAACCCCGACCCCGCGTTTTTTCTCGGCTCTGGTAAGGCTGAGGAGTTATCTAAGCTGGTCCGTGAGAGTTCAGCAGACTTAATAGTATCCTTGCAGGAACTTTCTCCGGTACAAGTGAGGAATTTAGAGGATTTAACCGGGGTCCGAGTGTTGGATCGGACCGATCTTATTCTGGATATTTTTGCCCAACGCGCCAAAACTAAGGAAGGTAAACTCCAAGTTGAGTTGGCGCAGTTGAATTACATATTGCCAAGGTTAAGCGGCGGATTGGGCCGGGATTTATCACGTTTGGGCGGTGGCATCGGGACTAGAGGACCGGGAGAAACTAAGTTAGAGGTCGACCGGCGCCGGGTCCGGCAGCGGATTGCCGATCTCCGGAAAGAGCTTAAAAGAGTTGAACTTCACCGAAAAATTCAACGCCACCGCCGCGAAAAAAACGCAATTCCTACTGTGTCCCTGGTGGGGTATACCAATGCCGGGAAATCTACTTTATTTAACCGTTTAACCAACGCTGGGGTTTCCGCAGAGGGTCGTTTGTTTGATACTTTGGATCCGGTGTCGCGTTGTATTCAAATTTCCGACCGGGATGAGATTATCCTCCTGGATACGGTTGGATTTATCCGTGATCTACCACACCAACTGGTGGCTGCTTTCAAAGGAACCTTAGAAGAGACGGTGCGTTCGACATTGCTGGTCCAAGTGTTGGATGGCGGAAGTCCGGAAATCATGGATCAGTACCTATCGGTCCAGAAAGTATTAACCGAGTTAAACATTTTAAATAAAGAGATTATTACTGTTTTAAACAAATGTGATCTGATCGAACCCGGCCCGGTTTTAGAGAGATACACCAAGGAATGGTCGGCGATTGCGGTATCGGCTTTAACCGGGATCGGTATCGATGATTTGTTGGTTGAGATTAAAAATAAATTGGGAAAAACCGTTCAAACCTACCGGTTATTAATTCCTTATACTAATGCCGGATTACTTGACTCTCTACACCGTAAAGCTAGTATTTTGGAAGAGACTTTTACCGAAGATGGGATTAAATTATTAGTTGAGATGGAACAGTCATTTATCCATCAATACCAAGAATACTTAGATAATACTACCGATGCTTGTCAAACCAAATCAACTTCATTTTCATTATCTAACTTTGGTCAACAGGAAGTTGACGGGGACGACTTACAAGAAGGCCCGGAATGTTTAAAATAGCATCATTACAATTGGCAAATCCGGTAATTTTGGCCCCCATGGCCGGAGTTACCGACCCTCCATTTCGAAAAATTGTCAGCCGATACCGTCCTGGACTGATTTGCGGGGAAATGATCAGTGCCATGGCCTTACATTATAACAGTAAAAGGACTTGGGAATTGATCGGAGTTGATCAGGCTGTAAAACCTGTGAGTATTCAAATTTTTGGTTCCGATCCCCAAGTAATGGCTGAGGCTGCCCGGACTATAGAAACTGCCGGGGCGGACATCATCGATATTAATATGGGTTGTCCCGTGCCCAAAGTCGTTAAAAACGGTGAAGGCGCCGCTTTACTTAATAATCTTCCTTTGGCCCGCCGAATTATTGAAGCGGTGGTTAACTCTGTGCGGGTTCCGGTATCGGTCAAATGTCGTCTTGGATGGGACCAGGATCATTTTGTCGCAACTGAACTAGCGAAGATAGCTGAAGTCTCAGGAGCAGCGATGATTACAGTCCATGGCCGAACTAGAGAACAGTACTATCATGGACAGGCGGACTGGGCAAAAATCGCGCTCGTTAAAAAGAATGTATCAATCCCGGTAATCGGAAACGGTGATATTGATTCGCCCCAGGCGGCTGAGGCGTTGCTTAATCAAACCCAATGTGACGGAGTAATGATAGGACAAGCAGCTATGGGGCGCCCATGGCTTTTTGGCCAGGTAGTAGTTTATCTGGAAAAAGGGCTTTTAATTCCTGAACCTTCACTAGAAGAGCGCTTTGAAATAATCGAAGAACATTTGGCGTTACAAGTTGCTTACTCCGGAGAAGAGCGGGGTATTAAAGAGATGCGAAAACATCTTGCCTGGTACTTTAAGGGCTTTCCCGGAGCGTCACGGATTAGAGACCAAGTTAATCATCTCACTTCATTAAAAGTAGTTCGAGAGGAAATTCAAAAATATAAAATGACCTTGATTCAATTAATTCAAGAATAATGATTAAAGCAACAGCTTAATTATCCTTATCATTCATTTTATTATTTCAACATAAGTAAAGCGGGGGAAAAAAGTGAAGCATATTGTTAGTGTCAGTTTAGGGAGTTCGAAGAGAGACCACCGAGTGGAATTAGAATTTTTCGGTGAGAAGGTAACGGTTGAGAGGATTGGAACCGATGGGGACCTTTCAAAAGCCATTCAAATGATTAAAACATTCGACGGCAAAGTGGATGCTTTTGGAATGGGAGGAATCGATCTGTATCTTTTTGCCGGTCAAAAACGTTTTATGGTTCGGGATGCCGCTAAAATGGCCCGGGCAGCCCGGAAATCCCCAATTGTGGATGGAAGTGGATTAAAGAACACTCTGGAACGAAAAGTAGTCCAATTTTTGAATGATCAATTGGATTTAAAGCTGAAGGAGAAAAAGGTTTTGATGTCTTCTGCAGTCGACCGGTTCGGCATGGCCCAGGCTTTCAGCTCTGTCGGCTCGGATTTAATTTTTGGCGACTTAATTTTTGCTTTAGGGATACCAATTCCGATTAAAACTTTACATGGGTTAGAAAGGTTGGCCAACACTTTGTTACCGGTTATTACCAGGATGCCTTTTCAACTACTTTATCCGACCGGCTCCAAACAAGAGCATGATACGCCTAAGTATGCCAAATATTATGAAACCGCTGATATTATTGCCGGAGATTTTTTATATCTTAAAAAATATATGCCCCCTAAAATACCTGGGAAAATCATTGTTACTAATACCGTTACATCTGCTGACGTGGAGGAATTGAAACAAAAGGACGCCTCGCTTTTGGTGACTTCGACGCCTGAGTTTTCCGGCCGTTCATTCGGCACCAATGTTATGGAAGCTTTATTGGTGTCATTCTCCGGGAAGCGGCCTGAGGAATTAAGTGAAAACGATTATCTGCAATTATTGAAAAAAATGAATTTTGAACCACGGGTAGTTAAGTTGTCTTGAAAAAGGTATAAGTAAAATCCGTCTCTCATATTTAATGGATCAGAGGGGCGGTTTAATGAGTTATTTTGGATTTTTATCTCCGCTACTAATCGAATCAACTTCTTCGTGGAGAAGAATATTAAAAATCATACCGGAGAGATGGCGTTTCTATAAGGGGCCCCTTCGAACCGGCGAAATTACTGCTACATTATTTCAGAGGCAGGTACAGGGTTGGGGTTGGAAACTCCCATGTAAACCGGTTCTTATCTGGGATGAAGAATATCGGTTAATTTTATGGAGACACTTATTAGGTGAATTAGAGAATAAAGGGGTAAAAGTAGTCGGGCTGGAGGTAGGCTCATCTTTTCATCCTCCGATTAAGCTGGCGACTGAGCCGTCATTTCCCGGTATCAGTGACGGTAAAGCTTTAGAACTATTGTTTTTTATTAACCGGTTCCGACGGTTACTGCAAAACTACGGGATTGCGCCGGGGCGTGCCAAGGCTTTAATTGTTTGGGAAGAAGGCAATTTGGGTCTTTCTTGCGCCAGATTAATCGCCCGTGAAGTTAGATTTTTAACTTTGGTCTCTCCTAACGCCCGTCTCTTGGAACGGGCTGTAGATATTATTATGGCTGAAACCGGGATTGTCCCTCAAATTTATACGAACTTACCTTCTGATTATAAAGGCGCAAAGATAATCATTAAATGTGGGCGGTTGACCAGATACCAGATAAATAAGTCTTCCAGAAAAATCATTAGTTGTGAACTTTTTCCCTATCGACCGAATATTACAAATATTAATATGGGTCTACCCCTTGATGTGCTTAGCAAAGAAGGCCAGTTGCCGCTTTATCCGGCCTTAGGTGAGGTAATTTTACGGTCTTGTTTTGGAATTAACATGGGATTATGGTATGGCCCGGAATTACCTTTAGAAAGAGTGTTTAAGCTGGCTATTCTATTTAAAGAACTAGGATTGGAAATTAGATTATAACTTGGTTTTGCTTGACACCCCAAGTTCTTTCGATTATAATAAATAATAACTTTGGTAGCACTGACTTAAAAAAAGTCCGGTGCTACAAGTTTACTAAAGCTGTTTTGGTAAATTTTTTGTAAAAAAGTCGAGGTATAGGCAAATATATTTTGTTTATATTGTATTTGCCGATTAATTTGTCCGTGAAACCCGAATAACGCGTCTCCCGGACTTTTTCACGGGTACGCCATTGATAGGTTATAGAATAATCTGATTAGGGTGGACATATATTAACTTAACACAGAACCCAAGCTCAATGAAAGGAGCGGTAAGATGAGCAACGAGAAAGAAGTTATCTTAACGGTGGATGGTTTAAGTAAACTGGAGAAAAAGTTGGAGATTTTAAAAACTGTTCGCCGCCGAGAGGTTGCTGAAAGAATTAGGCAAGCATTGGAACTTGGAGATATCAGTGAAAATTCCGAATATGAGGATGCCAAAAACGAACAGGGTTTTATTGAGGGCCAGATTTTAGAGATTGAAAAAATGCTACGGAACGCTAAGGTTATTGATGAGCAAGATGTTAATTCCGATATAGTCAGCGTTGGCTCCAAGGTCACTCTGCTCGATGTTAATAACAAGACTGAAGTAGAGTATATGATTGTTGGTTCGGCCGAGGCTGATCCGGCTCAAGCCAGGATCTCAAATGAATCACCGGTTGGACGTAGTTTGATGGGGAAAAAGGTTGGTAATGTAGTTAATGTTGAAGTTCCGATTGGAACGATACAATATAAAGTTAAGGCAATATCTAAGTAGTCGTCCACTGATGTGGATCGACAGGCATCGATAGTATTTTCCAGGAAAGAGTGGTTCGCCACTCTAGTTTTTTGATGCGTTACTTGGTTCGTTTATTATGTTTCATTTTTGATTGAATGTGGAGGCGGACACTTTGGAACCGGAAGTTCAGAAAAACAGCGAACAAGTGGAATTAAGGATTGAGAAGCTAAAAAAATTAAAAGAACAGGGCATTAATCCTTTTGGGGAGAGGTTCGACCGGACTAATCTAGTCCAAGAGGTGGCCGACCAATTTGAAAAACTGGAGAACCAAACGGTCCGTCTTGCCGGAAGGCTGATTGCCAAACGGGATCAAGGGAAAGCTTGTTTTGCGAATATCAGTGATCAGAGCGGTAGTATTCAATTATATGCCAAGATTGACGTTCTTGGTGAGAACAATTATACCGCATTTATAGACTTGGATTTGGGCGACATTATCGGACTTACCGGTAAGGTTTTTAAAACCCACCGGGGGCAAATAAGCGTTCAAGTTGAGGAGTTTAAGTTATTATCAAAGGCGCTTCGGCCGCTTCCCGACAAATGGCACGGGCTGAAGGATACCGACCTTCGATATCGTCAGCGTTATTTAGATCTGATTTCAAACCCGGAAGTAAGAGAAGTTTTTCTGAAGCGAACAAAAATAATCAGTACTATCAGATGTATTTTAGATAGTCAAGGATTTGTTGAAGTAGAAACCCCTGCTTTAAGCGTAATCGCTGGGGGAGGACATGCCCGTCCTTTTGAAACCCATCATAATGCCCTTGATTTAGATCTGACGATGCGTATTGCCTTGGAGCTGTTCCATAAAAGGTTAATAGTCGGTGGTTTTGATCGGGTATACGAAATTGGTCATTGTTTTCGTAATGAAGGGATATCCACCAAACATAATCCGGAATTTACAATGATGGAGCTTTACCAATCATTTGCCGATTATGAAGTAATGATGGAACTGGCGGAAAAAATATTTACCGAAACTGCTATGGCTGTCTGCGGCAGTCTAAAATTGGATTACCAAGGAACTGAGATTGACCTAACTCCTCCATGGACAAGGCTTTCGATGGTTGAGGCGATAAAACAATATACCGGTATCGACTGGCGAAAAATCACGAGTGATACTGAAGCTGTAGCAGCTGCTCAGAGCTTGGGTCTGAAGATTGATCCTAAGTCTACCAAAGGTATGGTTTTGGATGAGATCTGTTCCGAGTTTGTCGAACCTAAACTAATACAGCCTACGTTCCTGATGGACCATCCTATCGAGATTTCTCCGTTGGCCAAAAAGAAAGATGATGATCCGGAACTGGCTTACCGGTTTGAAATCTTTATTTATGGCCGCGAAATGGGTAACGCTTTTTCGGAGCTGAACGATCCGCTTGATCAAAGGGAACGTTTTGTAGAGCAGGCTAAGGAGAAGGCAAAAGGTAACGATGAAGCTATGGTGTGGGATGAGGATTTTCTGGTGGCGTTGGAGCACGGTATGCCGCCAACTGGAGGAATGGGTTTTGGGATTGACCGCTTGGTAATGCTCTTGACTAATTCGCCGTCGATCCGGGATGTGATTCTTTTTCCGCTGATGCGGCCGGTTGATAATAAATGAATTTATGGGCGAGCTATGCTCGTCTATTTAATTTTTTAGCCACAGAGACACGGAGACACAGAGTATAAAAGACTTAGTGTCTCTTTTTCAATGGGTCAGTTTTTGATGCTGATGGTTATCAATGTGTTTAGTACAGTATTCGTAATCGTCGCCGCATATTTTACAATAGCTGAAGTCCATTCGGCGGTCGTCTTTTTCGGTAATGCCGCAAACGGCGCATTTGTGGATTGGGGGGGTACTGGCGATCTCATCGAAGAATTTTTTACGGTTGTAATGGACTTGTCTTTTAAGTTTTAAAAATTGGAGCGATTCTTTCCCAAAAAAGAGGAAGTAGTTACCGATTGCGATTAAAGCGGCTATTTTAGTATTTATAAAGGGTGAAAAAAGGATGTTATACCCGAAAAAGAACCAGCTAAGCCAAGCGAGATATTTGATTTTTACCGGGAGAATGAAGAAGATTAGCATTTCAAAATCAGGATAAATACGGGCAAAGGCGAAAAAAAGGGATAAATTTAAGTAGAGATTAGTCGCATCTCCTCCGGTGATAAAGGCCCCGATAGTTGTACCAATCATACCGGTGAAATAATATAGATTAAATTTAAAAGTACCCCATTCATTTTCTAAGCTGGTTCCAATCAGGTAGTAAAAATAAAGAGAAAAAACCGCCCAAAGTAAGTTAAAGGTTGGCGGAATCGACAGATAAGTGACTAACCTCCAAATTTCGCCTTTTAAAACCAACTCTGGAACCAAAATTAAGAAATAAGTGATTGGGGGGTAAATATAGTAGAGAAGTAAAACTATGGCGTTGGAGACAATGATATAGTACATCAAGCGCTTTATTGCCAAATGGCCGAATAATCTTTCGATCTTGTTAATCCAATTCATCGTCATTTTCTCCTTAGATCCTTAAAAGTTTAAATATAGTGTCAAAAATTGTTTGAGTAATTTTTCCAATCGGCAATAAGTCTATATCCGTCATTCGGTTAAGAAAAATTAAAACTAACAAAATAGTGCTGCCGAACCGTAATAATTGTTCTTTGAAACTACGATAACGCTCAGGTAATAATGTGAAAAGAATTTGAGAACCATCCAGCGGCGGTAACGGAATCAGATTAAACACGAACAAAACAAGGTTGATCCATACAAAGTATACCAATATTTTTAAGATGTACTCTCCATAATCGGCCATAGTGAAAAGTTGTTGAGCGGATAAAAATAAGCCTTTAATAATGAGTGCGAATATGATCGCGGTAATCAAGTTTGATAATGGGCCGGCTAACGATACTAAAATATCATCCCGTTTAGGATTACGAAAAGCCTGTGGGTTGACTTGAACCGGTTTGGCCCAGCCAAATCCGGCAAAAACTAACATAGCAAATCCGATTAAGTCAATATGGGCAATCGGATTAAGGGTTAAACGGCCTTGTTTGGCGGGGGTATCATCTCCAAAAAGTGTTGCGGTATAGGCATGCCAAAACTCATGAATTGCGAAACCGAATAAAATAGCCGGTAACATCAGCAGTGTTTCTTTTAAATCGAATTGATGCAAGATACTTCCCCCTTAAAAAAGGCTATAAGACTATATAGTCTAAATATTCCTCGATGTTCATCATAATTCTTTTTTTTATTTACTTTTTCCTTCTATGTACACTTTTCCTTATTTAAAAAAGTGATATTGTTAATATAATCTTAAATACATGGCTTTTTCAAAATTAAAAAGTAGAAATAGATCTAATATTTTCATTGGACTTGACGATAAATAAAGGGAAAGGCTGTTTAAGCAGCTGTATTCTTACTGATTTAAAGGAGGATTGTTTATGAGTAATGAAAAAAGGAAAACGCCCCGGACCAATTCTCATATCGTTGTTGAAATGAATTTACCTGGTGAATTCCCCAAATATTGCGGATATATCGAGAATCTTTGTGAAAACGGTATGGGGGTAATCTCCCTGGATTCGTTCCAGCCAGGGACTAAATTAACCATAAGTTTTGTGTTACCCGGTTCCATTGATCGGATTATGACAATTGCCAGTGTTATCCGGACTCAACCCAGTATGGGGATGTTAAATTACTATGCGTTTACCTTTGAAAATATCAGCCAGGCCGATTGTCAGAAGATTACACGTTTCATTCGGGAAAATGCAGCCTGATAAATTAAGGTTTTGATGTTAAAATCAGATTGACTTTTTATTATTTTCAAAAATTTCCGGAATATAAAGTTCCTTGGTTGTTTATAATATTAATGTAAGCGTTTTAAAACAACCAAACCTAATCTTTAAAGAAGCAATGGTCCCGAAAAAGAAACCCGTTTTCACGGGTTTCTTTTTCATTATTTTAAAGTAAATACTTTATCCCATCTATTATGATTGGTATTTCCTTAAGGCAACACAGGCATTGGTAGCTCCGAAACCGAATGAATTACTGATACCCACTTTAATATCGGCTTTACGGGCCTTATTCGGTACATAATCCAGATCGCATTCGGGATCAGGGTTTTCCAGATTGATAGTGGGCGGGATCATTTGATGGAATAATGTCAAAGCCGTGTAAGCCGTTTCAACAGCCCCGGCAGCTCCCAATAAATGTCCGGTCATGGATTTGGTGGAACTGATCATAAGTTTTCGAGCATGGTCTTGAAAGGCCAATTTAATAGCCTTAGTTTCCATTGCATCATTTGCCGGAGTGGATGTTCCATGGGCATTGATATAGTCAACCTCTTCTTTTTTAAGGCCGGCTGAAGCCAAAGCCAGTTCCATACATCGGGCCGCGCCGGAACCATCCGGGGCTGGTGAAGTAATATGATGGGCATCACTGTTCATTCCAAATCCAACTAGTTCGGCGTAAATTAGGGCGCCGCGTTTCCGGGCGTGTTCCAGTTCTTCTAAAATTAAAATACCGGCTCCTTCACCTATTATAAAACCATCCCGTTCGGTGTCAAAGGGGCGACTGGCTTTTTCGGGAGCATCATTTCTGGTGGAGAGGGCTTTCATATTGCTAAAACCAGCCACCGCTACCGGGGTAATGGTTGATTCGGCCCCGCCGGCGATGATTACATCAGCTTCGTTCCGTTTAATAATATGGAAGGCTTCGCCAATAGCATGGGTACCGGTGGCGCAGGCCGAAACCGGAGAAAAGTTCGGACCTTTGGCCCCGGTCCGGATCGAAATTTGTCCGGGAGCAAGGTTAATAACACAACCTGGAACAAAGAAGGGTGAAACCCGGTTTGGTCCTTGTTCCCGACAAACCCCATCGTTGTGACTGATGGTATCCAGTCCGCCCATGCCTGATCCGACTATTACCCCAATTCGTTCCGCATTTTCAGGAGTAACTTTCAGTCCGGAATCATCCAGCGCCTCGTCAGTGGCGGCAATGGCGTAATGAATAAAACGGTCCATCTTTTTAATTTCTTTTTTTTCAATGAATTGAGCAGGGTCAAAGTTTTTAACCTCTCCGGCTATTTGAGCGCTAAAACGGCTGGTGTCAAAGCGGGTAATCGGCCCGACCCCCGATTTGCCAGCAATAATCGATTCCCAGTTGGAATCCTTTGTTAATCCGACCGGAGTCACTAACCCGATTCCGGTAATTACTACACGTCGATTCATAATATCACCTACTTTGTCAAATTTGTTTATTTATAATGGAAATTGCTCTACGAAACACTTTTATTTCCTCGGGGGACAATTCCATCCTTAGTTTGCGATCGAGTTCCTCCACCAAGGATTTAATGGTATCCCGGGCTAGGATCCCTTTGGGAGTTAAAAAAATTAAAATACCCCGTCGATCATTGGGATTGGGTTTTCGAACAATCAACCCCTTTTTTTCAAGACGGTCTAAGAGCCCGGTCATACTGGAATTTTCCAAATCCAGGCTATTAGCTAAAAATCCCGGCGTTCGCCCGCTGTCAGGAGGAATTTCCAATAATAACAAGGCTTTTGGGACTGTCAAATCATATTTGGAAAGACGTTGATTATAGTATCGGCTTAATTTCTGCCAAGTATTTTTAATAAGAAGACAAAATAATGGAGGAGTCGTGTTATTGATTGTGAAGACCTCCTTTTTTATTAATTTAATTCGTATACGAAATACTTGTATACGAAAAATATACCATGTTATTTTTTTGGAGTCAATGCAATTTTAACGGAAAATTTCTTTTTGAGCCTGTTTGAGAAAGCTTTAAATAAAACGCGGAATTAAAAAAAATTCATTATCTCTAAAAGTGGATTGGAGTAAATATGGGTTAACAATAATAAAGGGAAATTAAGCAAGTGATTGAAATAATATTGTGAAACTATTACGATACAGGAGTATTAAGATGGTTCTAACTAAAAAAATATCCGGAAATATTGTGGATTTAATTAACTCCGTTATTTACCCTGGTACTTTGGAGATTGAAGGCGGTAGAATCATTAATATCACTCGGGGAGGAGGTGAATATCGGAACTATATTATTCCCGGTTTGGTTGACGCCCATATCCACATTGAAAGCTCAATGCTGGTACCAACGGAATTTGCCAGGTTGGCGGTTACTCATGGTACTGTTGCCGTAGTATCCGATCCTCATGAAATTGCTAATGTGTTAGGAATAGAAGGGGTCCGTTATATGATTGAAAATGGTAAAAAGGTTCCTCTTAAGTTTTATTATGGGGTTCCAGCCTGCGTTCCGGCTACCGGTTTCGAAACTTCCGGAGCGGAATTAAATGCCGCCCAAGTCAAAGAGATGTTTCAGAAGGACAAATTAAAATTTTTAAGTGAAATGATGAATTATCCCGGGGTTATCAAAGGGGACCCGGAAGTAATGGCTAAGATCAGGATAGCTCAAAAATATCATAAACCCATTGACGGGCACGCCCCCGGGATAAAAGGAGATGAGCTGAAAAGATACATCCAAGCCGGTATTACTACGGATCATGAGGCTTTTCAACTGGAAGAGGGTTTGGCAAAAATTAAGGCAGGCATGAAAATTTTAATACGGGAAGGAACGGCTGCCAAGAATTTTTCGGAGTTACACGCACTAATCCCGCAGTACTCCGATGAATGCATGTTCTGTTGTGACGATAAGCACCCAAACGATTTGGTCCAAGGGCATATAAATGAGTTGGTTAAAATGGCCCTAAAAAAGGGTTATGACAAAATGAAAGTCTTAAAATGCGCTACCGTAAACCCGGTGAGACATTACGGCTTGGAGGTCGGCCTTCTTCAAAAAGGGGATCCGGCTGACTTGTTGGTAATTGATGATTTTGAAGGTTTTAATATTCAAGAAACTTATATCAATGGCGTATTAGTCGCAAAGGATGGCGTATCTTTAATACCGAAGGTGAAGACCAATGTGATTAATAACTTTAATGTGAAACCTAAAAGCCCGGTTGACTTCGTATTTAAGGCTGAAACTAATGAGATTGATGTAATTGAAGTTATCGACGGCGAGCTGGTCACCAATTGGTTGAAAATTGCCCCGAAGGTGGAGCATGGTTATATTAAATCCGATCCGGAACAGGATATTTTAAAAATAGCAGTAGTTAACCGTTATCAGGATAAGTCTCCGTCGGTGGCTTTTATCAAAAATTTCGGCTTAAGGGAAGGTGCGCTGGCTTCCTCGGTAGCCCACGATTCCCATAATATTGTCGCGGTGGGGGTATCCGATGAGGATCTAGCCCGGGCGATAAACTTAATTATCGAAAGCCAGGGTGGTCTGGCAATTGTTGGCCCAAACTTTGAAGAGATACTGCCTCTTCCGGTAGCCGGATTGATGAGCGCCGAAGAGGGGCGGCGGGTGGCTGATGGTTACCAACGAATTGCCGAGAAGGCCAGGTTGTTGGGTTCGAGACTAAAAGATCCCTTTATGACCATGTCCTTTATGACTTTACTGGTTATCCCGGAACTGAAAATTTCGGATCAAGGTTTATTTGACGGAAAGAAGTTCCGGTTTGTTTAATAAATTAATTATAATCAAGATTTGAGGGTTGTTAGATAAAGATTTATCCTGTTTAAGTAATAGATAATACGGATATTGATTTTGATTTTATGTCAATTGAGAATTAGTAAAGAGCCGGGTTCCCCTGGCTCTTTACTTTTATTTTAAGAAAATAAAATCTTTAGCAACAGTTTTTCACCCTTATGAGCTTAATATACAGCCTTCAACAGGCTCTTGGGAAATTAAAAACTGCCAAACAACCGGATGGAATAATAAAGAATGTTTCTTAACATAGGCTTAATATTGATTTTAAAATGACTTAAATTAAATATTTTATTATTTTAATTAGATGGTTTTATAATTTCTTACATTTCTTTTGTTATAGTCGAACTAATACTTCTTTTAAGCTTATTTATGGGGCCAACCACCCCTAACCCCTCCTCAAGGAGGGGATTTCGAGATTGTGCGGGGACACCCCGCACCCCGGCAGCATTGGCATGCTGCACTTGCCTTAAATATTTAAATCAACCGTTCGGGAAAAAGGTAATTATAAAATTCGCTCAATTGAGGTGGACTGAAGCAAATTCTCAAATATTCAGTGTTATGAGTAACGGAGGGCATAAATGACGAATCAGGAGAGGACAAACCAAAAAGAACGAAACATTACCGGTTTACTTTTTGGGATAGCATCGGTAGCGGTAACAGGGGTAATTTTAATTATCTTGTTTGTTTTAAAGGAAGGCTGGCCGGTACTGATAAAATATGGTCCGATTGCATTAATCTCTAATAAAGTTTGGCAGCCAATGACCGGTAATTACGGTTTGCTCCCTTTAATAGTAGGGTCCACCTATGTGTCATTATTGTCGTTAGTGATCGGAGTACCGCTGGGAGTAGGTTGCGCTATTTTTATGGCGGAAATTGCTTCGGAAAATGTATGTAAATTAATCCGCCCGGCTATCAACCTTTTGGCGGGGATACCATCGGTTGTCTACGGCTTTTTTGGTTTGGTGGTTTTAGTTCCAGCCTTGCGGGTAATAATCGGTGGGCTTGGATTTAGTTTATTTGCCGGTGGCATTATTTTGGCAATTATGATATTACCAACTATTATTAGTGTTTCCGAAGATGCAATCAGGGCGGTGCCTAAGGATTTTAAAGAAGCTTCTCTGGCTTTGGGAGCCACCCATTGGCAAACTATATACAAAGTACTAGTGCCGGCGGCCCGTTCCGGGATTATGGCGGCGATAGTTTTGGGTATGGGAAGAGCAATCGGAGAAACCATGGCGGTAATCATGATTACCGGGAATACTCCATTAGTACCTAAATCCATATTTGATCCCGGGGCTACTCTTACCGGTACTATCGGCCAAGAGTGGGCTTACGCATCGGGAGAACATGCCGGAGCGTTATTTACAATAGGAATATTCTTATTTGGCTTAATCATGATCATAAATTCAATCGCCTTATTCTTTTCCAGAAAGAAGGTTGGAGCTTGATGCGGCGTAAATCAAAAATTTTTCAGGCAGCCGCTTTTACATTGCTTTGGGTAACGGCTTTGATAACTATCGGATTTTTGGTATTAATTATCTTTTTTATTTTAAAAGAAGGAATACCCTCGATAAGCTGGGAATTTTTGACTGCTAATCCGAAACGGATGGGCCGGGAAGGCGGAATTTTTCCGACGATCATCGGTTCATTATATTTAACAATAGTATCATTAATAATTGCAACTCCTATCGGAGTCGGCGCGGCAATCTACTTGACCGAATATACCAATGAGGGAGCAGCTACCCGGGTAATCCGTTTCGCCACTGAAACCCTGGCCGGAGTACCTTCGATTATTTTTGGACTATTCGGGTTCGCTTTTTTGGTTACCTTTCTAGGTTTAGGATTTTCAATTATATCGGGAGCGATTACTTTGGCTTTAATGTTGCTTCCAACCATTATCCGTACTTCGGAGGAAGCAATTAAGTCAGTTCCTAATTCTTACCGGGAGGGAAGTTTGGCTTTGGGAGCAACCAAGTGGGTTACTATTTCAAAAGTGGTGATCCCGGCGGCTCTACCCGGAATTGTCACCGGACTGATTTTAGGAGTTGGCCGGGCAATTGGGGAAACGGCGGCGGTTTGGTTGACTGTTGGCGGAGCGTTAAGACTGCCGATTTCGATTATGGATTCGGCCCGACCGATGACCCTACACCTATACACTTTGGCTGCGGAAGGAATTTCGCTGCCCCGCGCTTACGCAACGGCAAGTGTTTTAATAATTTGTATTTGGATTATTAATACTTTAGCAAATTTCTTAATGTCCCGTTTTGCATTAAAACTCAGATAATTGTTTACTTCGGATTGTGGGGGACATGAAAGATACTTATTAGCTTCTCTGTGTCTCAGTGTCTCCGTGTCTCCGTGGCTAAACCATTATTGGCCACAGAGACTCAGAGACCCAGAGAAAGAACTTTATAGGTAAAGAACTTCGGTAAGGCTTAGTCAGGAGGCTAAAATAAATGGATTTAAAAGTTAAAGCTGAAAATTTCAACTTGTATTATGGTCAGTTTCAGGCTTTGAAAGAAATCAGTATGGATATATACCCAAAAACTGTAACAGCCCTCATCGGGCCTTCCGGTTGCGGGAAGACTACTTTTCTGCGTTCATTGAACCGAATGAATGATTTAATTGACGGGGTAAGGATCGAAGGCTGTATAGAATTGGACAGCGCCGACATTTATGACCCAAAAACGGATGTGGTCGGATTACGGAAAAGAGTGGGAATGGTCTTTCAAAAACCAAATCCATTTCCGATGTCGATTTATGATAATATCGCATATGGTCCTCGGATACACGGCATAAAGGACAAACTGAGCTTGAATGAAATCGTAGAACGAAGCTTGGTTG
Source organism: Bacillota bacterium (assembly GCA_023435565.1). Lineage (GTDB taxonomy): Bacteria > Bacillota > UBA4882 > UBA8346 > UBA8346 > JAAYHS01. The sequence continues at coordinate 97,994 of JAEYRN010000100.1, forward strand.
GGGCTGCGCTCTGGAATGAAGTCAAAGACAGATTAAATACACCTGCCCTTAGGCTCTCAGGCGGGCAACAACAACGGCTTTGTATCGCCAGATTACTGGCGGTTGAACCTGATGTGCTTTTAATGGATGAACCGGCTTCAGCCTTGGATCCGATATCCACTGGGAAGGTGGAGGATTTGATAGCGGAGTTAAAAAAAGACTATACCATAATAATTGTTACCCATAACATGCAGCAGGCGGCTAGAATATCCGATCATTTAGGTTTCTTTCTTTTGGGACGTTTAGTGGAGTATGGCCTTACCGAAAAAGTAATGACCAATCCGGAGCATAAGGAGACTGAGGATTATCTTACCGGAAGGTTCGGTTAAACTATGGATACCGTTTTTAGCTTTACTCAACTTAAGGAATTGCATAATTCATGATTTAAGCTTTGGCTCACAATATATTGATAGATACATCTGGGCTAGTCACTATATAATGTGGCAAAAAGGTTTATTAAGGTAGTTATGCAATTCCCTCAACTGGTATTTATTTTGATTTTTATGTATACTTTTATTTAGGAGACTGACTAATTTTAATAAATTATCGAGGTGAATCCGATGACTCGGGAAGGTTTTGATAAAGCTTTAAGTCAGTTACAACAGGAAATGTTACGGATGGGCAGTATGGTTGAGGAAGCCATCCATCTTGCGGTACAGGCGTTATCCGGCCAAGACTTAAAATTAGCCCAAAAAATCATTGACGGTGATGATTTGATTGATGATCTATCTAATAAGATTGAAGATGATTGTATCAGATTGATTGCTTTACAACAACCACTGGCTAGGGATTTACGGGTAATAACCACGGTTTTAAAGACCGTAACTGACTTGGAGCGAATCGCCGACCATGCCACCAATATTGCGGAAATTGTTCAAAGAATCGGTAACGCCCGTTTGATCAAACCTTTAGTCGATATTCCTAAAATGGCCGTGATGGCTGAAGGAATGATCCGTGATAGTCTGAAATCTTTTGTCGACCGGGATGTTGATTTTGCCAAGAAGACTTGTTTGAAAGATGATGAGGTCGATAAATTATACGAGATGCTCTTTAATGAGCTTACCGGTTTTATAATGGCCGGAGGCGACTCGGAAAAGGTAGTTCAAGCTTTAAATCTTTTATTTGTCGCCCGATATCTGGAAAGGGTGGGGGACCATGCTACGAATATCGGTGAAAGGACAATATATCTGGTAACCGGGAGAAATGAAAAGTATTGATCGCAAGATTATGAGGGTTGGCTCCGAAGGGGATTTATTATCCGAGCATAAGGGGTGGGAGGATGCCCAAAAGGATATTAATAATCGATGATGAACCGATGATTGTGGAATCGGTTAGTTATAATTTAAAACAGGAAGGTTTTGAGGTTGTAACGGCGGGAGACGGTGAGGCTGGGCTTAAACTTGCCGAGACCGGTAATTTTGATTTGATTCTTTTGGACTTGATGCTTCCGGGAATCGATGGGCTTGAGATCTGCCGGACCCTCCGAAAACAGTCCGATATTCCTATTATCATGTTAACCGCAAAAGAAGGAGAGATTGATCGAGTACTCGGCCTGGAACTAGGGGCGGATGATTATATTACCAAACCCTTTAGCATGCGTGAATTATTGGCCAGGGTCAAAACGGTTTTAAAACGAATTGTCAACAACAATGAACCCGTTGTCCAACAGCAACAACCGCAATCGCTAATGAGCGGCGGATTAAAGATTGACCTTTTAGGGCATGAAGTGTCGGTAAACGGACAAGCAATTAATCTTTCAAGCAAGGAATTTGAATTATTAAGGGTTTTGGCTACTCACCCCGGCCAGGTGTTGACAAGGGAACAATTGCTGAATCTGGTTTGGGGCAATGATTATTACGGCGATACCCGGACTGTTGATGTCCATATCCGATGGATCCGAGAAAAGATTGAGGATGACCCGGGTAATCCTCTGTATATAATTACCGTCAGGGGAGTCGGTTATAAATTTAAGAAGAATTTACGAAGAGAGGTCGGCCATGAAGTTTAAAACACGCCTCTTTCTTTTTTATATTACTGTTATCGGTATTATGACCATCGTTCTAGCGGTTAACTTTATTAACTTTATTGAAAAAAGGGTTATAAGGATAACTGAGGAAAACCTTTTTGTCCAAACAAAGTTACTGGCTGGTAAATTGGGTATTGAGGGTATAAATGACCGGCGGCTTTTAACTGATTCCGTTTACGAAGCTTCCCGTAATACCGGATCCCGGGTTACAATTATCGACCTCGACGGAAACGTTTTAGAGGATTCTTCCGAAGACCCCGCCAAGATGGAAAACCATAAAGGGCGTCTCGAAATAGTCAAGGCTTTATCGGGAGAACCGGGAATAGACCGGCGTTTTAGTCAGACTTTAAACCGGAAGTTTGTCTATGTAGCTTACCCAGTTAAAATAAATAACCGAATTACCGGTATTGTCAGAATAGCTAAGGACCAGAAGGAACTGAACCAATTTATATTACAATTACGAACCATAATTGTTTTAAGTGTTTTAGGGGCCGCGCTTATTGCTTTGTTTTACGGGATAATTTCGATCCATCGTTTCACTGATCCCATTAATGAACTACAAAGGGTGGCAGTTAGTTTTGCCCGTGGCGATTTAGAGGAGCGGGTCCGACATTTTGGCAGAGATGAATTGGCCGATCTGGGGCTGGCTTTTAACGGTATGGCGCAGCGTTTATCGGAATCCTTTATGATGCTTGGCGATGAGAAAAGAAAATTAGAAGTAATTCTGGAGACTTTAAGCGACGGTATTTTAGTGATTGACCGTGAATTCAAAATTATCTTAACCAACACCGCTGCGGATACTATTTTGGGATTCGGGAGCGGGGATGTTCGGGGACGGCCGATTATGGAAGTGGTACTGAACCACCATTTACTAGATCTAATCAAGGATGTTAGTTTGAGCAAGCATTCTTTTGAAAGCGAATTAAACCTCTATTATCCAAGAAATCTACAGTTGCAAGTTTTTCTGGCGCCATTAAAGGATGAAACCGGGATGTTAACGGGGACAATCATTGCACTCCATGATTTATCCCAACTGCGCCATTTGGAAAGGGTCCGCCAGGATTTTGTCGGAAATGTATCCCATGAGTTAAGGACTCCGATTACCTCCATAAAAGCGATGACTGAAACTCTGCTGGGAGGGGCCAAAAATGACGAAGATACATTAGACCGCTATTTGAACGCTATTAATCATGAAAGCGACCGGATGAGTAATTTGGTCAATGATCTTTTGGATCTGGCCAAGCTGGACGCTAACTTGGAAATAAGCCGGGAACCTTTTGACTTGATTGATCTGTTCAAAGAAGTCCGGGAGCGTTTTTTACCCGAGGGCGGACGGACGCCGAATTTTGACCTTAACCTTCCTAATGTAGTTTTACCAAAAGTCTTCGCTAACCGGGATCAAATTAAGCAAGTATTAATTAATTTGTTGGATAACGCTTTTAAATATACTCCGGTTGAAGGTCAGGTCAGACTGTCGGCGTGGCTTGAAGGTGAATGGGTCAGGGTGGCGGTGGCGGACACGGGGATTGGGATTCCTCAAGATGAATTGGGCCGGATTTTTGAGCGTTTTTACCGGGTTGATAAGGGGAGGTCCAGGGTCAAGGGAGGAACCGGACTGGGGCTTGCCATCGTCAAGCACATAGTGGAAGGGCATGGAGGTAGGATTGAAGTGGAGAGTTCGCTAAACCAGGGTTCCGTGTTTAGCTTTACGTTACCGTGGCGGGAATAGAAGTTTGAATTGTGAAGAGTGAAGTCTGAAATAAATAACCAGATTCACTCTTCTTTTTTTATACTTCAAACTTTATTCACCCGACTTGAGCAAAAGCCACCACATAGTTATGACCATGGATTTTGGCGCATTTGGGGCAGGTTGTGAAGTAAAAGTAATATTTATGAGTTTGTTTCCCTTTTGAAGTCACATAGGTTTCCATTGCTTTGATCCATTTCGGCACAGCATTGTAAGGACCGTCGAAAACTTTACTTAAGAAAGTTCCGGTTAACTTGACATTTTCAGTTCCCGGGACTTCTTTGGTGACGGAGAGATATAATTCCGATTTCCAAGGCGAAGGGTCGTAAGCCAAGACCAAAAAGTCTTTTAAATCGGGAGCGGCGCCCGCTTCCTGAGCTTGGTTCCACATCCGGCTCATTGTCGAATTGAGGGTCCAGGGCAGCGGCATGTGGAAAAGTTGAGGAATGGTACCTATAATGAAGAGTTTGTCTTGCCATTGGTGGGTTTTTTCATCCCAGGGCGTAGTGTCGAATTTGGGACAGCAAGGTTCGGCGTTTGAGTTCTTTTGACTCATAGGATTAAGCCTCCTTTTAATTCCATCAATGCGGATTACCATATCTTTTTAAATTTTAGCAAAGATACTTGACAGCATTATGTCATGTTTGTGAATCAGTTGTATTAATATTTGGAGGGACGATTTGCCTTTGAAAAAAACCGAGCCAATTTAAAAAGCCGATACAGATGAGTAAGAATCCGATGGAGATGATATAAATCAAGTTAGGACTGATTTCATACAGGTAGCCGGAGGCGAATCCCAACACCGCGCAGAAGATGGACACCGCGGTATTGTGAATCGCATAAATTCCCGCCCTTTCCTTGCCGCCGGATACTTCCGCCAATAATGAATCGATAAAAGGTTTCGCCACTCCGAAACCTAGGGCGAACAGGAAGACGCAGAGAACTGCTAAGTCGAACCGGCCCGGAGGAATGATAATAAAGGTGATGAGGGCTATTATTTGAAATAACATTCCTATGGCCATGGAATTAAACCTCTTGAGATGGGGAAGGCGCGGCGTTAAAAAGGTAAAAACAAGCAACATAACGGCTGCGCTAACTCCGCCCAGGATGGAGATGGCCGATTTATCAAGATTCAAAACTTCGGTGAGAAAAGGAGCGTAATAAAGGCTTTGAAAAGTGCCAATTGGAATATAGGCGTTAAATAGGACACTAATAGTCAACGCTATGCATACCGACGGTTTTTTCATCAATGAAGGCAAGAGGCCAAAATCCAACCTCCACTCTTTTCTCGAAGGGGTTTGCCGGTGTTCCTTTCGTTCATCGAGTATTTCTCGTCCAATCCTAGTTTCTCGATAATAGTAGTGTCGCGATAAGATCATCGTGATCATGCTAAGAGTGGCGAAAGCCAATAAAACCTTTTCCCCGTTGACAATCCCTAATTTTCCGACTAAAATCCCGGCGAGCGGGGTAAAGATTCCCACCGAAATATTAATAGCGTTAATCAGATTATAAGCCGCTACTCGTTCCTGGGAACCGGCATCCTCAATCAACATTAGATTCCAGGATACCATCACTATTTTGCTGAAGCTATTAACGATTTGAGCCAAGGCGAACATCCAGAAGTTGCCGGATATCAAATAAAGAAGCAGTGAACCGGGCCAGGAGATTAAGTCGAATATGAGAGTGGTCTTTTTTCGGCCGAGGCGGTCGGTGAAAAATCCGCCAAATGCCGATAAGATTATACTGGCGATGAATCCGACGGAGATTAAATAACCCAGTTGAGTGTCGGTGATTCCTTGTTCTTTCATATACAGACTAAGATAGAAGGTATATAAGGTGTACGGAATACCCCATAAGGGTTCAAAAATTACGGAAATACGGGTATTGCCCTTTAAGGTTTTAAAAGAATGAACGATATGGGTGGATTTAATCTCTGATGCCATTGATGTTGTCTCCTTCCGGTACAATTATTAATCCGTCATTGATTCGTTCTTGTAATTGCAAAAGGATTTCCTTTTCTATGCCTTGATCGGTAATGCATTGATGGTCTTTTTCGAGAGGGCCGATTTTGGCCAAAGAGCGCTGCCCGAACTTGCTGCTGTCGGCAAGGATGAATACTTCCCGGGCCGCTTTGACCATGGTCCTTTTAAGCTCCGCTTCATCGAAGGAGGTGCTCCAGAGATCGAGTTCCACGGAGATACTGCAAGGCCCGATAAATGTCTTATCGACAGCGATGTTTTGTAACATATGCAAGCTTTCAATACCGGCGGTACCTGCACGGTCATAATCAATCATGCCGCCGATGATAAACAGTTTGGCGTCTTGGAGGTTTTGGATGACGTTATGAGCGATAATAATGGAATTGGTGACAATAGTCAGTCCTTTGACCTCAGTTAACCAGGGGACTAGGGCATTGACGGTTGAGGATGAGTCCAAAAGAATTGCATCCCGGTCCTGTACCAAGGAAGCGGCCATTTTGGCGATGTCCGCTTTGAGTTTCGGATTTAGTTCTTCCCGATCTTGGAAACTAGCAATCTCGCTTACTTTACTCGGAAGGATGGCCCCGCCGTAAGTCCGTTTTACCAAGCCCTTCTCTTCCATCAACCGCAGATCCCGGCGGGCGGAATCCTCCGAAATTTGAAAGGTTTTGCTGAGTTCCGCCACCTCTACCCGGCCTTTTTCCTTAATCAAGGCTAGAATGTGACGATGTCTTTCTTCAATGAACATATTTGCGATTAACCCTTTCCGAAATATTAAATTTTATTCCGATTTATTCCTGTTTGTTTATATTTTATCCGGATTGGAGTTGGTTGTCAAGGGGCCATGTGGTGGGTAATGGTCCGGTTGGTTGATTGGGGGATTAGATTTTCCGATTTCCTTTATTTTGAGAATGATAAAAAAAGCCCGGACCAAGTGGGTCCGGGCTTTAGATCTAACATCATAATTATTCTGCGGCGGAAAGGGTTAAAGGCGCCACGGTAAGGACAGTATCATCCGTAATAGAGGTAACAACACCATCACTTATTGTAATCTTTCCATCTTTTTTGACCATAGTTCCCTTCATTTTTGCTTCCCATTTTGCAATTGAATAAGTATAATTGGCAGTAACAAAATTACCGTTTTTATCGCATGTACCTTTAAGTGTGGCTGTCCCACAACCCCATTTTACGGGATCGCTTTCAATGGTACCGCCTGCGTTCCCATCTTCGTCGATGGTAACCGATATCGTTCCACAATCCCATTCGCCGTCTTTATCACCGACTGAGTAATTCCCCGTCCATGTTCCCTTAAAGGGGTTATCGTCATCGTCGCTTCCGCCGCCTCCGCCACCGCATCCGGCTAGCAGGGCCGAAGCAAGTACTAATAGTAATACGATTAGTTTTTTAGACATCTAGCATCCTCCTATTTTTAATTGTGAACAATTTGAGATTATTTATCATAAAATTATCCTATTTAATTTTAATATTAAAAAAGTGAAAACGCAGATGATATTTGTCATTTTAGGCAAGTAATTTGTCATTGCAAAACATGACATTTGTCATGCGAGAGTACTTGTGGGTATTGTTTTCAATTCCACAGATTGAGTTGACTTGGGCTTTTTAGGTTTTTAGCAGGGGAATACAATGTTTTAAAGAAAAATTGATTTTTAGTCGATTAAATAATTGGATCAAATTAGGAAAGGTGAGGTTATGAAATATCATACCTACGGAAGAATTTCGGTAATATTTATTATCATAATATCTCTTTTAATAATGACTCCTCTTACCGCCGCCTCAGAATTGGATGACTTTGAAACCGCGGCCACAACCGAAAATGATGAGCAAAAATCAGATAATGAAGAAGATGAAGAAGATGAGAATGAAGATGACGACGAGGATTGTAATTTTTTTCTTGATATTTGTGAATGGATTATTGAAGTAGCCGTTGAAGTATTTTCTATAGTAATTCATGATGGAGCTAAAATGAGCTTAGCGAGGGTGGACGAGTCGACGGAGACCGATTCGTCGAAGATTGAAATTCGTCAGACCGGAGAACCGACTTTACCTTTTTTCCAATATGAACATAAATATCTTAGAGTAAGTTCCGATATTAGCGCCAGGGACGATAGTCTGGAGGTTGGTTACGGACCCTATGGTTTTAATTGCCGACACACCGATTATTGCGAAGAAAACCCCAGTGATGAATTGAGTTTAACCCAATATCATTTTTTACTTCGAATCTCGGCGAATGATTCCCGGGAGTATGGGATAGGAATCGGGAGATTATATATGCGTGGGAATGAAGATAATTCAGGCTTTTCGATTACCTTCCCAGTGAAGATTTATCCGAGTGAATCTTTTGGAATAAGAATTAAGCCTACATACAGTTGGATTAACGGCAACGCTATTGATGAGTATGATCTATCGGTTGCTTATACTAAAAGATACGGCTCTTTGCAATTGGGGTACCGTTTTCTTGAGGCGGATGATGAGGATCTGAATGGGTCGTATGTTGGTTTTGCGGTGCATTATTAGATAGTCGTCCACGTCAACATCCTGTTGACCCACATTATAAACTGAAAAGTTGACGTGGATCGACAAGCATCGATAGCATTTTCTAAGTAGTTAAGGGTTACGATTTCCGTGTTATGCGTGTGAATCTGGGGGTTTTTTTAAGATTATTAATATTTTATTAGATTCTCTGCTTTGATGAAGTGGGGGATTTTTTATAATTCAATCTTCGATTGGTGTTTGTTTGGCTCTGATCGTCCACGGTTTCGTCGGCGAGTTCTTTTTTATTGACAAAAAAGAACCAAAAAGTCACCGGAACCAGCGTGGTTCCGGACCTCCTGCAATAGCTCCGGTTCATCCATGAACCTTCGAAGGTAAGGCTTGCGCCATTTTGGTAGGACTCCTGCATCGTGCAGTCGTCTTTAGGGTTAGCTTAATATGCCGACGGCGTAGAACTTCCTGTTCTCGTGCCGCGCGGGCTACATCCATGTAGCCCGGTATTTTTTTGTTAGAGGTTAATGAGTGGCGGTAAATCCGGCGCGGGTTGGATAGCATGGATGTATCAAAGCGGTAGGCGGAGTAGGGATAGCCTGGTAGGCTGAGTATAGGAGATTCGAGGACTGTATGGGTGGCTGAAAGGAGGCATTAAAAGATAATCCCGGCTGTGGGGGGCCGGGATTGATGGGGTATTATAGTTCCAAGGTTACCTCGTTATCGGCTGGCAGAGAGTCATTGAGCAGTGAGTAGGCAATATTGCCGAACATTTGGGTTAGGGGATCGGGTGATGCTTGAAGTGCGGAAATAATGTTGCCTATCATGGCGTCAGATGTCTCATCGCCGATATAGTGGGCTCTTAAGGCGGTTGTTGCCAGGTCCAGCATGGTGAAGGATGGCGCCAGTTGGGTTGCGGCCAGTTGTTTTGCCGCAGCGGCGGCTTCATTAGCTGGTATACCTTGTTTTATCAATAAACCGGTCAAGACTTGGGGGACTACCTGGGATAAACCGGCGTTCAAAAAATCTGCGGCGTAGGTAGGGAAAGGTTTCCCTTGAGTGTCATAGTTGATAGTTTGAATAGTTTTGGTCTTGATATCCATTCGGGCGTTAGTGAGGTTGATTATCCGGTAGGGGCAGGGATAGGTCACCAGCGAACCGGTTTCAATATCGTAAATGGTATTATTATTTGGTGTTTGTTTTTGGATAATGTCCTGGGCATGGAAATGTCCGGTGAAGACCACCTTCATTCCCAAGTCGGCAAACTCGGTGGAGATATTCTCCCAATCTTCGATGACGAATTCACTGAACAAGGCTTTTTCCATACTAAAATGGGGCATTAATCCATGGTGCATCATGCCGATTATTTGTTTATTGCAGACTTTGGCCTGTTTTATCTGGCCTTTGATCCAGTCAAGGGTTTGGGGTTTTAAACCTGAGTGGGTTGTCGGCGCATCATTGAGGAGGTTATCCTCATAGGAGCAGGAATCAATGGCGATAATCCGGAGACCGGATATGGGTTCAACCACGTAGCTTAAGGAATAGGGGTCTCTGGCAATCGCTTGGCGATAACCGTAGTTATGATAAATTTTCACAAACTCAACCGGTGTGATGTGTTTTACCGGGATTGTACTAGCACCGTCGTATTTGACGGCATGGGGATTATTAATGTCATGGTTTCCGGGAACAACAAAAACAGCTTTTCCCGCTTTTTTTAATTGTTTCAAATAGGAGGCGACTTGCATGTGGGACAGCCATTCGCCGTCTTTGGTAAGGTCGCCGGTGATCAACACAATTTGGGCATCGGTCCTTCTAATAGAGTCAATTGCCCTGCTTAAAATGGCCTTGCTTTCCGCCAAGAGTTTGCGGTCTTGGGCCAAATAAGAGCTGAAGGCGGTTCCTTCGGAAACATATTGGGGGGCAAAATAATGGGGGTCTGAGAAGACCGCAAGTTTGATTCGTTCTGGATTACAACAATGAGTTTGAACTGAGGAAACCGATAAAATCATGACTAGTAATGCTAAGGAAAGAAATAGGAGTAATCGAGCTTTTTTAAACATTTAATCAACCTCCATTTTTAATTTCCTACATCTTTCCACTATTTTACTATAAGTTACAAAGGGATACAATAATTGGTTGATGATTATGTCCATTCATTTAATAAAAAATAATAGTTGCAGGTTAAATTGAAAAGAAATATAATATAACATAGAAACCAAGAAACCAAGAAATATAAAAACCAAGAACAAATGCCTTGGAAGTAAAAAAATTTGGATATAAACCGGAGGGGGGGTCATATAATATGGCTATAGGGAATGTCGCACCGTTAGAAAGGGTAAATATGCAAAAAAGAAGGATTAACGTTTCATCGAAAAGGCAGATAACGATCCCTTTGCAGTTTTTTAATGAGTTAGGGATCGAGTCCGAAGTCGAGTGTTTTATTAAGGACGGCGCTTTGGTAATCCGACCCGTAACGGATACCTCCGGGGGAACGTTTGCTTTGGAAATACTGGATGATCTTGTGAAACAAGGATTACAAGGCCCGGAACTCGTCGCCAAGTTTAAGGAGCTTAACGGGAAAGTACGGCCGGCGGTTGAGAAAATGATTAAGGAAGCGGACGATTTGGCCGGAAAGATGAAAGACGACGGGAGCGGGAAGGTAAGAGAAATATTTGGCGCGGAGGAGTAATATGCACTCAATCGAATTTTTACCTCCCGCCGAACGCTATTTTAAAAAGATCAAGGAAAAAGGCTTGAAAGAATCATTCCACGCTGCCATCAATCAAATACGGAAGGATCCATATTCCGGGGTGGCAAAGAAGGGCGACCTTGCTGGGATTTATGGATATGACCTTTACTACCGGGGCGTTAATTATGAGATTGCCTACCGGATAGTTGTCAGGGACGACGGTTTGGTAGTGGTGGTAATCATGGCGGGAACCAGGGAGAATTTTTATGAACAGTTGAAGCATTATTTAGTTTAGGGTGATTGATGGGTAAAAGGGTTTTGAAAAATTCTCTGCTTTAGTAAAGTAGGGGATTTTTTATTTTCTGACTTCTAACTTCACTCTTCAAACTTCTTTGGGTCCACTGTTCCGGCGGCGTGTGACTTTTTGAGCGACCAAAAAGTCACCAAAAAGTCGCCGGACTCGGTCTTTCCCATCCATGGGGCCTCGTCTTGTGGACATCCTGTCCCATAGAACCAGCGTGGTTCCGGTCCTCCTGCAATAGCTCCCGCCGCTACCGGACATCCATGTCCTCTCGCTTTTTCGTCCCATCCTGGGACACACATCCCTGACACTCCGATGGAATGCTTCGCGATTTAAATTAGACGGTCACCTCCTTTGACCGTCTTCAGGGTTGTTATATTGGGCCGACGGCGTAGAACTTCCTGTTCTCGTGCCGCGCGGTCTACATCCATGTAGCCCGGTTTATTGTTAGAGGTTAGTGAATGGCGGTAAATCCCGGCAAGGATGGCGGGGGGCGGGTTGGATAGCTTCCGTTTGGATTCTTAACTTAAGATAATATAATGGGCCAAAATAATTGGGTTTAGAATTTTTTGGACATTATCCAGTTCAAAAAGAATGCAAAAAGGTGTGGGTGGATGTATCAAAGTCGGCGGGGGAGTAGGAATGGGCTGGTAGGCTGGGAAAACCAGGTTCGAGGAGTATGGAGAATTTGTGTTGAAAAAGGTGTTTACCACGGCGGTTTTAGGGTTTGTTGCAGGAAAAGCCGGGATGAGATGGAAATAACATTATAGAATGGGTTTATCAGGGATTTAATGAATTGCGATATATCGTGAGCGATATTTATTAGCCGCTTGTCTGAAGAATATGTTATTGTTCGGAGGAATCTAATGAAGAAGTTAGTTTGGTATATAATGATGGCGTTTTTGTTGTTTGGAACTCAAGGTTGGGCGGAGGATGAATACCAACGGAAGATGTTTCAATATTTGGCTGAGGGGTTGGATTCTTGTAATGCTTGGAACGGTAACTATCGAAAGTTTTATGATTATGTCAAAGAGCAACATTATAAAAGTGAATCTTTTCGACGGTTTGAAAAGAAGGCGGGATGGAAGGTAGCGTTTATAGAAGATGGGGGTTATTGTCACTTTGGAATCAATGATGATTCGTTGAATATAAAAAAGTTGCCGCTTTATCCGATCTTTGAAGATCATACCGCCATAATTGTCTCTTTTGAAAAGAAATCGGAACTGAATTATTTGCAGTTACCGGGTTTCTTAAGGGCATATTATGAAAAGGTTGAGAATGAAGTTAATTTAAGATACCAACAAAACAAAGGCAACCATAAAATAATCAATATGGATATGTTTGATGTATCAATCGAGGTTAATCTGTTACAAAAAGATATTCCTTTATTTTTCAAAGAAAGGATCTGGCTATACTCTAAAAATGGTTATACTGAGGCCGATGTTCTGTCAATGGATTTCAGGACTCTTTGTCCCTATGGATTTTATCAAATCACTATGGACCTGAAAAAAACAGCTCAAGCTCCGGTGTTTGCGTTTCAAGCCGATGAGGAGGAAGAACTACCGGTAATTATTAACCCGCGGCTAGATTTGTCGAAACTGCCGTTTGATCTAGGAAACAAGGAAGTATTCATCGCTCCGGTTGATAAGGAAGGAAAGCGGATCTTTATCGGGTCAAATAATAATACTACTTGTGAGTTTTATTTGATATGGGATACTATCAAACGAAAAATTGTCTATTTAAGTATGAGTTCCGGGTATTGCCTGGGGAATGAACCAAGGGTTTTAAATCAAAATTATTTATTAAAGTACAAAGGCAATTATTATATTTTGCGATATTCCCAGATCAGGAGATATGCTGAGGTTTTATATTTTAAAGGATCGAAAATGACCCGGGTTTATCATGCTGATATGACTGCGCCGGAGATATGAGTGATCCGCTACTTTGGTGAAGTGGGGGATTTTTTGTTGCGAATTATGGGATAAATTTCGAATTAATATTTATCCTTGCTAGTTTAATAAATCCAGTTTATACTTAAATTAGAATAAAAATTAGTATTTAAATATGTAATTGTTTGTGTATAGGACGAGTTAAGTTTTAATATAATAAGAAAGGAGTTGTTAATATGGGGGTTGCAGCATTGGAAAAGCCTGTTTTTACGAAAGACCAGATGATTAGTTCAACTGAAGTAGCCAGGAAATTTTCGGAAGCCCGCAAGAGAGCCAAGGAAGCGCCTTTGGGGATTATTGACCGGAGTGGTCTTTCCTCGGTTTTAATGGATTATGATCAATATGAAAAGATGTTCATTTATATTCAAGAACTTGAAGAAAAGCTTTTGGAAGCGGAAGTTTTGAAACGCTCCGAGGAGTTACAATCAGATCCTTCAAGCGCAGTCCCTTGGAGAAAGGTACGCCGGACAACGGGATTAAAGGATGGCTGATCAAAGATTTGAAATTCGTTTTGCCGTTCAGGCATTAAAGGAATATGAAGGGTTGGATAATTCTGTAGTACAAATCGTAGATAAGAAACTTGAAGATCTTGAAAAACGGGCAGATGAGATTGGTACTGTGCTAAAGGGGAACTTATCCGGTTATCGCGAAATAAAACTTCGTGATGCCGGTATCAGAATTATTTATCAGATTACTGAAAGTACCATTAATATACTTAAGATTGTATACATTTTAGCAATTAATAAACGGACGGCGGAAAAGGTTTTTAAAATTGCGGTTCAACGTAAAAATATGGATGAAGTTTCGATAGAAAAATTGACAACTTGGAAGAAGAAAAATAGGAAAAGGAAAAAATAGTTTATTTTTATTTAGGAAGAGATTATTGTCCTCTACTTTAGTGAAGTGGGGGATTTTTGATTTTTTATTTTAAAACTAATTACTTGATTGTTTTGGCTTTGATTGTCCACGGTTCCGGCGGCGTGTGACTTTTTGAGCGACCAAAAAGTCACCAAAAAGTCGCCGAAACCGGCGTGGTTTCGGACTTCCTGCAATAGCTCCTGCCGCTACCGGACATCCATGTCCTCTCGCTTTTTCG
>JAEYRN010000025.1 GCA_023435565.1 Bacillota bacterium
AACAATGAGCAACATGCAATCGTGTTCTTTGTTTCTGACTCATTGATAATATCATCCTTCCATTTTACACCAGTGACATTTTCACTGAATAAATTTAAGGTGACATTATCACAGAATAAACACATAATAATAAATATAGAGTTGACAACTAATAAGAGACCAGTTATACTATTGCTGTTAAGTAAAAATACTTGACAGTTAACGGAGGAAAAGGGTGGAGCGATTAGTTAGAACCGGACTCCTCTATGATTTTTATGGCGGTCTATTAACTGAGAAACAACAAAGAGTTATGGAATTATATTTTTTGGAGAACTGGTCATTAGCAGAGATTGCCGATAATGAAGGAGTAACAAGACAGGCAGTCCATGATCTATTACAACGTAGTGAAAAAACTATTGAAGAATTTGAAGCAAAACTTGGGTTATTGGAACGGTATTCCCAGCAACAAACAATTCTAATTACTATTAAGGAACGGCTCCAAATGGTTTTAAGTAGCAAAATCGAATCTGATAGTCTTCTTCGCCGGGAATTATCACAAATTAAAGAGCAGATTCTTCAGTTAATCGAGTCGGAAAGCGAGAAGTAAATAATTGATTTTTATGATTTTAAAATTCGGTAATTAGTAATTATAAGTATAGAAAAATAATATTGGTTTAAAGCAAATACCAAATGGGGGTTCAATTATGGTTTTTGAGAACCTTTCAAATAAACTACAAGATACTTTCCGTAAGTTACGCGGTATGGGAAAGTTAAGTGAAAAAAATATTGAAGATTCCTTACGTGAAGTTCGGTTGGCCCTTTTAGAAGCGGATGTAAATTTTAAAGTTGTTAAGGATTTTATCTCTACCGTAAAAGAACGGGCTATCGGTCAAGAAGTGATGAATAGTCTCACTCCTGGGCAACAAGTAATAAAAATTGTTTATGACGAATTGACCCGTTTGATGGGGGATAAGGAATCTCCTATAAAGATTGGAAGCCAGTCCCCCACGGTGATCATGCTAGTCGGTCTTCAGGGGGCCGGTAAAACAAGTACTGCCGGTAAATTAGGAGGCCTATTAAGGAAACAGGGGCGGCGTCCTTTGTTAGTAGCCGCAGATATTTATCGACCTGCTGCCGTAAAGCAGTTACAAGTTTTGGGAAATCAACAGGAAGTTCCAGTATTTCATCTGGATGGAGCCAACCCGGTTCTTATTTCTAGTCAAGCCAGGGAACATGCTCTTGCTTATCAAAAAGATACGGTAATAATTGATACCGCAGGCCGTCTTCATATTAATTCCGAGATGATGGATGAACTGAAAGAGATTAAAGCAAAGGTCCAACCAGATGAAATACTTCTAGTGGTTGATGCCATGACTGGTCAGGATGCGGTTAATGTTGCCAATCAGTTTCAGGAAGCCATTGGTTTAACCGGAGTAATCCTAACAAAGCTAGATAGTGATACCAGGGGAGGAGCAGCTTTATCAATTAGATCCGTAACCAAATGCCCGATTAAATTTGCCGGGCTTGGTGAGAAAATGGATCAGTTGGAACCGTTCCATCCCTCGCGAATGGCCTCTCGGATTTTAGGAATGGGTGATGTTTTAACCTTAATTGAAAAGGCTGAAGCAAATTTTGACCCGAATAAGGCTAAACATCTCTTTGAAAAAGTCCGGAAGACTGATTTTACCCTTGAAGATTTTTTGGACCAATTACGTGAAATGCGTAAGATGGGTCCTTTGGAACAGATTTTAGGAATGCTTCCCGGCCAATATACCAAGCAGTTGAAAGGTATCCAAGTCGATGAGAAAGAATTGGTTAAGGTGGAAGCGATTATTCAATCCATGACCAAACAGGAACGCTCCAATTCACAGCTGATTAACGGTAGTCGACGCCGTCGGATAGCGGCCGGCTCAGGGACTACAGTTCAGGATGTCAACCGGGTTTTACAACAATTCGAACAGAGTCGAAAAATGATGAAACAATTTGCCGAAATGGGCGGCAAAGGGAAAATTCCCAAGATGCCGTTTATGCCATAGGGATTTTGTAGGGGGGCGCATATAATGGCCCGTACAAATGCCCCGAAATTTTAGGATATATTATTGGTTTAGGAGGTGAAAATGTGGTAAAAATTCGTTTAAATCGAATGGGGGCTAAAAAAAGACCGTTTTACCGTGTTGTGGTAGCTGATTCTCGAGCGCCGCGCGATGGTAGGTTTATTGAAATCATCGGACACTATAATCCCATTGTCGACCCGGTAGAACTAGTAGTTGATAAAGAAAAGGCCCAGGATTGGTTGAAAAAAGGAGCTCAACCCTCCGATACCGTAAAACGGCTCTTTAAACAAGTTGGTGTGATTGCCTAAAGTTTTCGGTAAGGGATGAATCAAAAAAATTTATCATGATTTTTTCAACAATCGTAAAATCATCGATATTTTGCAAAAAATATAACCGAAGTTATTTTTGGTTCATCCTAAATGAGTGAGGTGTATCCATGAAAGATTTGGTTATACAGGTAACTAAGGCTTTGGTTGATCACCCAGAAGATGTTCGGGTTTTACAAACGGAGCGTAACAACCTTACTTTACTTGAGATAACCGTTAATACGGAAGATGTGGGTAAAGTAATTGGAAAGCAGGGTCGAATTATTAAAGCCCTCCGCAATGTAGTGAAAGCCTGCGCTATCCGGGACAATAAGAAAGTTTCCGTTGAATTGAGCAATAAATGAGGTAACAATGGACGAGCAGGATTTAATTTCGGTCGGTGAGATTATTAAGGCTCAGGGAATCCGGGGTGAAGTTAAAGTGATTCCCCACACCGACAATATAAATCGTTTTGGTCAAATTCAACGGGTTTTCTTTAAAGACATCACTGGATGGTGTGAATTAAAGATCCAAGGTTATCGTGAATTTAATGGATTTGTTTTATTGAAGTTTTTTGGGATAGATGACCTTACCGCTGCTAATTCCTTAGGACGGGGTCTAATATTAATTCCCCGTTCCGAAAGACCGGAACTTCAAGATGGTCGGTATTATTATGATCAGATTGAAGGTTTAAAGGTTTTTACTACTGATGGAAAGTACCTGGGAGCGATTGTCCGCATTTTGGAAACCGGGGCCAATGATGTATATGTTGTCAAGGACGGGCCGCGGGAAACATTGATACCGGCTTTGAAAAGTGTTATTAAGGAGATCGACCTCAAGCAAACCAGAATGTTAGTAGAACCCCTTTTGGGTCTGCTGGAGGAGTAAAGGCATGTTGCTCCAAATCTTGACGTTATTTCCGGAGATGTTTAGCGGTCCTTTTCAGAGTAGTATTCTCAAACGGGCTCAAGAACAAGGGTTAGTTGAATTTCGCATTTGGAATTTTCGCGATTATACTACCGATAAACACCGTACGGTTGACGATGTTCCTTATGGCGGCGGCGATGGTATGGTTTTAAAGCCGGAACCGATCATTAGTTGTTTAAAGGCTGTTAAAAAAGATAGTCCGCCAGCGAAAGTGATATTGCTCACTCCGCAAGGAGAATCATTTAAGCAACCAATTGCCAAGGAACTTGCCTCGGAAGAACATTTGATATTCATCTGCGGTCATTATGAAGGTTTTGACGAGCGGATCCGGAAATGGGCCAATCTGGAATTATCCATAGGTGATTATGTTTTAACCGGTGGTGAACTGGCTGCGATGGTTATTAGCGATGCCGTGGTAAGACTAATTCCTGGGACACTAGGGTCGCTAACTTCAGCGGAATTTGATTCATTTAACGGTAACGTTTTAGAGTATCCTCAATATACCAGACCGTTTGAGTATGAGGGGATGACAGTTCCCGAAATCTTACTCAGTGGGCATCATGCTAGAATTGAAGATTGGCGTCGAAAACAAGCTTTATTACGGACTGCGATCCGGCGGCCCGACTTGTTACAAAATCTGTCTCTTTCCATAGAGGAGAAAGAGTTTTTGGAGAAACAATTAAGTGAAAATCAAAATAGTAAAAACCGAGAGGAGGTTAAGTAATGAATATTATCGATACTATTGAGCGTGAACAGTTACGCACTGATATACCGCAATTTAGCGCAGGAGACTCAGTAAAGTTATATGTTAAAGTCGTTGAGGGCGGCAAAGAAAGGATTCAGGTTTACGAAGGTGTTGTTACCAGAAAAAGTCATGGCGGTTTAAAAGAAACTTTTACTGTACGTAAGATTTCGGGAGGTGTCGGAGTTGAAAGAACATTTCCGGTTCATTCACCGATGCTGGATAAAATCGAGGTCCTACGTAAAGGTAAAGTACGCCGGGCAAAACTTTATTATTTGAGAGGACGTTCCGGTAAATCGGCCCGAATCGAAGAACGGCGCGAGGAATAATTTAGAAGTGAGTAGTTAGAAGTGAGATAGGGACTGGTTAAACCGTCAGTCCCATTATATTTCACTTAATAATTCTAGCTTCTCGCAACTCGCTTTAGATATCCTAACTAGGGGAGGCCGTTCTATGTTGGAAATTAAGAAATCCGAATATCGCGAAAACATTGAAGCTTTTGCTATCGCCGTTGTCACAATCCTGTTCATTTTGGTTTTTGTAGCCCAGTCTTTTTTAGTAAAAGGGACTTCAATGGATCCAACCTTGCAAGATGGTGAACGGTTAATTGTTGACAAGATTACCTATAAATTTAGGACTCCTAAAACCGGAGAAATAATTGTCTTTAAGTATCCGGGGGATCCTTCCAAAAAGTTTATTAAAAGGGTGATTGGGGAACCCGGCGATTCGGTTTCAATTCGTGATTCCAAATTATACGTCAACTATCAATCCTTAGATGAATCATATATCCTAGAAAAAATGGATTCCGATTATGAGAATGTTGAAGTGCCAAACGGTACCATTTTTGTGTTGGGTGATAACCGGAACGGCAGTCGGGACAGCCGTTACCCGGATGTTGGTTTTGTACCGCTTAAAAATGTGGTTGGCAAAGCAGACCTTATCTTTTGGCCGTTTACAAAAGTAAAGATTTTATTCAATCCGCATAATAAAAAAGACGCCTCAAGTACTTCCGATTATTCCGATTACGTTTTTGAATGAGATAATGACTTAAAATTTATTTTGGACTTACTAAACCCGGATAGCCGGGTTTTTTTGTGTTGGTCGGGATAGTACTTAGGTCGCTATAAATTAATATTACTCTGCTAGGGTTAATTGTAGAAAGAAAAAATTAGTTTAGTATCGGATCGGTTTAACCGATGTTTATAATATGGATAGAAAACACGGAGGTGATTGCTTTGAAAAGGATTCTTGTATCCATTTTATCGGTTTTAATTTTGCTATCTGTTTGTTTGCCGGCCTATGGCAGTATCGGATTAGGCACTAGGGCAATGGGCATGGGAGGCGCTTTTACCGCTGTTGCTGATGATGAATCGGCCTTTTACTGGAATCCGGCCGGTATCACTCAAGTAAGATTCGCTTCTTTGATGTTTGGGATTGGGGTCCAGGGGGAAGAGTTTGATTTTATCGAAGACACGATTGATAATATTAGTGATACCGAAGAGTTGAATCCGGATGATTTTGAAGATGGGAGAGGATATTTGAATCTAGGATTGATTGGCGGGCTTACAACCAAATTTGTGGGAGTGAATTTTTATTCCGAGTCAAGTGTAAATACGGAAAAAGATGATACAAATTTGGAAGTTGGTGCTTCAAGTTTTAATTATGGAGCCGTAACGATTGCTGCCACTATTCAAGAAAAAATATCCATTGGGTGTAATATAAAAAGAGTAGTAGCCGGAGTTGGCGGAGGGTTCGTTGAGCTCAATATTAATGAATTAAAAATTGCCAGCGAGACTTCTTATGGTGACGGTGAGGGATTGGCTTATGATTTAGGTGTATTATACCGGTTGAATGATCAAATAAAGTTCGGATTTATAGCCAGAAATATCGGCGGTGATATTGAATTGGATGGTCAAACAACTGATTATATCACTGACAGTGAAGTAGAATGGTCTGATACCGTAGATTTACCACGAGAGTATGCGGTTGGCGTTTCCTATCGTCCTTTTAAAAATACTTTGCTTTCTGGTGATATTCAAAAATGCGATGAGCGGGAACCTTTTACACCCGAACAGACCCGGATTAGAGTTGGTTTTGAACAGACCGCTTTATGGAATATTTTTGCTTTAAGGTTAGGGGCTTATACTAATAAAGGAGAACCTTTAGCGCTTACAGCCGGTTTAGGTTTTAAATTAGGGCCTTTGGCCATCGGGTTAGCTGGTGTTAGGGAAGAATTTGACGACAAAGAGGCCATAGAGGGTTTAGTAACTTTAGGGATTAGATTTTAATTAGTTAATTAATGAATGATAGATTATTGTTAGGTAGCCTATAAGCCAGGCTACTTTTTTCATTTAACAAATAGTCTGCTAAGTTAATGTTATAAAATGCCTTTTGACTACAGCCTGAGCCTCACTATATGCCTATAGGAACATATTATAGTTCTATATGGCAACAGTGCCAATGGATAGGGAGGTTTATTACTTTGAGCGTTAATTCTCCGACAGGATTATCACCGGCTAGGTTCCCGGATATTTATTATCAAGTTAGGCCGATTATTGAAAATACTATTTGCGAGATGGATGATCCTTATTTGACTTATCCAAGTCAACATGCAGTCGATCGAATGGTCGACTGTACTTATGATAATCTTTTAATGACTTATCCGGATCTGGCGGAACTTGAAGAATCTTTGGCTGATTCGGAAGAGACCGTAGTTGAAACCCAGATTGGCTTTGGCCGACCGGGATTTAGGAGGCCTTTTCGAAGGAGAGGAAATTTTCGGGACTTAATAACGATTTTACTCTTAAGTGAGTTATTTCGCCGCCGGGGGTACTATTACTAAAATAACAAACTATATAGGATCAAATAAATGGGGGTTGTTCCAAAATCACTGGAACAACCCCAACTCATATAAATTTAGGTGAATACCTTATTTAGAAAGCCATTTTACAATAGAATAGAGTGGCCCAATCCCCATTATCAGTGACTGTTTCGACTAAGCCAATATCTGCACTAACTAGATACAGAACCACGCCTGCTCCAATACTACTATTAAACCTTATGTTATCGGTTTTTTCACCGGGCGCGAGAACATCGCCACCATCAATAAAGACGACTCCATTTAAAGCGCTTAGAAATGAACTTTCTTTATAGCGAAATAGTGGATATTGCTGTTCCAAAGTTATTGCAACCAAACGATCTCCGATTATGGTTTCTTCAGGATACCCACGGACAAAATCGGTTAAATCATAAAATGGCTCAACCAAGTCATCCTGCTTAATATAACCAAGGGTAGTAATTATCTTGAAATCATTATACTTTAACGGTAAGATCAGCTTCCCGACGGAAAATGTTGCATTGGAGTTTTCAGCGCGTCCGGCTGTTAACTCTGTAAAGATATCCGCTTTCCAGCTTCCATTATCATATAACGGCTGGTGATAATTTACAAGAATAAAATTAACATCTATATCTTCCCGTTCATCAGAGCTTACTTCGCCGCCGAACAATGAAACTGAAATACTTTGGTCCGGTGTAAATGCATAAGCAATGTTTCCTTCAAAGCCCTTTTGATCAAGATATCCCGGTATTCCATGAACTACCCAAAAGCCATAATTGAAATCATATTTGACTTTGTCATAAGTGAATGATGTCCCAAGATGTTTGAATATTTCGGCGTTATCCAGACCGATTGCCGCTCCGATGTAAGAAGCGATGGAAGTGTTCCAATTATAATAATAATCTACTCCAAGTAAATTATCTTCCAACGGCCAGATTGGAATAATTTCAGCTTTAGCTATTGAAACATTTGTTATTAGCATAATTAAAGTTAATCCTAAAATAGGGCACATTTTTTTGAACATTTTAAGTAATTTATTCATTTCTAAAACCTCACATTTCAAAACCGTTATTGGAAAATTATTAAATCAGATCTAATTCTTTTAGGAACCCTTTCACTAGAGAACTGTTTGGATAGATCAATATGGCTTTATTGTAAAACTCCATCGCTTTGGATTTGTTCTTCTTCATTTGAAAAGCTTTACCAAGCCAGACGTTTGAAATAAAATTGTCGAATACGTCTTTACTTTCCAGGGCCTTTTGTAAGAATTCAATAGCTTTATCGACGCTGCCGCCGCCGATTGCCGGGGCGTATAAATAGTAAACACTTAAAGAATTCATGGCTGTATAATTCTTTGGATCCAATTTGATAGCGTGATTGAACAGTTTAAAAGCTTGCGGTCCCTGGGATATCATGTAAAAACCGCCTTTATAATCAGTTAACCGCATAATCGTATCACCTAGTAACCGATTGGCGTCACTTGATTTTGGTTTAAAACTAAGCGCCTTGCGAATGAAATTATTGCTTTCGGTAAATCTGTCGGCTGCTTGTGTTTTGTCTCCGGAATTTTCCGCTGCTTCCGCTATTATAAATTCCACTTGGGCAAGCCAGTAGTATTTGTCGAAGCCATCCGGCAATTTAGTGAAAACATCTTTAGAATTATTAAGAATCGCAATAATCTCCTGTAATGAGGCCTCCGAATTATAAACCATATTTCTTCCTTGGGAAAATAACTGTTTTCCTTGATCTAAATCGCTAATTTCTTGTTTAACATTGGTTAAATCGGTTTGAGCCGCTCTAACCTGAGAATCGGATATTTTTGTCAAACCGAATAATAAAATTCCAGCTAAAAAGATTTTTAAATAAAAAGATGAATGCTTTTTTCTGCGTTTCATGATATTCGACATTTTTATATTCCTCCTAATTTTAATGATTATCATTTATTACTATTTTTTAATGCCACCCGAACTATCTTCTCGTTTTTTAAATCATAAAAATCGGTTAACGATAGAACATATTGATTATAAGGCACCAAGTTAGCATTATTGGTCTTTGTATTTAGCTTGATTCGAAAATCCACAGCGCCATTCCGATCATAATCGAACTCCTCCTCAATCAATTCAGGGAGGTTTTTTTCATCTGTTTTCCAAGCGACTTGGATAAAACCTTTCCGGCGTTCCCATAATAAACCTTTAAAAACCTGTTCATGAATTAAAGTATGATAACTTCCATGATTAATAGTCTGTATTACTTCACCACCCGTATACCAGGGGGAAACTTTCAGTCCGGTAATGGCGACAAGACTTTCGGCCCAGAAATCCAACCCAACAAAAGTAATTAGTATAATAGGTAATACTGTTGTTGCCTGAAAATATCCCCAGATTGAACGTAAGCTTTTCAAATTAATTCACCTCCCAAAAAACTCTTATTGAATGATTTTCCCTGTTGTAAGTAGTAATAAAATTCGGAAAATAGCGTCTATCATAAACCCGCTGCCGATTGTAATCAAAAAGATAAAAGCCGGGTAAAGGAAGAATAATCTGATTCCGCCTTTTTTAGAAGAAGAAGCGCTTTTTATCTCCAGTGAAATGACTTTTTGGGGACAATGGTCAATACATTTACCGCATTTAGTACAGGATAAATTGGCTTTTCCTTTTTGGATAGAGGACTCATCCATTGAAAAAGTCGGACAGATTTCGATACATCGTTTACAGTTGGAACATTGATCCTGATTAATCCTGATTTCAAAAGGGTCAACTTTATTAGTAAAAGATTGGAACGCTCCAAAGGGGCATAGGAAAGCGCATTGAGTTCTTTTTTTAGTAAGTATCGGTAATAAAATAACCAGACCAATGAACAAAGTCAGGAAAATAACGGTTTGAATTAATATTACAATTGAATCGATCCTGACGAATTCGGTGATTGCTTTAAAAGGACATAACCAATCACAGTAAACCGGAGACAAACTTGCCAACGAGAGTAGGGCAGCTCCTAATAATACGGCATAAGAAAAATACCGCCATTTAGGATTTAACTTTTTAAGAACAGGTTTTTTTAACAACCGGGAAAAACCATCTTCCAACCCACCGTAAAAACAGCCCCAGCTGCAAAATCCTCTTCCTAAAGTCAAGGAAGCTAGCAACCAGATTACAATCATAGTTCCAATGGGTGCAAATCCTCCCAACATAGTGCTTGGAAAAATTATTGTTCGATTTAAAATTGCTGGTATCAGCATAAATGGTGTTACAAGGTGACAAAAAGAAACGTTCCCTTTAATTGCATCTTCAGGAGTTATAAAAATACTACCGCGAAATTCTATTAAACTTGGGATAAATGCGACCACAAAACAAACTGAAAGAGTTACAAATAAAATTGAACGATATTTATCTACTTTTTCGGAATAAACCATTAGTATAAAGATGGTATTAATAAAAAGGTAAGCGATTATTACTGAGATTGAGTATATTGGATTATTTTCAAAATCAATACCTTCGCTTAACAATAAGAATGATAACAATAATACGGGTAAGGCAATTAACAATGTTTTCCAAAATTTTAAGATTGGTTTAACTGTCTGAATTTTTGGTTCTAAAACGTTCATAATTATGTGATACCTCCAATAAGAGAATAGTTCGCTTAAATAAAAATCCATTCCCTCGAATAATACATTATTTCTCCGGAGATTACATCTGCCAAAGGTTTGATTTTTAATAAGAAAAAAAGGGGAGTTTTAATCATACTTTTGGGGGATTGTCCTTTACAAAATAATTTTAACGAACTGCTTATACAGAGAAGATTTCTATTATTTTGAAAAGGCAAAGGATTTCTAATACAAGTAAAAAAAGAAGTATTCTTGAAGTATAAATAAAAATGAGGCGATTGAGGGAAATGATAATGAGGCCGATTAATTAATTATATTTTTACATTTATGGTCGTTCCATTTCCGGGGATTGAATGGATCTCAAAGGCTCCATTCATTTGCTCTACACGTTCTTTCATACCTTTGATTCCTAAATGTTCATTTTTATCGATTTCAGTAGTTAAAATGCCCTTCCCATTGTCACGTACAGTCAGTATGCTTTCTTTTTTAGATATCTTCAGAATTACAATTACTTTGGTCGCTTCGGCATGTTTTACAATATTATTAAGGGATTCCTGAAGCACCCGGTAAAAGGTAAACTGTTTTTGGTCATCAAGAAATTCTTCATTTCCGTTGATTTGGTATTTGATTTGTAGGTTATATCGAAGTCGGAATAGATTAATTAAGTTTTTGATTGCTTCCAAAAAACCTTTTTCTGAGAGGGCATTCGGTTTTAATT
The DNA here is from genome assembly GCA_023435565.1 of Bacillota bacterium. Lineage (GTDB taxonomy): Bacteria > Bacillota > UBA4882 > UBA8346 > UBA8346 > JAAYHS01. Next base: position 11,163 of record JAEYRN010000025.1, read on the forward strand.
CGTAAATCATTAATTTCATTTCCCGTTGGACCTCTTCAATCATTCCAAGTGTTAGTTTGTTTATTTTCCGTGCTTCTTTTAAGTCATTCGGCAAGATATAATCTAAATTATTAAGATTTAAGTTAATTCCAAACAAATTTTGGGAGACTGAGTCGTGCAATTCGCGGGCGATCCGGTTTCTTTCTTCGATTACAGCAAGTTTTCGGTTTCCTCTTTCCAAACGCAATAATTCTTCTTTTTCCCGGGAATAAACTAAAAAAAATGAAATAATTACATAAATAATACCTACTCCTACACTTGCACTTAGAATGTCTTCCGGTAGAATAAATAAAAAAACAATATTAAATAATAAGGTAAAACAATAGAAAATAGAAATACTTATAAAAGATACAATCAATAAAAGAGGAAAAAAGAGTAGTATATTGTGTTTAGGGAATAACTTAAAAAATATGTTCATAACGAAAAGATTTCCTACTATCATTAAAAATCCGGCTAAGAATCCGAAAGTAATACTATAAATCCAAAATAATGGATCTAATGTGAATTCGTAACCCATTAGTACTTGAGTAATACAAATTCCAACACCGATTAAACCGCCGTTTTTAGCATCCTTGAGTATAATTTTACTTGGTAGTATTTTCATAAAATTTCCTTTAAACATTTTCTAAAACTTAACGCAAACAGTTGTTCCTTTTCCGGGGGATGAAAGGATTTCAAAGGTACCTTTAATTTGCTCCACACGTTCTTTCATACCTTTGATTCCTAAATGTTTATTTTTATCGATTTCAGTAGTTAAAATGCCCTTCCCATTGTCCTGTACAGTAAGTATATTTTCTTTTTCAGAAAACTTTAGAATTACAATTACTTTGGTTGCCCCAGCATGTTTTATAATATTATTTAGCGACTCTTGAAGAATCCTATAACAAGTTAGTTGTTTTTGGTCATCTAGAAAATCTTCATTCCCGTTGATTTGACATCTAATATTTATATTATAACGAATTTTGAATAGATTCACTAAATCTTTAATTGCTTCCAAAAAACCTTTTTCAGACAAGGCATTCGGTTTTAATTCATAAATCATTAACCTCATTTCTCTCTGAACTTCTTCAACCATTCCCAAAATTAATTTGGTAATTTTCCGGGCTTCTTTCGGATTTTCCGATAAAACATGATCCAAATTATTAAGACTTAGGTTAATTCCATATAAGTTTTGAGATACAGAGTCGTGCAGCTCCCGGGCAATCCTGTTTCTTTCTCCAATTACAGCAAGTTTGCGATTTTCTTTCTCTAATCGTAACAATTCTATTTTTTCCTCGGTAAAAATGAAAAAAAAGGAAGTAATTACACAGGAGATACCTACTCCCAAACTGACAAAAAAAATTTCCTGGGGTGAGATTTCCTGGGGTGAGATGACGACAATAAAAATATTACATAGAGAGGAAAAACTGTAAAAAACAATGACACTTACAAAATATATGATTAGCAGTAAAGGGAAAAGAGGTAAATTATGATCAGGGAAAAACTTAAGAAATGCATTAAAAACAAGAGCATTTCCCGCAGTAATTAAAAAGCCTACCAAAAATCCGAAAATAATATTACTAATCCAAAATATCGGATTCAATGTGAAACCATTACTGATTAGTAGAATAGCGGAGGAAATCCCTACCCCTATTAAACCACCATTTATGGCATCTTTGATAATGTTTTTACTTTGAATTATTTTCATTAAACTCACCGTTAAACAAGTTTCAGTTCAATCGCTTTTATAACAGCCTGGGTTCGGTCGTTAACATCCAACTTTCGTAGAATATTACTAACATGAGTTTTAACAGTGGCGTCGGAGATGGATAATAACGAAGCTATCTCCTTATTTGCGTTTCCTTTTACTAATTGAATTAACACTTCTTTTTCCTTTGCTGTTAATGGTTCAATCAATTGGCTAGATTGGCTAACCTTTTGCATTAGCTTTTTGGTAATTAGAGGGTGTAAAACCGGTTCCCCGTTTTTGGAGGCTAATATCGCTTCAGCTAATTTTTGAGGAGGAGAATCCTTCATCACATAACTAAGCGCTCCCGCTTCAATGGCTTCGATGATTTCTTCATCTTCGCAGAAACTTGACAGAATAATTATTTGAATATTCAAACCGGTCTGTTTTAGTTCTCGGGTTAGTTCAATCCCGCCAATTCCAGGTAAATGGAGATCAATAACGGCTACATCGGGTTGAAGTTTTTTGATCTCCGTTAAAGCGGTACTGCCATCACCAGCTTCACCGATTACGGTTATTTCGTTTTTGTTATTTAAAAAAGTTTTTAATCCTTCTCGTATAAAAGGGTGATCATCTACAATAAAAACATTAATCATAGTAATCTCCTTATAAAATTAATACATTAAATTTCGTTCTATTAATAAAATAAAACCTGTCATTAATCAAAATCTAAAATAAATCCGGTAGTTGAGCATATTCATCTAGAATCCGGGATAGTTTTTCAATAAAATTGAGTATTTCCGGGTCTTTGGATAATAAACGAACTGCCTTTCGGACTGCCCGGATAAAATCAGGATGGATCGGAGGTGATTTTTTGCCGTTTATCAGAGGACAAATACCGGCGGCTCTAATGTCCAAATCCACCGTAAGGATGTCCTGGTAAGTTAGGTATGGAGTTAATGGAAAAATACGGCAGGATAAAGGTCTAAATTTACGGTCACATTTACCGTCGCAATTGGCTAATAGAATATTACTGTCGTTTTCTAGTAAGATATCGGTTGGCAAAATCCTAAAATGCGATGATTCGGAAAGGATCAATTCTTCCCCGGGGAAAAGATACATTCCCAGATCATCTTCGCCACCATCGCAACAAGCTTTATTACAAAGCAGACCACAATCGGATTTTAAGGGAGTTACTTGGTCTAAAATCTGATAAGCTTTTAAATAGAGCTCATTTTTGTGGTTTGGTTTAATTTGATTCGCTTTCTTGTGTAACGTATTTTTCAACTTTAAAAAATTTATACCCCATTCTTTCCATTACACCATTCATACTATCGAACCAAGCTTCATTTTCCGGTGTAGTCAATATTTCCGGATAGGAATATCGAACTGCATCATGTAAGAATTCCCGTTTTAAGCTCTCATTTTTCGGTTGATAAAAGAATGAGAGCGCTATCTTATGTTTTTCGCGAATTCCGAGGATTAAAAACGCAGGTCCCTTTAACCAGGCAAATTTATTAATTTTGGCTTCGATTTCCTCAGGGTTATAGTTTCTTTTAAATTGGTTCCCGACAAACGGTTGAACTTTTTCATATACTGCTCGGGTGCGTTCAAGTGTTTCTCTAATTAATTCTTCAGGGGATTCCAGCACTTCGTCTTTTTCAAGCTCGGCTGATTTTGTGTTGATATATTGAAGCATTTGTTCAAAAACTTGACGTTGGTCATATTTAACGAGCATTTCATCTAAAAACGTCACCCTTAAACTGCGTTTTTCTTCGACTGTTAAATCAAGGGCGGCAGGGTTTTGAAAAGCGACCGGATTATCCGACTCGGCAAAACAATTCGTTACTATTGATAAAAGTAGTAAAAATAGTGAAGTAATATTAATAAATCTTGATTTCATCTATGTACCTCAACTTTTTAATAAAATACCAAACTACCATACATGATTGCTAAATACTTGGTGATATGTGTTTATTTCTTGATTGAGTTAAGTGGATTAATATCTAAGAGTAATAGTTTATCAACAAAAACTATTTTATCATAAAATGTTAGAACAAGTAAATGTATATATATTTAAACGGAGTAAGAATTAGTTTACTAATAATCACTCCGTTTGATTAGTTTGACAGCGATAATATTAAAATACGAGAAACAAGGAAGTAATTTATTGTCTAGGTATACAAATGTTTTGTCCAATGAGTAGAGCATCGGGATCAATATTTGGATTGGCTCTGATTAGAGAATCAACTGAAATATTATATCTTCTTGCCAAGCGGTAAAAGGTATCTCCGGCTTGAATCAAATAAACAAATGAATTTTGAGGGCACGTTACCGGAGGTGTGGCAAGTGGGATACAAATTGTTTGACCTACTTGAAGCCGGTTTGGATCAATTCCCGGATTTGCTTCCAATAGATCATCCAAAGAAACATTATAGAAACGGGCTATTGAATATAAGGTATCCCCAGGTTTAATGGAATAGAAATTCCCCTCCGGACATGCCGGGAAAATTGATTGGCGTGGGATACAAACTGTTTGACCGATTTGAAGATTATTAAAGTTTACTAATGGGTTAGCTGAGACCAGCGCAGGAACACTAGTCCCGTATCGTTGTGCTAAACTATAAAAAGTATCGCCGGTCTGTATGATATATGCAAAGTTATTCGGTGGACATGCTCGCGCCATTAAAGTCACCTCTTTTTGTTGTTGGTATAGTATAATCAAAAATCATGATGATTGTTCTTTAATCCTTTGAAAACAGTTATGACAAAGTCAGGTAAATCCACCTTTTTTCTTAATTGTAACGGAATCTTAAAACCTAATGCGGTAGAATTGATTTATAATGGAGAAGAAAGATGGTTTTTTTGTTTTAATGAAAATACTGTAACTCCTTAGCGCGTAAGGCTTTTTGAAAATAGGGAAAGATAATTAAATAATTGAAAGTAATTCAAAAAGGTGGTTGTTTATGGAACCGATTTTGACAATTTTAATCATTTCAGTACTTGGTCCAATAATAGGTTCCCTAATTGGAGTTTTGAAACGTCCTAGTGATAAATTTATGTACGATATGCTTTCATTTGCGGCAGGAGTAATGCTCGCCATCTCTTTTTTAGAGTTAATACCGGAGAGTATTCAATTTAGTAATGAATGGATCTGTATTGCCGGAATCATTATCGGCGCCTTATTAATGTATCTTACCGATCGGCTGTTACCTCATATCCACCCTGAACTTTGTTCTCAAGAACAAGGGTGTGATTTACAGAAGACAGCATTATATCTAATAATCGGGATTAGTATTCATAACTTACCTGAAGGAATGGCAATGGCTATTGGTACGGTCACTGATATGAAAACCGGGATAGCGATTGCTTTAGCAATAGCAATTCATGACATTCCGGAAGGAATTTGCACCTCTGCTCCATTTTATCATTCCACCGGTAAACGTTTGAAATCTTTTTTGGTTTCAGCGGCAACAGCATTTCCGGTGGTTATTGGTTTCGTCATTGCCCATAATATTTATAAAAACATCCCCCTTGAGTTTGTCGGTCTGATTATTGGGGCCACCGCCGGTTTAATGATTTATATCTGCGCTGATGAATTAATACCTTCCTCTAATAATAAAAACACCAACCATAGTACTATTTTTTATTTCTTTTGCGGGGTTATATTTGTTATTTTTTTACAGATGATATGATAATGATTGAATTAGCTTTGTTTTAGTTAATATTGTTGGGTTGGCGACTATGAGAGTCGCTTTTTTTTACCGATTTTCTATGCTCATCAGATGAGATATTTATGAATTATGAAACCGCCTAATCTAATAAAATCATAGAAGGGAATGGGAAATGAAACGCGAACAATTTAAAATAGATAAATAACCAGGAGGTAGCAATGAGGATTTCTTTACTGAAGCGTTTTGCGACTATTGCGATTATTGGGATACTTGTTTTTGGTGGGGTAAACATTGTAATAGGATCCGAAGAAACCCCTTCATCCGATGTATTAATTAATAATGAAAATACTATGACAGAGACCCATATCCCTGAAGTATTGGTAAAAGGTAAGGTTGTGGAGATAATTTCGGAAGATGAAACTATCGACCCTCTTTCTCAGCAGCCGACAATGAATCAAATTTTGAAAGTAAAGATTACTTCCGGAAAATATAAAGGAAAAGAAGTTGCTGTTATAAACTATCAGACCGATAATCCGGTATATAATATAAAAGTTGGAAATGGTGACAACGTTATTGTCGCGTTGGAGTTGGACCAAAAAGGGAAAAAAATTAAAGAGGCATACATAGCGGACCACCTTCGACAGGATGAATTGTATTTATTATTAATGGTTTTTGTTGTTTTGATTTTAGCGATAGGATGGCGAAAGGGGGCCAAAGCCCTTTGTGCGCTTTTGTTAACTATGGTTTTGGTATGGGGTGTCTTGTTGCCCGGATTTTTGCATGGATATAATCCGCTTTTTTTAACAGCAGTAATCGCTATTATTGCAACTATAATAACTCTGCTGGTTGTAGGAGGCCGTTCTCTAAAAAGTATTACCGCCATTTCCGGTACGTTGGGTGGAGTGGCCGTGTCAGGGTTACTAGCATTTATAGTAGGAAAAGCGGCCCACCTTACCGGTTTTGGGACCGAGGAAGCGGCAATGTTATTATATATACCGCAAGCAGCTAAACTGGATATTCAGGGATTGCTTTTTTCCGGGATTATTATTGGCGCACTGGGAGCCTCGATGGATGTCAGTATGTCGATTGCATCGGCAGTAGAGGAAGTAAAACGGGTTTGCCCGGATTTAAAAATCTGGCGATTATTTCAGTCAGGAATGAATGTCGGGCGGGATATTATGGGAACAATGGCCAATACTCTAATTTTAGCTTATACCGGGAGTTCGCTTCAGTTGATATTGATTTTTATGGCTTATAAAGAAACCTTATTGAAAATTTTTAATTTGGATATGATTGCTTCTGAAGTGGTTAGAGCGTTATCCGGTAGTATCGGGATGATTATGGTAATTCCGTTGACTTCGATTATCGCCGCAGTTTTGTACGGAAGGAATAAGAAAAGTCATTCCGAGACCGGTAATATGAAAGAGGGACAAGCGATTGAAAGGGCTGAGTAAAAAATCGGATTAAGTCTTGCGTTTTAATAATAGCATAACTTAAGGCTAAAAAAGTGAAGAGAATGAGGATTTAGTTATGAAAGCCATTAAAAAAATATACATCTCCGATTTAGGTGCAATCGGCAGTACATATGCAGCCAAGCTTTTTGAAAACGATCCTGATATGGTGAATGTGATCGCGGATCAAGAAAGAATTGAAAGATATCGCCGGGAGGGTGTCTTCGTCAATGGAAAAGATTATCCCTTTCGTTATATTAGTCCGGAGGCTCACCAAGAGCCGGCAGATTTAATTTTGATTGCTGTTAAACAACATCAATTGGAAGAGAGTATTCGAGCAATTAGTAATTTTGTAGGAGAACAGACGATTATCCTTTCTTTATTAAATGGGATTACCAGTGAGGAATTGGTTGGCAACCGATTTGGAATGGAGAAATTGCTATACTCCTTTGTTGTCGGTACTGATGCTGTTCGGAAAGGGACTAAAACCAGCTTCACCAAGATCGGAAAGATCGTTTTTGGCGAAAAGTCTAATCCGGAATATTCGGTAAAGGTAAATGAGGTCAAAGAACTCTTCGATCGGGCGAAGGTTCCTTATCTGATTCCCGAGAATATGCTTAAAGAGCTTTGGTGGAAGTTTATGATGAATGTTGGGATTAACCAGGTTTCAGCAGTTTTAAAAGCGCCATATGGTGTATTTCAGAGAATTGGAGAAGCCCAGGAATTAATGGAAATGGCCTCTCGTGAGGTGATCTTAATCTCCCGCAAGTTAGGAATTGGACTCTCTGAAGAGGATCTCCTTAATTGTAAGAAGGTAATCGACACTTTAGGGCCGGAGGGGAAGACCTCGATGCTCCAAGATGTGGAGGCGGGGCGAAAAACCGAGGTAGAGATCTTTGCGGGAACTGTGGCAAAGTTAGGAAGAGAGCATGGGGTGAGTACTCCGGTAAATGATTTTTTATTAAGGGCAATTCATACAATAGAGAAGACTTATAAAATTTGAGGATTTATTCATAGAAAGCTTGTTTTATCAGAATACTACCTCCGTTAGGAGGTGAAATCCAATGAAGAAAAGGGCCGGAGAAGAAATGGACCCTCAGGATTTACAAGATTTAGAAGACATAATGGAGATCAAGGAACCTTTACAGAATAAAGTTGGAGAAGGAAAGAAGGCAAAGAAGAAGGCGGATGGTTTTGCCGAGGAACCGGATGTGGATCCGGGGATCGATTATATGCGCTGGTCTGACTGAATAATAATGCTGGCCCAATTTATTTGGGTCGGTTTTTTTATTTGGCAAGCAAGGGTAAATCAGGATATTTGTTGCCCATTATTTCCATTTATGTTTTTGAAAAAAATGAAACTGCAGGTATAATGAAATTATAATTGATTACCGAAAAGGGAAATATGAAGATGGGAGGTGAGAGTTGGAATTTCTAAAAATATAGTTGATTTTTAAGTATTATATTTTGTTATTAATTTAAGGATTGGTTAGTAAATGGTTAGAATATATTTGTATAATGTTAATATTATCATTCAATTTTGAAAAGGGGGCTTTATTCATTCATGCGTAAATTTTTATATTCATTAGGGTTAGTGTTAGTTTTGGTAATTAGCTGTTTTAGTAGTATCTTGGCCGCAGTCCCCCAGTTTTCAGCAGATATGGTCATCACCGACGCTAAAGGTAAAACAATCTTAGGTAAAATTTTTGTAAAAGGAACCGATAAAATCCGTCAGGAAATAACCGCCGACGATGAAACCACCATCACCATTTTGCGTCTGGATAAGAAAGTTAATTGGACGCTGTTACCGGATAATCAGTACCTGGAAGCAAAGATGATGTTTGACCCCAACCAACCCAATCCTGAATTCGAATATGAAACAGCCAACCTCGGGAATGAGACTGTGAACGGATTTGCATGCAAAGTAGTTCAGTATACATACAAAAATAAAAAATATGGAATTTTAACCCAATGGGTCTCCGATAAGTTGGGTTACGCTGTCAAAATAGAGAGTAAAAACACTAAAGGAAAGGTTACGTCGGTTATCGAGTATAAAAATGTTAAAGTGGGCAACCAACGAGATTCATTATTTGAAGTCCCGGCCGGATACCAAAAGCTAGATTTGCCGATAAACATTCCTGGAATGTAAAGTTTAAGTAGAAATATAACTGTGGCATATAAACTAAGGCTGAAGAAGTTAGAAGTTTTCTGTTAGCTGTAAAATGTATTTCTTTGGTACTGTCTGAAAATCCCATATAGGGACTATTTGGATTGTTATTTGCAAGGCAATGATAAAAAGGAGGTTATTAACTTGAATCGCATAAGTTTTTTAGTTTTAATTGCCATTCTGATCGTAAGTTTGCTAACATTACCTACACTTGAGGCCGCAGCGTTATATAAAATTGCAGTATTGCCTTTTGACGACGGTTCGATTAAAGACCGCTGGTGGGGTAATAATTGGGATGTCGGTAAGGGGATATCCGATGAGATGGTTACCGAACTGTTAAAGACCGGAAAGTTCCGGCTGATTGAACGGGAACAAATTGATAAAGTATTGAATGAGCAAAATTTCGGAACCAGTGGTCGGGTTGACAACAACAGTGCCGCCAAAATCGGGAAGATTTTGGGTGTGCAATATCTGGTCATGGGACGGGTTACCGAATTTAGTTTCAAAAGTACCGAAGTCGGCGGTATCAGCCTTAAAAAAGGCATCGGTATGGGATTAAAGAGTACCAAAGCCAACGTGGCGATTGACGCCCGTTTGGTCGATACCGGCAGCGCCGAGATAATTTCCAGCGTAACCGGTAAGGGCAATAAAAGCAGTAACAATGTTTCAGTCGTCCATAAATGGAGCGCCATCGCTTTCGGCAGCGATGAATTCCGCAAGACCGACTTGGGAATTGCGACACGCGAAGCGGTTGCTTCGGTAGCCAAACAATTGGGAGAAAAAGCATACGCCAGCGGACCGGCCCAACCGATTAAACTTACCGGCACAGTGGCTTATGCTGGTGGCAACCGGGTTATTATCAATATCGGTTTGGAATCAGGGATCAAAACCGGAATGGTCTTCGTAGTCCAGCATGTACTGGAAGTGGTTAAAGACCCCGATACCGGCGAAGTCATTGATGAAGTAACCGAACCAGTAGCCGAGGTCGTGGTTACCGAAGTAAAGGAAAAATCAGCTACTTGTACAGTTCAAAAAAAGTTAAGTTCCGAATTTGGTATCACAGTTGGGGATAAGGTTCAGCAGAAATAAAAGAGGTTTAATTATTCTCAAAAACATCACCATATTCTGATATTAAGTTTGGTCTTTGCCCCATTAGAGAACAGGAAAAACCGCTGGAGTGAAAATATCACATAGCGGTTTTTTTATTGATGAAAAGCACTATGAGAAAAGCGATGTTTCCGTAAATTTTATATTGAGGAAAAAATTTACTGGAAAGAAGCAGGAAATTCAATGAGGAGAACGAATTAGTTTTTATCGTTACCTAGAATTTTCTGAGGTGAACAATTTTGCCATTTTCCAACATGAATGATATACATAAATTAGTAACATTTTTATTATTGTGTTACCTTTGTCCGGCTACAGGTAATATTCTTTTGGAAGTGGCCGGGTTAAGATGATCAAACAAAGGAAAACCAGTTGGTTATATCTCAAGAATTTTATTTTTGTATCTTTACCGGCAATCGTTACCTTCTTTACCAAGGACGAGACAAATTTTCAAGTCATAACAGGCGCTTTTAAATTACCTCGAAATGTTAACTTTACGATTAGATTTGTTCTAGGCTTATTGGCGGTATTATTGCAAGGTGCCATTGGCTGGCGGATTATCCGGTTAAACATCAAACGAGACCAGCTTTTCAAGTATTCCTTGAATTATTTAAAAGTACATAAGCTGGTGTCATTAGATAGAATTGGCCAGGCAATAAAAGCGGAAGAGCGAAATATAATTAAAGATGATCGCAGTATTGTTAGATTACAGAAAAAAAATATCAAAAGCATTGAAGTCAAGGTTTATCTACCCTGTCGGAACTTATTTAATGTATGTTTAGAAATTATTACCTTGGGAATCATAAAAGCCAAGACTACGTTTTATGAGAATAAAATTAAGGAATTCGGTCAACAGCATGAAACCGGACTGACCTTTGAGGTTTATCCCAAGACCGAGGGTTTGATAGGAAAATGTTTTACGGAAGGCTCGGTCTGTATCGCAAAGGACTTTAACCCCAATCTTAAATCATTGAACCTGGCCGCACATCAAATTGATAAATTACTTGATGTCAAGTTTTACGCCTGTTGTCCCGTTTATATGACCAGGCGAAAAATAGCCGCGATCTTGGTTTTCGAGTCTAGAGTCCCGATTCAATATGATGACAAGTTGAATAAACTCTTTCATCAAAAAATGAGGGATTACCGTGACCAACTAGAACTTGAGTTCCCGATTATTTTTAAAAAGGCTGAAGGTGAATAAGATGTATATTGCCAAAGAATTACCACTTCCCAGGAGAGGTCGGAATTTGTTGTTCAACCCGAGTGAGCTTTACTCTACCGAGATTGATGTTTTAGAAACATCAGACGGGTTGATCGTAAAGACTAAAAAGAGTTTATGCATTAACCGTTACACCGGTGTAAAAAAGATGGTAGAACCGAGCAAATGTCAGTTCATAAAGTAATTTAGTTTATATTTTGTTTTTAAAGAGGAGCTATGGCTCTTTTTTTGTTTGTCATAAGATAATATTAAAATAAGGGTTGAAATCAAGCCTATCAGGGGATAATATCCCCGGAGGTGATTGATGATGGCAACTTCGCAGGAGGTTCAGGAATGCATCGATAGCTGTACTCAAAGCGCCAATATGCTTCGGACGGAAGCCAATACAATGCTTTGTGCCATGAATCGTCAAACTGCCACTTTAGGTGCGGCAAACATTGAAATGGGTATTAACTCATTGGTTCAAGCGAAAACACTCTTGTCGTAGGAGGTAAATGTTAATGTCATCCAAACAAGTAGCGGATGCGGTTGAAAATTCGAAACAAAACGCAGTAAGGCTTAGGGCAATGGCCCAAGCGGAAGTGAATAATAATCTAAAAAAGCTTCTTTTGGAAGCTGCGCACCATTTGGATGTCGGTGTGGCAGAGCTTGAGTATATTACCACTGAATCTACTGTTTCAATATAAAAAGCAGGAGCCGGAATACATAAGTCGGAAGACAGTAGAATAAAACAGAATAGTTACTCTGTCAGCTTGTCCAAAACATATAATGGGACCTGACGATTTTCCTGCCAGATCTTTGTAAACCAACTTAGCGGTAGTGGCCGGTCAGCTATGGGTTTGCCAATTTCCACGGTAAAACCGGGACGACGGTATTTCTTGATAAACCAATCCTTAAAACCACCGTGGGATTCAATCCGGGGCTCTTTGGCCAGCCGGTAGCCGGTTAAATGACCGATACCTTTGGCTAATTCAAAGTCCCGATTTAACAGTTTTCCGAATTGACCATATTGCCAGTAAATAACTTCCCCGCTGGAGTGATAGCTAATCACGGCAGCGGGTTTTTCTTTGCGTACCAGATTGGCGAGGGCACGGCTCTCGGGTTCGCTTTCCGGACGGGGTCCTTTATATTTTTCATAGTGGGGTTGATTAAGACTAATTGCCCGGTCCCAGTCTGCCCGAAATTGAATGTTCAGGTTGACTCCTCTGGCATTGGTCTTCCAGCGGGTAAAGTCTTTACTGTTAACGTTGGCCTTTTTTAGTAAAACGTGATTTGGAATTCCTTTAATCCCGCGAAGTACAATCTCAACTCCATCAGGATTAACCATTGGAACTAAAAGAATTGAACCACTTTTAAACAAACGGTCCGTTTGGAAGGGTCCGATCGGTTGCTTGTTCTTTGCCGCTTTGGCATACTTTTCGGCCATTTTCATTACCAACATTCCGGTCATCCATTCCCGACCGTGAAATATTCCGGTTATTAAAAGCTTTGAGCTACCTGTACCCAGTCGAATCAACCATAGTTTTCTTCCTAAAACGCTGTGGCCGATAATTGAGGTTTCAACTTGCTCCGGGTAAGCTTCTTGCAGACTTTTTAAATTACTTTCGAAAATGTCATAGGAAAATGGTCGGTCTGTTTTAACAATCTCAGTAGTAGGTTGTTTTTTTCGGGAGGGGTAAGGAAGGGGTCTTGGCGGATCTAATTTTATGAAATAAATACCGAGTGCAAGTGCAATAATGACAAAAACGGCAAATAGAAAGTAATATTTACTCATCATAGCCTCCGGCTTTTTAAGTAATTCTTGATATTTGATAGATAAGTTTAATTTATTTACTTGTTCTAATAATGTAGATATTTTTTCTTATTATCCGGAGAATATTACTGACATTGTAAAATCACTGAAACATTAATTGACATATGCCCATAATAATACTAATATAGAATGGAACGCGAATTTTCTTTCACTTATTGTTGGAAAAGGAGCACGGGGTTATGCTTGAATTTCAAATCTTAACCGAAAACCGAGTCCGAAAGCGAGGACTTTTGGCTGAACACGGTCTTTCCCTTTGGATTGAATTGGACCAGACTAGGATTCTCTTTGATACCGGTCAGTCAGGTGTCTTTTCTCATAACGCCAAAGCCATGGGAGTTCGGTTGGAAGACACCGATTTGGTAATCTTTAGTCACGGCCATTATGATCATACAGGAGGATTTTTAGAGTTTAAGGAGTATTTGAACCCTCAGGCTAAGATTTTCATTCATCCGGATGCTTTTCGGAAGCGATATGTCCGAAAAGAAAACAAACCGGTAGATGTGGGAATTCCTTGGAATTCTAGTTCGGTTGGGGTGGAAAAGAACGAGGTTGTTTTTAATACCAAGCCATACTTAATTGCCGACGGGATTTTAATTTCGGGAGAGATACCCCGAAAAACCGATTTTGAGGATGTCCCGGTTTATTTTGAGACCGAAAGTCCCGCGGGATTTGTTCATGACCGGATCATCGATGAACAGATGTTAATTATCAAAGAGGAAGGAAAGCTCTATCTCTTCTTAGGCTGCGGTCATCCGGGGGTGGTCAATTGTCTGCATTATGCGGCGGAGTTGTTTCCGGAGAAAGAGATAGCGGCTGTGATCGGAGGGATGCATCTGGAGGGGGCGGAGGTTTCACGCTTAAACAAAACAGTTCAGTCTTTACTTGACTTTGGAGTAAAAAAGGTAATTCCGTTACATTGTACCGGCGAGAATGCAGTTAATGAAATAAAGAAAATTTTTGGTGAAGCCTGTTTAACCCCGATGGTTGGAGAAGGGATTAGGCTGGTATAAGCCTGTAAATATTTTTAAAAAGGAAGGCAGTATCATTGGTTCATACATTTAGCTTAAATAATCTTTTCATTGCTTTGGATGTAAATAGCGGCAGTATTCATTTGGTCGAGGAAGTCGTCCATCGGATTTTAAAAGAATATCCTAATAAACCGCCATATGAAGGCGATCTGCACGAGCGGTTCGATCCTGATTATCCATGGGAAACAATTCATGAAGCCTATCTCGAGATTAAATCGCTGATAGCTCAAAACCTATTATACTCACCAGAAATAGCTTGGGACCAAGTTTCGGATATTGTTGCCCAACCTAAAGGATTAAAGGCGCTTTGTCTGCATGTTGCTCACGACTGCAATTTGCGGTGTGAATATTGTTTTGCCGCTAAAGGAGACTATCACGACGGAAGAAGCCTGATGTCCAGTGAGATTGCAGTTAAAGCAATTGATTTTTTAGTCCGAAATGCGGAGCGCCATGAATTAGAGATCGACTTTTTCGGCGGGGAGCCTTTGCTGAACTTTGAGACGGTTAAAACGGCTGTATCATATGGGCGGGAGCTTGAGAAAACTTCCGGCAAACGGCTTCATTTCACGATAACAACCAACGGCACGTTGCTTAATGATAGTATTATCGATTATATTAATCAAAACATCGATAATGTTGTGATTAGTATTGACGGTCGCCACAAAGTTCACGACGGGATCCGGTATTATTCCGGTGGTAAAGGATCTTATGAGCGAATCCTTCCAATGGCCCAAAAATTAATTAGTGAACGGGGTTCGAAAGAATATTACATTCGGGGTACCTATACCGCTAAAAATTTGGACTTTGCTAATGACGTGTTGCACTTGGCTGATTTGGGCTTTAAGGAGATATCCATTGAACCGGCGGTTGGAGAAATTGGGGCGGCAACCATTACCAAAGAACATTTACCCCGAATCTTGCAAGAGTATGAGGTTTTGGCCCAAAAGTACTTAGAAAGGTTTGCCTTTGGAAAACCTTTCCGGTTTTATCATTTCAATTTGAATCTTTATGGCGGCCCTTGTATCTATAAACGGACTACGGCTTGCGGCGCGGGAACCGAATACCTGGCTGTATCACCCCGGGGAGAACTTTATCCCTGCCATCAGTTCGTTGGGGAATGCGATTTCGTGATGGGCAATTTGGAAACCGGGATTACCAATCATAATCTAATGAAACGGTTTAAAGGATCTAATATTTTTAGTAAAGAAACCTGCCGGAGTTGTTGGGCCAAGTATTTTTGTTCCGGCGGATGCCATGCCAACAGTTACTTCACTAATGGCGACATTGGTAAACCGGATGAACTTACCTGCGCGATGCAACGTAAAAGGATAGAATGCGCCATTATGGTTGAAGTACTGCAGAGGATGGGGGAAGGAATAATTATGGTTAAAAGTTGAGAATCCAAGTTTTGCCGGGGCCAAATATTTGTTTTTAAATCTTGCTCATGCTTAGCAAAGCGGTACTCGTTCCTACAAATAGGATTTAATAAAAGGTTAATTTTCACTAGGTTACGATTACGATTACGAGCACGCGCACGCGCACGATCATGGAACTTATGCGATTTATTTTTTTAAATAGGGGAGAGAGATGTCGATGTACAAAAAAGAAGCGAATAAAAAATCCTGCCTGCAGCCCTCACCAAAGGTTTTGGTGTCCTGTAGAGACAAAGATGGCAAAAACAATGCTTTAGCTGTGGCTTATTGCGGTAATTGCAGCTACGATCCGCCGATGGTAATGGTAGGAATTGTGCCTTCCCGGCATTCTTATCACATGGTAAAAGAAACCGGTTGTTTCGTGGTAAACCTGGTCCCGAACAGTTTAAAAGAAGCCTTCGATTATTTGGGCAGTCACAGCGGTCGAGATGAGGACAAGCTGGCTAAGGCGAAAATGAACTTGGGCGAGGCCGTAAAAGTTAATGGGCCGATTTTGGCCGACTGTCCGGTGAATATCGAGTGTAAAGTAGTGGATTCAGTCATGACCGGTTCCCACGAGATGTTCATCGGCCGAGTTGAGTATGTACATGTCGATCCGGAGTATGTTAATGAAAAAGGCGATATTGATTTCGCTAAGATTGATTGGTTATAATAGTTATTACTTAAAAGATTAAGACCTAAAGATTGTATTTTTTAACCAATCTAATGGGGAAACAGAGGCTTACAAATGTATCAGACTGCATTTAGTTTGGGAGCGATTCAGGTCCATTGGTATGGGATATTGGTGGCTATCGCGACCGGAATTAGTTATTGGTTAACCCGGCGTAATGTCCAGGCTTATGGGATTGAACCCGATAAAACCGACGGCTTATTATTAAAATTAATAATCGTCATTTTCGCTGGGGCCAGGCTCGCTTATGTCATAAGTAAATGGGATTTTTTTCAGGCTAATCCCTGGGAGATTATCCGGACCGATCATGGCGGCTTGGGGTCCCATGGAGCCATTATTGCCGCCCTTATTTGCGGATACTATTTGACTAAAAAAGCAGGGATTCCATATTGGCAGTTGGCGGATGCCGTTACTCCGGCGCTGCCGGTTGGGCATATCTTCGTCCGGCTGGGTAATTTCATTAATGGAGAATTATACGGTCCGCCTACCAATTTACCTTGGGGAGTGAATTTTCCGGGTACCGCCGGACCCGCGCATCCCAGTCAGTTATATGAAATTCTTACTTCGTTAATCATTTTGCCATTGGCCTTAAAGTGGTCCGCAAAACCTCATTATCCAGGTTATGCATTTGTACGGGTATTATTAGCCCATTCCGTAGTTCGCTTTTTTATGGATTTTCTGCGTCAACCCGGACAAATCAACAGCAGACTGGTATTGACTCAATATATTGCGTTGGGATTAGCGGTATTTTGCGCGGTGTTGATTTGGTATTGGGAAAAAGGAAATAGAGCAAAGTTAAGGTTATAAAATCTTCCATATCAAACAAGGAAGGGAAAGAATTATTATGCCAAGGCATCAATTACTCGCAAAATTGGAGACCCCGGAGGAGTGTCTTCGACTCCTTGAAGACATGGCCAAACGATGGCTGGCCCATGATGGGCTTTGGTTTCAGGCTGTTGAAAAAGAATACGGCATGGATGCGGCTATTAAAATGGACGCTGCCGCTTGGGAGAAGTTTACGGCATTGGAAGCTGAACGGATCAAAAAACTTTTTAACCTGCCGGAGAACGGTGGTATTCCGGTCTTAAAAGAAGCGCTCGGGCTTAGACTCTATGCTTTTTTAAACGAACAAGAGATTATCGATGTGGACGCCAATAGAATCATTTTCCGAATGAATGATTGCCGCGTCCAATCGGCCCGTAAACGAAAAGGCATGCCTGATTTTCCCTGCAAATCAGTGGGTTTGGTGGAGTATGAAGGTTTCGCCGGAGCTATTGATCCCCGGATTAAGACTCGGTGTATCTCTTGTCCTCCGGACGAGCACCCGGAAGATTATTTTTGCGCTTGGGAGTTTTGGATCGAGTAGAAAATCTTGGAGATTTTTTGACATCCCACTATAAAATGATATAATTATATTGTTATGTAATATATGTAAGTTGATATATCAATACACCAGTTTGTCAGGTGTCCGGAATTTTCGGATGAAAAGGGAAAGCGGTGTAAATCCGCTACAGCCCCCGCTACTGTAAGTGATGATGTTCCAATCAGACAACAGCCACTGGTTTGACCGGGAAGGCGATTGGACCAGATGAATCACAAGTCAGGAGACCTGCCTGATAGCTAACAGCACATATTCCTTCGGTGGGAAGGGGGTGGCGGCCCAGTGCCGATTTTTAGTTAAGCCCTTCCGATTTGTGGCAAGGGCTTTGTTTTATGTCTTATTTTAAGTCACAAATTTTTTATTTGAAAGGAGTATTCTATTTGTTGCAAAAACATTTGAAGGTTTTAATACTTACTACTGCCTTGACGATTACATTAGCTACTCCGGCTAGGGCGATGCATATCATGGAAGGATTTCTGCCACCGGGATGGAGCCTTTTCTGGACCTTGCTCTCCTTGCCGTTTGTAATTATCGGCTTTTTCTCGATCCAAAGAACCGTTAAGAAATATCCCCGGATGAAACTATTGCTTGCCATGGCCGGAGCATTTACTTTTCTGCTCTCGGCCCTTAAAATCCCCTCGGTCACCGGGAGTTGTTCCCATCCGACCGGAGTCGGTTTCGGGGCAATCCTCTTCGGCCCCACCGCCATGAGTGTGTTGGGATTGATTGTTTTAATGTTTCAAGCGCTTTTACTGGCCCATGGAGGGCTTACCACCCTTGGCGCCAATACATTTTCAATGGCCATCGTCGGACCATTGGTTGCCTTCGGGACTTACCAGTTGGTAAAAAAAATGAACGGTCCCCGGTGGCTGTCGGTTTTTCTTGCAGCAGCCTTCGGCGATTTATTGACCTATGTGACTACCGCCGTACAGTTGGCATTGGCCTTCCCTGCGGAAGCGGGAGGATTTACAGCTTCTTTAATGAAATTCATGGGGATCTTTGCCGTCACCCAGATCCCTTTGGCGATCAGTGAAGGAATTTTAACGGTATTAATCCTTAATGCAGTAATGAAATACAGCCGGGAAGAGTTGGTAAATTTAAAAGCCTTATCGAAGGAGGTTTGAAGAAGATGGCTATCGGAGTTGCACCAAACAAAACCGGAAAAAACGGAACTTTAATTAATATCATTTTAATCCTGCTGGTAATCGGGCTGGCGGTACTTCCGCTTTTTATCGTTAAAAACGCTGAATTCGGAGGAGCGGACGGCCAAGCGGAAGAGGCCATTACTGAGATTGACAAGGATTTTCAACCATGGTTTACGCCGCTTTTCGAACCGGCCAGCGGGGAGATTGAAAGTCTTTTATTTGCGTTGCAGGCGGCCATCGGCGCCGGTGTGATCGGTTATGGGCTTGGTTATTTTAAAGGGCGCAGTAAATAAAAACAATAGGAAAAATTATGTTGAATATCGATAACTATGCTTATACTTCGAAGTTAAAGCATCGAGAACCGATGGAAAAGCTTTTTTTTGCTTTACTGACTTTAGGGGTATGCCTCTGGGCGGATTGGGCAGTTGTTTCAATTACAGTTCTGTTCATTATGGGCTGGGTGTCCGTTCGAAAGGGGGGGACGCCTTTGCCCCTTTTTATGAGAATGATGCTGGTTCCGTTTGCATTTTTAATCTTGTCTGTGTTGACCATTGCTTTTAGTATTTCCGCAAATTCCCGGGAATTTATCTTCGCAGTACCGATGTTTCAGACATTTCTGGGAGTTTCAAAAATCAGCCTTATAACAGCAGGAAGTCTTTTCTGCAAAGCCTTGGGCGGGGTATCATGTTTGTATTATCTATCGTTCTCCACTCCGATGATTGATTTGTTGGCGGGCCTTCGAAGGCTGAAATTGCCGGTGCTTCTTGTAGAATTAATGGGCCTTGTTTATCGTTTTATTTTCATCCTCCTCGAAACCGCTGATAAAATGGTAACTGCCCAAAACTCCCGGTTAGGCTATGCAAACCTCTCCTCCGGTTATCGTTCCCTTAGCGCACTAGCTTCCAATCTTTTCATCCGGGCTTTCAAACGTTCGGATCAAATTTACTTTGCTTTGGAATCCCGCGGGTATGAGGGGGAACTGAATGTTTTAACCGAAACTTATCAGGTGCGATGGCAAGGATACTTGACAACACTGGTAATTAATATTTTGTTGGTAGTGGCAACTTTATTTTTCAGGAACCAGGCATGAGGAGGACTTTTTTTAATGAATGAGACCATACTGGAGGCTAAGAAACTCCATTACCAATATGATGATGGAACCCATGCCTTGAAGGGAGTTTCCTTAAAGGTAAGGCGCGGACATACAACAGCAATTATCGGCGGCAACGGTGCGGGGAAATCCACCCTTTTTCTCAACTTCAACGGGATTTTAAAACCTTCCTCCGGAGAAGTTCTTTTTAGTGGAGAACCGGTTGAGTATTCCCGCGAAGGATTAAAAAAGCTCCGCCAGGCGGTGGGACTAGTTTTTCAAGACCCGGATAGTCAGCTGTTTTCGGCCAGTGTGTACCAGGATGTTTCCTTTGGGGCGGTGAACCTAAAGTTGCCGGAGGAAGAGATCCGCCGCCGGGTGGATGTTGCCTTGGAACGGACCGGAATCGCGGATTTGAAAGGAAAACCCACCCACTCTTTGAGTTTCGGCCAGAAAAAGCGGGCCGCCATTGCCGGGGTTTTGGTTATGGAGCCGGAGGTTTTGGTGTTGGATGAACCTACTGCCGGCTTAGACCCGATGGGTGTCGCCGAAATAATGAAACTTCTGAAAGAAACTCAGGAGCAACTTGGAATATCGGTGATCATTGCAACCCATGATATTGATATTGTTCCGTTGTTTTGCGATTATGTATATGTGATGGATCAGGGAGAATTAATTCTTGAGGGGACTCCCAAAAAAGTCTTTACAGAGGCGGAAACATTACGAAAGATACACTTGCGACTGCCACGGATCGCACATTTGATGGAGATCTTACGGAAGAAAGATGATTTCGATTTTGAGGACGGCGCAACCACAATTTCGGAAGCAAGAAAGCTTATAAAAAAATGGCGGGAGAGTTTAAAAAAATAAATTTTTGAACGGTTTGGAATATCAAAGAACAAGGGAGCGAGAGTTTTAATTCTTGATTACTATCTTCCTTGTATTAAAAAGGCATAAAAGATGTTATTATGTTGGAAAATTACCGAAAAAATTAAGCCTGCGAAAATTACTCCGCAGGCTTTTTTTATATCAATTATCCGGTTGTACAACGAAAAAATTTACCATTCATAATCATTTGCCAATCTGATACGTAGGATTTATTGGATATATGTGGAATCCTTTTTAGGAGTGGAAGTTTTGGGAGGACTAAAAAAGTCGATAAACGGAGTGATATTTAATGGAGATCATAGACATTTTGTTTCAATTTGAAGAGAAAATCCAGGACCAAGATTGGATCGGGCTGGAAGCTTTAGCCGAGTCCGTTTGTAGCGACATAACTGGTAATGAGGCTGTATCCCGTATTCTCGCGGTGGATCTCACCGGTTATATTGAAACTATCACCCGGAGCTTCACTGCGGTGTATTCACGTTTATCGGCATTGAAAGGTAAAGCGCTATATTTTGAGTACGATTTGGACAATGAATGGCATAGTCATTTTTTTATCTGTGATGAATATCAAACCCGTGACAAAGAAGACGACGACTGGGCGGCATCCTGGCTGGAGAGCGTCCCCGGGCCTCAATTAACCGCTTTTTCCTCTATTTATGCTGAAAACGGTTTCGACGAAAATGATCCGGCTATCGGGATCACCTCTTTGTTAATAGCCCGGACGATAGTGGCGGTAGCAAAGGCTTATCGGTCTTTTTCAGCGGATACCAAGATAAATATTGAACGGATTCCCTTTTGTATCGGTTACCACGATCAGGAGATACTTTGGCGGATTCATGAAAAGCCAAGTAAAAACCGTTCTTATCGTGTTACTTTTCCTAAAATCACTAGAAAGTATCCGCCATTAGCCGAAGATGAAAGAGTCAACCTCCTCTTTGAACCAGGTTTTGACGTTCTTGGATATCTTAATCAAGGCCTCGCTTCCGCCAAGTTTGACGGCAAATACGGTTTCGTTGACCAATATGGCCGGAGAGTTATCCCATTCCGGTTTGATATGGTGGATGATTTCCAAGAAGGACTTGCCCCGGCGGCCATTAATGATAAATGGGGATATATAGATGCTAATGGTGATTATGTAATTGCTCCGCAATATGATGAAGCGAAAAAGTTTCTTTGCGGAGGAGCTTTTGTAAGAAAAAAAGAAGAGTGGGGGCTAATCGACGCCAATGGTAATTGGTTACATAAACCGTACTTTAACGAAATCGGTCTGGATTACGCCAGGGTGGATAATGAAGGTATTGTATCGGTCAAAAAAGATGATAAATGGGGTTATCTTGATTGTAAGGGCAAGGTGATAATTCCGCCTGTTTATCAATGTAAAACCGTCGGTATGTTTAAAGAAGGATTGGCCGGTATCGTATTATCGGATAGAATCCGTTATATTGATACCAGTGGAAAAACCACCTTTGAGTTTACCGGGATTTTAAATAATCACAAAGCTGCCGCTGGTTCTTTTAATGAAGGGATAGCGTCAATTAATAAAGATGTTTATGATAGCTATTATATTAATAAAGAAGGTTCCATCATTTTTCATGCCGTAATATGTAACGGTTTTTCGGAAGGCTTTGGGCTTGTTCGACTGCCGAATAGCCGAAACGCCTTTGTTAATAACAATGGAGACGTTGTAATCAAAGATGGCCCGAAGAAGTACTGTAATCTTGACGGGACCATAGAAAAAGTGACCGTTAACTTTGTCGGTAGTAGGTTTAGTCAGGGATTGGCCCAGGTTTTTTGTAAAGCCGATACCGGGTGGGGTTATATCGATAAATCAGGTGAATTGGTAATGAAGTTCGATTATTTTGTTTCAGATTTTAATAATAATGTGGCGGTTTTTAAAGGAATCCGAGGAAAGCAAGGCTATATTAATAAACAAGGACGATTACTTATAACTCCTCAATTTGAGGCTTGTTTTGATTTTTATGATTTAATTACCAAGGTTAAGCTGAATGATAAATGGGCGTTTGTGGAATATATTTTTAAAAAGTGATTTGGTTGATTAAAGAGAAACATGAAAAAGAAATGACCGATTTAATAAACAAATATAAATATAGTGTTCTAAGGCTAAGTAAAACCGCTCAGAAGTTATCGGACAATACTCACGTCTTCAATTTTAGAATTGAATATAGCGGTTAATTTTTTATTGGTGTCCCTCGATATCATTCTTTTCCAGTAAATCGCTTATTAGTCGGCGGTTACTCACCGGTGCCGCCACCTCTTGTTTGCGGGGGTAAATCCGGCCGATCACGCCAGGATAACCGGTTTCTCAAGAATGTCTGAAAAACTTTTATAGATATTGCTACTCTAATGGTATAATAAATTTAGGGATTTTAGTATAGTTAATAAGTCTATATATGGAGTTGTTTATCATGAATACTGATAACAAAACGATAATTCACCGAGATCTGGCTTTAAAAACATTAAAAAAATATAAAAACGATTTTGAAAAACAGTATGGTGTAACCAGGATTGGGATATTTGGTTCGATAGCCAGAGATGAAGCAAAAGATGAAAGCGATGTTGATATTGTAGTGGAGATGAAAAAACCCGACCTTTTTTATATGGTCCATATTAAGGAGACGCTGGAATATGAATTCCAACGACCAGTGGATATTGTTCATTATCGGGATAAAATGAATACATTTTTAAAAGAACGGATCAACATGGAGGCCGTTTATGTATGATCAAAAATTAATCCATGATATATTAACGTAAATTCTCGAAGCTTCCGGACGTATCGAACGGCGATTTTCAACGATCAAATCGCCTGATGATTTCTTAGTAAATGATGATGGTATTGACAGGCTTGACGCCATTTGCATGATGTTGATCGCTATCGGGGAAAGCTTAAAGTATTTAGATAAAATAACCGATGGGCAACTGCTTGAACAATATTCTGAAGTTGATTGGAAAGGTGCCAAGGGTATTCGTGACATCATCAGCCATCATTATTTCGATGTTGATGCAGAGATCGTATTTTCCGTATGTAACGAGAGATTACCGCTACTAGTGCAAACCGTTCAAAGAATGAAAGATAAGTTGGGTAAAAATGAGCAATCAGCTCTATGAACTGGATAACCGGGAACGGGGAACGATATCAAAAAGAGAATAAATCATTTGAGCTGATTAGATGGATAGAGGCGTTCGATCAGTGTGATAATCACAACCCCCAGTATCCAATGGTCCAGGAGGGATATATAATAGAAGCTAAAGCTAAGTTCAGGTTGGAGATGGGGTAGTGTAATGACCGGCCCTAGTAACCAAAAAAGACTTCCTAAAAAAAGGCCCTTATACCAGAAGTACCACCGGCTGATAATTTTCAGGCCATAAATGATCAAAATGGCAAGAGTTCCTCCGATAACCGAATCGATAAACATCGCAAAGAGGAAAGGACCGAAGGAGTCGGTTTTTGACGGGGCTTTTAAAAGGACCTCTAAAATTAAAGCCGGATAATTGTTGTTGGTGATTCCTAATAAATAAAAGCCGTAATTAAACAGGGTTTTAATGACTGCAGCGATCATGCCGGTGATTGATCCACTGGCTAAGCGGTCTTTTATAATAATATCCATCAGTCTTGATTGACTCCAAAGTTTTTCAATCAGTCATATTCGCCAATTGGTTGGCTTTTAGTGGATAGAGCCGTTCGATCAGCGTAACAATCATAAACCCCAGTATCCAATGGTCTAGGAGTGATACATAAAAGAAGTTAAAGTCAAGCCTTGTGTAGAGAATGGGCAGTATAATGACCGGCCCGATCAACCAGATAAAACTCCCGAAAATAATTGCCTTATACCATAGGTAGCGTCGGCCAACCCGATAATCGAATCGATGATCATGGCCAGGAGGAAAGGACCTGTCGAATGGGTTTTACCCGGAGCTTTTAAAAGGATCTCCAAAATTAAACCGGGGTAATTATTTTTTGTGATTCCCCATAAATAGAAGCCGTAATTAATCAAGGTTTTTGTCGTTGCCGCAATCATTCCGGATATCGAGCCGCAGGTTAGGCGGTCGCTGATTATCATGTTAACCTCCATTTCGCCGCTACCGCTGGCGACACAAATAGTAATGAAAAAAGGGTGCGCGGTTTTCACCACTTTGATAGAATTACCTTGAGGAGAAGATACACTACAAAGCACGGCGAGGTG
>JAEYRN010000044.1 GCA_023435565.1 Bacillota bacterium
AACAATGAGCAACATGCAATCGTGTTCTTTGTTTCTGACTCATTGATAATATCATCCTTCCATTTTACACCAGTGACATTTTCACTGAATAAATTTAAGGTGACATTATCACAGAATAAACACAAAAGTGAATTAGTGAGGTTGATAAAAATATAGTTTTATGCTATAATATTTAATTGTTAAATGCGCCTGTAGCTCAGGGGATAGAGCAACGGACTTCTAATCCGTTGGTCGCACGTTCGATTCGTGCCAGGCGCGCCATAATATAAATTAAAGCTTGGGGCTGTTCCAGAAGTAAGTCTGAGAACAGCCCCTTTTTCAGAGTATCAAAAAGAAACAACGATAAAAAATAAAACTAGCTATAAAATCATAAAAAAAGGCCTTAGGTAGTGATTAATACCGCAATCTTCATCAGATTATGGGCGATAGCTCGTACAAGGGCTCACTATTGACAATTTTCAGAGAAGGGAAGCCTATTTTTAAGAAGCTTCCTGATATACCTGCCGGAAAGCGTTAAATCTGCGTCAGTCCACGGGCCTGCAATAGATGAGGAAGGCAATAGCAGGGAAGCCTTTTCTTTTTTGGTACACAAAGACCAGTTCACCCAGCTTATTGTATTGTCCTGCATCCATTTTTCCCAGATATCCGAAGACTCAAAGTCCAGCGGCCCGTCAGCTTTATAATTGCAGGTACCCCATTCAGACACAAATATCGGAAGCCCGTGGCTCATCGCGTTTATCGCGTGCTGGCGCACGTCAGCCTTATGCTCTGAGGCATAGAAGTGTAGGGCATACATTATATTGCCATATTCCGTTATAGGCGCCTCTACGGCCTCATTAACGCGCTGGCTCCAAAAAGGAGTGCCTACAATAATTATGTTAGGGTATTTATCAGGGTCATATTTCCTGATGATGTCTATTACACCATCCTGCGTGTCCTTCGGGTCCCCTATCGCATACCGGCGTATCTTCCGCCATGGTATAGCCCCTTCAGGTTCATTGCATATTTCGAAAATTATATTTGGATAACCGCCCCATTTCTCCACCGCATTCTTGAAAAACTTTTTTGCCTCGCTTGTATATAACATGGGGTCGCTGTGTATATGCCAGGAAAGGATAACATATATGCTTTCATATATAGCTTCCTGTATCATCCTGTCAGCCTTCGCCGTCATATACTTCGGCTGGCTTATATACCCGTTCCAGAAACCGCCGTTCTTAAAAGCTTCCACATACAGGGCAACACGCAGAACGTCAATATCAAAGAACCTTACCGCATTTTTAATGGTTTTCCCACTGCTGAACGGGAACCATTGCAGCCCATGGGAACTTATCCCTTTTAGCTGAACCGGATCGCCGTCCTGCGAACTAAGCTGCACCCCTTTTATCTGAAGATTGCCGTACTTTTTAACTACACCGTGCGTTTCTACTTTTTTTCTTCTTGAATTTACGGCGATCACATCAGACAAAGAGCTTCTCAATTCAACCATATCGCCAATAAACTTGGCTATCAGGATAAAGAACAATATCTTGATAACCAGACCGGGAATATTCACCTGCCGGTTTTTTACCAGCGAAGGTTTTGACATTAACTTACGGTACAAAGGTATTTCCCGGCCCACATTCCCCACCAAACATATATTGCCGCCGCTTCCTTCCCATACATCGGTTACCTGCATTATATATGATCCCGGGAACGGCATGGTGAGATGAAGTTTCGTTCCCGCCGGTACATGCTTATGATAATGGAGCATCACCTTGTCTCTACCAATAATGCCCCCCGCGGCAACTGTGTCTTCGTCGTGCTGTATCAGGATCGGAAAAAAAGCGGCCCTTTTCGATCTTATATCATTTATATACTTTATCTTTATTCTTTTTTGAAATATATAATCAATAAGAGCAAGTCTTTTGTCTTCTTCGATCCCTTCGAACTCGATGTTATATTCGAACACGGATCTATTGTCGGTGGAATAAAATAGGGATTTATCCACTATCCTAGCCTTCAGGCCGCTTATTGAGCGTTTGTCATGTTCCATCGATATAATCACTATTTTTCCGACATCATATGAAATATGGCTTAGGAACCGCGCGTTCATATCATTCCATGCCTGCACAAGACATATCTGCTTTTCATGATGAGCCGCATTCTCTATATTAACGGAAACAAATGCTATGTCATTTATCACCGCGCTGTTCGCGCCCGAATAACTGAAACAAAGGCGAAGGGCCTCTATCGCGACAACTGAAAAATATATGCACAGCGCCATGCAGACCATAAAAGCAGGGGACATCATATATGTGTAATTAAGAAGAAATCCCCTTGAGATTACCGCGGCGGCATTGACACAAAATACCGCGGCAGGCCCCGTAAACAACAGCCAGGAGCTTCTTTTGACGTCGTCCTTAGGGGTAACTACGAATTTGACTTTGTTTGAGGCAAAATAAGCCAGGTTCCCGCGGAGATAAGTAAAAAACCGGATCATCGCGTATATTTCATCATTTATGAAAGATATTTTTCCTCTGCTTATAATGTATATGGATGCATAATTGATGATCACATAAGATACAATTATCAAAATGGCCTGTTCGCTTATTTTTATCGGAGAAATACCGGTAAAAAGAAATAACGCGGGCAGAAAATAATACGCCAGCTTAGTGAACCCTTCTAAAAAATGCAACAATGACGTAAAGTACAATATCCGCTGCATTAAGCTTAAACCTTTCATAAAAAGCGGGTTATGCTTGCGCAAGATCTGTGCAGCGCCTTTAGACCACCTGAGGCGCTGCGTAAGGAAATGGGAAAGGTTTGACGGCGCCAGACCGTACGCTAGGGGGGTGTTAATATAAACGCTTTTCCATTTTTTACTGTGCATGAACATGCTTGTCAGCATGTCTTCTACGACCGAATCAACGGCGAACCCGCCTGCCGAGTCCAATGCTTTCCTCCTGATGATCGCGTTCGTGCCTATCCAGAAAGAAGCATTCCAGTGGTTCCTGCCCTGAAGCACCAGATCAAAAAATGATTGCTGCTCATGCCAAATCTTATTGAAAACATTCCTGAGCCTGTGCTGAAAACTTGTTATGTTGTAGTAGTACTGGGGGACCTGCGCCAGGGCTACATTCTCATCTTTAAAATAGACAAGCAGTTTTATCAGAAAATCGCGCTGAGGTATAAAATCCGCGTCCAGAACCGCGACAAACTCGCCGTTCGCATATTTAAGCGCGTTGTTAAGATTTCCTGCCTTCGCATGGGTATTATCCTGCCTGGTTATATAAACAGCCCCCAGCCTCCCGGCAAGTTCCTTGACTTCTTCGCGCCTACTGTCATCAAGAACATAAGTATTGTGCGGATAGTCCATATGGACACAGCGATATATAGTCCTTCTAAGAATATCCGGGCTTTCATTGAAGGTAGGGATTAAAACATCAACCTTAAGGCCTGCGGGGAGATCTTCTGATACCGGAGCCTGCGGATCCAGTTTCCATGTTGACAGAATAAACCCCACGGTCGACAGCCCGGATAGAAAATCGGCTGCCACAAAAAACAGGCAAAATACCGGATGCTGCATATTAAGAGTAAACGCCAACCTCCATATAATGTAGAGGGCAATACAACTTAGCAGCAGCACAGATGTACAACGCCTGAATTTCTCACTAAAGTCCATATTATCACCCTTTCTAAAATAAAAAAACTACACCCCTTACAGCGAATGTGTTACAAAAATCATTGGTTGTTTTAAAAATTCGTAATTGATTTCAATATGGGAGGGGGTTTTTTTGTTTTTGCTGGTGATAGGGTAGATAAATTTATCTATTTATTAGTATTCCATTTCTTATATAAAAATCACCATAATTTCAAAGATGCATATGAAATAATAGCGACTAATTTCTTTTTAGCTAATTTAATAATTAAACAGTCTTTACATTTTGGATGAATAAAATCAAATGTTTCCTGGTGTTCGGAACGAGGGATAAAGAGGAAGTCTCGTCGATGGGCCGGTATTTAAGGAAAACGATTTATCTTAAGACACCTTCTCTAAGTAATATTACCTTGACCAAAACTTTGAACCGCGCCTTGGGAAAGACATTTTTCCAGCTAATCCGTTTCCATATGTCCGGATGTTGCACTCTAAATTGCTCTCCAAAATCTATCGGATCGGAGTTAAGCCGCTGTAGTTTTTTAATGGTTTTACTCAACCTGGCCGCTATTTCCGTTTCCATCTTTTTTTCAAGCTCTTGGATAAGTTTAGCAGTGATTTTAGTGTAATTCCGGGTATTGACAATTTCATTCAAAACACCTCTGACCTCAGTATGAACTAAAAAATACGGTTGTCCTTTGCGGATCGACACCTTAATCTTGGTTTTCCCCCGGACAGTCCGTATTGAGTACTTCGGTCCGGTTATATCGGTGGAAAAATCAAAGGTCATTTTACCCGTCTTCATCTGATTCGTTAATAAACCAAAAACTTGGGTCTCCTCGGGATTTAACTCCCCCGCCATCCGCTGACCTTCGAAAACCGCCAGCCCTGAAAGGATATTCTGGCCTTGTGTTTGGTCGATGTCTATTAAAGTTGCATAGACATCCTTGGCGCCATAAAGGAGTTTTTGCCGAAAGAGCCAAGACTCCATAAAATAAGTCCGGTCATTCTTGGTAACGGTTCTCCGGGTGAGATCGGAAGTGAGACCGGGCATGGTTTTGGTTTTCGGAGTAAAACTTAAAATTTCCTTAGCCGTCCGGGGGGACCGGGACACCAAGTCATTGAGATGCCTGCTTTTAGATAATCCGGGATACTTGCTGAAAATACAGGCATCAAATGTGTAGTTTTTAAGCCCTGTAGGGCAGAGAGCTGCATGATCACTCTGATGGAAACCGCCGGGATTACTACAAATCCGGCTAACCGGCTGATCGAAAAAAGGCCATCGTAAGCAATGTAACCAATCCCGGTTACAAGAATAATGACCAGAAACCAAAAGGGAGTTCGGTCTAAAAAATAAACCGAAACTAACTCCACTGAAATTCTAATTAATAACCCATAATGAAACAGGAAAAAACCAAGGTATAGTACATTAATTATCCTGCCTGCCACTTTGCCGAAGATGCTTAAAGCGGCCTCAAAAATGTTTTGATCCGGAAAACGGCGTTTCATAGCAACAACGAGCAAACCAAACGGCGCCAGATAAATAAAGGCGACCAATACCGCCCAGTAGCTGCTCGGGCCGGATAGTTCAACCGTATCCAACGGTGGGACCAGGAAAAACATCCCGTATAGCGTCGTCAGCATCGTGATAAAAAACATCGCCGGGGAAAGGCGGACCTGGTTTCCTGGGGCGTCACTCTTCTTCTTTCTTACCATAACCTATCTCAGCGCCCTCCTCTCTATACCGGACTGCGTCGGTAGGATGGACTGTGCTCGGCCTTTTCGGCATCCATAAAGGCCTCCGTAATACGGTATCCAAGAGCTCAATGCCACGGATCGGCGTCCAGGGCGCCAGGTATGATACGCCGAATGAGTTTTGTTTTGCCGCATGGGCGAGAATTAAAACTTGATCGAAAGGTGGGAAATTCAATATTATTGGGACAAATGTTGATCTATTTAAAAAATTTGGAGTATAATTAAATACTAATCCGTTCATGAACACAATATTCTCCGATGCCAATGCTCCATGGTAAGATATCATAAGAAAGAGAATCAAGGGGTGAAACTTTAATGGCTGGTATTTCGGGAGTTGTCGCTATAAAAATGGTATGCTACTTTGGGAATGATGTCCCGAGAATTAATCATGCTTTGAAAGTACATAGTTTTGTTAAAACTATTGCCGGACTGGAGAAAGTGTCTTTAGAAGAGCTTACCATCCTTGAAATTGCCTCATTATTACACGATATTGGTATTAAAGAAGCTGAAAGGGAATATCAGTCAAGCGCCGGCCATTACCAGGAAATGCTGGGACCCGATATTGCACGGGAATTATTAAGAGATTTGAGCCTGGCGGAGGATGCGCTTAACCGGATTTGTTTTTTAATTGGGAATCACCATTCCTACAATAAAATTGATGGCCTTGATTTTCAGATTTTAGTAGAAGCCGATTTTTTGGTCAATATCTTTGAGGATCAAATGAGTGAAAAACAAATCGCAGCTATCAAAGAAAAGTATTTTAAAACTGAGACAGGAATGGAACTTTTAACGGCCATGTACTGAACAAACAGACCAAAAAGTTAAGGGGCTATTGCAAAAAGAAACACCGTTCTCAAGCCCCATTAATGAGGCTGGGTTATACTTCGAAGTTTTACCGAGCCCCGTAGGGGGTTTAGAATGTTATAATACCTAGCTATGTTCCAGGATGGGACGAAGTCGCGTAGGACATGGAAGTCCGAGAGCGAACCAGCCGTTTTAGGGCTGGATGGACAGAACGACAAAAAAGCTACTTTTGCAACAGCCCCTTCTTTCGTATCAGCTAAGTCTTTTTAACCGGCAACTAGCAATAAAGGTCAACGTTCAATTCTGGAATTGAATTTCAAATCCAACCTTCAGATGTAAACTGTAAACTGTAAACTGATACAAACCCGCCGCATATAATAACATAACCTTCAAATTTTCAGTTAAGGCGGGACGTAGTTTGATTAAGGATGTTGCCGTTAAAAAGCTGATCCGTCACCCTGATAACCGGGGGTTTTTTATGGAGATTTTACGGGATGACGATGACTTGTTAAAGAGATTCGGGCAAGCATCGATGTCCAAGTCATATCCGGGGGTGATCAAGGCCTTCCATTATCATGAACGACAGGATGATCTCTGGTTTTTCCCGGTGGGAAACGCCGAAGTGGTTTTATATGATCGTAGGGAGAATCTCCGACTAAAGGGGAGACAAATGTATTTTATCTGGGGGAGGATAATCCGGAAGTTTTGATGATACCGGCAGGAGTAGCCCATGGTTATCGGGTCTTGGGAAATGAACCGGCCTGTATCGTTTATTTTACTACGGAGTCATATAATCCAAAAAGTCCCGATGAAAATCGAATCAATTGGGATGATCCGGTTATTGGTTTTGACTGGAACATTAAGCATCGATGAGAATTTTAGTAACCGGAGCCAATGGACAGCTGGGTAAAGAATTAACCAAGCGGCTGAAGGGAACCGATTTTTTGGCGGTAGATATTAAGGAGATGGATATTACTGATAAAAATACTACCCTAAAAGTTTTTAAATCCTATCAGCCGGGAGTGGTCATTCATGGGGCCGCCTACACTAATGTGGACCAAGCCGAAGCCGATTGGATGACAGCCTATAAAGTAAATGCTATTGGTGCCCAAAATGTGGCTGCAGCTTGTCTGGCCTGCGGAGCTAAAATGGTGTATCTTAGTACGGATTATGTGTTTGACGGTAAGCTAGGCCGCGCTTATAACGAGTTTGACCAGACTAATCCGCAGAGTGTTTATGGTAAATCGAAGCTAGCCGGGGAGATACTGGCCGGTCGCATTTTAGACCGGTTGTTGATCGTGCGCACTTCCTGGCTATACGGGGACGGTAAAAATTTTGTACGTACCATGCTGGAACTAGGGGGTGAGAAAACAGAAATCAAAGTGGTTAATGACCAGTATGGCTCTCCTACTTCAACCGTAGACTTGGCAGGCGTTATTCTAAAACTCATTGAAACGGAATACTATGGAATATTTCACGTGGTAAATACCGGCGTCACTACTTGGTTTGATTTTGCGAAAAAGATATTTGAATTGAGCAGGAATAAGCTGGTAAGAGTAATTCCACAGACAACGGCGGAATTAGGCCGCCCTGCCCCCAGACCGGCATATTCTCCGCTTGAGAATCTGATGTTGAGTTTAACAATAGGGGACGTCATGCGGGGGTGGAAAGAAGCGCTTGAGGTGTATCTAAAAAGATATAATATTTGAATGAAAAAAATAGGCAATAGATGAAAGAGAACTCGGTTTCAAAATGAGTTCTCTTTATGGTAATATTTTTTAAACGGGGGAAAACTAATTATAATTTAATCTATTCATAGATAATATCATGATCAAACATTCTACCGTTCCGGTTTAAAAACTCCGTCGCTTTTTCAGGAGAGTAAATTTCATTACGAAGTATTGCCAATACCAGGTCTTGAGTAATTACCGTGTTAAAAGACGGTTCATAAGCGATTGGATTTTTCTGGCCTGCAAACTTGACTATAAAAGGCACTCGTCTATCTTTTTTTTCGAATAACCCGCGTCGTAATGAGTGATCCGAAGATATAATTATGGTTGTTCTATCCCAGGTTCCTTGTTTTTCCATTAGTTCCCGAATTTCTTTCACAGTCAGATCAACTAGCTTCAATGCATTGATATACCCTTCGGATGAAAGACCTTTCCACCAAGGGTACTGGTAGAAATGGGGGTGATGGGGTATTGGGTTGTGGATCATTACTAAACCGAATTTCGGGTCTGAAACCAGTTTTTTTGTTAGATTCTGAATATCATAATAGGACTCTTTACGTTGCAAATGGTGCTTGGCTGGCCCCGCTAAGAGCATTATAATCTGACGCCATATATTGGCCCCTATTGAACCGGGAGTGTTATATCTGGGATAATACTGAAACCAATCGCAAAATGTCACATCTTTACCGATCAATCTTGTATAAGGAAGATAATCGCCGACGAAAGCGGTGTTGACTTTCAGTTGGCGCGCTCTAGAAAATACATTCGGCTGGCTGCCCCAATCAATAAATTCTTTTTTATCCAAGTATTTTATCCTTAGTGTTTCAGGATTAGCGATACTGACTGTATAAACAATTTTGCCATCAATTAAAGATGGTAATGAAGTAGCTGTTGATTTGGATGGTGAATATGCGTTTTGGGCGGATACCGATTGTTGCAATAAATCATCTAATGCAGGCATTTTAAGATTTTTAGGTCTATCAACAAATGTGATGTGATAATCTAATTCATCAAAGATTAACCATAGAATTTTAGGAGAATTATCTTGATAAGCGAATACAGGCTGCTCTATTTTTGGAATAGGTTCCTTTTTAAGATCCATAACAATATTTTGAACGGATTGGAAAAAAACAACTCCGGCGAAAGGGGCCATTAGCAATATAAAGAACACGGTAGCTTTTGATATTCTTTTTTTACTTATCAGAAATATTATGGTGATAAAGAATACTATTCGAAAAATTTTCAGGTCTAAATTAATAAACGATTTAATATCTCTTGCCGCATCATAGATAAAAATAAGGACTAAAAGACAGGCGAAAAATTTGGCAAATTTAATAAGATAACGGTTATTAATTTTTTTAACCAATCTCCAAGCTAACCAAAAAAAAGCTGTAACTAACAGTTCAGCTAAGATTAATGAGACATATTCTTTAGCCCCGGGGATATCTTTGATATAGAACTTATTTTTATAAAAAAATCTTAATATAATATTATAAAAACATAAATTTGTTAAGGATAAAGCGATTATAAATTCTTTTAGCATTATATAGCCACCTTAAATTATTATTTTAGAGAAATAATAATTGGCAAATCCAAAATGTTCTCCGCTTTTGTTAAATTTATGGGAGAGAAAACTTAATTGAGTCTTTCCACTGGTTTAACCATTTAATTACTTTCTCGGGAGAGGTAACATCTTTACGAAAAATTGCAAGAATTAAATCCTGAGTAATGACAGTATTAAAAGTGGGCTGATATGAGATAGATTCGTTTCGTCCGGCCAGTTTTATCATGAATGGAATTCGATAATCCTCATTTTTATATTTGAAATATTTTTTGTGATCGCGCAACCAATGATCGGATGAGATGATAACTGTAGTTTTATCCCAAAGTCCTTTATCCGCCAAAATTTGCCATAATTGATTTAATGTTTCATCGGCCAGTTCCAACGAGTTCAAATATCCTCTAGCGGAACGCTCCCACCAGTGGGATTTGTGGAAATGTGGACCGTGTGGGATCGGGAAATGAATCATTATTAAACCGTAAGCCGGATTGACAACTAATTTTTTAGTGTCTTCAAAAACATTATAGAATGACCGTTTTCGCTGTATGGTATTTTTAGCAGGACCGGCAAGGACATAGAATAGTTGAGAATAAATATTGGCGGACAGTTTATCGACTGAGCTGATATATTCAGGATAAAATGGATACCAGGAACAATGGGACAAATCTTTTCCGATCAATCTGGAATAAGGTAAATATTCGCCTACAAAAGCTGTATTAAACCTTAACTGTTTTGCTCTGGAAAATACATTCGGTTGGCTCCCCCATTTAGTTGTTTCCCCTGTTTCCTGATAAGTTATCAATAAATCTTCCTCTTTCGACACAGTAGCTTTAGAAACCAGTTTTCCATCAATTAAAGCAGGGAGAGATTTGGCGGTTTTGTTTGAAGGAGCGAATGCATTTTCGGCGAAAATTGCCTGTTTTCGAAAACGGTCGAATGTGGGGAGCTTCACACCTTGCGGCCTTTCATTGAAAGCCACTTGATAATCCATCTCGTCAAAGATCAGCCATAGCACCCGTGAGGTGGAGCTATTGGTTGTAAAAAAAGATTGAACCGGTTTTGGTTGGTCACTTCTATTCCAATGGGTGACTGCACCAAGTAATGCCTGTGAGAATACGATGACGACAAAGGGTGCTATAATCATAAGAAAAGAAACCGAAGCTTTGGTGGTTTTCTTAAAAATGATCAACAAAATAGTGGCTATTAGTAAAATAGTCCTAAATAATTTGTCGTCAATCACTTTAATATCTTTTACGGCGTTTTCTAAGATGATAATGAGTGCTATAAACAAAAACGCTTTGGCAGTTTTTGTGACCCAGGGTTTTTTGAGGCGGGTAATTATTTCCCATATGAAAAGAAAGAATAATGTCAAAAGTATTTCACTAATTATTAAGGCAAGATAGCTGTTTGTAGTTGGAAAACTTTTAATATAAAAGAACTTTTTATAAAATATTGTAAACATGACATTATAGAAACAAAGATTAGCAAAAGACAAAGCAAGGATAAATCTTTTTAACATTTTAGGATCTCGTAAAAGTTTAATAATATCTTTCATAATTTCCTATTCCTTTTCTCTTTGGAAAAACGACTTTTAATTTAATGATTATAATTTTATTTTTCTTTTTTACTCTTAAAGAATGTCTTTTGGAACCATATTTTAATGCTCTTGTAGAAAAAAGCCAGACCCACTAAAATACTTGCCAAAAATTGCCAAATAAGGGTTACCGAAACTGGGTCGGAATAACCGTAGACCGCTGGAATGGATAATACCATGAATACCGTGGACATAAATAAAACGACTTTCATTTTCATTTGACTTCCTCCTATTTTTTTGATTGATTATTGAGTCCTTTATTGGTTGCAAAGATTTATGATATACTCAGCGCCGGTTGGGGCTGATTTCATCCAATTGTAGATATATTTGCTTCGAAAATCGACAATTTGGTCGTGATAAGTTTGATAATCATTACTAAAAGAAGTTAAGATTTGTTCGACGTTGGATAGTCTATCAATATCCAAAGCCAGTCCGATTTTATTTCTGGCGAAGATTTCGAGCGGTTCAATGCCGAGTTCTTGATATTTGGGGTTATCAATTTTCAAAGGCGTGTTGATAAATAGCACCGGACGTTCGGTGCCAAAAGCGAATTCAAAAGCTATCCCCGACCAATCGGTAATCAAAATATCGGCATTGTGAACATTAATCCCGGAAACCAAATCAAGTTCCAGATGAATATTGGAGATATTTTTGACTTTTTTCTTGATTCGCTTCACAATTTTACCGCGTCGTTTAACAAATTCGGGGTGCGGCCGTACATAGATTTCATAATCGGTTTTTTGGAGAACCTTAATTAGTTCATTTATACAAGTCTCCAGCAAACAATTTTTACCCCAAGTGGGAGCAATTAAGATTTTCTTTTTAAAATCATTGTTTTGAGGATTTTCTTTTAAATACTTCTGGTGTTCTAGATAAACTTTTTCTAAATAAGGATAACCGAATTTGAAGAGTTCCTTTTGGTTTAAACCATATAAAGACTCGGTTTTTCGAATCTCCATTTCCTGATGCGGACCGACACAATAAATTGTGTCGTAATGATCAAAAGCGCCGAAATTGTACTGAAGATGGGTGCTTCCGATGGCGTGAAAGACATAAACATGATTGACATTATTGGTGGTTTTTTTGATATAAAACCGGTTTAGATCGGGCAACGTCATTACAACGACCTTGGAGTCCAATTTTGGAAATAGGGATGCTTCAAAATTCTGAATAAAAAAAGGTTTGATCCTATTATTATTCAATTTGAAAATAGGATCATCCACGTCCGCAGTTAAATATGAAATCTCCAAATCGGATTTGGCAAGAATTTCTTGGATTAATCCCTCATAATATCGTAAATAAATTCCTTTTTCCGAATAAAAAACAAGGTTCCGAGCCTGCCGGTTACTTTCTTCAAAAAATCGGTTAAAGTCATTGAGGGCTTTAAAGAACAAAGTTATTTTTGGAAGGATACTCACTTGAAAACCTCCGTTGTAGGTTTTATGAAATGAAGACTGATAATTACATTATAATGAAATTAATTCAACTTATTTAGATAATTTTCTAACACTTTTAAGAACTTCCTAATGTCCTTGGAATTAATCTCACCCATATTGGCCAACCGAAAAGTATTCTTATTCCCAATTTTACCCGGATAAATTGTGAAACCTCTTTGATAAAGATAATCATGCATTTCTTCAAAATTATACTTTGAAAGCTCCGGGTCGTAGGCAGTCAAAAGAATATGAGATTCATCCTCGGCATCATGAAATAATTTAAAGCCTAAATCCAATAATCCTTGTCGCAGTACTTTCCAATTTTCGGTATAACGATTAAAGCGATTTTGGCCGCCTTCTTTGAAATATTCCTTGATGGCTTGTTTTAAAGCATACAAGATTTGAACCGGCGGAGTGAACTGGCTTTGGCCGGTTTTTTCAAAGTATTGATATTGATTGTATAAATTAAGATAAAACGAACGTGAAGGATAGTCCTTCAACTTTTCCAACTCGGCTTTTTTACAGATAATAAAGGCGATTCCGGCCATGCCCTGAATGCACTTGTTTGAGGTTGACATCATAAAGTCAATTTGACAATCCTGAATATCAATGGGAATGCCTGCAAAACTGGAGATGGTATCGACAATAAAAACTGCACCGTTTTCTTTGACAATTTTCCCCACTTCCTTGATGGGATTCAATAAACCGGTGGTTGTTTCGTGGTGGACCATTGCCAAGCAGGCTATTTTTTTATCTTTATTAAAGGCTTCTGAAATTTCGGCAAGATTTATTTTGCCGCCATGTTCATATTTGATCTCTACATAATCTAGGCTGTATGCTTGAGCGATCTTGACCATTCGTTCGCCGTAGGCGCCGTTATTGATAATAGCAATTTTTTTACTAGGTGGGACTACCGAATTGATTGCGGCGTCCATTACGGAAGTTCCGGAACCGGCGAATAAAATGCAAGTATAAGAGGCATCTCCTTGAGCGATCTTTACTAAATCGTTTCTAATCTCCCGTACCACTTCACAGAATTCCTTTTCACGGGGACAAATGTCCGGCATTACCAAGGCCCTTTTTACCGAGTCGGTGGTGGTGGCCGGTCCGGGATTAAGAAGAATATTGCGTTTTACTTTGAACATTTACACCTGCTCCTTTATCTTCGGGAAAATATCCTTTTCGGCGCGGCGAAGGTGAGCTTCGTCATCGATTTCGCACCATATGAAATCCTCAACTTTTTTTACCAGGATATCGATTTCACTGGTTACGCCTACCAGGGCATATTCGTAGTCGAGTTTGGGCTTGCCCGGGAACTCGTTTTCAGCAAAACGGCACATCTTTTTAAAGGTAGGGTAGGAAATCTTGGTGATTCCGACTAACTCTCCGTAGATATTCTTCAATTCGGCGCTGTTTTTGGACATTTTGATTAAACTGCCGTTTGGTGTGGCTTCGATAAACACTTCATCGTTGGAATATGTCCGGCCGCTAGCGAGAATAACATCTGGGTTAGTTGTTTCCTGTAAAAGCGTTAATCCGTTTTGGTCATAGAGTAAATCCGATTCTAATAACAAAAATCCATCATTAAGAGAATCCCTCATGTTATAAAGTGTATACATGCTGCCGGTTTCTTTGTATTTGGCATTTTTGATACAAGAGACGGTTCCGGGATAACTTTGAGCGAACTTTTCATAATGATCCGAAACATGACCGGTTCCGATTAATATTTTTTTAATTCCCGCTCTTATTAGTTTAGAAACAGACTGTTCAATTAAAGATTTGCCGCCGACGTTAATAAATCCCTTGGGCATGTAAGTGGTTCGGTCTTTAAGTCTGCTTCCCAAACCGGCGGCGAGTATGACCGCTGTTTTAACCATTCAGATTCACCTTAGTCATTGATAAATTTGATAATACGATCCTTTACTTCATATGGCTTAACTTTAGGACGTCCAAGTGTTTCTTTGGCTCCTTTAGATACTTTAAGATAGAGCAAAGTCAAACCGCCATTATTTTTCCAGTTTTCAATCCGACAGCGAAGTTCGTCAGGGTCATGGATATAGAATGCATCGGTATAACCACTGGAAACAGCCAGTTTAATAAAATCAACGTTATGGGAGATAGTTAGTTGTCCCCCGGTTGAATCGTAAGAATTATTGTCCAGAATCAGATGGAGCATATTGGAAGGGGAATAATAAGCATTAGTCGTTAAAGCTCCTAATCTCATTAGAATAGAACCGTCACCATCAATGGCAATTACTTTTTTATCTTTTCTGGTTAAAGCCAAACCCAACGCTAAAGGACTAACGCAACCCATAGAGCCGACCATATAAAAGTTATTGGGTGCATCTTCGATTTCATATAATTCCCGCCCGGTTTTACCTGTAGTTGCAAAAATAAGGGTATCTTTATCTTTTATATTATTGACACATGATAGAACAGCTTCACGGGTAGGCAAAGAATCAATCTTTGTTTTTTCCAACTGATTGCGGTTGAATGAAGTCAACGGCACTTGGGGTAAGAGTTTTTCTTCATTGAATGTTCCTTTCCGAACAACCAAAAAGAAGGACTCGTTTTTTTCAATGAAAGAGGCGGCCTTTTTTATTTGATTTAAAGCCTCACTCAGCTCATTAGACAGGAATTCCCACTTGATTTGCATTACATCAAGCATTGTTGTAGTAATCTGACCCATTAATTCATGTTGGGGTTCGTCTGGCAAGCCTGGTTCGCCGCGTAAACTTACAAATCCCAAGATTGGAATTTTGAAAATTTGATTTAAAGAGGTCAATGGTGATACAGCGTTGGTCAAACCTGAGTTTTGGCATAAAAAAACCGGTTTTTTACCGCCTAAAAACGCTCCAGCGCAGGTGGCTACCGCATCTCCCTCGTTGTTGGCGATGATATATTCACAATTATTAATGGCATAATTAATCAAATCTTTAAGAAAAGAACACGGAACTCCGCTAAAAAACGTGAAGCCATTCTGTATTAAATTTTCACCGAAAATTTTAGTGTTTAGCAATCAAAATCCCCTGCCTTTTGCAAGTCAACAATACTATTAATATCGAGCCAGGAACCTTTAATAAATTTAACCGCAATTGGGTTTGATTTTAGGATCTCGTTAAATAGGTCTTTCATCCTGAGTTTTTTAAAGTCTGAATCGGCTGTTAATTTTTCAATGGTATTTCGTAAGATGTCGCCGCCTTTTTCATTGGTTTTAAAAATTCCAATAAACTCACCGTTGATGGCTTCTTTTTTCAAATCGGATCCGATGATTTCCAGCCGTGTATCCATTAAAAAATTACGTTTGGAATATGGTTGATTGGTTGTTACGTAATCATGATAATTTTGGTTTTCATCGAAATCTGCGTCAACAATGATGGTAATATCGTTTGGGTCATTCAATAAATCGTTCAAAATATAGCTTTTGAATACTAAATCGCCATAACTTACAATGGTATTTTGTTTAATATTCTTTAAGGCCAGATATAGGGAATAAAGTTCGGTAGTGTTTTGATAATCATCATTATCAATAACATTAATATTAAGTAGCGCTATTTTTTCTTTGGCAAACCCTCTAATAACTGTAATATCTTTTATTCCCACTTGGTTAAAGGTTTCTATTTGGGATTCTAAAATCGTTTTGCCGCCGATTTTCACTAATGTTTTTGGAATATCTTTTGTTATCTCTCCTAAGTTGCCCTGGGAGGCAGCTAAAATAACAGCGTTGACAGATTTTCCGGCTGTTGGAAGGTATTTTTTCTCCGCTGCCTGCAATTCTTCGGCGCCTTGAAGCCTGAATACCTCCGCAACCGAAACAATTTTGTCCTCAACATTAATTAAGCTTTGGTCTTTGGCTATCTGATGGCAGACTTTCTGCATGGCGGTAATCGAGCCTCTAAGTGTTTGGTTGGCCCAGATGACTAGACTAACTCCCAATTCACGAAATGTATCGGTCGGGGTTGAATAATACTTAGTAGGAACGATTATCACCGGGTGACGATTAGTCCATTCTTTCATAAAAGATTCGATATCGGAAGGGTTAGATTTTTTACTATGGATTAAAACCGCATCAGCTCCAGCATTACGGTAAGCATCTGCTCTGCGAATCGCTTCACCTAGCCCCCAACCAGCTATGAAGGCTTCCACTCTGGCCACTACGACAAAATCGGGATCGATTTGGGTGTCTTTAGCGGCTTTAATTTTACCGCAAAATTCATCGATATCGGCTAAAGGTTGAGTCTCACCGCTAATAAAGGAATTGGTTTTTGGAAACAGCTTATCTTCAATGCAAACTCCTGCAATGTTGTGTTGTTCCAGTTTCATTACTAAACGCCGCATATTATTGAAGTTTCCGTAGCCGGTATCTCCGTCCAACAAGATGGGGATAGATGTTGAATCACTCATAAATTCGAGCACATCTAATACTTGTGTCCAGGATGCTTCATTATTATCACGAACACCCAAGGAGGCCGAAATTGATAAACCGCTACCCCATATACCTTTAAATCCTGCTTCTTCAACAATTTTGGCAGAAAGGCCATTATGCGCTTCCATGATAAATTCTAATTCTGAAGAATTGATCATGTTTTTTAATTGGGTAGATTTTTTTTGAGTTAGATTCATTTTATCTCCATTTATTGTAATAATAAAATTTAAAAAAGGCAAATCCATATTTTTGAAAGGGAGAAAAACTCAAGAAGACTAAACCTTAACAATTATACATTTTCCAGGTAAAAAAAGCAAGGAGGAACAATAATATATAATCTTTAAGTGATAGGAGGTGGAATTTTATGGGCTGATTATTTCTTTTAGTAATAATTTTCCCAAAATTTCACTCAATTCGTCAAATTTATAAGGTTTGGTTACTACTCCCGCAAAACCATATTTCCGATATTCGGATATAATCGGATCGTTGGCATAACCGCTTGAGACTATGGCTTTAATGTTGGGATTAATTTTTATAAGGAGGGATAGCGCTTCCTGCCCACCCATTCCACCTGGTATAGTTAGGTCCATAATAACTGCATCAAATGGTTGCCCATTTTGATAGGCTAATTGATATATTTCAACCGCTTCCATACCATCCTTAGCTGAAACCACT
Source organism: Bacillota bacterium (assembly GCA_023435565.1). GTDB lineage: Bacteria > Bacillota > UBA4882 > UBA8346 > UBA8346 > JAAYHS01. The sequence continues at coordinate 17,619 of JAEYRN010000044.1, forward strand.
TGATAACCTGAGTAGGTTAGCATTTCCCCTACTACTTTACGAATGGTTTCCTCGTCATCCATTAATAAGATGCGGCCTTCACCGGTTTGGTTGGCTTTTGATGTGAAACCGCATTGTTCTAAGGGATTTTCAGAAGCAGGTAGATAAATGTAAAAACTGCTCCCTATGCCTTCAATAGATTCCACTTCAATGTACCCGTCATGTTTTTTTATAATGGAGTAGGATGTAGCCAAACCCAAACCTGATCCATTCGGTTTGGTGGTAAAAAAGGGGTCGAAAATTTTGGAAAGGTTTTCTCGGGAGATCCCAACCCCATGGTCTTTAATGGTCAATTTCACATATTGGCCGGACTTGTATGGGTTGTCGTTTTCAAAAACAACATTTTCGGCGGATACTTCGATAAGTCCGCCTTGGGGCATTGCCTGTTTGGCATTGATAATAAGATTATTAAGCACTTGACTAATTTGACCAACGTCAAATTCGACCATTTTAAGGTCTTTATCAATTTTAAAGATACTTTTAATATTGGAACCGGTTAATGTAAAATTGACCGTATCTTTGATTAAGTCAGCAATCGAAGCCGTTTGTTTTACCGGAGCCCCGCCTTTGGCGAAAGTCAGTAAATGCCTGGTAAGATCGCTGGCTTTACGGGTAATTTCTATTGTTTCGTTTAAGTATTTTCTGATATCGTTACCTCGTTCCATTTTAATTTGAGCAAGTTGTAAATTGGCCAAAATTCCTGCTAAGAGATTATTAAAATCGTGAGCGATTCCTCCGGCTAAGATCCCCAAAGAGTCCATTTTTTCCGTTTTAAGAAGTTCAATTTCTGTTTTAAGTTTAGCGGTAATATCCTGAAAAACCACAACCACTCCAATGTTTTCTCCAGAGACTGTTCTAATTGGGGCATAATTGCTTTTAATATATAATTCTTTCAAGTCTTTTGTAACTAAGACTGCAACTTCTATTTCCGTTATTTTGTTGTTTTTCATGACATTATCGACTAGACCTTGGTATGGGTCGCTGGTTTTATCATTAATAATATAAAAGATTCTATCCAATGATTGACCAAAAGCTTCTTTATGAGTCCATCCGGTTATTAACTCGGCTGTTTTATTAATCAAGTTAACTTTTCCGCTTTTATCAGTAGCAATCACACCATCACCTATGGATCTCAAAGTGACTAATAACAATTCGCGTTCTGAAGCCAAGGAAGTCTCCATCAGTTTACGTTCGGTGATATCCCTAAGGTATACCGCAAATCCTTCCGGTGTTGGATAGGCGTGTACCTCGAACCATCGGTTAATGATAGGTAGTAGTGCTTCAAAATGGACCGCCGTATTAGTTTCATTAGCTCGGATAAATTGATCATAAAACTGGGAATTAGTCATTTCGGGAAAAACATCCCAGATCATTTTATTGATAAGTCTATTTTTATTTTGTTTCAACAGACGTTCGGTTTTATTATTGATGTATTTAAATTGCCATTTATTGTCCAAGATAAAATAAGCATCTGTAATATTTTCTAGAATATCAGATTGTTGTTGTTTAGAGCGGGCTAAGTTTTCTAAAAAGGCTTTATGGCGAGGGAGATAATGGGCTGAGTTAAAGTAATTGAGGGCTTGTTCGATTATGTTTTTGCGTTTGGAAATTGGTAACTTATATTTTTTCATTTGCTCACCCTTTGAAATATAGAAGTTTCTCTTCGAATGATATATTTCATTTTGTCAAGTTCTTCAAATTCAGGAAAAATCCTATGGAAATTGATTACCAAACTTTTGATGATCGAGATAAAATGTTATAAATAACGGTAAAATTTTTACCGATAACATATAAAACCTGATTTTTATTGCAGTTTCGGGATTTTTATGTTAAAATCTAAGGTAGAACGTGCTAATGGTTAGGAAATATTAGAAATAAGAAGCGTTTAAGACTTTGACCAAAGGAGCGCTTACAAGTTGCCTGTAACGGAAGGCGTTTTAAAAAATATTATAACTCGTTTGCTGAAAATTTTTATTGTTTTTTCACTCATCGCAGTATTCAATTCTTTCCTGCAGGTATTTGTCATCCTTCAAAGCCAAGAAATAAAAAAATTCCAATCAGAAATTAAACTTCTTGAGAAAGATATCAGCCGTATCAAAGTAGAAGTCGCTTCATTAGGATCATTTGACCGTATTCAATCAATAGCTTTGAATGAATTGGGGATGAGGGCAGCGGATACCAATGATTATCATTGGGTTGAAGCATTACCGATTGTTAATACTCCTATTAGGAAAGAGAATTTGCAGGATGTGGCCAAGGATGATTTTAAGGGTCAAATGTTTCAATGGATGGAAAATGTGGGTAAAACTATGGCGCAATCCTTGTAATTGATACTATTTAGGTTATTAAGAAAATAGTTGACCCTGCTGATAATGACAGGGTTTGTTTTATTTATTATTGTTTGAGAAATTTTGAAAATATCTAATATCATATTGAAGTATCATATAAACATTACATAGATCACTGAGATAAATTCCTAGGCGTTGACGATAACCTTCGGTTATATTATAATAAATCTAATTTATATACTGAATGACTTTGAAAGGGACGAGTACCATTTAGGATAGGCCAAAGAGAGCCGGGATTGGTGGAAACCGGCGCTGAGTCCAAATGGGAAGATCACCCCGGAGTCGCGTTTCGAACCTTTGATGAAGTAGAAAACGCCGGTCTTCACCGTTATCGAAGTTAGAGTGAAAAGCAAAATGTGCTTTTAAACTGGGTGGTACCACGGATTAGAATCCGTCCCTTTTGAGGGGCGGTTTTTTTATTTTTAGTATGAGTTTAAGGGGTGAATTGTGAAAAAGGATTTGAAAACGATATATTCACGCAATCTATATACTTAAAAACTAAAATCTTTTATAAATATATATCTATTGAAAGGAGCATCTTGATGGGTAAATTTTGGGAAGTTGATACTAAAACTCCTGTTAATGCTAGAGAAGAATTAACATTAAAGTATTGGCAGGATGAAAAGGTTCCGGAGCGGAGCATTACTGAGCGGGAAGGTTCTCCGCGGTTCGTTTTTTATGAGGGGCCACCTACTGCAAATGGTAAACCAGGTATTCATCATGTATTGGCCAGAACCCTGAAGGATACCGTTTGCCGCTATCAAACCATGCAGGGATTTCAGGTCAACCGGAAAGCCGGGTGGGACACCCACGGATTGCCTGTTGAAATTGAGGTTGAAAAACAGTTGGGTCTTTCATCTAAACAAGGTATTGAAGCTTATGGAATTGAGCCTTTTAACAAAAAATGCCGGGAGTCGGTCTTCACCTATGAAAAAGAATGGCGGCGAATGACGGAACGGATCGGTTATTGGTTGGATATGGACCACCCATATATCACATTAGATAATAACTATATTGAATCGATCTGGTGGATCTTAAAACGTTTCTTTGACGAGGGTTTGATTTACGAGGGGCATAAGATTATGCCATACTGTTCCCGTTGTGGGACTCCGCTGGCTTCTCATGAGGTTTCATTGGGGTATAAAGATGAGACCATCGACTCAGTTTATGTAAGGATGAAAATCAAGGGTAAGGATGAAGAGTACTTCCTTGTCTGGACCACCACTCCTTGGACTCTTCCGTCCAATGTGGCTTTGGCAATTAATCCTGAATTCACTTATGTGCGAGCTCGGCGCCAGGATGATTCGGGCGTCTATATTTTGGTACGGGACCGAGTTGAGGTTGTTTTAGGTAAAGAGGCCGAAATAATTGAGGAGATCAAAGGCGCGAGATTAGTCGGCTTAGAATATGAGCAACTATTGCCTCTGGTTAAAGTAGATAATAAAAACGCATTTAAAGTTTATGGGGCTGAATTTGTTTCCACAGAAGACGGTACCGGAATCGTTCATATCGCGCCCGCTTTCGGCGAGGATGATTATCAATTGGGAAGAAAATACGATCTCCCTGTGGTACAGCCGGTTGATAAAGAAGGTAAGTTTACTCAGGAAGTTGCCCCATGGGCCGGTAGATTTGTTCGTGAGGCTGACCTTGATATCACCCGCTATTTAAAAGGGGAAGGAAAACTGTTTAATAAGGAAAGGATGACTCACTCCTATCCGTTTTGTTGGCGGTGCGATACCCCGTTATTGTATTATGCCCGTAAGTCTTGGTATATCGCCACTACCAAATATAAGGACCGGATGATTGCCAATAATAAGAAGATCAATTGGTTCCCTGAACATGTAGGAAAGGGCCGTTTCGGTAACTGGCTTGAGAATTTGATCGACTGGTCCCTATCCCGGGACCGTTATTGGGGAACTCCTTTGAATGTCTGGCGTTGCGGATCTTGCGGTAAATTGACATCGGTTGGCTCCAGACAAGAATTGGCTAAGCGAGCAGTTGAAAAAATCGATCCGGCCACCATTGAGTTGCACCGACCATATATCGATGAGGTTCACCTCACCTGCGACTGCGGCGGGACAATGTCTCGGACCTCGGAAGTCATCGATTGCTGGTTTGATTCCGGTTCGATGCCTTATGCCCAATGGCACTATCCTTTTGAACACAAGGATGATTTTGACCGGCTCTTTCCGGCTGATTTTATTTGTGAAGGGATTGACCAGACCCGAGGTTGGTTTTATTCATTGCTGGCCATTGGTTCTTTCTTGTTTGATAAACCGACTTTTAAAAATGTGTTGGTTAATGACTTACTCTTGGATAAGAACGGCCAAAAAATGTCCAAGTCGCGCGGAAATGCGGTTGACCCTTGGAAGCTGATCGAAAAATACGGCGCCGACGCTACCCGTTGGTATTTGATGGCGGTTTCGCCGCCTTGGACGCCGACTCGGTTTGATGAGGACGGTTTAAAAGAAGTTTTTGCCAAATTCTTCGGAACATTGCAAAACGTATATTCATTCTTTACGCTTTACGCCAACATCGATCATGCCGATCCGGCAGTTTATGAAGTGCCGGTTTCGGAACGGGAAGAGATTGACCGCTGGATCCTTTCGCGTTTAAATTCAGTAATCGCTCAAATTCGGACGGACATGGCGGTATATGATTTAACTAGAGTAGTCAGGACGATTCAGGCTTTTGTCATTGACGACGTTTCTAATTGGTATGTACGCCGTTCACGGGAGCGTTTTTGGGCATCCGGTATGGATACCGGTAAAAAGGCGGTTTACCGAACGCTTTGGGAAGTCTTAATCACTGTAGCAAAACTAATTGCCCCATTTGCTCCCTTTTTGGCAGATGAGATTTATCGTAACCTAAACCAGGGAGTTACTAACGCTAAGGCTTCGGTCCATTTGGAACTATATCCCGAGGCTGACCGAAGTATAATTAATACTAGTCTCGAAGAGCATATGGGCTTAGTGATCGATTTGGTCTCCCTTGGCAGAGCGGCCCGAAACAAGGTACAGATTAAAGTGAGACAACCGTTGGCAGCTATTAAAGTAGATCGGAGCCATCAACCGGTTTTGGAGGTAATGGCCGAACTAGTTAAAGAGGAATTAAATATTAAGCAGCTTGATTATATCGATAATCCTGATGAATACGTTTCATACACTGTAAAACCTAATTTCCCGGTACTTGGTCCTAAATACGGAAAGTTACTACAGAGTATTGCAGGAGCATTAGGCCGGGGGGACGCCGCTTCATTGGTAAAAACCTTAAGGGAAAAAGGGGCTATTGTCTTAGAAATAGACGGTACTCCGGTAACTTTGACTGGCGAAGATCTTGAGGTCCGGGTGGAAGATAAGGAAGGATACGCAGTTGAAATGGACCGGGGCCGTTATGTAATTCTCGATATTCGTTTGACCAAATCGTTGATTGAGGAAGGTCTGGCCCGCGAAATAGTCTCCAAAGTCCAGAATATGAGAAAAAGCGCCGGATTTGAATTGACTGATCGTATTCGCTTCCAGTTTCTAGCTGACGATGAAGTGGCCGCCGCTATTGAGAACTTTCAAGAATACGTGAAGTCGGAAATTTTAGCGGTAGCGATTGAACGAAAACAAGTGACGGAAGCTACTTTTGAGAAATGGGACATCAACGGGCATCCGGCGGAGTTGAAGGTAACCCGTGAAGGGTAACTCTTTAATCAAATAAATTGATTAAACCAATTATTGTTGGAATTGTTATAATTGACATTAAAGTAGAAAGAAACACGGCGCGGGATGCTAATAAAGCATCGGCGCCGTGTTTTTCCGCAAAGACAACAACTGTGGCGGCAATCGGCATAGCTGAGGCAAGTACGGGTACACCAAGGATTAACCCCTTTACCCCTAATAACATGAGTATTAATATGGCAATTAACGGCATTACCAGTAAGCGAATTATAGTCGCATAAAAAATAGCAAACCCGGAGAATACTTCTGAAAATTTAATTTCCGTAAGTAAGGAACCAATTATTATCATTGATAGGGGAGTAGTCATCGAACCGACCATTTCCAGTGTTTTATAAATAGGCATTGGTAATTTTATCGAAAAAATAAAAAGAATTAGTCCAATGACCACTGAGATTACCGCCGGATTTAGCGCTTGTTTCCAGGAGTCTGCGTCCCTTTTACCGGTAAAAATAATGACTCCGGCTGTCCAAATCAAAATATTAAAGGTTAATACATAAAAAGAACCGTAAAATACTCCCCGGGTTCCAAATATTCCAGCAAGAATTGGGAATCCCATAAAACCGCAATTGGAAAAGATGGTCGTAGCACGCAGTACCCTTTGAGCAGCGGGTTGATATTTATAAAAGAGAAGTTTACTAATGAAGATTGCAAAAACATGAATTATTATTGATATCAACAAGACAATTGCTGCATTTGATAGTAAAGCTTTTGAAAATGGGATATTGAATGAAATAACGATTGAAAACGGTAAGGTAACATAGAGCAGAAAATCTGATAATCCTTTATTAAGCTCACGGTTTAACAATTCAAGTTTTCTGATGATAAAACCTACCAATATCAAAAGAAAAAGAATAGCCACTTGGTTGACGACTACGGTTTGGGCCATTTAATCCTCCAAAAATAAGAAGTTATATTTAATACAATAATCCGGAATAGGAGTTTTGACAAGCAGTTTCAGATAAAATTAAGAAGGTATTTAGAATTGTTGGTAGAAATTATTAGTTTGTTATTTAGACGGTTTCATGATTTAAGGAATTGCATAATTCTTGATTTTAGCTTTGACTCACAATATACTGATAGATACATCTGGGTTAATCACTATATATTGTGGCCAAAGATTAACTAAGGTAATTATACAATCCCCTCAATTACTAAATTTCCCATTTGGTTCAATAGTGGTTGTTAGATGAATTAACCTTTGACTTTATTTCATGTAGGAGGCAAAACAATGAACTTTTTTAATCAATTATGGAAGAGCATTTCCAACTTTGAATTTTATAAAAGTCTTCAAAATCAATCAGCCGTAAAAGTATTCATATATTTAACTAAGGTTACTATAATTTTTGGTGTAATTAGTTTAGTTAGACCAGTTCTGAATTTTGACCGCGGTGTTGACTTGGCCGGTGAGTATTTTCGAGAAAACATACCTTATTTTGTTTTTGAAGATGGGAAACTGGAGGTAAAAGACAATCAACCTTATATCTGGGAAGATAAAGAAGCGAATCTTATTGTAGCCATGGATACGTCCGGACAGGTTAACCCGGAAATTTTAAATGATTATAGCGAAGGATTTTATATCACTAAGGAATATGCCATCTATAAACGAAACGGAATTGAGAAACGAGAATTTGATTTTTCCCAGTTAACAGGGGTTAAATTCACCAAAGATGATGTTAGTGAATGGGTTCCTTACGCTAAATGGTTTAATGTAATTATCGTACTTTTTGGATTAATTGGTTTTATGGTCGGTAAATTGTGGAGCGCCTTATTAATAACTTTCTTTGGTTTATTGGTCAACTCAGGAAAGAACCGGTTTTTCGATCTTTATAAAATTAGTATTTATACTTTAACTTTACCGACCATTATAAAGGCGGTAATAATACTGTCTGGAACGCCTATTCCTTGGTTTGGCCTGATTTATTATGGAATCGCCGTATTTTATATGTGGAAGGCTATTGAATCAATTAGAAATGATAAGGCATTCACTGCATAACCATTAACAATAATGATTATTGATAAAAGAAGGAGAAGGCCCATGTAAAGCTTCAACGCTTTCACATGGGCTTTTTAAAATTATTTCCATTTATCCCTTCTTGAAATATTGACGACCTTCGACTCCAGCCCTTGCTTAAATCCTGATAAATCCTGATTAAAATCGGTAATAAAGAGGGAATATAATTCCGGGTGGTTTTAATCTTAAAAAGAAAACAAGCACAAGTACTTTTTCGGAAGTTAATTGAGATGGAACATAAACTAGAAAGGGCTAATCTGGCTGAATTCATGCAATTGATTCAAAATCCGGTCCGCTTAATTTTTCTAAACTTTTTATCCGGTTTGGCGAGAGGTTTTGGAATCGCGATCGGACTAACTATAATCGCTAGTCTATTTTTAGTGTTTCTTACCAGATTAGCCAATTTAAACTTGCCAATTATCGGAAAATTCATTGCGGAACTGGTCAGAATCGTTAATCAACAATTACGACTATATTCTTGAGAGGAAGAAAACTATGGAGGAAATGCAACTAAACCACTTTAATAACCGTTTAATAGCGGAAAAGGAGCATCTCGAAGAAGAGATCCGTGTTTCAAATCGGTTTAATATGGAGGAGCCCCTTACAGATTCGGTACAGGAATTATCAGCTTATGATAATCATCCGGCCGATTTGGGTTCGGAAACGTTTGAACGTGAGAAGGACTTAGCATTATGGAATAATGCTCATGAGATATTACAGAGAATTAACGAAGCTCTCGAACATATGGATAAAGGAATTTATGGAATATGTGAGGATTGCGGCCGGGAGATTGATTTGGAACGGCTGGAAGCTATTCCCTATACTACGCTATGCATTCATTGCCAACATCAAGAAGAAGACAACCATCAGTCGCGGGAACGTCCGGTTGAAGAGGAGGTACTTGGTCCGCCTTTCGGGCGTACCTTTTTGGATGAGACCAATGTGGTTGCTACCGATGGAGAAGATATATGGCAAGATGTGGCCAGATATGGGACCTCGGAAAGCCCATCCGATTTGGGTGGCGTTACCGACTATGAAGATGCCTACCTTGGAGCTGAAGAAGAGCGGGGAATTGTTGAAGAAATGGATAGTATCATCGATGTTGGCCCGAATGATATTCCGCCACGACCACGCGAATATCCTGATTTAATTAAAGAGTAAGAGGGTTTTTGTTTGATAAGTAGAATATTTTTGTACAAAGTCAAAAATTAAAATGTTAATATTATTAAATACTTTAATTGAGCTTAGACTTTTGACTTTTGAACTTAAATACTTAAACTTAAAGGGGATATTTATTTGCCGTATTTTCTATTGACCTTTCTTGTATTAATAATCGATCAACTTGTCAAAATAGTTATTGTAATGAAACTGCTACCTTTTCAGAACGTTTGGATTATTAGTAACGTTTTTGCCATCAGTTATGTCCGTAATTATGGAGCGGCATTCGGTATCATGCAATCACAAAAGTTGCTTTTGATAATCTTATCATTACTGGTGATTCTATTAGTTTGGTTCAATCGACATAAATTGACCCAATATCCTAAAATTTTACAAATGGGGTTAGCGATTGCTTTGGGAGGCGCATTGGGTAATCTGGTTGATCGAATCCGGTTGGGCTATGTGGTTGATTTTTTGGATTTTCAAGTATGGCCGGTTTTTAATATTGCCGATATTGGTATTGTCTGTGGGGTGGGATTAATAATCCTCGGACTTTTCTTTGAACAATCGCAAATATGGAAAAAAATAAGCAGAGGACCGCAAGAGGTTTCCCGCGGTTCAGTTAGCGAGGAGGACATTAAATGAGACCGGTTTTATTTGAGGTTTTTGGGTGGCCGATTCATTCCTATGGATTGATGTTGGCAATTGCCTTTTTAATTGGAGTTTATGGGGTAGGGCGTTCCTCTCAAAAATATGGAATTAGTTTTGATATAATTGTTGATTTGGGGGTATGGGCCTTAATCGGAGCTATTGTTGGCTCTAGGTTAGCTTATGTAATTACGGAGTATCAATATTATCTTAATTACCCGTGGGAAATAATATTAATCAATTCCGGAGGTTTAGCTTTTCATGGGGGTTTACTAGGCGGGTTTGGGGCCGGTTTTTGGTACTTAAAACGTAAAGGGGTTTATCCTTGGAAATTGGCTGATTTGGTAGCGCCATTTATTGCATTAGGTTATGCAGTTGTAAGGATCGGGTGCCTTCTCAAAGGATGTTGTTATGGGAAAGAAACATCAGTATTTTGGGCGCTTCCCTGTTCGGGAAACGATCATTTGTTGCGCCATCCGACCCAGATTTATTCAATGGTTGGCAGCGTATTGCTTTTTGTGGTATTGTGGAAACTTCGCAATCACAAACGGTTTCCTGGGTTTCTCTTTGTTTTATACATCGGATTATACTCCATTATGCGTTTTGTAGTTGAATTTTTTAGAGTAGCCCCAATGGTATTTCCATGGTTAAGTTTAGCCCAGTTAGTTTGTATTATTTTAGCGGTTATTGCATTCGGATTAATCTTTTGGATTGATTGGCGTTTTAATCAAGGAAGGAGAAATCCTGATGCAACAGCGGAGTTTAACCGCTAATCAGGAAGCGGCCGGGGAACGGCTGGACCAGTTTCTAACCCAAACCGGATTATGGCCATCACGTTCTTTTGTTCAAAAGATTATTAATAACGGCGGTGTAGCAATTGGTTCAAAAATTGTAAAAGCCAGCTATCGCCTGGAGGGTGGGGACCAGTTAACTGTAACCTGGGATGATCCTAAACCTTTAATCGCCGAGCCGGAAGCTATTCCTCTGGATATATTATACGAAGATTCTGACCTGGTGGTAGTTGCTAAACCGAGAGGAATGGTGGTTCATCCGGCAGCGGGTAATTATCGGGGAACATTGGTCAATGCTTTACTTGAACATTGCCGTGACTTGTCGGGTATTGGAGGTGTAATCCGGCCTGGAATTGTCCATCGGTTGGACAAGGATACTTCCGGAGTGTTAGTGGTTGCCAAGAATGATTTTGCTCATCTAAACCTGGCAGCACAGATCAAATTACGAACGATGAAACGTATTTATAAAGTTTTAGTCCATGGTAATCCACGAGAATCAGGGCGGATTGAGGCTCCCATCGGTAGACATCCGGTTGAAAGAAAAAAGATGGCGGTAGTAACTAATGGTAAACCGGCAGCAACTAATTTTATAGTTTTGGAATATTTTTCAGATTATGCCTTGCTGGAGGCCAGGTTAGAATCAGGCCGTACTCATCAGATTAGAGTCCATTTTAGTTATTTAGGTTACCCTGTAGTTGGGGATCCGGTTTATGGTCGAAAAAAAGAGGTGGTTCCTATTTCAGGGCAAGCCTTGCATGCCGATACTTTAGGTTTTATCCATCCAAGAACCTCCAAATATCTGGAGTTTTCAAAAGAAATGCCCATTGAAATGCAAAAAGCAATTGATTGGTGCCGAAGGCAGAGCCATCAAAGATAAGGATGGAAGCTGAAACCTTTTTCAGCTTCCATCCGGGAGGAAAAATCACCTTCGTACTGTAGGCCGGAACAAATCAAGCAAGCCTAAGGCGACATGAGCTAGACCAAAACCTAGGATTCCAGCTCCCCATTTCTTTTTGAGAGTCATTGCGCCGACGCCGGAAACTGCAGCTCCGACTCCGGTAACAACCCAACTAGTAGTAGTCGCTTTCAAAATTCCACCTCCCATAGTAGCATCTCCGGTTTTGGATAAAATTTGATACCAATTTTTTATAATACAGCATGAACTTTTAAATATTAGTGTTAGAAGGTAAAAGAAGTATAATAAGTTGAAGATATTATTTTAGTTGACGAATTGAGGAACAAATGGTATACTTTTTTTAATTAATCAAGAAGAAGCCATCCGCTTCTCACCTGAACACTTAAGTGACGGGTTAATAAACAATGTTTTTACATTGATTTTTCAGCGGGTGGTTTAGCCCGTTTTTTTATTTGTTTTAGGAGGTGTTCACTTATTAGTAACGAGTTGCGAATTAATGAGGAGATCCGGGCTAGAGAGATCCGGGTTGTTAGTGCCGACGGAGAACAGCTGGGCATAATGTCGGTTAAGGACGCATTAAAAGTAGCCCAGGAAAAGGACCTTGATCTCGTTGAAGTTGCTCCTACCGCCAAACCACCGGTTTGCAGGATTATGGATTATGGGAAATACCGTTATGAACAAAGTAAAAGAGAACGGGAAGCTCGTAAAAAACAAAAAGTGATTGAGATCAAGGAAATTAGAATGACTCCGAAGATCGAAGCCCATGATTTTCAGGTCAAGGTAAAAGCAACCCAGAAATTTTTAAAAGATGGGGATAAGGTCAAAGCGATGATCCGTTTCCGCGGCCGGGAGATTGTCCATGCCGATTTGGGCAAGACTCTTCTGATGCAACTCTTTGAAAATGTGCGAGATCAAGCGGTAATGGAACGTGAACCAAAGATCGAAGGCAAAAACATGATTATGATTTTGGCCGGGAAAGCAGAATAGAAGAAAGGAGCATGATATTATGCCGAAAATGAAAACTCATCGTGGCGCTGCCAAAAGATTTAAAGTTACCGGTAGCGGCAAGATCAAAAAAAGTAACGCCTTTAAGAGACATATGCTGGAGTCAAAAACTTCAAAACGGAAACGCGGCTTGCGTAAAGCCGAAATTATTAGCCCGGGGGACGAGGGAAGAGTAAAGCGTATGCTTGGTTTATAAATTATCATAGTTTAATCCTTAGATAGTCGTCCACGTCAATATCCGATTGACACAACGTAAAATAATAAAAATAAATTGACGTGGATCGACAAGCGTCGATAGCATTTTCTGAGTAGATAATAGGAGGAGGATTTTTATGGCAAGGGCAAAGGGCGGTTTTACTAGCCGTCATCGTCATAAAAAAGTTTTAAAATTAGCAAAAGGGTATCGTGGTTCTAAAAGCAGACTTTTTAGACCTGCAAATGCTCAGGTTCTAAAAGCTTTAGCCAGTGCTTTTAGAGACCGCCGCGCTAAAAAGCGTGATTTTCGGAAGTTATGGATTACCAGAATTAATGCAGCTGCTCGGATGAACGGCATGTCTTACAGTACCTTTATTAACGGTCTAAAAAAAGCGGGAGTTCAAGTAAACCGCAAAGTATTAGCAGATTTAGCGGTTTATGATGGTCAAGCTTTTAAAGAATTGATTGGAATGGCTAAGTCCAATAAGTGATAATGAAAAAGATCTCACAATATGAGATCCTTATAAAAAACCCGGATCATAATCGGTCCGGGTTTTTTATTATTCGTAAAGTATTTTTTATGATCTTTAAAATTCAATCACTAACAAATCAACGCGGTTGTCTACCGACGCTTTACTATCCTCGGAGTCTGAGAAGAAGGGATAAACTTTTCCGTTATCTATAGCGCTGATGCGGTCTTCACTAATTCCATTTTCAATTAAATAAGATTTAATGGCATTCAAGCGTTTTTTGGCTAATTCCAGATCCTCCTTACCGGTGCTATGGTTTTTAGCATTAGCCACAAGAATAATGAAACTTGAGGTACTTTCTTGTAAAATCAAAATACTCTTATTTATGCGCTTAAATTGCTCATTGTCTAGTTCCGCCGATTTGCTATTGAAAAAGATGGATTGACTTCGATCAGCCCAATTTGCCGGATTGGTTTCCCAAATGGAGATATCGACTCTTCGATTATACCACCAAGATGATTCATTATGCCCTTTTTTAACCGGGTAATCTTCCCCATAAGCGTTAATAGTTATTTTTTCAGGGTCAAATCCGTTTTCTACCAAGAACTTTTTAACAGTTTCAGCGCGCCGTCCGGCTAAAGCAACATTGTATTCCCTAGTGCCCCGTTCATCGGCATGGCCGTCCAATACTATGTATGAATTTTTGAAATCTTTTAATAAATCCAGATCATAGTTTAAGCGAGGCTCCTGATCGCGGCGGATATTAAATTTGTCAAAATCAAAAAAGAGTGATTTTAACAATTTTTCTTCCATAATTTTTTCAATAGTGAAACCACCGGATAAGATACCGGTTTTTCCATCGGGATTGGAGATAATTACATCATATACACCGGCTTCTTGCTCACTCAAATCAAAGGTAGATAACATATTGGATTCGGAAGTCACACCCGTATCGGAACCGGGGATTTCCTTACCGGATTTGGCCAGTTTTGCAGATGCGTTTTTATCAAAATTATCTCCGGTTAGAGTTACGGTAACCGGTCCGTCATTGGTCCCTCGGTTGGGGATGATCATTTTAATTATCGGAGATTGGCTGTCAACTGCGAAGGATTTACTCAAAACGCCGGATTGACCATCGGTATTTATTACTTTTACATCATAAACTCCGGGAGTTGCCCCATTAAGATCTAAATCGCAAGATATTTGGGATTCGGAGACTACTTTAACTTTAGTCCCGTTGATATCTGCCAAATCTTGACCGCATAATACGACTTTGGCGCCGTTCTTGAAGTTGTCTCCATTTACGGATACGGAGACCATGGTGTTCTTTAACCCCATCTTGGGAATTATTGCCGATACTATGGGAGTAGTAGCGACAATTGTAAAAGTGCCGGGAGGAGAGGCTACCTTTTCTTTTTTAGTGATAGAACCCACGTTATAAACAATAAGGTCCCATTTGCCAACGGTTTTGTCTTTTAAGTTAAAAGTACAAGTGACTTGGTTTTTTGAAACCAGCTGGACATTGGTAGCAATAATATCTGGCTCTCCGGGTTTGGTTAGCTTTACCCCCACCGACTTATGAAATTTTGCGCCATTTATTGTAATATCGATACTTCCCTTGTTGATCCCTTGGTCGGGACTGATTGAATTCAGGGAGGGAACCGGACATGCTGACGTTATTATAGATGAGCTAATTAGTAAAATTAAGACTAAGCTTAATATGGTAATTAATCTTATGCGCATAACTTCACCTCCAGAAAAATATGATTAAATATTAAAACTTTCGATTTTTCTTTGGAAAATTCCTCCTTTCTGTTTTGAATTGTGAAGACATTAACTGAAACAGTATTTGACTTATATAAAGTTTTAATTCGTGTTTTAACTGAATTTTAACGAAGAAAGTTATAATACACATGAATAGATTTATATTTTAATTCGATTTTCATCCTCAAACCGTTGGATAGGCAAGGGAAAGATACAGTGTTTATTACAATTTATGAATCTAGGAAAACTTATAGTACACGTTTCTAAAATTTATAGTTACAAAATATTCCAATTTACTTTAATATCTGTGGGAATTGCATAATTACCTTAATAAACCCTTTGGCCACAATATATAGTGACTAGCCCAGATGTATCTATCAATATATTTTGAGCCAAAGCTTAAATTATGAATTATGCAATTCCTTATATCCATCATGGAAAATATGTCGCAATAATCCACGCTTATCCAAGAAACATATTGCGACATAATTAGGAATGTGTAATAAAAAGCGAAGCTTTCGGATTAAATTACTTATAGAAATATGATCATTCTTTTGGCTTGGCGTAATCAAATAAATTTTGGTCTTTGGTTCATTTTGGGCAAAGGAATTCCGGACAAATTAGCGAAGAATACAAAAAGATCAAGTTTTTGGGAGGCGGGAAGATGTGGGAATTCTTTACTAAAGGCGGCGTGATGATGATCCCGCTGGGCTTATGTTCGTTTGCGGCAGTGGTTATCATCATTGAAAGATTGTTATTCTTTTATTTTGGTGAGAAGGATGACACCGAAGGTAAAAATGGGATTATTCATTTTTTAAATCAAGGAAAACTTGATGAGGTTAAATCAATTATATTAAGGCTTAACTCGGCTTCGGCAAGGATTGCTCAAGCTGCGCTTGAGCAGAATGCTAAGGACCGAAGTTTATTGGAAATTGCAATCCAATCCGCCGGTGACAATGAAGTAAAGCGCATACAACGCGGGCTAGGGATGTTGGATACGATCGTAACCGCCAGTCCTTTATTGGGGTTACTTGGTACCGTAACCGGAATTATCCGTTCATTTACCGCATTATCAATAGGAGGAGTTACCCAGGCTACACATTTGAGTTTGGGGATCGCCGAAGCGCTTTACACTACTGCTTTTGGTTTGGCAATTGCCATTCCGTCACTGTTTTTCTTAAATTTCTTTTATGGAATTGTCGAACGACGGGCTGAACAACTAACCTCCACCTGCCAAGAGATTTTGACGATACTTAACAAAGGTTAGGTGGTTAAAATGATACTAAAGGTTAAACGGAGAAAACCACGGCTTGAAATAATACCGATGATCGATATCATCTTTTTTATGTTGGTCTTCTTTTTAATGTTTTCAACTTTAAAAACTACGCAAACCGGTGTGGAAATTGAACTCCCTAAAACGGTCAATATGGGAGATACTAAGCAAAATACGGTTGTTATCAGTATCACTAAAGAAGAGCGTATTTTTTTCGGTAAAGAACTGGTGGGGATGGAAGGACTGGCAAAAAAAGTCATACAGGAGTTGCAACAGGATTCGGCAAGCCGTTTTGTGGTAAAACCGGATGCAGCAGTACCCTATGTTGAGTTGATTGAAGTAATGGATGTTTTGGCTGGGGCCGGAGTTAAGCAACCTCTATTAGGAGTAGACCGGCGCCAAATACCGAAATCTACCCTTGAAACTCCGATGGAGCGTACCGGCGATGACAGTATCTGAACGCCGTAATTACCATGTAGCTATATTATTCTCAATAATTCTACATCTATCATTGGTGTTGATTATTTTCCCCATGCAGTTGCTTTCAATTCCGGCCAAAGTGGAAGAAGTGGCTGTGGGTATCTATGAATTTGTCGATTCTGAACCGGAGGTCATGACCAGCGGTCCGGATCCTGAAATAACTATTAAAACCGACAAACCAAAACCAAAGCCAATTCCGAGTCCGACTAAACCTGTAATTCAAACTAATCCAAAACTTAAGGACGGGCAGCCTAGCCAAAATTCAAAACCAACCGAAAATATTCCAAAAGTGCCAATTAGTCTTGGAGACGGTTCGGGAATGGTTTTAGGTTTTGGGCAGAAACCAAGTTATCCAAAAAACGCCGATAACGAAGGAGTTGAAGGCGAAGTATTGATTCGGGTTCTCCTTCGAAAGGACGGCACAATAGAAAAAGTTGAATTTAAAAAAAGATCGGGAGATTCGCGTTTGGATAATGCCGCTAAGGATTCATTAACACGGGAATGGCTTTTTAGACCTAATACCGAAGACTATTTTATAGAAATATTGTTTTCATTTATTGATCATGAACCAGATTACAAACTGATAAATTCCGCTACCAGACCTTAGGAGGTCAAGATATCATAATGAGATTCAAAGCAATTATATACTTACCGGCGCTATTGCTTTTTTGCTCTTTGGTGACGGCTGAGAGTGAAGCTAAAGATTTGCTTATCCTTGAAAATAAATACATCAAGATTTTTATAAACTCCGGTCAAGAGGAAACCGGACGTTTTGCGGTTGATGTCGCCGCCGGGGATCCTTTACGAACTGATGATGACGGAAAACCGTTGATCTATGGGCATCCTAAACCCTGGACTTCTTATACCACGATTCGGATTAACGGGCAGAATTATGTTTTTGGACGGGCCACTAAAAGGCGGGCCGGCGCCGGATTACCCGGGGGAGAAATAATTTCCGGTCCGGTTTTGGATGGTAACCGGTTGTTGACTCAATGCCGGTATGGCCAGGTTAAGGTGGACCAGATTTTAGATATTGCCCGGAGTCCGAGTACCGGCGCTTTGGATACGGCGCGCATTATTTACCGGTTTGGCAATGAGGGAACGGAACCGGTGGAGATTGGGGTACGAACCCTTATCGATACTATGCTCGGCAGTAATGACGGCGCTCCATTTCGAATTGGCGAGACTGAGATTACCAGCGATTTAAGTTTAAATAAGGATCAGTATCCCGACTTTTGGCAGGCTTTTGATTCTTTGACAAACCCGTCGGTGATCGCCCAGGGTAGTTTAAAAGGCGACGGCATAACCCAACCGGACCGGGTTATCTTTACCAATTGGGGAAAACCGGCTTCCAAACCATGGGATTTTCTTTTAGAACCAAGTCGTGATTTTACCAGACTAGGCGAGGATGAACTGGACAGCGCTGTGGTAATGTACTGGAATCCTAGAAAACTTGAACCGGGAGAACAATTTGAAGTTGTAATCTATTACGGTCTAGGCGGGATTTCCTTTGCCCCCGGAAATACATTTTTAGGGATATCAGCCCCGGCCGAAATCCAATATAGTATTGACGAACCTCGTAATTATTCGCTAATTTTGTACCTGGAGCACCGGGGTGAGGCCAAAGCGAAAAATATAAAAATTAAACTAATATTGCCAAAGGGTTTAGAGATGTCCAAAGGTAGCAAATCGGAGATACGGCTTAACGAACTTTCACCCGGAATTACCAAACAATTTATCTGGGAAATAAAACCTAATGGAGCATTTCAGGGTAACACAGCTTTTGAGATTAAGGTAACCGGTGACGGATTAGAGTCAAACCAGGTTAAACGCGGGATAAAAATTATTGGCCCGCCTCTATTAGAACTTACTAATACTCTTCCCGAACTCAAAATAGTCAATAATCGACTGGAACCAAACCCGATTATATTGCCGGTTAAAATCAAAAATGTCGGTCAATCGACAGCTTACGGTATGAAAGCGGTCCTTAATCCCGAAACCGGTATTCGATTGGCCGATGGCGAACGAAATGAAAAATATCTTTCGGAGTTGGCTCCGAACGGTGAAGACACAGTGAGTTGGCAGGTTGTACCTCTGACAGGAGCCGCAAATGGTGTGTTTAAAGCAGCTGTATCCGGGAATAATACTAAACAGTTAACTATTTCTGGAGAATTTACCATTCCGAAACCAGGGGTGAAAATTAGTTTTTCCGACCCCGGAATACTTCACTCCGGCCAAGTTTTTAATTGCGACTTATATGCTTTTAACTTAATAGGAGCTAAGAAATTTACTCTGGATGTCAAGTATAATCCGGAACAATTGAGACTGGTTTATGTATCGCGGGGCACTTTTTTGGTTGAGGACCGGGATTTGGCTTATTGGGCTAGTGGTGACATCAATAATGAATCGGGCCGGGCAAAGTTGATCTATGGAATCAGGGAAAACGCCTTTAGCGGTGAAGAAACAATCTTAGCAAGACTTGATTTTGTGGTAATCGGCAGCGGCCCGGGGGAAATCGAGGTGGAAAATTTGGTGATTATCGATTCCGAGGAACGGGAAATATCATTTGAGTCAAATAAACTTACGTATAAAATAGAGGGGGATGGTCGATGAAAGCTTTTAAACTTGTGAAGGTTGGATTAATGTTTCTATCATTACTGATTATTTTCTCAACGGTAAGTATGGCGGCTAATAATCCTTCGGATGTACCGTCTTCACATTGGGCATATCAGGCTGTAAAATTAATGATTGACAAGGGATATCTTCAGCTTTATCAAGATCAAAGTTTCCAAGGGGATAAACCTGTTGATCGTTTTACCCTGGCAGTGGTAATCTCCAAAATATTAAATGAAGTCGCCACTGGAAGAGTGGGTAGCACCAAGGAAGATGTGGAGCTTTTACGCAAACTCACCAATGAGTATTGGAGCGAATTGGTGGAGATGAATATCAAAGGAAATCAGTCCAGTAAGCGAATGGAGAATTTGTCAAAACAAGACCAGATTTTTAAGGAAGATTTAACTCAAACCATGGTAATGGTACAAAAATTGACCGCTGAACAGATTGTATTGCAAAAAGAAGTCCAACAAATACTTGATGAAATTCATACTATTAGCCTAAAAGTAAAGCAACTCGAAGAAGAGAATATCAGGCTAAAAGATGATATGGCAAGACTCAGAGCCGACTATGAAGATACTAAACGTAAACATAATTTATACATATTCGCTGCCGTAATCCTGGGACTAGCGGGTGCGGCAAACTAACTTTTTAATTTACAAGGCATGTTGTAAAATTTATTAGTTTAATAATCAATTCCTTGATGATATTGACTTTGATTAAGCATTCCAATAATCAAAGTCTTTTCTTTAACAGGCTGCAAAGAACAGGTTAACGATGTATACGTTTGGTTACTATTCTGTAAATCAGTTGAATTTTGGAAAAAGAGTGAGTATAATAAAAGTGAAAGCGGGACAAAAAATAAATTAGTTGGACAAAAAAGGTCCCACACTTGATTAAGGAGGTGAAATTCGATGTTATGTCCAGATTGCAAAAAAGATGTAAAATACAACCGACTCTATTGTCCGCACTGCAGCGCTGAATTAGCGGCAGTAAAGAAAGCTGAAGTTGCCGGCCGGTAAAATAAACTACCTTAACGTGTAAGGAGTGATTTAAATGAAAAATCTTAGTTTTCAAAAAGAATTTTTACCTAGAAAAGATTACCCGGGATTCGACAAGACTCACAGTATAAGGAAGATGGACTCCGTTAAGTTAAACTGGTCAATCATATATGCTTTGGAATGCGGGATTAATTAAAAGATTAACCCGCATTTTTTTTTAATCTATTAAACAAATAGGTTATAATAAAGAAAAAAGATCCCAAAGATTTGTCCTAATTAATTGGAGTGAATGATGTAGTAGAACAAGGGTGATAGTATTGGCTGGCATATTGCGGGAAATTGGTCAAGTTGCTGAAGTTTCAGAGTCTAAGGTAAAAGTAATAATAAGAAGGCGCAGTTCTTGTGAGAGTTGTGGGGCTTGCGGTATTGGATCCAAAGCGGAAATTAGTTTTATGCTTCAAAATGATATCGGAGCCCAAGTGGGGGACAGAGTCATAATCGAATTGCGTTCAAAGGCCTTCTTTAAAGCTGCTTTTCTGGCATATACTATTCCCTTAGCAGCATTAATCATTGGATTTTTATTGGGACAGTCAATCGGTTTTTCCCTAGGGATGGGTCCCGCCCAAGCTGAGTTGACCGGTATTGGATCCGGCTTTTTCTTTTTAACCTTGACTTATTTTACCTTGAAATGGCTTGATAGACTTAAGGTTTTTAGTTCCAATTTGCAGCCTCAATTAATAGAGGTGGTCGATGCCGAAGATAGTTCTTGTTGAATTGCTGTAGCAAAAATTTCTGCAAAATGTTCAACCGATCGGTAAATTTGTTCGAGTTCCGAATTTTGATTGCCGAACTCAACAATAATGGCATGGTCTGATAAATGTTGGTTATATCTGGCGTCTGAAATGACAACACCATTACTAAGACCAGGATAATAAAGGTTAAGAGATTCATTTAGTTTAGTTGCGAATTCATGGTTTTTCTTCCAATTAGGATGGGCTAAGCCCATTTTATCACTCCCCACCACCATCATCAAAGTGGCAGCATCGGCTCCTTTAATATTGCATGTTGGTTTTAGTCCTGGGGTGGCGTCCCGATGAACATCAAGCAATATCCTAAGGGAAGGATAATTTTTAAGATATTTAATAAGGGTCAACTGTGACCGTTTGTAGGATTCGCGGAAAGGATAATGATCGTGAATTTGGTCGCAATGAAGTGATTTAATTGAGTATCTTTCCTCTAGTATTTTCTGTAAGTATGCTCCTACCTTTACAATATCGCCTTTTTTATTAAAAAGATGATCTTTTCCGCTGACCGGAAGATAGGATTCCGAGGTATGAGTATGATATATCAATACATATGGTTGCTCGAAACGAATAGGATCAGCTTCCGGAGCCTTTATTGGAGCTGGCGGATGAAATGGTTCTTTGACAATAGGCGGGTATTTTAAAGGTTGAGGATTAACACGGGAGAGCGCAAGTAAAGGGACCTGCGCTTTAAGTATTTCTTCTGGAGTAGCTTGGCTAATGTTGGCGGCTATCTTCCAATAAAACTCCACCCAGTTCAAATGAAATAAAGTAAATGGGTCTTCTTCACCAGCAGAACGATCTAGAATAGGAATTCCGTTACGTAAGATAAAACGGCTGGTATGTGTATCTAACTGTAAGACACGATTACTTACTTTTGCAATGGTATTGACTCCGGTTATATTTTGTTTCAAGGAAGTAACAATTATTACGGTAAATAATCCGATGAACATTAAAAAAACACCTAAAGTGCCATAAGTAAACCAATATGGAATTTCATTTTGAGCGGTTCTTTTATTGGTTTCAGGCATAAGCTCCACCTTTCTTCAGCTTTATAATTTTATGCTTTTGATTTGGGAATTTAGAACTAGATAAGATGAAGTTTATCTATAGGATGATGTTAATTGTAACGTAAAGAAATGAAAAAATAATGGTCGCAAAAGGGTAATCATTGCATATATTTATCAGTGCGGCTCAAATAAAAATAGGTAGTCTCAAAACCAAAGCGGAGGTGTGTGGATGTTTTGTAGAGATTGTGGAGAAAAGATTCATTCGTGGCAAGAGTTTTGCAAACGATGTGGAGCTGATTTATTTCAAAGGGATCGAGTACCCAGCTCCAATAAACATACATTAGTAAAGAGATTTTTTAATAAAGTAAAATAAAAGAAAAAACGATAAAAGAAAATAGTCAAACTTAAAGGGCAAATAGCTTAGTTTTATGGCTATTTGTCCTTTATTGTAAACTAAGTCGGTTAATTAAAATGTCTATAAATACCGATGAGTTAATTGATTAGTTGTCGGAGAAACCGTATTATGAAATGTTAACTTTTGGTTGCATTTTTGAATCAAAAAGATTACAAATTATTTCATATTGATAATGGTATTCTACCAAACGGATCTTCCAGTTGACAGTCGCGAAAAGAAGAGTAAAATAATCTTATGTGTATTTAACTACATTTAACCAGTAAGATTAACATGTGAATATGAAAATTGCATAATTACCTTAGTTGACCTTCAACCAAAATATATAGTGATAAACCCAGATGTATCTATCAATATTTTGTGAGCTGAAGCTAAAATTTTAGATTATGCAATTCTTTCAAATAACCGATCCGACCAAGTGAGGGAAAGATGATGGAAAATATGCTATTGTTTGCAGTATTAGCGCCGGTCATTGGAGCATTATTACTACCGCTTATCGGTATTTATTCTTTTAAAATACGAAATGTTTTTGCTTTTGTGTTTGTTTTCCTTTCATTTATGGCTTCATGTATCCTATTAGGACCAGTCCTTTCCGGAAAAATTACTACTTTTTTTGTACCTGCCGTTTTCGGGTTGGATATTACTTTGAGCGCAGACGCTTTAGGCGTTTTCATGGCTTTAGCTTCAACCTTAATTGGTATGATAATTGTCTTCTACTCCTTCGGATATATTCGAAGGGAGTCCAATCAAAATGAATATTATTTTTGGGTAGTCCTTTTTCTAGGGGCAATGGTTGGTTTGGCTTATTCCTTAAACCTGATTTTTATCTATATATTTTGGGAAATTTCAGCCATAGCTTGTTGGCGTTTGATTGGGTTTTATCGCGAACCCCAAATAATTTTAAAGGCTGATAAAGCATTTTTGGTTACAGTATTTGGCGCCCTTGCCATGCTACTCGGTTTTATTATTTTATTTAATGATTACGGCAGCTTTGATCTCCGGGCATTACATAATATGGCCGCTCCTAATATAGCTGTACTCTTGATTATGTTCGGTATTTTTTCTAAATCAGCTACTTTGCCCTTTCACAGCTGGTTACCTGACGCTGGAGTAGCCCCATCCCCAGTGACGGCATTATTGCATGCCGCAGTATTAGTTAAGATTGGGGTTTTTGTTTTTGCAAGACTTTTTGTAGGGAACTTAACTATAGATCCTAGTTGGGGACAAATCTTACCGATAGTTATCGCTATCAGTACTTTAGTAGCTGGTGGAGCGGCATTGGTTGAAAATGATATTAAACGGATTATTGCCTATTCGACTATTAGTCAATTGGCTTTTATCTTTTTAGGATTATTTATGAATAGTCGGATGGCTGTTGCTGGAGGCTTACTTTATATTTTTACCCATGGGTTGGCCAAAGCGGGTTTGTTCCTTTGCGCCGGTATTGTTGAACATAATATTCACACAAAGGATATCCGGCAAATGGGCGGCCTGATTAAATCAATGCCGGGTACGGCGCTTTCTTTTGCCTTCTGCGCATTATCAGTAATGGGTATTCCTCCTTTCTCCGGTTTTTTTAGCAAGTATATGGTAATTGCGGGCGCGGTTGAGGGAGGTAATCCTTGGATTGCCGGTACCTTTATTGTTAGCGCTTTTTTAACTGTCCTATATTTAATTAGAGTTTTTGCCAAAGTATTTTTAGGCGAATTAAAACAATCTAACTTAAAAGAAGGTACTCCCGGGATGTTATGGGCGGTAATAATATTGGCAGGGCTATCTTTGTTAGGTGGTTTTTTAATCAGATATCCGAATGAGTTTATTCAAATCGCCGTTAGGCAGATGGTGGGGATTGAATTATGAATCAGACAATTTTAATGTTGCTGATTATTATACCGGCAGTTTTGGGATTATTGTTTTTGACGGTTCGGCCAAAGTTCAAATATTTTCAAGAGAGTATCGGCTTGGTAATCTCTGCTTATCTAATATACCTAGTAATCGGCCTTTGGGGTCGAAATGTTTCAGTAAACATTCCTTGGGCAGGTTTTGGGATTAATCTTCAATTTCGATATTATGCTTTTAGCCAATTTGTTGCGGCTGCAATCGCTGGAATAACCTTTTTAATCACCTTATTCTCCATAAAATTCATGGAAGAGCACCCCCGTAAGCATATTTTTTATGCTTTACTCTTTATTTCCGAGGCTATGGCGATGGGGGCCGTTCTAGCAAATAATTTGGTAGTGATGCTCTTTTTTTGGGAGAGTATCTTAATCACTCTGTTTCTAATGATCAATCTTGGGAATGAGAGCGCCTATCAAACCGGGTTAAAAGCATTCATAATCGTAGGTTTGTCCGATCTATGTCTAATGTTGGGGATAGCTATTGTTGGAGTTCAAGCTAAGACTCTGGTTATGTCGTATATTCATCTTAGTACCACTGGAATTAACGGATTAGCTTTTTTATTGATGTTCATCGGTGCTATGGCAAAAGCTGGGGCAATACCCTTTCATACTTGGATTCCGGATGCGGCTAATGACGCACCGTTGCCGTTCATGGCTTTGATGCCCGGTGCTTTAGAGAAATTGTTAGGGATTTATTTAGTAGTCCGAATTTCATTGGATTTTTTTACTTTAACTGAGGAAATGAAAATTGTTATAATGACAATAGGAGCCCTTTCTATTCTCATTGCCGTAATGATGGCTTTGATCCAAAAAGATTTTAAAAGACTCCTTTCTTATCATGCCGTAAGTCAAGTGGGTTACATGCTTCTGGGAATCGGGACTGGGACCGCAATTGGCGCGGTAGGCGGCGTATTTCATATGATTAATAATGTTATTTATAAATCCGGTCTTTTTTTGGTCAGTGGTTCAATCGAAAAGCAGACTGGGACTACTGATTTAAAACAGTTAGGCGGTTTGCACCGTCGAATGCCGGTCACTTTTTGGTGTTTCACCATTACTGCTTGTTCGATATCCGGTGTCCCACCTTTTAATGGTTTTATTTCTAAGGAATTAATAATGGAAGGGGCCTTAAAATCAGGTTACAATATCTTTTTTGCGGCAGCTGCTTTGGGAGCGGTCTTTACAGCCTCCTCCTTTTTAAAGTTGGGACATGCTGTCTTTTTTGGGAAAACCCCTGTTGAATTGAGAAAAGTCTCAGACTCCCATTGGTCACTGTTGCTTCCCTTGGGAATATTGGCCCTTGGTTGTGTTTTATTCGGAGTTTGGTATCAATTTCCTTTAGATTATCTATTGAAACCAGCTCTCACTTTTAGTTTGTTTCCTAAGATTAACACGGTCCATTTTACTTTTGGATTATCCGAATTACTATGGGTCACGATTCTAATTTTAGGCATCGCTTTCTTCAATCACTTGCTTGGATTCAAATTAAGCGGTAGCGGATTGGGAGCTTCCGAACATATTCATCAAGCCATAGGTTTTAGACAATTATATGATCTGGCCGAAGCCCGAGTTTTTGATATTTATGTTCAAGGGAAAAAAGCCGGTAAATACTTAACAAAGGGCTTATTCATGACGGACCGGGCAGTTGATTGGTTTTACCAGACTTTCATCCCATGGGTAACTTGGTTATTTACTTCCCTTCGCCAGCTTCATAATGGTTTATTTTCAAGTTATTTAGCTTGGTCATTGGGTGGTTTGCTTTTCATCTTAACTTATTTGGCATGGTTTTTGAAATAGAGTTGAGGCGTGAGGTATGAGGCATGAGGCGTGAGTGATATTTGTCGCCTTAAAAGCCTAAGATTTTATTTGCGCCACTTACCTTTCAGCTGATGCCTAGAGAAAGTGGGAGGGTTTTGCCGTGGTTTTAGCATTTATTTTTATTCCGTTATTCGGGGCGGCGATAATGCCGATTATGCGTAAATTTTGGGTAAAAGGTTCAACCCTAATAACCATCGCAGTTACTCTTTTTATGTTGGTAGGCTCATTTTTAAATATTCTTCGAGAAGTTGCATCCAAAAGTAGTATTAGCTTTAATCAAATGTTGCTGGGCGAAAAATTTATGCTTTCGATTGACGGTTTGTCGGCTGTAGTATTAATGGTGATTGCTTTAGTAACTTTAGCTACAATTGTTTTTTCAGCAGGCGTTCCAATAGGTCGCCGTTCAGGGTTTAATGCTTTAGTATTACTGGCAGTAACAGGTATGAATGGTTTGGCTATGGCTACTGATATCTTTTCGATGTATGTTTTCATCGAAATAGTATCAATCAGTTCGTTTATTTTAATCGTATATAATATGGATGAAATCGGGAATGAAGGTTCTTTTAAATATATGGTTTTATCGGCAGTGGCTACAGTCTTTTTATTGGTTGGAATTGCAACTTTATTTGCAATTACCGGAGATGTTTCTTTTCGTGGATTAGCGGCCGGATTAAAGTCTAACGCACCTTTGGCCCAGTTTGGTTTAGGTTTTATCTTGTTTGCTTTAGCCTTAAAAGCCGGATTAATGCCGTTTCACGGTTGGCTCCCTGACGCTTATACAGCAGCTCCGGCATCAGTTTCAATTTTATTGGCCGGGATTATTACTAAGGTTGCCGGTGTATATACTTTGATGCGAATTATCATTGCTGTTTTTGGATTTTCACATTCTTTTTCCAGCCTCATAATGATTTTAGGCTCGATCTCTATGACCCTGGCTGCCTTTATGGCAATCGGGCAGAAAGACTTCAAACGGATGCTCGCTTTTTCAAGTATTAGTCAAGTGGGTTACATTTTAATGAGTTTTGCTACCGGTACCAATATTGGGTTGATTGGAGCCGTGTTTCATTTTTTTAACCATGCTGTGTTTAAATCCTTACTTTTCTTAAATGCCGGGGCAGTCGAAACGGCAACCGGTGTTAGAAAACTGGATGATTTAGGTGGATTAGCAGGAAAAATGCCAATTACCGGAATTACTTCAATAATTGGGTTTCTTTCGGCAGCTGGGATTCCACCGCTCTCTGGCTTTTGGAGTAAATTATTCATTGTTATAGCTTTATGGTCATCCGGTTATCGATTTTATGCCATACTTGCTGTTTTTACCAGTGTGGTCACATTGGCTTACCTTCTTTACTTGCAAAGACAGGTCTTTTTTGGAAAAGTCCGTGATGGTTTGGAAGGCGTCAAAGAAGTATCGCCTCTCCAATATGGACCTGCCATTTTTATGGCATTACTTGCAATCGCCGGTGGAGTGTTTTATCCGGTAGTAATTCGTACTCTTAATTCACTTTCAAGCTTACTTATAAAATAATGGAGGTAATTTGATGGAACTCCATCTTTTTATTTTGATCGGACTTTTGTTAACACCGGCGATAATAGCCGCCTTTGCAATGGATTTATTACGGGCGGCAATTGCATTGTTAGTATCTAGCTTGGGATTGGCTTTGATTATGTTTAATCTGGGGGCTCCACTTGCAGGTTCATTTGAACTTTCAGTAGGGGCTGGATTAATTACGGTGCTATTTGTGAATGCAATTAGTCTTACTAGGTTAATTACAGAGGAAGAACGTTTGGAGCGGGCCAAAGATCATTATCATCGTTTTATGCCCTTACCAGTTTTGGCAATCATAATTGGTTTGGTGATGTTTTGGTATCAAGATTTCTGGGCCTCAGGGATTTCATTTGTTAAATATTCCGAAACTCATACCGTTGGGGAAATTTTATGGCAGTCCCGAGGCCTTGACTTAATTGGCCAAATAGTAATCCTATTGGTAGGAGTCTATGGGGTCGCAATCCTGTTTAGACGGGGGAAGCAAGATGTTTAATTTATTTGTTATCGATTGGATCGCAGTGGCTATATTGTTTTGCATTGGGTTATATACGATGGTTGTTGCAAAAAACATGTTGAGAATCCTAATTGGTTTCGAGATTATGGCCAAAGGAGTGACCTTAGCTTTAATAACCGCCGGTAGTGTTAATGGGAAAATAGCTTTTAGTCAGGCTTTGGCGATTACGGTTATTGTTATAGAAGTCGTTTTTATTGCCATTGCATTAGCTATAGTAATGATTACTCAAAAGAACAAAAGATCACTGGATGTACGAAAACTCACCAACCTCAAGGGGTGATTTGAATGAACGGAGTGGAATATATAGTTTTTCCACCGGTAGCTTTTATGATATTTTTAGCTGTCGGCAGTTTGATTTATCTATCCGGCTCTTGGTTAGCTGCTAAGGGTAAAAAAAGCGGTGGAAAGAAGACTCAGTATGCATGTGGCGAAGATGTGCCCGCACAAAGAGTGCAGCCTGATTACAGCGCATTTTTCCCATTCGCCTTGTTTTTTTCTATTATTCATGTAACTGCCTTAATCATGGCGACGCTTCCTTCCGGAAACATCGCTTTAATGGGGATTTTGTATTTGGCGGGAGTAGCAATTTCACTTTTTACGTTGATGTCGAGGTGAAGAACGAATGATTGAAAAGATTATAAGATGGGCTCGGGTGAAATCGCCTTGGATTTTACATTTTAATACCGGAGCTTGCAATGCTTGTGATATTGAGATAGTTGCCGCATTAACACCTAAGTTTGATTTGGAGCGGTTTGGAGCACAGTTAAAAGGAACACCGCGCCATGCGGATATAATTCTTTGTTCCGGTCCGGTAACAAGGCAGATTAAGGATCGTTTAATGCGAATTTACGAGCAGACTCCCGAACCTAAATTTATCGTTGCAGTTGGCTCTTGCGCCTGTTCCGGCGGAGTATTCGACGGTTGTTATAGTGTGATGGGAGGAATAGATTCTACAATTCCCGTTGCTGCATATATTCCGGGTTGTCCGGTTCGACCGGAAGCCATTATTGATGGTGTCGTCAAATTATTGGAACGGGTTGATAGCCCAAAACTTTTTGAAACTGCCGACGAACAAGTTGCGGCAAACGGGGGTGACCTTATTTGAACGAACAGAAAGTGGCAAACTGGATCACTGAACGTTTGGATGCCCAAAATGTTAAAGTACCTCGTGACCGTCGAGTATTTGCTGAAATTTCCGCTTCGAAACTGGTGGAATCTGTTCGGACCATAAAGGAAGCTGGAATGATTAATATTGGCGCTATTACCGGATTGGATCTAAGCGATCGGTTTGAGGTTATTTACCATTTATACAATAACGATGGTACTATGTTAAACCTTAAAATATTTATACCCAGGGAAAACCCAAGAATATCAAGTATAACCGATGTTTTTCCCGGCGTATTCCTGTATGAACGGGAATTAATTGATCTTTTCGGGATTATGGTGGAAGGCATTCCTGAGGGTCGGAGATATCCCCTTCCCGATAATTGGCCGGATGGAGAATATCCGTTACGCAAAGATTGGAAAGGGCTTCCCGCTGATAAGGAGGTGACCGGTGATGGCGCCAATTAAAATTCCTTTTGGTCCGCAACATCCGGCACTTAAAGAACCGGAAAGCTTTAACCTTGTTTTGGAAGGCGAGCAAATTATCGACACCGAAGTTAAGTTGGGCTATAATCACCGCGGAATCGAGAAAGCTTGTGAAAGCAGAAATATTACGCAATGTATTTATTTAATTGAACGAATTTGTGGTATTTGTTCCCATTCCCATTCCACAACCTTTGTACAAGCGGTTGAGGAAATAGCCGGAATAGAAGCGCCCCTTAGGGCTCAATACATCAGAACAATTATTGCCGAATTGGAGAGAATTCACAGTCATTTGCTTTGGTTGGGAGTCGCTGCGCACGAGGTGGGATTTGATACTTTATTTATGTATTCCTGGCGTGATCGGGAAGTTGTTATGGATTTATTAGCATTGATCACTGGAAATCGAGTCAACTATGGAATGAATACTGTGGGCGGTGTGCGGAGAGACATTGGCTCCGATCAGGCGCGACAGGCTTTGGATAGTATTAAAATACTAATGGAACGGACCGATTATTATCTTAAAGTTGCTATCAATGAATCAACCTTTAAAGCCAGGTTATCCGGGGTTGGTAAATTACCAAAAGAGACCGCTTTAAAATTAGGAGCGGTTGGACCAACAGCTCGGGCATCCGGTATTCCCCGTGATATCAGGAAAGATGATCCATATGCGGCTTATGATAAAGTCGCGTTTAAAGTAATCACCGACGAACATGCCGATGTTTTCGGCCGAACGGTGGTCCGGGTTTACGAGTTATTAGAAAGTTATCGCATGATCCGCCAGTTAATTGAGGAACTTCCCAGCGGTCCGATTGTAGTGAAGGCACCGCGAAAGATTCCTGCCGGAGAAGCGGTTTCACGATATGAAGCCCCCCGAGGCGAAGATATTCATTATGTGCGGACAAATGGTTCGGAGATTCCGGAACGGGTTAAAGTCAGGGCGCCGACTCTAGCAAATTTGGCATCAATCCGAGAGATGGCAAAGGGAGGTTATTTGGCTGACTTTCCAATTATTATTGCAGCCATTGACCCTTGTTTTTCTTGTGCTGATCGAATGATTCGAATTTCGGGGGATCGCCGAGGCGAGCTCTGGAATTGGGAACAGCTTCAAAATTATAGTATTAATTGGTATAAACAACGTGGAATTGATTTTAAGCAAGCTTTGGTGGTGAAGTAATGGAACTCGTCTTAAGATTAGGATATATGTTATTTTTTCCGGGCTTTTTATTTCTATTTTTTTACGGGATGGCTTGTGAATGGGTGGATCGTAAGCTTTACGCTCGGTTTCAAAACCGGGTTGGGCCTCCTTGGTTCCAGCCCCTTGCCGATTTCCTTAAATTATTAACCAAAGAAGAAATAATTCCGGAAGCAGCCAATCAAATGATGTTTAGGGCATTACCGGTAGTGGCTATGGCAGCGGTATTGACTTCGTTTCTCTATATTCCAGTTTGGGATATCAACGCTTTTCATTCATTTCCCGCCGACTTGGTAGTCGTCTTTTACCTTCTGACCATTCCTACTCTAGCATTCTTCTTGGCTGGTTGGAATTCTACTTCGCTTTTTGCGGCATTAGGTTCTCTTCGTACACTTACTCAATTATTTGCTTATGAGGTTCCGTTGTTAATCGTATTAATGGGTCCGGCTCTACTAGCCGGTACTTGGTCGATTAGTGAGATTAACGTTTTTTTTATAAATAACCCTAGTCTATTAACTGTTAATTTAATCGGTTTCATAGTCGCTATTGTGGCAATTCAAGGGAAATTAGAACGACTCCCTTTTGATATAGCCGAAGCGGAGACTGAGATCGTTGGAGGGCCTTTTACCGAGTTTAGCGGTCGACTACTAGCCATTATTCGTTTAGTAATCAATATTGAGATGGTGGTATTGGCTTCGTTAATCTCAGCTATTTTTCTGGGTGGATCCTTTGGGCTTGGTCCGGTATGGGGTTTCATTTTATTTATTTTTAAAACTTTATTTATCGTCACTTTACTCGCTTTATTTAAGTCGGTGGTAGCCCGTTTACGTCTGGAACAAATGATGCGGTTTTGTTGGAAATACCTGGCGTCGGCTGCTCTATTTCAATTATTAATTAATATTGTGGTAAAGGCGTTTTTAAATTAAAGGATTTTCAAGGAGATGTCTTTAAAATGCTTGGGTTTAAAAATTTTGGTTTTAAGATGTTACCCGAGGTTATAGCAAATATGGTTAAACCTCCGGCTACCATTAAATATCCGGTAGAAAAACTTGAGACGCCTAAAGGTTTTAGGGGAAGGATTATTTTTGATTCCAAATCTTGTATTGGCTGTAAAATGTGTATGAGAGATTGTCCAGCAGCAGCCATACAGATTGAACCGACCGGAACAGAAAAAAAGTTCATATGTACTTTTTTATTGGATCGTTGCCTTTTTTGTGCCCAATGTGTTGACTCATGCCCGCGAAAAGCTTTAAACGCAACAAGCGAGTTTGAACTAACTTGTTTTGAACGGGAACAATTTAAGGATACCCAGGCATGAACAACATTACAGAACACCTTGCCTTGATAATTAAAAAATCCCCTAAAATTGCATTTTTAGGGGTTGGTTCGCCTTTACGGGGTGATGATAATGTCGGCAACCAGATAGTTGCCGCATTAGAATCAGAATTAAAGTCGAACCCAGGGCAGAAAATCCATTTCTACCAAGGCGAATCGGCTCCCGAAAATTTTACGGGAGCCATCCGTGCCTTCAGTCCGGAATATTTAATTATTTTTGATGCCGCCGAACTTGGAAAGCCTCCGGGGACTTTTTCAATAATTCCTCCGGAACAAATTGACGGTATCGGTTTCGCTTCCCATGTCTTACCTTTAAAAATTATTTGTAATTATTTAAGTTCCACTGTCGAACGGGAAATACTAATGGTGGGAATTCAACCCCATAATCTCGAATTTGGCGAATCACTTTCACCAGTTGTCACAGAGGCAATTGATAACTTTGTTACTGAATTATTGAGTTTGCTTGGATGATTTTATAATTTCTTTTTCAATCTATCAAGTTCTTTTTGGATTTTCCCCTCTATCT
The DNA here is from genome assembly GCA_023435565.1 of Bacillota bacterium. Taxonomy (GTDB): domain Bacteria; phylum Bacillota; class UBA4882; order UBA8346; family UBA8346; genus JAAYHS01. The sequence continues at coordinate 50,700 of JAEYRN010000044.1, forward strand.
CCTTTTCTTTAGCATCGGACTCCTTTTTCTTCGCATCTTCTAATTCTTTTTTCTTAGCTTCCAGCTCTTTTTTCTTCGCTTCTAATTCCTGTTCTTTGAGGTTAAGCTGCTCTTGGACTTCATTAATTTTTACGATTATTTTTTGTTCATATTTCTCTTTGGCAGCTTCCAAAGATTTTTGTTCTTTGAGTAGCTTAGCGTCAACTTTAGCCCTTAGCTCACGGTTAAATCGGGTTATTCTTTCACCAACTGCCTCTTTGACACGGGCTGAAATAATCTGATTGAGATTTGATGATATTTTCATCTCTAGTTTATCTTTGGTTCGCTCCAAATGGTAGCTAATGGCAACTTGATTTAAATTAGTAAGTGTGTTTCGAATTATCTCAGAAATTAGATCATCAGGCTCTTGTCTTCCGCTAAAATCCGATCTGATATTATTACCGGTAATTAAAACTCTTAGATTCATTGATTCGGGAGTTATTTGAACGTCGGTATCAATTTCCGCTTTGCCTGAAATTATTTTCGTAGGTAAATATTCACTATCGGCAAAGTCGATCCTGGGAAGTGGTAAATCCCTTAATTGTAAGTTAATTTTATCTCGAAAATTCGGAGAAATATGATTAATGTCGCCCTCAAGTTGTAAGGATGCTTGATTATGAGTTCTGGCGAAAACAGCGGCGGTAATTGGTAATCCATAAACCGGGGGTTCACTGGTGATGCCGGTTAAAGTGCCTTTTGCGTAAAAACCATCCATGAAAGAATCGGGGGTCCCTTTTCCGGAAATGGTAATCTTTTTAACTAAGAAGCGCGGAAAGGTTTTTCGGCCTGGAAATGTTATATTCTGTCCGCCGCGAGGGTGTTCCTCTTTAGGAGGATTTTCGATTTTTGCCGGGAGTGACTTTTGTAATTCATCGGTCATTTTTAAAAAGATGGTTGACGCATTGAGCATAGTTTTCCCCAAAAGAGCTTCAGCATAATTAAGGCTTCCTATATCCGGAATTTTAGCTAAGGATAATAATGCTTGATAATCGGCTTCCGCTTCCTTCTTCAACGCTTTTATGGCATCTTCCAATGCTTGATTGTCTTTTTTAAACTGATCATTGGTAGTCCCAATTTCGGTCCGGATTTTTTTGACGGACCCTTGGGTTTCTTTTATTAACGCTAATTGTTCTTTTAGTTCTACAATATTTTTAGTATTAAACTTTTTTATTTGAGCTATTTTATCATCCAAACTTTTTAGTTCAATTTTAGTGTTTTTTAGTTTATCAATATTCGCATCCCATTTCTCTTGATAGGCGGTTAATTCCGATTTGATTCTTTCGGCAGAAAGGTCGGTTTTAAACTGATAAGAAGCGGTAATCTTTTCAGTATCCAGATGTTTCGTGATTGTCTCCGGTTTAAGGACCGGCATTTTAGAGATACTTTGATGTAATTTGGCTTGAGCTTTTCCCAAGGGTCCGGGTAAAGCCACTTTTTTTATATTACCGTCAGTTTGACGCGGTGTATTGAAAGTCAGGTCTTCAACTATTATTTCATCAATTACTGTCTTGCCTTCGAATAATGGTTCGGATGAAAGTTTAAAGCTGATGTTTTTGGTATCAATAATATTTTTCCATGCATCGGCGGGATTAGCAATTTGAATACTTGCGATTTGGACAGTTAATTTAATGGGATTAAGATGAAAAGCTTCAATATCGACTTTGGCGCCGATAATTGTTTGCAATGTTTGTTCAAGAGCCCAAGATATCAACGAATTGCCCCAAAAGAACCCGACTAAGCCTATTAATAAAAGGAATCCAATTATAATTAAAATTGCTTTGGTTCTCACTTTTAATCACCTTCTTTACTGCAATTTTATTTTTTGATACATTTGATAGAGGTTGTTACCTTGAATAATCTTCATTATTTTAAGCTGGTTTACTCTGGGTGCCATTTTCGATTGATATAACTTTACTATTTGTTTAAAGCCCCAATATACAGGGAACAATGTAATTAATGATACCAGTAAGCTCCCCAAGACCACGGTATTATAAAATTTGGTAAGTGGAGCAATTGGAATATTATAAAGATAGGTCCAAATTGGTTTTAAAAAATCAACTTCAACCAGTAAAAAATAGCCTAGGTTATGAAATTGAGCATCGAATAAGTATGCAAAACAACTAAAGAAAAAGATTCCGAAAAATGCAGCGGATATACTGACGTTTAACGTCAAAATAATTAAGAACACAAACAGATTGTGAAATGATAGAAACGGGGTCAATCCGATAATTGAGCCTAAAGCGAAACCTGCCGCTATATTGTGCGGTTCTTCTTTAGAGTGCAATGTTTTAATTAATTTGAAAATGAAGTTTAGCCAGAACACTTTGGTCCCTCCTTACTCCGATTAAATGATGGATTTCTATTTTATGACATTGTTATATTCAAGTAAAAGTCGGTCTTTCCTGCATACATGAATAATTACTTGTAAGGGGTAATTTTACAATTTTTTACTTAAAAGAGGAAAAGAAGTATGTAATGTCGAAAAACAAACAGGCTGATAAATTTATTAATAAAGGAGATACCGATGGATAGGGAACGAAAGGTGCCTGATGTGGTTATTCGGCGGTTACCCCTTTATTTGCGGGCGTTGGAATTAGTTGATCATAACGAACTGCCAATTATTTCTTCGGAACAACTGGCTAAGATGGTCGGGACTTCGGCAGGACAGGTCCGTAAAGATCTTTCCTACTTCGGGGTCTTTGGTAAACAAGGGGTTGGCTACCAAACGGTCGCTCTCCGTGATGAATTCCGCCGTATTTTAAAACTAAACCGAGAGATTAGGGTGGGTTTAATTGGAGTGGGTAATTTAGGCGCGGCCTTGGTAAGATATCATCAAAAGAGTCCTATTCACCGTCCTTTGCAAATCGTAGCCCTTTTCGATAACGATGACAAAAAAATCGGGCGTAAAATCGCTGAAGTCGAAGTTTTTCCTATGGACCAATTGGGAAAAAGGATTACTGAGTTTCAAATCAAATTAATGATCTTAACTTTTCCAGCCATTAACGTCCAAGAGGTGGTTGATCTTTGCATTAAAAACGGGGTAAAATCGTTTCTAAATTTTGTTCCGGCGCCGATAAAAGTACCCTCCGGAGTTAAACTCCACACTTCCGATGTGACCCTTGAGTTACAAAGTCTAGCATATTACACTTAATTAATTTTCAATTTATTTTTACAATGTACAATCTGGTTCCGGATCTTGATAAATAGATAATATTAATGACGAGGCGTGAATGTCCACTAAAAGATTTGTTATGCTGAGTGTTTTAATGGCTTTAGGTATTGTTTTAAACGTTATGGAGAATCTCTTTTTACCTTGGACGATTCTTCCGATACCGGGAGCCAGAATTGGTTTGGCGAATACTGTATTTTTAATTATTTTACTCCTGGAAAATTTCAAAACTGCCATAACGCTTTCAATTTTAAGAATTGTTATTTTGGGAGCTCTAACTGGAACACTTGCTACACCGGTTTTTCCTTTAAGCCTAGGCGGAGCTGTTTTGAGTCTTATTCTCATGAAGCTTTTCCGGCTGGTTTTGAGAGACAAACTTAGTTTAATTGGGTTTAGCATTATTGGAGCTATAGGGCATAATCTAGGACAATTATTGGTTTTATCGATGCTTCCCGGCCTTTTCCCGGGAATATCCGCATTATATCTTCTCCTACCGGGACTATTACTTATGGCGATTCCGGCTGGGATGATTACCGGTTGGGTGGTTGAGCGAATCTATCCGACCATCGTTCGGGAGTGGCGTAATATATGACTGAATTAGAAGGAACAGTTGAGCAAATTATCTTTTATAATCAGGATAATTACTATACTGTAGCCAAGATAAAACTGTGTTCCGGAAAACCGATAACGGTGGTTGGTAGTTTACCTCCTTTATATCCGGGAGAAACATTGTTTTTTAAGGGAGTATGGGTTCAGCATAAAGAATATGGTGAACAATTTCAAGTTGAGGAATGGGAGAGGCGGATACCCAAGACATTATTGGGTATCGAACGTTTTTTAGCCAGTGGTTTGATTAAAGGAATTGGAAAGACTACCGCCCAAAAAATTGTTCGAAAATTCGGCCTTGAAGCTCTAGAAACAATTGAAAACACCCCTGAACGTTTGGCAGAAATTCCGGGGATCAGTATAAAAAAGGCCATAAAGGTCTCGACATCTCTAAAAGAACATGCTGCTATTCAAAAAATCATGGTTTTTTTACAAGGGGTGGGTATTAGTCCGGCGTATGCTTTAAAAATTTATCGGGTATATGACAATGAAGCAATCAATGTTGTTTCCGAGAACCCCTACCGGCTGGCAGACGATGTCTTTGGAATCGGGTTCAAAATAGCCGACCAAATAGCCGGGAAGCTTGGAATTGAAACGGACTCTCCTTACCGGATTCGAGCGGGAATCCGGTATTTGTTAAACGAGGTAAGCAGTGAAGGGCATGTTTATGCTCTTGAAAAGGATTTTCTGAATAAAGCGGGCCAAGAGTTAGGTGTCAATGAACTTCAATTGGCGGCTGAAGTTGAAGAACTTATTTTTCAAAAGGAAGTGTTTCGAGAAAGCGTATCCGGGATTACAGCACTTTACGCGGCGCCGTTTTATTATAGTGAAGTTGGAGCGGCAGCAAAAATTGGAACGTTACTGGGGATTGAACTAAGGCAAGTTGCGATCGAACCTGAAATAGTGTTAAATGATTTTTCGGCTAAAAATAAAATTACGCTTGCTCCCAAACAGACCGAAGCGGTAATCAATTCCTTAAAAAATGGCATGATGGTAATTACCGGTGGCCCCGGTACCGGGAAAACAACTATCATCAAGGCCGTAATCCAGCTGTTCAATACAGCTCGGATGCCGGTATTATTGGCGGCACCTACCGGCCGCGCCGCCAAACGTTTAGCGGAGACTACCGGACAGGAAGCTAAGACAATTCACCGTTTATTGGGATATGGCAGCGAGTCGAAAAATGGGAGTAGGTTTCAACATAATGAAAAAGAACCGTTGTCAGCCGAAGTTGTTATTATTGATGAATTTTCAATGGTTGACTTGCCGCTTTTTTATAATTTATTAAAGGCAATCACACCCGGGACCAGACTGATTATGGTGGGGGATGTGGACCAGTTGCCGTCGGTAGGTCCCGGCTCGGTATTACGGGATTTGATTCAATCGCAAATAATACCGACGGTACGTTTAGACGTAATTTTTCGTCAGGCCGAAGAAAGTTTAATTGTTTCCAATGCTCATAAAATTAATCGTGGTGAATTTCCATATCTTTCAACAGCAAAGGATTTTTTCTTTATAGCTAAGGAAGAACCGGAACAAATCGTTCAAACAATTACCGATCTTATCAGAAGTAGAATTTCCGGTTATTTACAATGTGATCCCTTAGAAGATATTCAAGTTTTGACTCCGATGCGCCGTACCATAACCGGAGTGGAAAATATTAATCTTAAACTCCAAGCTGCTTTAAATCCTCCCCAAGCCGATAAAGACGAACTTCAATTCGGCGTCAATATCTTTCGAGTTGGAGATAAGGTGATGCAGGTTAAAAATGATTATCAGAAACTGATATTTAACGGCGATATCGGAAGGATTAAGGAAATTGACAGTGAAGAGCGTTCTTTGTGTGTCGCTTATCAGGATGTTGATGGTGAAAGGTTAATTAATTATGAATCCGAAGATTTAGATCAGTTGATGCTTTCTTATGCTATTTCCGTTCATAAAAGTCAGGGTAATGAATATCCGGTGGTAATAATGCCCGTTACCACTCAACATTTTTTAATGTTACAACGGAATTTACTATATACAGCGGTAACTAGGGCCAAGAAAATGGTTGTAATAATTGGAACGAAAAAAGCAATTGCCATCGCCGTAAAGAACAACCGGATCGAAGAACGGCATTCTCTATTACAACAACGTATTAAGGTCGCGATTGGTGGAAATAGGTGAAAAATGCTTTCTCCGCAATATTTTTTGTATTTGGCAACCGGGCCTGTTGGTCAAACTAGGATGAATTATACAAGTAATCCGCGAATTGATGCCGGTTTTCTTAGTTCAAAAGGATTTGAAATCATTCACCTAATTCGTCCACCACAGCCGTTATGGATTATCGAAAGTATATATCAAAAACTTTCAGTTGAGCCAAAGCATAAGTCCTCTGAGTTTTTTCGGAAACGCTCAATTCAATTGCTAAAGGAATTATCCCACCGGATTCAATTTATCAGTGACCAATTGTTTATTGATGATTTGGTTCCGAACCGATTTGATCTTCCCGATTTGGAAACATATTTAAAAGGAAGATGTTTATTGTTGGGTGAGATTCCGGAGCTGCTTAAAATATATGGCCAAGATCCTACTTGGGATGCCGAAGATTTGATGCAGTATTTATATTGTGAAGAAAAAGTCCAAAGGGAGGCCGCTGTTTCTCTTGATCGAATCGGAATGGCTTATTGCAGGCGTTGTGGTTCAACCAAACAAATTGTCGAAGATAACTGTATTTTTTGCGGTAGTGATCACTGTTTAACTTGTACCAATTGTCAAAGTATGGGATTAGCTAAGAGTTGTTTACCTTTATATTCGGCTCCTAATAATGAACAGCTGGAATTAAAAAGAGAAATTGAACCGGTTTTGAACTTTAAACTTACAGATCCCCAGTCCCGGGCTTCACAACATTTAAAGGCATTTTGGGAAAAAGAAACCGGTGAATTTTTAGTATGGGCGGTATGTGGAGCGGGGAAGACCGAAGTGAGCTTTGGAATTATCGCCAAGGCTTTGACTGATGGGGCCAGGATTTTAGTGGCAATCCCTAGAAAAGACGTAGTTCAGGAACTTTTGCCCCGTTTTGAAAAGGCTTTCCCTGAAGTGGTAGTTACGGCGTTATACGGTGGTAGCGGAAATCGTTACCCGGATGTCCCATTGACCATTGCTACTACTCATCAATGTTTAAGGTTTTATCAAAATTTTGACCTAATAATCTTAGACGAAGGTGACGCTTACCCTTATCAGGGCAGTACCATGCTACATTTTGCAGTCCGAAGATCCCTTAAACCCGGTGGGAAAATTGTTATTATGACGGCAACTCCGGACCAAGAGTTAATAACAAAAACCGTTTCCGGGAAAATACCGTTTGTGACCATTCCGGCCCGGCCGCATCGGAAGCCTTTAATTGTACCGGAATTAATTAAACATGATATTCACTTTCCAACACTTCCCGCTTCAAAATGGGAACCACCACCCCTGGTTAAACAGTTTTTAATAGATATGAAAAAGAATAAACGACGAGGGCTGATATTTTTACCTACCATTAAGCTCATCGACGTTATTGGCAAAGTATTAATTCATTGGGCTAATAATCATGGGATAAGCGGAACTATTATTCATTCTCAAATCAAGAACAGGGAGACAATTAAAACGGAATTATTAAACGAAACCAAAGATTTTTTAGTCACTTCTACTGTTTTAGAAAGAGGGATAACTATACCAAACCTTGATGTTTTAGTATTATTAGCCGATAATGAAATGGTTTTTGACAGTCGAACTTTGGTGCAAATCGCAGGTCGATCCGGCCGTCTTGGAGAACCGGCTCGTGTTATATTTATTGCCAAAAGGATCAGTAAAGCAATGCGGGATTGTCATCAATGGATCATAAAAATGAACGAAGAGGGACGGCAGTTGGGATATTTAGATTAAATAGCGATCTTTTAAATTGGGTGATAATTTGGGGTTTCGTTCACAGTTTCCAGTTGTTTATCTTGAGTAATGCTTTTAGGTTTCGTTCACAGTTTTCAGGATATTATTCAGTGATTTGTTTAAAACTGGCAACTAGCGTCGGAGCTTAACCTCCGGTTGTGAACAGGGAACTGAGAACTAGCATTCAAAATTACTTCATCCTATATAGTTAAAAGTTTGTAACATTTGTTGTTCCAAAAGTTAACAAAACGCAGCAACCCCAGTACTTATAAGGATTTGGAATTAATTGAATAATAAATTAGGTCCAGGGTCTTATTAATTTTTTTGGGAATGATGACGATGGATTATGTAGAAGTGAAGAAATGGTTTTATCAGATTGGGACCGGGTTAACTGAACTTATTTATCCGACCCCGAAAGAATGTCCTGTATGCCGTCAGGAACCCAGTTATCAAGAAGGCATTGGAGAAAATTGTTTACGAAAAATTTGCTTAGTAGTTCCTCCGATTTGCCGAAATTGCGGACGACCGCTCCGGTTGAAGGCAGAGAACAAGGGTATTTGTAGTCAATGTAACGAAAACCGGTATTATTTTTCTAAAGCCCGAGCGGTTGGATTATATGAAGGTGCTTTACGAGAGTATCTAAGCGAACTTAAATATCGGTATCGTCCGGAATTAGGTGAAGCTTTAGGGAAATTGATGGTGGAATGGGTAAAATTGGATTTGGAATTTCGAAAAGTTAATTTAATTATTCCAATTCCAATCCATCGCTTAAAATTAGAACTCCGTGGTTATAATCAAGCGGAAATATTAGCTAATCCACTTCAAAGGTATTTGGGTATTAAACTAAAGAACGATATAATAATCAGGGATAAATTGACCGAATCTCAAAACTCGTTAAGCAAGGAAAACCGATTTTCGAATATTGCCAATGCTTTTCGAGTGATTAACACTAAAGAGCTTTCCGGTGCTTCAGTTTTGTTGGTTGATGATATTTTAACCACTGGTGCTACAGCTTCGGAGGCGGCTAGAGTCTTATTGAGGGCAGGAGCTTTATCGGTCAAAGTCTTAACTTTAGCAGTGGGAGTAATGGATACCACATGGTTAGATAATTAGGGGAGGCAGATAATGGACGTAAGAAATTGTAAGCGCTGTGGCAAAATTTACAACTACACCGGTAGCGCGGTTTGCACCAATTGTCTCCGGCAGGAGCAAGAAGACTTTGAAAAAATTCGGGAGTACCTTTTTAAAAACCCGAATTCATCGGCCGCGGAAGTTAGCGAGGCCCTTGGAATTGAAATTAAAGTGATCTCCAGGTTTTTAAAAGAAGGGCGTCTGGAGGCGGATTATATCAGGATGTCGGAAGATTCCGAACTAACTTGTGAAAAATGTGGTAAACCGGTTAAATCAGGTCGTTTTTGTGAAAACTGTGTCCGGGAAATGCAAGCTGATTTTAGTAAAGCCGTAAAACCTGCTTCAGCACCAAATAAAAGTATTCAACCCGGAAAGTTACATACCTTTGAACATATTTTACGCCGAAAGTATTAACCTGAATAGTAAGGAAAAAGGCATAAGATTTGAAGCAGGAGTATGAAGTTATCCTTTAATCTCTATCATGTTTCAATCTTTCCGCCTCGACTTTAATCAGTAACAATTTGAAAGTAGGTGATAAAGGATGATCATCTCCAATAAGCAAGTTCAGAATATATTACAGCTTGAACGGATTAATTCCTTAAAAAAGAAAGCTGCTCTTAAGGAAACTGCCTCGGCTGGGAAAAATGATAGTTTGGTTTTGTCCGGTCGGGCTCAAGAATTGAACTTTGCCAAGGAACAGGTGCTAAAGTCTCCCGAAGTTCGTGCCGATAAGATCCTTGAACTAAAAAAGCAAATTGAGGAAGGCAACTATCAGGTGACCGGGAATGATATCGCAGCTAAAATGATTGGCCGGAGCCTGGTGGATGAACTTACCGGGAGGTAGCTCCATATGCAGGAAAATGAGTCTTTCCGAACGTTACTTCAACAAGAAATTGATGTAATAAAAGAACTTAATTCACTTAGCCTTTTAAAAAAAGAAGCTTTATTAAAAGATGATTTGGATACAATGCAAGTAATTGTCCTCAAGGAAGAGGCGTTGTCCGTAAAATTAAAAAAGCTTGATGACGCCTGTTCCCCACAGGTGCAATTTTTTTTAAGAGGTTCTTTACCAAACGGGGCTAAAAAGCCGTCGCATGAAACCGTTGCTCTTATTGAGGAGCTTCGTAAAAACGCACTAAAACTCAAATTAAACAATGAATTCAATCAGGCGCTAATTAAAGATGCTTTGGCAGTGGTTGAGTTCACTGTTAATGCTCTTTTACCGCAAGTTGGCGCAGAAAATGGTTTTTATGAAGCTTCCGGTAAAGTGGCCAAAGATAAAAAGAATTCCAAGAAGACTTTAATCTTGGATTATAAGGGGTGAATTAAGGTGCGGTCTACATTTTTCGGATTGGAAATCGGTCGTCTAGGTTTACAGGCGCATCAAAAGCAATTGGAGATAACAAGTCATAACATGGCTAACGCCAGTACCCCCGGATATTCCAGACAAAGGGGAGAAATGACAACTACTCAACCATTTACATATCCAGCGTTTAATCGGGTTGAGACCGCCGGGCAGGTTGGCACCGGAGTTGAGGTTACGGCAGTAATGAGAGTTCGCGATGAGTTAATTGATGTACAAATCCAACGTGAGACTACTATCTCGGGTTATTGGGAAAACCGGATGACAATGTTGGACGAGATGGAACTGATTGTAAATGAACCTTCCGATTCCAATATTAGAACTGCGGTTGATGAATTTTGGGTTGCTTTGCAAAATGTTGCCGACGACCCCACCTCAATTCCGTCCCGTTCCGTATTACGACAGAACACAACGACAATGACGGAGATAATCAGGCAGGATTACCAACGGATGAAAGCTTTGCGTTCGGTAGCTAATGAACGGATTAAAGAACAGGTAAACCATGTAAATGCTATTGCCGGTAAGATTGCTCTTTTAAACGACCAAATTGCGAAAGTGACGGTAATGGATGATCATGCCAATGACTTAATGGACCGGCGTGATTTGTTAGTCGAAGAACTTTCGGAAATTGTTCAAATTAGTAAAACTACGGACAAATTCAACCGGGTCAATATCTCCATTAACGGAATTTCTTTAGTCCAAGATATTACCGCCAACCAGATCGCGATGGAGCCGAATCATAGCGATGAAGGGATGGTTAGATTAGTATGGCCGCGTATTGACAGAGAAGTCGAGATTTTAGGAGGTTCGCTGAAGGGTTTGATGGAAATCAGGGATCAGGATCTCCCTCAGTTTTTGGATAATTTAAACAATTTTGCCGAAACTTTAATTTCTAAGGTCAATGAATTGCACCATGCCGGTTATGGGTTGGATGAAAGCACTAACAATAACTTTTTTAGCGGGACTAACGCTGAAGACATTGATTTGGATGAAGCGATTAAAGATGTGGATAATGGTTTGAATCGGATTGCCGCTTCCAATTCAGTATTGACTTTACCGGGCAATAATGATGTAATGAAAAAAATATACGAAATTAAACACGAGCGTGTCCTGACAAACGGGACAGCCACGATAGGCGAATTTATCGGCGCATTAGTGGGAGACCTTGGAGAGAAGAGTTCAGCGGCACAGCTTAAATTCGACGGGCAAACCAGATTGATTACTAGCTTGGATGAACGGCGCGAGTCTGTCTGCGGTGTTTCCTTGGATGAAGAAATGACCAATATGGTTAAATTTCAACATGGCTATAATGCGGCTGCTAAAGTAATTTCAACCATGGATGCGATGCTGGACGTAATTGTTAACCGGCTGAAAGTGATTTAAACGAATACTAATTTACTCTATCCGACCAAGGAGGGAGATTAATGCGGGTTTCCAATAAAATGATTTATTCCAACTTTGGGTATAATTTTATGAAAAGCGAAGAGGCAATCCATAAAACGACTACTCAGGTCAGTACAGGGAGACGAATTTTAAAACCTTCGGACGATCCGGTGGGTACCACTCGGGCAATGGATTTTCGGACCCGAGGGACTGAAATGGCCCAATATATCGATAACTCGGAGAGGGCCATCAGCTGGCTGAATTGTACCGATGACGCTTTAATGACCGTGACCAATTATTTACAACGGGTCCGGGAATTGGTGATCGCCGGTTCCAACGGCTCTTTAACAAAGGAAGCCCGATTAGCTTATGCTAATGAGATTGATGTTATTAAAGATGGTATTATGCAGGTAGCAAATACCACGATTGATAATCGTTATATCTTCGGTGGAGAGAAACTTACCGAAGTCCCCTACCAGCAGAGGACTAACGTTACTGGTAATATGGTTAACTTTGAGTTGAATCCGATTATTTTAACTGACCGGAATAATTTGATCGATGTTAAGCTCGATAACGGTGAGTTTGTCACTTTAAGGCTAACGCCGAAAACTTATGACGGTTCAGTTGGTAATACTTTGAACGATTTGGCCAAAGACATTCAACTTCAACTGAAATATGCCGGTTATGATGTTCCGGTTAATGTTAAAGCCACTCCGGACAATAGGTTGGAATTTTACGCCGGGACCCAGCCGCCGGATGGAATTCATAGTTTGGTATTAAGAGACGGTCCGGCAATAAAGGAAGCAGGTAAAGCTTTAGCGGTAATGCCGCCTGTATTGCCTAATGAAATAGCCCTTCCTCCAACTGCCAGCGCGGCGAACGACTATTATAACGGCTGGCAAATAAAGATTATTGAAGGCACAGGGGCCGGTCAAACCCGGACGATTACCGACTATACTCCCGGAGTACCAAATGTAGCTCAGGTAGATTCCGATTGGGGCGTTGAATTGGACAATACATCAAAATATCAGATATTACCTCCGCTTGAAGGGGATGCAGGTATAGTAACCGGTGGGAATACTATTAATTTAAGTCCGGCCAGCGATATTGCTAATTTTTATGTAGGGATGGATATCGAAGTATTTAACGAACAAAGCGGATTATATGAAACTCATCAGATTACAGCATATAATAATGGGACCCATCAAGCTACGATTGCCGGAACCTGGGGAGCGACCGGGACTTTTAAATATCGAATCACTCCTAACCTGGAAGGCCAAGCTGTGGCGGCAGTGATTGGGACCAATACTTTACAAATGGAAGTCAACGCCAGTCAGGTCGCTGATTTTTATAATGGCGCTTCAATTACCGTTACCAATGCTGACGGTTCGACGGAAACCAAGCGGATTGTCGGATATAACGCCGGTACTCAAACATTGACCTTGGATAGCAACTGGACCACGAACGTATCCGTCGCCTCCAATTATAAAATTTCCGATACGGCACTGGCTCAGCTTGGGTTGGAAAATAGGTCGACTACTAAGGAACTGCTAGGCAGTGAAGTCGAACCTTTGGTAAAAGTATTGGCCAAATACCCGGAGACTGGGGTTGTCCAAAATGTAACGTTACCCTTTGTTCAATTAAGTAATGACACTAGTGTTGATAATGATTTTTATAATAATTGGACTATCAAAATAACTGAACCCTCGGGAGCGATTTATACCGACCGGATTCTGGACTATGATGGCGCGAGTCATGAAGTACAATTGGCAATTACTACAGTTTCGCCGGGGGCCAAATATGAGCTTACACCGCCTCTTGATGGGGATGTGTTCGGCGTGCCGATGGCAAACCAGATTCAGTTTGATATAGTTAACAGCGCCAGTCAGATCGATGATTTTTATGTTGGAATGCCAATTACGATCACCGATGGTCAGGGGAAAAGCCAAACCAGGATTATTCAAGATTATGATGGAACCACCGGGATCGCTACTTTGGACAGCTCCTGGGGTAATCCGCCACCGGTAGTTGGGTCTAAATATTCAATTGACGCTCAGAGTTACATTAACGCCAATAACAAGTTCCAAATCAAGGTCGGTAATGAGTTAACCCAGGAAATTAGTTTGAACGGTGGTTCCTATACAACCAGAGATTTTGCGCAAATGATTGAGACTAAGATTCAAGCCCGAGGAGGCGAATATGCTAATGTTAGAGTAGAGGCGACTCCCGATAATCGGTTGCGTATCTTTCACCAAGATGAATTCGACAACCCTCTTCCAATTAAACTTGAGTCCGGAACGGAGTCTGACGCTCTTTGGATTTTAGGTTTTAATAATGGAATTTCTTCCGATACGGAAATACCGAATTATGAGGGTAATAAAGGAACCATTGAATATGAAATTAGTATCGGAATGAAGATTCAAATTAATACTGTAGGGGATAAGGTTTTCGATCCTATCTTCGATCATTTGACTAAAATTAGTACCGATTTAAGGTCTGACAATATCCCGGCCCTTTCTGGAGATGATTTACGTAATATTAGGCTCGATATTGACAATGTTTTAGTAACCCAGGGTGAAATTGGAGCCAAAGTAAACCGGTTGGAAAAGGGAATTGACCGGATGAAGAGTTTAGATGAGAATTTAACAAAACTGTTGAGTAATGTGGAAGATATCGATATCACAAAGGCGATTATGGAATTAAAAATGCAGGAGACAGCTTATCAAGCCGCCCTTCAGGCTGCTGGCCGTATAATGCCGATGTCACTCTTGGATTATCTGAGATAGATTAATAATGGAAGGATGAAACCATGAAGATCGAAACCAAATTTTTTGGTACGGTTGAAATTGATGAAAAGCAGATTGTGGAGTTTCCCCACGGTATTCCTGGTTTTGAAAACGAACGGAAATATGCCGTACTTAAACATGATGATTCTCCCTTCCATGTGCTCCAGTCGGTGGAACGGGCCGAATTGGCGTTTATTTTAATTGAATTGGAAAAAGTAGCCCCAGGTTATGAAATCAATCTTCCTGATGAAATAGTGTCCGAACTTAAACTTGAAAAGCCGGAAGAAGCACTTGCTTGCGCGATTGTAGTCCTTCCGGCAAATATCAGTCAGGCCACTGCAAACCTAGCTGCTCCGATAGTAATTAATGTTAAAGAAAAAAGGGGCGCTCAAATCATTTTGAACAATCCGGCTTACGGGGTAAAACATCCTCTTTTTTCTCCCGTCACGAGTGAAAGTGGTTTGAAATCCGCTAAATAAGTTTTGAATGAATTATAGAAGGCGGCAATAGAGGGGCGGAGGTACATAGAATTTAGCTAGTATTCTAATAAATAATTTTTTAGTTACGGAGGTAAATATAGAGGGATTTTTTGACTTTCGGAGAAAATAAAATTAGGGAATATTGATAAATATATATAAAGGTTTGTACTTCGAAGGTCAAGGAGGATCCTAATGCTCGTTTTAACGCGGAAGCTGAATGAGAGTATTATGGTAGGGGACAACGTCAAGATTACCATTGTCGATGTCAAGGGCGACCAAGTTAAGCTGGGAATTACCGCTCCCCGTGAAGTGGCCGTGCATCGTGAGGAAGTATACCGGGAGATCCAAAAAGAGAACCAATTGGCGGCGAATGCCAAGGTTAATCTGGACCAATTGAGCAAGATGTTTGAGAAGAAGTGAAACAAAGTAGCCGTGAGAAACAACCAGATCCCTTGCCCTGATATGGAAGTGTCCGTCAAGCCCAAATTACGAATAAGGTTTTTTATTATTTGTTTTTTATAGCCGCCGCGAGGTAAACTCAGCATTTAGGAGCTTAAACTAATTAAATTAATTAATAGAGTGAACCTCGCGGCGGAAAATAACTCAAACAATGAGTATTCCTCCTTTAGGTTGCAGTAATAAACAGACAGATCAGTTTCGACGGTTGATCAACCTGATATTCGCGGGTTTTAGTACCGCAAGATTTTTTATCCGTCAGGGAGCTGGCTCTATCTTTAAACGTGAGTTCGGAATTCCTTATCACAAAGGGCGAACGAGTATTCTCCCCACCTCTAATCTACTGTCTGTTTATTACTACAACCCAAATTTGATGTTACTTGTACCTTGAAAACTTAAGCTACAACACTTTCCTTAGCTACTTGATTGGCGATTGCCCAGATGAAACCGGTTAGTTCCCGACTTACAGCAACTACAGCTTTTTGCTTTGACTTACCTCTTATAACCATTTTACGATATTTATGATGTAGCCGGTACTGGGCTTTCCAGGCGATTGCTTTAACCTCCTCGGATACTCCTTCCTGACGTCTCTTAAGTTCTGGGCCGATCCGGGGATTAAGACGATAATGTTGACTGGATTCAACCATTAAAAATCGAACATGCGTATTCCCGGCTTTGGTAATCCCTCCTTGACGGCGGGTAGTACCAGTGGAATGTTCCCGAGGAATTAACCCCAAGAAACACATTAGTTGTGAGGCGGTCTTAAACCGGCTAATATCCCCAATTTCAGCAATCAAGGTCGCGACGGTAAGCAGTCCAATTCCTCGCATAGATTGTAAAGCTTTGAAAAGCTTTTGATTGGTTATATAAGCCGCTGCTTCCTCAATAGCCTGATCAAACCGTTTGATCTTTTCTTGGGCTTGTTCTACCGCATAGATATATTCGGTGATTACAACTTGACGCGTTGTTTCTTCGAATTTGATTGTTTTTAGCCATTGATAATATTTTAGCGTCCATCTTTTCATTATTTCCGATGGCCTAATCCCAAGTCGCATCAGAAAGCTGGTCAATTGCTTGCGTTTCCTTGATGAGTCTTTACTGGCTTCTTCCCTAGCTCGTAATAAATCTCTTAAAGCTTCTTGCTTCTCATCCGGCACCCATACCGGGGTTAAGTCGCCGTTTCGGAGTAGTTTAGCCAGTTTTTTAGCATCCCGCTTATCGGTTTTAATATGTTCGCCTGGTTTGGTGGGAATCAACGATGGAGCAGCCACAAGGCAGGAAACTCCCATTTGGGTGAGTTGCCGATAAATAACATATCCACATGGGCCGGCTTCGTAACAGACTCTAATTCTTTTAGGATCACCCAACTTTTTGATTAATTTTCTGATCGCATCGGGATTATTTAGAATTGTGCCTAAAAATTCGGCTTCGGGTGAATCTAGATGAATTATTGCAACTGCAATGTTTTCATCATGTACATCAAATCCGACATTTATGGTATACTTCATTTAGGTGTCAGCCTCCTTATGTGTTGTAGCTCTGTACTGTTGAGCTTGTCACTTTCAGTATAACCTACGTGTGACATATTGCCCAGGCTGACACTTCCATTATATCTTTTAAAAAGGGTAACCACCATCCTTCGTAAGTCTATTTTTTTCTTGCAAAGCCAAGCTAATACCCTTTAAGGGATAGGGTCGCTCTTAGACATCCATGTCTACTGCGACTTCGTCCCATCCAGGGGCACAGGTCGCCTTTGACTATAATACTTACTTACTGAGTAATCTTTATAACCAGTTAGGTTTTAAATTTGATTTCAGTTTATCCGGTTAAGGAAAGTAGGTCGATAATGATTTTGGACGTTACTCCGTTGGAAAAGGCTATTGATTCATTGAAACGCGGAATTGTCCGTTCCATTGCTTTTCGGGAGACGAGGAATTACGGGACGTTGTAATTCAAAGGTTTAAGTTTACTATTAATTTGGAATGGAAGTTTATTTAAAGAGTTTTAAAAAAGCCGGAGTATCGGATAGTGAGATTCGAACGAAACGAGACCTGTTTCGTGAAGCCGCCCGGATTGGCCTAATCGGTGCTTCCGAAGTGGTTCGCTTATTACGAGGCCCGCAATGGAGACCTCATATACCTATAACCAGGAGATTACCGAACGGTTTTATCAAAAATTGTTAGAGTTTTTGAATGACGCTGATGCGTTATTAAAAGAATTGGCTGTATTTTCAATAACGGTTGATTTAAGATATCTAATTAGCAGCTATACTGCATAAAGCGAGTTAATATAAAGCTTTTCTTCACCAAGACCTTTTGAAAATTTTGTTGATTCATCAAGATGTTCGAATTAACCAACTGAGCTTAAAAATTATTTAATAGTTTAACATATATTTAATCTAATTGATCTCGTTGTTTTTAGGAGTTAAATAGAATTGTAAAGGTATAAAAATAGTTGATTGTTTTTTAGTCATAATTAGATTCAGCTAAAGTTTTTTAATTTATTTAACGAAATATATAGTAAGGGAAATTTTTTAAACCACCACCGGTAAGATCGAATAAACAGTGAACAATTGATCAATCAAGGTTTTTTTAAATTGATAATTGTACATTGTAAATTGTACATTGATCTTAGCGGCGGTGGTTTAAACACCGGCCCTGGTCTGATGGGCGGCCGACCAATCGGCTGGGGTAAGGGTAAGGAAACCCGAAAAAATTAATCAAGGAGGAGATAAACCATGAGAATTAACCATAACTTATCAGCGCTAAATGCCCACCGTAATTTGGGAATGGTTAATGCCCTAAACGGGAAGTCCATGGAGAAACTGGCCTCCGGTCTCCGGATTAACCGGGCCGCGGACGACGCCGCCGGTCTAGCGATTTCGGAAACTATGCGCAGCCAGATCAGGGGCTTGAACCAAGCCTCCCGTAACTCCCAGGACGCTATCTCGTTACTGCAAACTGCTGAGGGTGCTTTAACCGAGACCCACTCGATCCTGCACCGTATGCGGGAACTGGCGGTTCAATCAGCGAACGCTACCTATACCGCCAATGACCGGACCGAACTTCAAAAAGAGGTCGAACAACTCAAGGGCGAGTTAGACCGGATTGCCAACACTACCTCATTCAACGGTAAGAATTTGTTGGATGGTACTTCTTCGGCCATTAGTTCATCCGACAAAGCTGCCACCAAAATCTTTATGCGTGGCGGTATCCGTGACGGAGCTGTTTCCGCCGCCGGAACTTACAGGTTGGATATTAACCTGACGTCATCTGGAACCACTCAAATCCAAAGTTCGACAATTTTCAAGACCACTACTTTGGGAGGTCTGTCAGCTGGCGCCGCAGGTGTTGTTGCTGGTGGAGCCACTCAATTGAAAGATGTCGACCGGTTCTATGACGCCAACGGTCGTTTCTTGCTCGACAACCCGCAGACCATTTCTTTGGTCGACGGTACCGGTAAATCGGTATCCTTTACTGTTTTCGGCAATGATACTCTCTCTGGTTTGGCAGCTAAGTTTAATAATGCCATCAGTAGTGCGAATGGTTTAGGAATGTCAGCTGTTTCCGGCAGTACAACCGGTACGAACGTAGCATTTGCCCGGTATGTAACAAACACCACCGAAGGCGGAGCAATATCAACCTCCGGAACTTTCGTACTCAGTTCGGCAGTTGCCGGTAATGACGGTAAGATTACCACCATCGCTTCAGAACAATTATTAAACGCTTTCGGTTTCACCGAGTACCAGAAAGCAACTGAGAATACCTTCAATGTTGTCGTTTCAAAGGGTGGAGTGACTGTATCCTCCGGAACGGTCCAAGGAAATCAACTTATCGGAACAATCCATAAGAATGTTGATGTGAAGTTCGCCAGTGACGCCGATTTGTCGGTAACCTATGGTTCCGGTAATTTCCAAGTCACTCAGGGTGGCGGTACTTACTCAACATACGTCCACTTAGCCGATAATACTCAAGTATTCCAGATTGGCGCCAATGAATTGCAGAACATGGGCGCTGCTATTGGTGGAATGGATTCCGAGGCTTTAGGAGTCAAGAGTGTATTAATTACTGACGCTTTCAGCGCTGGTCGCGCAATCACCAAGATCGACGAGGCCATTAGCCGTGTATCTGCACAACGGTCCTCCCTTGGAGCTGTACAGAACCGGTTAGAACACACCATCAATAACTTGGGTGTTGCTGCTGAGAACATCACCGCATCCGAGTCCCGAATCAGAGACGTCGATATGGCATCAGAGATGATGGAGTTCACCAAGAATTCGATTCTCATTCAAGCCAGTACGGCGATGTTGGCTCAAGCCAACACTCAACCGCAGTCTATATTACAACTTATCGGTGGCTGATTTTAGCGCAATCTTTACAATTAAAGGCCCTCCTTACGGAGGGTCTTTTTTTGATATTAACAGTATTTGTTATCTAGTTCTCTTTGAAAAGATTTGAATAATTCTAAAGATAAACCGGAAAAAGCCGAAGATCTGTATAGTAAGATAATAATTATGGGGAGCGTAATATAAATGACGCCGGAAGAATACACCCAAACAGTTATTGCATTCAATGAATACTTGGAACGAATGCTTAACGCAGTTGAGCATATTTGTGAAGATTTACAAGAATCTGATTATCAAGGACTCAGTCCCGCTATGCCGGCGGTATTGGATGGGTTGGCATGGATTTTTGAAGCGATGGAAGGTTTTATTAACTTAGGAAAAATTGAAACTGAAAAATATCATACATTACAAGATATAATTAAGAATATGGGGGAAGCGTTTGAAAATAAGGACCATCGTTTACTCCACGATTTGTTGGAGTATGAATTATTACCATTAATCGATAGTATAAAAATAATCGACCAACCTATTAATTAAAGGAGATCTAAATTGTTCTACGAAAAGAATTTTAAGTTTATTAGCACCAAATTTCCGTTTTTACTCAAAGAATTAAACAATATTTCGAAAAAAACAGATTTAGACATTGAAGTTATTAAAAGTAAAAACGGTAAGCCGGTAACCCGAGTTGTAAAAAACGGGCGCCAGATTTTTTTGAATAGTGCATATGACCCGGAAATGGAGGCTGGGCGCTGGGCGGAACGCCATGCCGTTAATGAAAAAAGTACGCTCTTCATTTTTGGGGGCGGTTTTTTATATCATCTAAAAGCAATTCTCAAAAAGGGAAGTTATCAAAAAGTGGTTTGTTATGAGCCTTGTCCGGAGTTGCTAAAGAAATGTCTTCAAAATATTGACCTATCGGAATTTAAAAATTATGATTTTCTAATAGTGACCGGTAATAATTTCATAGAAGTTGCCGGTCAAATAAACCAGTATTTATCAGTCGCGATTTTAGAACATCAAATAGAAATTTTACCATATTACCAGGAGTTGTTTACTGAACAAATTTCCAGAATTCAATATGTTCTATGGGAATCTATTAGAATCAGTAGGCTAAACTTGGCTACCAGCAAAATGGCAGGTTCACAATGGCTTGCCAATGGGGCCTTTAATAGTCATACAATAATTAATTCACCAGGTATCCGCAACTTTTTTGATAAGTTTAAAGGAATTCCGGCAGTTATTGTTTCTGCCGGACCTTCTCTCGTGAAGAATATTCATTTACTTAATAATATCAGGGAGAATGCAGTAATTATTTGTGCCGGGACAAGTATCCGGGCAATGCAAAAGTTTGAAGTACTCCCCCATTTTTTAGTCGCCTTTGACGGCGCTCCATGTAATACGGAAATATTTAGTAACTTGGAGCTGAAAGATATTTGTTTAATATATAGTTACCGATTTTTCCCTAAAGCGTTGCAACAGTTTACCGGTAAAAAGGTTTATATGAAATTGGACACGGATACTTTCTCCGATTATTTAAGTTTAAAATGCGGAGGTTATGATTTTGGAACGATTCGAAGCGGATTCTCAGTGGCCCATTCAGCTTTGGATGTAGCTATGAAAATGGGATGCGAACCGGTAATCATGATTGGACAAGATTTAGCCTTTACTGGTAACCGGAATTATGCGGAAAATCTGAAAATGATCACCTTTGATAATAATAACTTGCCACCCGGATCTTTTTATACCAAAGATATTGATGGTAAAGACATAGTGACCGATCAGAAATTGGATAGCATGAGGCTTTTATTTGAACTGATGGCTGCGGAGTATTATCAGGGAAAGACAATTATCAATGCTACCGAAGGCGGCCAGCCGATTAAAGGTATTTCTAACCGGAAGTTGGCTGAGGTAATTAATGAATATTGTCAAACGGCGAAAAATATAACCGGACAAATTGATTACATCTATAATTCAGGATTTCAAGAGATAAAGCGTCACGCATCTCAAGCAATCAGTAATATTCGGGAAATCCGTTCGTTAGCTATTCATGAATTTTTTCATATGGAGAGTTTAGTCACGCAAATTGACCAGGCACGGAAGCTATTATTTTTTGAAGGATTTGAATTTGATAAATTAGAGTTATTATTGACCAAGACCGCCGCTGAATTTCAAGGATTTTTAAGTAGGCGGGAATGGCAGTTGATTATGAAAGATGTTATTGATAGTAAAATAAATCCTAATCAGATAGCAATTGAACTGATGGGAGAAATCAGAAATGAAGAATACTATTGCACAAAACTTCAATATTGGCTGAATATTTTAACAGAAACGAGCCGCCATCTGAGATTATTGATTGGGCCTATTGCACGCCTCTTAAACAGTATTAGTAATGATGAAAATGATGTTGTTTCAATAACTAAAATAGCTAATACAGAAACTTGGCAACAATATGAAGAAAAAATAAGAAAAGGTAGAAAGTTGGATGAGATTAAAGCTCAATTGGTATCCATTATTAAGCAAGGCAGTCGAACGGACATAAATGAGTATCAGTATTTATACGGAGTAGTTTTATATAAAACCGGACAATATGAAAAAGCTTTTGATACTATATATTTATTGGCGGTAAAGAATAATAATTTCGCTAAGGCATATTTTTTAGGTTTTAGGATTATTCGCCAATTTCATAATGTTACAATGATTAAAAATTATCTTAAAAAGTGTCTGGAATCAAACTATAAAACAAAATATTGTCAAAAAATGTTAATAAATACAGCTTTTCTCGCTAAAGAATATATGGTTACCAATAACTATTTAACGGAATTTGAAAATGAACTCCGGCCTCGTTCTTTTTATACGGCGATTAAAATTGCTTGCTTGACAGCAATGAAACTGTATGGAGAAGCCGAGGTAGTATATGAAAATTTAATAAAAAATTACCGGATAAGACCATCCATAAGAAAAAGGCTGACTGAGTTACTTATCAACCGGGAAGAAACGGACTATGAAAAAGTTTATCAATCAAATATTGCCTTTTTTAAAGATAAAGGTATTGAATTCAAGGATTATACTCAAGCCGGATATAAGCTTTGTCGGTTTTTAGGCGAAGAATATATTTTTGATTCCCAACAAAAACGATTTATACCGATTCCGGATGAAACCGAAAACGACACTTTGGAAATAGTGGCTGAAGATACATTAATGATTTGCGATACCGATAACGTTAAGCTTTATGAACAATTACAGGAATATTTAAAGAAAGATATCTCGGAAACGGACCGTCAAAAAATACTATTGACCCCGATCATAGTTGTTGAGCATCAAGCGGAACACTGGCAGTTGCTGATGCAGAGGTTTGATTTCAATAAATTAAATGAATGGCGTAATCTACATTTTTTAATCGGGATAGATAATCAAAGGTTGGAAAGGATTTATCAAGATGTTTCGTTACCTCTTCCTAACGTCTTATATGGAACGGATTTAGTAGAAATTAAGGAATTGCTGGATAAAATAAAAAAAGAGCGGGATATTTCGTACCAACAAGACAAGGACATTTTAAAGGATTATTACCAGCAACGGATAGATGGACTGCCTCAAAAAATCATGGTTGTTGTTAGTATCACGAATCCAATAATATTAAAATATGGCCAAGCACTAGTGAAATTTATAACCGAGCAGGGTTATGAATGCAGGTTAGAGCATGAAAATGCTCCTTATTACAAATTCAGTAAGTATACTGATTTAAAATTACTGGATCAATTTCGCCCGGATTTAGTAGTTCATCTGTTTGCCTTACAAGAGGAGTTGGAGGCTTATAAAGACTTAGACTTACCCTTTATTTACTGGAGGATACTGGACCGTCCGTTAACCAAAATCACGACTGTTTGTCATTTAGAAAAAGTTTTGGTTCATGGGGATCAAAAATTTAAATCAGACCTGATTAATAAAGGATTTCAAGTGGTACAAATTCGGGAAATTCCATTACCCTATCTTCCAGGAATGGGAGAGGGTGTTGTTGAAAACGGAAAAGAAAAAGGGATACAGGTGGCGATTAACGCTGATATTAAGGATCCAGAACCTATAATCAGTAATATTGCAACCATTGTTTTTGGGATGTTGTCGGGTAGAAATATTACTAAACAAAACGTAGTTTCGGTAATAAATACAATCTACTTTAGATTATATTCTCATTTCTTAAACCTGGATTCAATTCTTCAAGAAGATAAATTATATAATGAAATTATTAATGAAGAATTAGATAAGTGTAATTTAGAAATTGGAAAACAAATGGTGGATTTAATTGCTTCTTTATTTAGGAGGGAAATGGAAGATACATTAATGAACCTGACTCAAGTAAGTTGGTTATTAAACTCCAAAGGAGATTATAAGATAGAATTATTTGGGAAAGGATGGGAAAAAATTACTTCTTTTAAGGATTGTTTCCAAGGTTACCTAGAACCGCTTAGTGATCGATATCAGCAAGCAGTATTAGAAAGTAAAATAAATATATATACCAATTTGTCTTATAAAAATGGTTCATACATGCAACCGGACTTGATTAACGGAATCGCAGCGGGAGGATTTTTTCTGGTAAATGGGTGTCTTGTAAATGATACCGTAGTACCGACTGCGGGCCTTTTTCAAGAATTGTTGGAAACATACAGTACTAAGGAGGAATTACTCAGTAAAGTAGAGTATTTCTTGAAGAATGAAAATATACGGCGTAAAAGGTCTGAGCAATTAAGCGATTTGGTTAGAGAAAAGTTTAAATTTGAAAATATTAAATTGGTGTGAACTTGTGTTTGATTTCAAAATATAGAGAAGAATTATAACCTGTTTAATAAAGGATTGAATATTAACGTGCAATGATTATCAACCTTAGTAGAACTTAAGGAGATGGGAGTTCTGATGACGATTCCTTATGCCAGACAGACAATTAGTGATTCTGACATACAAGCAGTAACGGAAGTATTAAAATCAATCTGGCTTACTCAGGGGCCGACTATAGATAAATTTGAGCAAGCGGTCGCCCGATATTGTGGTGTTAAGTATGCAGTAGCGGTATGTAATGCTACGTCTGCTTTATATATTGCTTGCTCAGCAACTGGTTTGGGTGATGGAGATCTACTTTGGACTTCACCTAATACTTTTGTAGCATCGGCAAATTGCGGCTTATACTGTAACGCAAAGGTTGATTTTGTAGATATTAACCCTAAAACATATAATTTAAACGTTGAAAAATTGGAACAAAAGTTATATGAGGCCAAAAAAATAGGGAAATTACCAAAAATAGTAATTCCGGTTCATTTTGCAGGACAATCTTGTGAAATGGAGCAAATCTCTGAGTTAGCAAACGAGTATGGTTTTACAGTCATTGAAGATGCCTCGCATGCTATTGGAGGGTTATACCAAAAGGATAAGGTGGGGTCATGTAACAATTCGGCAATTACTATTTTTAGTTTTCACCCGGTAAAAATTATTACCACCGGAGAGGGTGGGATGCTCCTAACCAACCGGGAAGATATATATCGGAAGCTTATTTTATTAAGGAGTCATGGGATTACGAGAGATTCCGATTTAATGGAAGGAGAATCGCATGGACCATGGTATTATCAACAGATAAGTTTGGGATTCAACTTCCGAATGACTGATATTCATGCAGCGTTAGGATTAAGCCAGTTGCAACGAATAGATGAATTCATAAAACGGCGCCGGTATTTAGCAGAGCGGTATAATAAATTGCTTGCAGATTTACCTGTTATAACACCTTGGGAACACCCCGACTGTAAGTCAGCTTATCATATATATGTGATACGCTTGAAGTTGGATCAGATTAAAAAGACACACCGAGAGGTATTTGAGGAGCTTAGGCGAGAGGAGATAACAGTTAATTTGCATTATATACCGGTACATACCCAACCATATTATCAGAAGTTAGGGTTTAAGTGGGGAGATTTCCCGGATGCAGAGCAATATTACCGGGAGACGATAAGCCTACCAATGTATTTCGGGTTAAAAGATGAAGAGCAGAATTACGTCGTTAGTAAGTTAAGAGAGATTTTGGAGTAGAACGTAACACGATAGAATCAACCAATTAACCGAATAAACTTAGGTTTTAATATTTTGTTTTGTGACGGGCAATAATGCCAGTAACATGTAACGCGTGACTCATACTCATGACGGATATGCGAGGAAAAACATGCCTAAGGTTCGGATTGTGATTCAGAGTAGATTATCATCGTCACGGTTGCCGGCAAAGGCGTTATTGCCGGTGGCCGGAATGCCTTCCGTAGTTTTATGCGCTTTGAGGGCGGCTAATACCGGAATTGAGACGATGGTGGCTACTTCGGTTGATTCCTCCGACGATATGATAGTTGAGGCTTTAAGTAAAGCTGGGATTAAGTTTTTCCGGGGGTCCTTAGATGATGTGCTCGGCAGATATGAATTGGCGACCCAAGATATGGAGTCTGGTTCGATTGTAGTCCGGATGACTGCCGACAACCTATTGCCGGATGGCGGTTTAGTCCTAGAAATGATAGAAGCTATGATTAATAAAGGTTTAGAGTATTTAGGGACAAATGATCAACGGCTGCCGTATGGTTTGGCGGCTGAAGTTTTAACGGTTAATGTTCTTAGGGAAGCTAATCAAAATGCATCTATGCCTTATGAACGGGAACATGTAACACCTTGGATTAGAAATAAATATAATTCCGGTATTTTTAAATCAGGCCAATTAAATCATGACTTAGGTTACTTAAGATGTACGATGGATACATTTGAAGACTACTTAAGAGTAGTTAAAGTTTTTAAAAATATTCAGGATCCGATTGGAGTACCCTGGGTTGATTTATGTGAGAAACTGGCTACATTAGAGAAGGCTTCGGGATTTAAGTTGGTCAAACAAAAGAAAAGTGGGTTCGAATATAGCGAATTGACTTTAGGAACGGCCCAATTAGGAATGGAGTATGGGATTGCTAACCGAAAAGGAAAGCCAACAACCGAAACAGCAATTAGTTTAATTCATAAGGCAATCGGATATGGTTTAAATTCGATCGATACTGCTAGAGGTTATGGAGAGGCTGAATTACGAGTCGGTGAAGCGCTGCAGGGAAAATATTTTGATCATGCCCGTGTAATCACAAAATTGGATCCTCTGGTATGGTTGAAGGAAGGTCAATCGGAGCAAGTTGTCTCCACTGCGGTGGACGCGAGTATAATGCGTTCTTGCCGGGAATTACGATTAAATCGATTACCTATCTTGTTGCTCCATCGTTGGGAGCACCGCAATGCTTTTCAAGGCGCAATCTGGCAAAGATTAATGCAATTAAAAGATGAAAGAGTAATTGGAGCTTTGGGGGCTTCGGTACAATCACCTGAGGAGGCTTTGGAGGCATTGCAGGATCCTGAAATTCGCCTGGTTCAACTGCCATTTAATATACTGGATTGGCGCTGGCGAAAAGCAAAGATCGATCAAGCTCTTTTACATCGAAAAGATTTAGCTGTTCATGTACGCAGCATATTACTGCAGGGGGTTTTGATATCCGAACCGAACGTTTGGCCTGAGGTTAAGGGAGTTGATGCTGGGCTGATGGTGACCGAGCTTGATAAGCTGGTTTTAAAACTGGGCAGGAAAAGCCGGGCCGATCTTTGTATAGCTTATGTTAGAGCACAACCTTGGATTGATAGTTTGGTTATTGGGATGGAAACAATCAATCAGTTGGAAGAGAATATTAAGCTTTTTATGAATGAACCGTTGACCGCCGATGAAGCCCTATTGGTAGAAGATAGTTTAGGGGAAGCTCCGGTAGAGTTATTGAACCCGGCTTTATGGAAATACGTTACGCGTTAAAGGTACCGAGTTACGCGTAGAATATCCCCGAATATAATGGAGGATTTTATGGATATTATTCCATTCGATAAGTTATTCCGTTTGGACGGGCGAGTGGCTTTGGTGACCGGGGCTGCAGGGTATTTAGGCAAAAGTATCAGTAATATTTTGGCAGAAGCTGGGGCCCATGTGATTCTAAATGGGCGTTCAAATAAAGTCACGGAATTGGTTAATGAAATCAATAAACGTGGGTTGAAAGCATCTTCATCAATATTTGACGTAACGGTTGCGGAAGAAGTTGTAGTGGCGGTTAATCAGATTGGAACGGAATATGGCCGTTTGGATGTATTGGTTAATAATGCTTATTTAGGGAGGACTGGTACGGTGGAGACCGCTACCAGTGAAGACTTTAGTGTAGCCTACGATATTGCGGTAACGGCAGCTTTCAGACTAGTACAACAGGCAAAGCCGCTGTTGGAAAAGGCGGCAAGCATTAATTCCGGTGGGGCTTCGGTGCTGAATATCGCTTCCATGTATGGGACGGTAAGCCCGGATCCGGCGATTTACGGTGATTCAGGTATGAATAATCCGCCATTTTACGGAGCAGCTAAGGGTGGGTTGATTCAGTTAACCAGATATCTGGCTTGTCATTTGGCAAGCTTAAAGATTCGGGTCAACAGTATTAGTCCGGGACCTTTTCCGCCGCAAGAGATTGCTGAAAAAAGTCCTGTCTTCTTTAAGGAACTTTGCCGTAGGAACCCGATGGGACGAATTGGAGAACCGGATGAACTTCGGGGACCGGTTCTTTTATTAGCCTCGGACGCGGGATCCTTCATAACCGGAATAAACTTACCGGTGGATGGAGGATGGACGGCATGGTAAAAGGTCATGAAGACCATGAAGAATTAGAACAAAGCTTAAAAAATTCATGTTCTTCGTGGTCTTCATGGTATAAAAGGTCTGATCTTAATCTTAAAATCAACAATTATCTCTAACATTAATACTCAAATACTCATTCTACCTAACCCCTTGTAGAAACGGGCTCCTTCCTCAACAATTCATCATATATTTCCAGTTCAATCTTCCGAAGTACTATCCAAATCAGTACTGCCTAGTACCAGTTTTAGGCAGGAGTTCATTATGGGCTACCGAATAGAATTAATATATAAGTTGAATTAAGCAGTAGGAATGTAAACTTAATTAATATATTTTTACATCTTAATAATACGTTTAACTGGAGAAAAGATGTCGGAACGGATTTTAAAAATAATAATCTTCGGTATTTCAGCTTTGGCTCATCTGGTAGCGTTTTTACAATTTGGGTTTCAAGTTTCAATTTCTTCGGCATACCATTATTATCTTCCCGCTAATTATGAAGTTCTTAGTATTTGGCTATTAGCGATATCACTTGTATTTGCAATTTTTATGTTTTATTCGGAAAACCGGTATTGGTTTTTTTTCTGCGCTCGAGGTTTAATTTTATTATTGTTAGGGAGAGTGTTTGGTGATTATTTTGGAATCGAAATGACACTCTTAACCGTATTGATTCTCGAAGCCTGTATCTACCTCCCTCTTTGGAAGGGGATTGTCTATTCTTTAGGTTTGACAACAACCATTGTGTTTCTCCATTCTTTGGCAGCTTGGTTTCGAATGCCTTTTTTTAACTGGTACGAGCATCTAGGGTTCATTATGAACTCAGCGATAATTATTGGGATAACATCATTGTTGAGGTTTCAGCGGGAAAACCAGGTCTCGGTAACTGAGTTGAACCGTAGGCTCGATGAAGCAACTTTAGAATTGGCCCAAACTAATATGAAGTTACAAGAATATGCGATCTCTGCTGAACAAGAAGCAATGTTGAATGAAAGAAAAAGGGTGGCGCGGGAGGTCCACGATACACTTGCTTATACTCTGACCAATTTAGTAATGATGATGGAAGCGGCAGTTGATCTCATTCATAAAAATAGTCCAAAAATAACTGAACACTTGGAATTAGCCCGTCAGCAAGCTAATGAGGGTTTAAACGAAGTAAGACTTGCCTTACATGCACTCCGTCCGGTCCAATTAACAGATTTAAACGGCTTAGCGGCAATCTGCCGCTTGGTTAAGGCATTCGAAAAAGCAAGTCAAATCAAAGTTGAGTTGGAATTAGGAGATGCGCCGTTAAATTTCGGGGCCGAAGCTAACCTGGTTGTATTTCGGTTGGTCCAAGAGGGAATGACCAACGCATTGCGTCATGGTAGAGCAACTTTGATTACAGTATCTTTAGCTAGGGTCAAGGATGGGTTAAGTATTACCATTAAAGATAACGGGCTGGGTAGTGGGAACACCGCTCCGACCACCGGTTATGGTTTGGTGGGTATGAGAGAGAGGTTGGAAAAATTAGGTGGTAAATTGGAGGTTTTTAGCTATATTGGGGAAGGATTCACGTTAGTTGCGTGGCTTCCCATTTGGGAGGAGTGAAAAGGTGAAAAAAATTAAAGTAGTATTGGTGGATGACCAAACTCTTTTTGTAGAAAGCTTGCGAACTGTTTTGGAAACAAGGGCCGATGATATAATGGTAGTCGGTATTGCTAATGACGGTAACCAGGCCATTGAGGTAGTGGCTGAAACTTGTCCCGATGTAGTGCTAATGGATGTTCGGATGCCCGGGATGAATGGGGTGGAAAGTACCAGAATAATTAAAGAACGCTACCCGGATACACGTGTTTTAATGTTAACTACATTTGACGATGACCAGTATGTTATTGAAGCCCTTCGATTAGGAGCTGTAGGTTATTTGTTAAAGAATATGCCACCCGCCGAATTAATCTCAGCTATTCGGGCCGTTTATGAGGGTGGTGTATTGATTTCACCGCAAGTCGCTAATAAATTAGTAGGGCTATTAACGATTCCGTTAAATAAGACGGAGGATCACCATGAAAGCAACTCAATAACATCGCATGTAAATCAATTAAGCAGCCGGGAAAAGGAGATTCTTCAACTAATGGCGGAAGGTTTAGATAACAAAGAAATTGCCAAGAAACTATATATTGCCGAACAAACGGTAAAAAATTACGTCAGTGTAATTTACTCCAAGTTGGGAGTGAGGGATAGGGTTCAAGCTTCCCGGATTGTTTTAGAATCCGGCTATAAACAATGAGTATTAAGTACCAAAAGTACTATTTAAACATTACTGATTTTAGTACGGTAGTAAGTCGACGCTGGGCGTTTTTTTTATTATGATAATGTTATAAGTAAAAAAAGTTTGAAAAGAGAGACCGATGAAAAAGATTCCAATGACTATAACTGCGTTAATAGCCGCTTTATTATCAATCCAACCGGGTTTTGGTGCTGAAGTTAACCTCAGGACAAGATTCGGATTTAACGGTTATGCGGTGCCAGGAACATTGATGCCGATGTCAGTTGAAATTAATCGGACTATAGTAAACGGTCGGTTGGAAATTGTTAGTCCTGGTGAATCCGGCTCTTATTCCATTATCGATAGTTTTCCGATTCATAATTCAAAAAGAATTGAAACATCCGTCTTCGTTAATGAAAATATTAATGATTTAAGAATTAGATTAATTTCCGGCAAACAAGTTTTGTTAAATACTAAGTTGAATTCAAAAGTAAAATTGTTCCCCGGTAATCTGATTTTAGCAATCAAAGTGACAGCATCCGCCCAACAGTTTATCGAAAGGGCATTGCTTCCTATTGAACCGGTATTAGTAGTTCCTACCCAGGTTACAGATTTACCGGGAGTTGCACTGAATTATGACGGGATAAGTGGTTTAGTGCTTTCCGATCCGGGATCTGTATTAAAACCTCTCCAAGTTCAAGCATTAAAAGTTTGGTTGACGGGAGGCGGCCGGATGGTACTTGGTTCGGTTCGTTCCGGTAATGATAGCCTTTTATCAATGTTGGCAATTGATCCGGAAAAATCGGAGCAAAGTTTTTATCCGATAGGCTTTGGCGGAATAACGGTATTACCAAGTGGGTTCAATGATTCGAAACAGAATGATTTTAATTGGCAAGGAATATTAAACTTAAAACCTTATACCGAAACATCTCGTTTGATGATTAATAGATTATTTCCAGATTTTAAAGCAAATTCATCATCAGATTCATCGGAATTATCATCCAAGGCGGCTTCATATCTGGCATTAGTATTGATTTTATGGGTCATCTCCGGTTTGATTATTACTATTTTGACTAAACACAATCGCATTTTATTTTTAATTGGTGCTTCATTGCTTTGGACAGTAGCCGCTTTTCCCATAGGGAATTGGCTTGCGGGTGTCTGGCACCGTGGAGCCGAAATTCACACCCGACATATAATTTTACCTAAGGCGGGCTGTGTGTTGACCGATGTTAAGGTGCGGTTTAATCGCTCTATGAGCGGGAAAACGATTAATTTTAAATCATCCCCTTGGGGAGGGAAGGTTTCGATAGGTGAAGTGAGTTATGGAACAGTTAAAACTAAAAGTAAATCGAAAAATTTTACCTGGTCCCACCGTTTAAATCAAGCAAAAACAATTGTAAAATCTGCCGGCCCCGGTTGGGTATGTATAAGTGGTTGGTTTCCACTTGAAACCTACTATAAAGGGATATTTAATGAGGTAGATTTTGCCCGAAATTTGGGAAATGATTCAGATACGGTAATCTGGGATGGGAAGCATTTTTATAGGTCATGGGCATTTCAGGCTGCCAGTAGTAGCGATGAAATTACGCAAATTCCATATTGGCTTTGTGAGGAACATGAATGGTTGAATAAATTACATCGGTTTAGTCCTGAGACGGTTTGGTTAATCGGTTATGGTCATTTGTCGGATATAATCATTAAATTTGAGAACAGTGTTTATTCCGGAGAATTATGGGCTTTACCACTGCCGGAAGGGGTGCGGAAATGATTGCAGTCGTGATTTCAGAGATAGCCGGTTGGCTAAAAGAAGAATCAAGGACAACTATATCGATTATGGTCATTATTATTGGATTAATCGGTAGTTTTAGTTTTATCAGGCCGGAGTTTTGTCTGGAGACATTAGCGGCAATTATCTTATGGGTGGCAATTAAAGCCGGGAATGAGAATTGGTCTGAGTTTACACTCCAGGACTGGGTTAAACGGACCAAACTTTCATTAAGGAACTTGATTATCGGTAAAGTATTGGCTGCTTTGACCGTATATTGGATTCATCTGATATTTATTTTTCCGGTATTAATAATTATGAAAATTTTGTGGGGATTTACCTGGTTTCAATTGGCCAATGTATTGTTGACCATTTTAATTGCCGCTTTGATTGTAACAGGATTCGGGCTATGCGGCTCTTGTTTGAAAAAAGATGAGGAGAACGTTATAGCCAGTATTTTAATAGGGGTCTGGATAGTTTTAACTGCACTAATCCCTTTTATAAGACCGTTTAATCCTTTTTATTATATATGGAATGCACTAGCATCCGATATCTTATCTTTAAGAACATTACTAATTCATCTTGCTAATTTGATGGTTGTTGTGCTATCAATCAATTTGGCTGAGTATTTTTTCCGAAAGGAGGCCCGTTATGTCTGATACTAGGACCTTGTTTCAATTTTTAACTCAAAGCAGAATCAAATTAAATTTGATCTTTTTAATAACAAGAATCTTGACTTGGTTTGCTTGGATAGGTACTTTTTCAGGTGTAATATTTTTAGTAGCTCGATGGTCCGGATGGTTTTCGATCAATATCGAGCTTTGGTTTTTAATAAGTTTACTCGGCAGTTTATTTGGATTTATCATTGGGTGGCGGCAACGTTTGGATAATTATGCCACGGCCAGTTGGTTGGATGAGCATCTTCAAAGTGATGAGCTATTATCCGCAGCCTTAGTATGTTTAAATCGGGACTGTTCCGGGAGCTTCGATCAACGGATAATAGATTCCGCAAATAAATTTTCCGAAAATCCGAATAAAGTTAGATGGCCAATGAGGTTTTTGTTGAAAAAAATTGGTATCGTAACCGTAGTAATTATTTTTTTTATTGCCGGATTGCTTTATCTGCCGTTTTTTCTTAATTCAAACAACATAATTTTTAAATCCGCAGAGATTAAGGAATCTATTGGAAAATCATCCCGGCAGAAAAACCGGCAACTCGTTGTGGAATCACCTCGTACTTTAGCAAAGGTGTTATTCCCTGAAGATGATAAGATGGCAATGTTAGTAGAAAGAGCGCTTCGTGAGGGAAATTTAGCGGTCCTCCAAAATTTATTAAGAGATGCGGAACTTAATATGGAACGATTAATTGCGGAGGCAGCTAATCCCGAGGAACAGCGCCGTTTAATAAATGAAGTTGAACAGCGTCGGCAATTAATGGAAACGTTAATTGCTCAGTCACAACAGAGAAATCAAACTGGTCCGGCGACTCGAGAAGGTGAAGACCCTACTTCTTCCGGATTAGATGTTGAGAATGGGAAAGAGCAAACAAAAAACGAAAACAGGTTGGCTAAGGGAAACAGTCCGCAAAAGGACCATTCAAACCAGAATGAAATGAAACCGGAAGACCAGAACCCTTATAGTTCGATATCATATGGAGGCAATAAGGCTGGGAGCGGCCATAATCCAAATGAAGGCAACTGGGGAAAGATTATAGCACGTACCGGTAGGGAAGAGACAATTATCTCTAAAAACAAAGACAGTCAGATGTTGGAATACTTGCTTCCCGGGAAAAAGGCTCGCTTACCTCTATCGAAAGTGGTTCCCGATGCGGAACAATCAGCCGAAGCTGCGATTCACCGCCAAGGGATTCCTTTTGAATACGAAGACTTTATCCGGAATTATTTCTTATTGTTAGCAAAAGAGAGTAAAGAAGCTGCCACAAAGGAGGCCCAAAAATGAGAAAAACAGCGTTAAAAGAAAGCTCAGAATTAACGGAAAAAATCAGTAAAAACGTAGAAGGTTTAAGACAAGTCCGGGCAGAGATTGCCGAGGTAATAGTCGGTCAGGAAGGGGTGGTTGAGTTAACATTAATCGCACTCCTTTGCGAAGGGCATGTCTTATTGGAAGGAGTACCCGGACTGGGCAAGACTTTGCTGGTAAAGACTCTTGCTAATACTTTGGATCTGAAGTTTTCAAGAGTTCAATTCACTCCGGATTTGATGCCTGCTGATGTTATCGGGACTAGTATGGTTATGCAAGACCAAAGTCGGAATTTTAACCTCCGGTTTGAGCCGGGTCCGATATTCGCAAATTTAGTTTTAGGCGACGAAATCAATCGGGCTTCACCAAAAACTCAATCAGCGTTGTTGGAAGCGATGCAAGAAAGGTCCGTTACTGTCCGCGGTGAACGTCATGAGTTACCCAGACCTTTTCTGGTATTAGCAACTCAAAATCCACTAGAAATGGAAGGCACATATCCTTTGCCTGAAGCCCAGGTAGATCGTTTTTTCTTTAAAGTATTAGTTAACCAACCATCCGAATCGGAATTGGAGACGATTATAGAAAGAACAGTTGGGGTAAATACGCCGATAGTGAAACCAATTTTGGGAGCTTCGGAATTAAAGGCTATGCAACTTGCTGTTAGAGAAGTAGTAGTTCCGCCACACGTAACCAACTATACCGCTCGATTAGTCTTAGCAACCCAACCCGATCAGGATTCGGCCTTGCCTCGAGTTAAGCAATTTGTAAGGTATGGCGCAGGACCTCGAGGGGCACAAAGTCTAATTTTAGCGGCTAAAGCCCGCGCTTTAATGTCGGGACGTTTCAATGTCAGCCTTGAAGATGTCCAAAAACTTGTTCAACCTTCGCTCCGACACAGGGTGGCCTTGAATTTTGACGGCCACAGCGAAGGTATTATTATTGATGATTTATTAAATGAAATTATATCTGGACTACCTACGGATAAAACCAGGCCGGAGGAGATTAATCAGTAGTCGGAAGTTTAGGAGCCAAGAGTTAGTAGTGTAAGTCAAGTTCCGGGGCAGAAAGATTAGAAAATAGAGGTAATTATGGATCAGAAACTGCTTGATAACAAGGACCTGCAACTTATAAGCCAGTTAAGCCTAGTCGCCAAAAGGCGGATGGCCGGTTTAGTAACCGGGGAGCAGCATAGTCCGATCCAAGGCGGCGGAATTGAATTTGCGGATTATCGGGAGTATCAGCCCGGTGACGATATTCGCCAAGTTGATTGGTCTGTTTTTCTTCGTTTGCATCGTTTACTGGTGAAATTATGCGCCGAAGAGAAAGAGCTTACCTTAATGTTAATCTTGGATAACAGCCGTTCCATGCGGTTCGGGAATCCCGATAAGCTTTGGTTAGCGGAGAAAATTGCGGCGATCTTGGCGGGAATTGCATTAAATGACGGTAATCGCGCTGGAATTCTAACAATGGGGAAGAACTTAACCGAAGTTTTTCGTCCGGAACGTTCCCGAGCATCTTTAAGCGCGGTGAGCAAGGCTTTACTCAGGGTAGAACCAGTGGAAACCATTGATCCGGTTGCCTGTGTCCGGCAGTTTGCCTCTAGATATGGCCATAAATGCTTGGCGGTACTTTTATCCGACTTACTTTTTCCGGAATGGCCCAAGGTGATTACAGGGCTGGCGGCTAGCAGCTGTGAGGGTTTTTTGATTCAAGTATTCGCTCCGGAAGAGATCAACCCTCCATATATGGGTGAGGTTACCTTGGTTGACTTAGAAGGGACAGGGGAGATATCACTTCATGCAGATTCGGTATCCACTCAAAAGTACCGTCGGGAACTGGCTTCGTTTTTACAACAAGTTCGAAAAGCCTGTCATCGTAATGGTTTAGGACACGCCATGGTCAAGACAGATGCACCTCTAGCTCGGATTTTACATAGGGACTTACGAAAGGGGGGGATTCTGTGCTAAAGTGGACTCTTCCCGGAGCATTTTGGTTTAGTATGGCAATATTACCGATTTTATTCTTTTATTTTTTGAGGATGCGTTTTCGTGCCCAGCCGGTTTCCTCCATTTATCTTTGGACCCGTCTCCAAAACGTGACTACCGGAGGAAGCAAACTACGGCGTAGATCAATCCTACTACTACTCTTACAAATAGCATCAGCTTTAGCCGCTGTAACAGCTATTGCCCAGCCTTTTTTATTCGTGCGGCAGACTGTGTCACCGGGTACGGTATTTTTAATCGATGTCTCGGCAAGCATGGATGCTGTCGAAAGCTCATCCGGGATTAATCGGACTCGTTTGGAAATCGCCCGTGAATTATTAGCTAAAGAGATCAAGGCTTTGAACCCCAAAACTAGCTGCATGGTTTTTTTATGCGACACCGAAGCCAATCCTATTGGTGAACCAACAGCTGAATATGGCCGTATTCGATCGAATTTTAACCAAATTAGGACAAGAAATGCCGGTTTTAATGAAGCTGAAGTCTCCAATCAATTACAAGCATGGTTGGGCCAACAAAAGAGACATTGGCAGGCATGTCTGATTAGCGATGGGGGACTTGACTTAGGAGGTCAAAGGTTAGCTAATGTTTTTGAAGGAAGACTCAAGACAATATTAGTTGGAAATGAGCGAAATAACATAGGTATAAACGGATTACGTCTTATGGGATCGAAAGCTTCATTTTCAGTGAATAACGGATGGCCTGATGAGCGAAATATTCAAGTGAGCTTGATTTACGATCAGCGGATCTTAGCTCGGAGGTCATTAATAATCCCTCCTGGTTTATCTAATCAGGTTTTAAAATTAAATCACAAAATAATACCGGGAGTATATAAACTTCAATTGGATCAAAACCATGATGCTTTGACTACTGATGATGTATCATATTTAGCGGTTAATCAACCACGTCGATTTCGGGTATTACAGGTGGGACCGGCCAATCCTTTTTTACAGTCCGTTCTTACCCATCCAGCCATTGAATTAGAGTCAATTCCCAGATTCCCCAAAGAGCTTTCGGGTTATTGGGACTTAATTATTGCCGACCAGGTACCTGTTCCTTCGGACCTGAAAGCTAACTTGCTTACCTTTGAGCAGATTCCGCCTGAAGCTCCAGTCCAATTCGAGGGGAATATTAGTGGGAGTCTTGAGCCAAGCAATATTTCCCACCCTTTACTTAGGTTTGTAAAATGGGAAGAGATCCAGGTGGCCAATGGGTATATTTTAAAGGTTAATCCCGAATTGCCAACATTGGCGGAGGTTGCCGGAAAACCCATTATTACAGCTTGGGAAGAGGAAGGCTGGCGTAAGATTGTATGCGGTTTTAGTTTATATTCATCAAATATCGGTTTATCCGGTACTTTTCCGATCTTTTTTCAAAATTTGTTACAATGGCTTACACCACAGGGAGTAAACCAATTAGCATACAACTTAACAGTTGGGGAACCAGCCATTTTTGGAGAACCTTCGACATGGCGAATCGCCAATGAAAAACATTTTGAATTGGACCGCAAGGGTCCGTTAATTCGGCTCAAAGCTCTTAAGGCCGGTGCCTTTCAGTGGAAAACTGATTTGGACCAGGGTTATTTAGCGGTTAATCTTCCTTTCGGAGAATCGGACCTATCTCCGGGACCGCTTCAAATAAAACCGACATCGCCAATAGTTACTGCTGAATTGATCACCGAACAACTAACATTGACCCAGTGGCCGTTATTAGTGCTATTAGGATGTTTATTGTTGGAATGGATAATTTGGCGGGGCGGCTGGCGGCCCGGAAAGGAGAATATCTAATGTGGTGGACTAATCCTTTTTGGTTGCTGGCATTAATATTTATAATTCCTATTATTAGATTGGGTAATATTCCGCTTTCACGCCATCATAGTTCAGGAGCAAAAACGGACAATTTACCCTCTGATCAGGGGCGTAATTTGACTCGCCTTACCATGCTAAGAGTTTTTACTGTTTTGGCAATTGTTCTCGCTTTAGCTGGGACAAAGGTATTACTACCTTCGAATCATCGCCAATTGGTTGTATTAATCGACACTTCTTCCAGTATCGAAGTTTCCCGGATCGAAGAAGCCCGTTCGGTAGCTTTACGTTTAATCGGCCAATTGAAAACAAAAGACCGAGTTGCTGTAGCTTCATTTGCCGGAGCGCCACAGTTAATTATCCCTTTTTCTACTCCCGAAAATGTGACTTCCGATTTGTTGGGGGCAGAACTGAGTGCTCCCAAATCTGAATCAACAAACCTGCAAGCAGCTTTACTTCTGGGGAAAGAATTATTGATTGAGAACCAAGGGAATCGAAGTATTTTAATATTATCGGATGGTCGTCCTACTACCGGTGGACCAATAAATATGGTATTGCAGAGTATGAAAGGAATTTCGGTTGATGTAATTCCAATTGGGAGAGCGAGTATTGGATTGTTTTCCCAAGGATTGGATTTGCCGGAAAACATTCATCCTGGGGAACCGATATTAGGTTATTGGAAAATTGAGACCGACCAGGCTCAAAAACTTTCAATGAAAGTAAAAATAAACGATCATACAGTGATTAACAAGGCTATATCAGTTATGCCGGGACGAAATGCAATTCCATTAAGCCTACCGGGTCAAAAATCCGGGACTTACCGGGTGATGGTTGAAGTCAGCGGTGATAAGGGTGAACTACTTCCGGGAGCCAATACCGGAGCAGTTTTACAGGTAAAGGGAAAGGCCCGGATAATGGTTATTAGCGGCGGAGCGTTCCCATCACAGGTCGGCAAAGCCCTTCAAATTCAGGGAATGGATGTAGAATATGGCGGTATTGAAGATTTGCCGGAATCTGCCCTTGGTTTAACCGGATATGGGGCAATCATTCTTGATAACGTCCCCGCGCTTTACCTAACCGAAGATCAACAAACAACGATTCAAAGTTATGTTGCGGGCGGTGGCGGATTGCTAGTGATAGGTGGCGATTCTTCATTGGGCCGCGGCGAATATTATGCCACCGGTTTGGAAGATTTATTACCGGTCCAGACCGATACTAGGCAGCGGTTATTGTTTACACGAGCTAATATTTTGTTTGTTATTGATCGTTCCGGCTCGATGTCCGAAATGGTAGGAGGAACATCAAAACAATTGGCTGCCATGCAAGGAGTTATGGGCGCAATCAAGGAATTAAACCCTGTCGATGAAGTTGGAATTCTTGCTTTCGATACCAAACCTACTTGGGTTTTGCCTTTTACTCCAGTCAAACAAGAAAATGTAATCCAAAGTTCTATTTCTAAAATCGGCCAAGGTGGAGGAACTGATATTTCCACCGCTCTGGAGGAAATTATCACCGGTTTTCGCGATCGGGGCCCGGTAAGGCGCCACACGGTGATCTTAACCGATGGCTTGACGGCCCTAAATTCTGATTACAAAAATTTAATCGACCGGTTAAAAACTGCCGGTATTTCGGTTACTACGATCGGTATTGGTGACGAAATTAACGAAGAACTGCTGCGGAATTTTGCAAAATGGGGTGAGGGTAAGTTCTACCGGGCCGATTTGAACCAGATTCCTAAAGTAATAATTAAAGAAACGATCAGAATGACCCGGGACCTGATTCAAGAAGGTACTTTCCAACCAAAGGTTCGAACTCAGGCCCCGGTTTTAAATGGACTAAATCAAGGTCTTCCTCGGATAAACGGCTATTTAATAACCAAACCTAAAAAGATGGCTACGGTTTATTTGGAAACGGATAAGAAAGACCCTCTATTGGCCTCATGGCGTTATGGAAGCGGGCAGGTGGCCGTTTTTACCAGCGACTCC
Source organism: Bacillota bacterium (assembly GCA_023435565.1). GTDB lineage: Bacteria > Bacillota > UBA4882 > UBA8346 > UBA8346 > JAAYHS01. Next base: position 90,847 of record JAEYRN010000044.1, read on the forward strand.
GGGAGCAGGTGGTTATCAGCTTGGTCTGGGACTTCATATTATAACCGTCTATGGAGTCAAATGATCCGGACGATTGAGCGTGGTTCTTCCGATACCGGCTTACTTGTACATACGAGAGTACAGTCCGGGAACGCCTTGATTGATGTGGAAGCTATAGGACCGGATCGGCATCTTCGTACCGGTCTCCGATTAATTGGAAGTTCGGATGGTTCCGGAGAAACCTTTGTTCTAAATGAAACCGCTCCTGGACATTACCAAGCTTCAATAACTTTGAAAGGAAACGGATTACAGACTTTTCAAATTTGGGAGCGTTTTGGAGGAGAGCTGGCAGTAGGCTGGGTTTGGAACCAGCTGGGCGAAGAGTTGCAAAATTTCGGGCCGGATCTGGCTTTCCTGGGTCAATTGGCTTCCGTTAGCGGTGGAAAGGTTTTTAGCAATGACTTAAAAGCTCTTCCCAAAGCCGGTTGGGCATGGAAACAGGTATCTATGCAAAATTATTTGGTAATACTTGCGCTACTTCTTTTAGTTGTTGAACTTGGTTATCGTAGTTCCTCTTTAGGACAAATGCGAATGGCCCAAGCTTTATTGGATACTTGGTGGGCGGCGCAAGCCCGCTTGGTGGATATGATGCGTGGTTATACTTTCAAAGATAGTTCCGTTGAACATTTAAATATTAACGAAGCGTATCGATATATAGCCGAGCAAACCCGGAGAAAAAAGGAGGCGATGAATAAAGATGAATAAACCGTTGGTTTTCACCATTTTAATAGTCATTTTTATTAGTTGCTCCTTTCAGAGTTTTGCTGATTCAAAAATACCGAATATAGATAATGCTGAGTGGCTCGTCTTGGGGACTTTCCCGTATTCAACAACATCCAACTCCTGGGGCGCGGAGTATGAGAAGGATTATTTGACGGAACTTGGCGGTGAGCCAAGAGCCAAACCGGTTCATTCTCAAAAGACTGCCGGTAAGAAATGGCTTAAAGTAGAGGTAATCAATGGGCAAATTGATTTGGGGAGCATTTATGGGGAACAAATCAACTGTGCGATTTATGCCTATTTGCAATTTAATTCATCAAAGTCCCATACCGTAGCTCTTAAATTAGGTTCGGATGATGGCATTAAGGTATGGTTTAACGGTAGGCATCTATATACTAATAATATTAGGCGGGCTTTAAATCCAAATGATGATCTGGTCCGAATCCAGGTAAAACAGGGGACCAACCGCTTACTATTAAAAATAATTCAACTATCGGGCCCTTGGGGATTTGCGGCTCGATTACGCCCTTTAGGTAAAGAGACTTTTGAAGGGCAAAAGACTAATATTAATGGTTACCGGATTTGTTTAAACCAGTATTTGATAAAACCAGGTCCTTTAAACCTTTTAGTTACGACTATTCCGGCTATGGCTGTCAAAGAAAAGCTTCAATTAACCTTTAGCAACCATAAAGGGGAATTACTTAAAAAAATGGATGCCTGGACCGGAGAACCGATAGAGATGTATTTGCCATCCACCTTCAGGGGGATCGGTCGAATATCGGTAAATGGGACCGGCCGCAGGGTAGGCGTAAAAGCTGAAACTACTGTATTGGTTGGGGATCCTAAGCGGATAATTGATGAAAACATCGCATTAGCTCGAAGGATAGTAACAAAAACCCCTTACCGCGATCAGGGTGAGGATACGGCAGCTACGCTTACTTTCCTCGCGGACCAATTAGAGGGTAAAGTACATCCTTCTTTATGCGATCCACAGCGAAATCTGCGGGCGATTCGAATAATCAGCGAACTGAGCCAGTTGAACTCAAATAAGCCCAGGGCAATAGGTTCCAGGAGTGGAATAAGACAATGGGCCTATCGTTCGGTAATCGATGGCTCTTGTCAACCCTATACGGTTTATTTACCGGAGGGCTATACGGATAAACGAAAATATTCTTTGCTGGTTAATTTGCACGGTTATTCGGCAACTGATTATAACGGTGTGGATGATTTGGTCAAACACTACCGTCCCGATGATTTTATTATTGTGGCGCCTTTCGGCCGGGCCGATCTGGCTTATGCTTCCATTGGTGAACAGGATGTGTTGGATGTTATTGATATGATGCAACGGACATATTCGGTTAATCCGGATCGAATTTATCTGATGGGATCTTCAATGGGCGGGTGCGGCGCTTGGCGGCTTGGACAGTTTTACGGCGATCGTTTCGCGGTGGTGGCGCCATTTTGCGGTTGGACCAATACCAAGTATTTTTCGAATTTAAGTAATTTACCGGTATTTATCGTGCATGGCGCGAATGATTCCTCTGTGTCCGTAAGTAACAGTCAAACGGCGGCAGCCGGTTTAAGGAATTTGGGTTATCAGGTACGTTACGATGAATTGCCCGGGGTGGGGCATAATGCGTTAGCTAGTTGGATTGCTAAAAATGGAGCGTTAAAATTATTCGAGTATCTAAGAAGCTTTCGACGAAATCCTTGGCCGGAGAAATTAACTCTCACGATACCATATCTCCGTTTTGGCCGTCATTATTGGGTTCGGATGGAAGATAAAGAAGTATGGCATGAACCTAGCCAATTAACCGCTAGAGTAGTAAACTCGCGGCATCTGGCAATCGAAACCTTTAATGTAACTGCTTTTTCTTTGAACTTAGGCCATCCGAAACTTGCCCGAACCGGCCGAATCGTAATTAATATTAATGGTTACAATGCAACGGCGAATGCCGGTGGGGAGGATGTTTTATTCACTTTTTCCGAAAATCGGGGCCGTTTTATTAATACGAAACGACCGTCAACAGTAATAGCGCGGCATGAGGGCGGCGGCTTGGCCGATTTATTCACTGGACCTTTATATATTGTTTATGGAACAAAGGGTAGAGCTAAAACTTTAAAAAAAGCAGCTGAAATAGTTGCCGATTGGACCGTCATAGAGGCCTTACATTCAGGGACCAAAGTGGGCCGTTTTAGGGTAATTGCCGATCGGGACGTGACGGAAGCTATACTTAAAAGCTCAAATTTGCTTTGCATCGGAACTACTACTGAAAATATTCTTACATCCAATTTATCGAAGAAACTGCCGGTGCATTTTGCCAAGGACAAAGTGGAAGTATTGGGTAAAAAATTTACAAAATCCGGGTTTACTTTGGTTCACCTAAATCCTGAGGCTCCAAATCGCCTGGTGGGAATTATTTCGATGCCATTTAAAGATAAAGATTTATTGAAATTTTTTAACTGGTTTAATTACAGCCTGCGTTCTTATGCGCCGGATGAGGGTGTTGGCTCCTTTACCACACCTGATGTATCCGTCTTTAGCGGAGTCAACCGGAATGTCTGGAACGGTTCATTTGATTTGTTCTGGAAGGGAATAAGGGAAATAAAGTAGACATTGTAATAACGGTTATTTAACAAGTTTCATTGTTAGTTCTTCGGTAATTCGGGCTGGAGTAAATGGAATTAAGTGCACCAGCAACTTATTGATAATGCCTGGGACAATTGTTTTTTTATTTTTCGAAAGACCGCGATAAGCGATTTTAGCTACCGTTTTAGCTTCCATAACCATCTTTTTGAAAAGGATGGTTTCTTCCATATTTGTTTTTTTAGGGAATTCTGTCTTAGTGGCTCCCGGACATAAAGTAGTTACAGTTACTCCGGTTCCGGCCAATTCAAACCGGATGGCATTGGAAAAGTTTAAGACATAGGCTTTTGAGGCGCAATATACCGCTTGTAAGGGGCAGGGAGTAAAAGAGCAGATGGAACCAAGATTTAAAATCTTTCCAAAACCTTTTTCAATCATTCCCGGTATTATTAATTTGGTGAGTTGAGTTAGGGCTATGATATTTACCTGTAATATTTGGAGTTCTTGCTCTAAGTCGGTGTCGCTAAATCTTCCTCTAATCCCAAAACCGGAATTATTAACGAGAATATCAACTTGAAGGCCTCTCTTTTGGAGTTCGTCAAAGACTTCCATAACAGCATTAGGTTGGGAAAGATCTTTAGCAATTGTATGAATTAGAGTATCATAGTTATTGAGTAGTTCCGCTTGCTGTTTTTGGAGTTTTTCAGCGTTACGGGAAACCATTATTAAGCGATCTCCATTTTTGGCAAAGAGTTTGCTTAACTCATAGCCAATGCCGCTTGTAGTACCGGTGATTAATACTGTTTTTGGGAATTTTTGATTTTTCATAATGGACCTCCATCAATTAATTGATCCGAGGTTAGTTATAATCTAATAATAATTGACTCGCGGTCATCTGTCGATGAAATTTTTCAACTTTATTCCGAATATTTGGAATCATTGCGGTTGATAAGGGGATTGTGTATAATGAATAAATAGGAGCAAAAGTATTGTTATGTTAAGCGTTACACAAGTGATTGTCCGTCAAGGTAGGTCCAAATCTAACTGTTCGTTATTTGAGGATTACAAATCCTTCTGTTTCCTGTCTTCTATATTCTAAATTTCTACCTCATGAAAGGGGAATTATAAATGGATTATCTTCCTGATCAAGAACGGTATTCCGGTATGCAATACAATCGCTGCGGTAAAAGCGGTTTAAAGCTTTCGGCTATTTCTTTGGGATTGTGGCATAATTTTGGGGGCGTTACGGTTTTTGAAAACAGCCGGGAAATGATGCGGCGGGCTTTTAACTTAGGGATTACCCATTTTGATTTAGCTAATAATTATGGACCGCCGCCCGGATCGGCCGAAGAAAACTTCGGTAAGATCTTCAAACAAGATTTTCAAGAGTATCGGGATGAAATGATCATTGCTACCAAAGCCGGTTACGACATGTGGCCGGGCCCATATGGAAACTGGGGTTCTAAAAAGTATCTCGCTGCCAGCCTGGATCAAAGTTTAAAACGGATGGGCCTTGATTATGTAGATATTTTTTATCACCACCGGCCGGACCCGGAAACCCCGTTGGAGGAGACAATGGGGGCCCTTGACTTAATTGTGCGTCAGGGAAAAGCTCTCTATGTAGGTATCTCAAATTATAAGGCGGAGGAGGCCAAGAAAGCGATTGAAATCTTAAAACGTTTGGGAACTCCCTGCCTGATTCATCAAGCTTCATATTCGATTTTTAACCGTTGGGTCGAGGCTGAATTATTAACAGTATTACAAGAAGAGGGTGTCGGATGTATCGCCTTTTCGCCCCTTGCCAAAGGTTTGCTTACCGAAAGGTATTTAAAGGGGATTCCCGCCGACTCGCGGGCTGCCAGTTCCAGTATTTTTTTAAACCCGGACGATATTTCCGAGGAAAAAATGCTTAAAGTAAGAAACTTAAATGAAATTGCCGCATCCAGAGGGCAGAGCCTGGCCCAAATGGCCTTGGTCTGGGTTTTACGAGATGGGAAAGTGACCTCAGTGTTAATCGGCGCTAGTAAACCAAGCCAGATTGATGATTGCGCCAATGCAATTAAAAAGCTTGAATTTGCCAATGAAGAACTGGAGCAGATCGAAAAAATATTAAAATAATTTTAATGGAACTTTTGATGAATTGGAATGTCAAATGACTAAAATGGCCAAAGTTTTAAAGAATCAACCGGACGAGGATTATCAATTAATTAATGCTTTTTTAGGGGCTGATCTTCAAGCCTTTGATTCATTATTGCTAAAATATAAGAACCCAATTTATCATCTTTGTTTTCAAATGATAGGTAATGCTCAAGACGCAGAAGATTGCGCCCAAGAAACTTTCATCAAAGCCTATCGTAATTTAATAAAATTCAAATTTGAATCCGCTTTTGCTACTTGGCTTTATCGGATTGCTGTGAATACCTGTAAAAATAAGCTGGCTTCAGCCGAATACCGTGCCGGAAAAAGATTCGTTCGGATAGATAAACCTTTTAATTCGGAAGAGGGGGTCTGTAGGGTCGAGATACCGGACCAGATTTCTCCGGATGTAACTTTTGAGAGAAAAGAGATATTGCTGTCAATCATCAAAGCAGTTGGAACACTTCCTTACGACCAGAAGGTTTTGATTGTATTACGTGATTTTGAGGGAAGATCCTATGAAGAAATCGCTAAAATTACCGGCAAAAAAATGGGAACCATAAAGTCTAAATTGGCTAGAGCGCGGGAAGCTTTAAGGTTGAAATTGAAAGGGGTAATCCAGGGATGAACTGTCGTAAAATTTGTCTATATCTTGCGGATTATCTTAATTCTGATTTAGATCAGGCTACTTCCGCGCAGGTTCGTGAACATTTGAAAAAATGCGCCGTTTGCCAAGAACAAGTAAAGTTTTTGGGCGATTACCAAAAAAGCATTAGTAGTATGGTCAAACAGGAAGCTCCATCCGACTTTGTGGTAAAGTTTCATCAAAATTTGAGAGATTCGAAGAATCTTCAAAAACCGTCTTCAAAACCATGGTTCATTTATTTGCTTGAGAGGCCTGCTCTGGCTGGTTTGGTTACTATAGCGTTAATATGGATTGTCTTTAATCCATTTAAATTTATTAATAAGCTTGAACGGTTGGATGAAAAACCACTGGTTTCGGATTCCGCCCCTAAATTAAATAAGGAACAGAAAAAAGAGGTTTGTGAACGAGCATTACCTGATGAAACTTTGAAAGATAACTTTCAATCAAAGGAAGCCAGGGCGCCGGTTGGGGCTGAAATTGAAGGAGCAAATAAAGCCGAATTTAATTTATCGGTCTCAATTGCAAAACGGATCCCCGCTCCGGTTATGGATCTCAGTGAGAATTCATTTGCTGAGAAAAGCACCAGCGTAATGAGAACGAAAATAAGCGAATCGGAATTGGATAAGCCCGATTTATTATCAATAGCCAAAAATACGGTTGAGTCTGTTAACGGTGAAATAATATTTCAAGAAGAAAAGTCAGATCAAAATCAACTGACTGTTATTGTAAGCCTACCGGCCTCAAAGTACCGGGATTTCTTAAAGAGGCTGGAGGAGATAGGAACAGTAGAGGGAGGGGTTGAGGATTTTTCGCAAAAGAGTTTTGATTCGATTATTCGAATTAAGTTACGTTTTATCGGGGAATGAATCTGGCTAAAGCATTATTTCCACCACGAAGAGCACGAAGACAGGGGAAGAAAAAACTTAAACTTAAATGGTTACCTTCGTTTCGCGATCATTTCAATCTCTACTTTAGCCCCCAAAGGTAATGCAGTGACGCCGATTGTAGTTCGGGCAGGGTAGGGAGGAGAAAATTTGGTCTCGTAAACGGAATTCATTCCATTAAATTCATTGATGTCAATCAGGAATACACTGACTTTGACAACATCGTCAAAGGATAAACCGGCGGCATTAAGAATATTTAAGCAGTTTTTAAAACATTGTTCCGTTTGGACCTTAATGTCGCCTTCAACTAATTTACCGGTTTCCGAATTGATCGGAATCTGTCCCGAAAGGAAAATAAACTCTCCGGAATCAATTCCGGGTGAATAGGGGCCGACCGAAGCAGATCCTATGGGGTTAATTGCTTTTCTTGGCATGAAGAACTCCTATACGAATATTCATATCTTTCTCCGGTATTAATAGTCTTGATTTTCTTATAATTTAAGCCTCATAATCGAATAGTCTTCCAATTCCTTAATAATTTGAAAATTATTTTTTTGATATAGCGATACCGGTCCATGATAATTTTCACAATCTTTAGCCGCATTGTTAGCGGGATAAGCTTCAAGATATTTTTTATTGGTATTTTGATAGTATTCAATGATGAAATTCAATAATTTTGTACTTACACCTTTCCTCCTATATTCAGGAGCTATTACAAAGCAGACGATGGATATGGTATCTTGGTCTTCTGAGCCATAAACTTGTGATCGATTCAAATTAAAAGAAAACTTGCTTTTTTCGTTTGCATTACACCATCCGATTGGAACATTATTTTCATATGCAAGAAAGCCTTGTAATTGTCCTGACTTAATTAATTGAATCGCGTCCTGACGGTTTTCCTTTTTTGTTCTTTTAAGCCAATCCGCTTCAGAGCCGTTATAGTGGAAAAAGAGACAATAACAATGCCCCCACTCAGGATTATCCAAAAAGGCTTTCTCGTCAAAAAAGTAGAGAAAATCTTCTAGTAACTCTTCTGATAATTTTTTGACCTGAATTTCCATGTTTATCCCTCCAAAATCATTCGTTAATATTTTTAATATTCTTATTGGGACAGGGCGTAAGGACATTCCCTAGCCTCGGGTTCAAAGCCGTTGAAAACCACCAAAAAATGGGTCAACACCCCAAAAAAATCATTGAACACCATCTAAAAATCGATCAACACCGCGAAAAAATCATTGAACATCATCTAAAGATCGATCAACACCCCAAAAAAATCATTGAACACCATCTAAAGATCGATCAACACCGCGATAAAATCATTGAACACCGCTCTATTTCCTGAGTCCATCAAGTTCCTTAATTAACTGATCAATAATTTCATGTTTGGCCCCGGCTTTTTTCGCTTGTTCCAGTTCTTTTCGGGCAAGAGTGAATTGCCCGGTGTCGTAGTAGAGTAATCCAAGCAGGTAGTGGCCATTGGGAGGGTCAACCACTGTTAATTTTTTGGCGTTAACAATGGCTTCGACATAGTTCCCGGTTAAAGATTGGGATTTCACCAAAGTCCATAGCAGATAGGAGTTAAGATTTTTATCCCTTGGATTGAGTTCTAAAATCTCTTTCGCTTTGGATTCGACCTGAGCCCATTTTTTAGCTTGATCCAGTTTGGCTAATTCATTCAATTTGTATACAATTTTGCTTTGAGTATTGTTAAATCCATAAACTAAACCGGAAATAATCATTATTACGGTTATAAAAAAATAAACAATGCGATTAGTATACCACCGCTTCTTTTCAGGAGGTAGGACAATCCCCGACGCCAAAAATCCTCCGATAAGGCCGCCGATATGGGCGAAATTATCAATACCGGTTGTGGAGAAACCATATCCCAAGTTAATCAAGATTGTCAGAATAACATTATAGCCAAAGTGTGATTTAAATAATGCCGGTTTATTGATTCCGAAATATAACAAAGCTCCCAACAACCCGAAGATAGCGCCTGAAGCTCCCACGCCCGGATTGGTAGAAAAGATAAAACTGGCAATATTACCGGATATTCCGGCAGCGAAATAAACAAACGCAAATTTGGAACGGCCGAATATTTTTTCCACTAAAACGCCTATCGCATAAAGCGAATAACAGTTGATGAATAAGTGGAGGATATTCGCATGGAGGAAGACAGGGGTCAGAAATCTCCAATAGTCCCCGGTCAAAATTTTAAAATTTTCTTTGGCTCCAAATTTTATCAGTAGTTCGCCGTAACTTACGCCCGTTTTTTGGGAATAGAGAAATATTAGTAATCCAATTAAGATATTTATACCAATCAAAGTATATGTAATGACCGGAAACTGCGACTTTAACTGTATCCTATACTCCGTCTCTTTCTGAGAAACCAGTTCTTCAATGTCGCTATCACTAACCGTATCTGTGAATCCGTCAGTGAAAAGACGAGTTATGGTTTTTGTTAAACCAAGATCGGTTCTGGGTACTTTAAAATGCCGTTGTACCAAGTTTGCCCCAAGATTAACCGTCAAACATTTTAAGAATGTTTTACCCATTAAATTTTGATACTGTCCTGCTGTAATTGCCCCTATTTTAGCAGGGTCAGGGGCTTCTTCAAAAATAAAGACCTCAAAAAAGAAGAACCCCCCTTTTGACTTATTGGCGGTAAGGAGTTTGCTGTTATGTTGAAGCCGGGCGGTAATCTCTTCGCTGGATAATTTATCACCATCTAGTAGTTCAACAACCAGATTACTTCCCAAATGCTCTTTAACAAGAATATTGTGGTTTTCACCGATCATCAGGTTGCCGCTCCGATCCTTTAAAAGCAGGAAATTGCCGGTGCTAACCATTGATTTAATTAAGGCTTTGACAAATTGAGCTTTCAAATCAAAAACCTCCGAATAGCTTAATCTCATCTCCTTAATATTACAGTGAAAGATATAAAACTTCAAGAAAGATGTTTACAGGTGTATAAAAAGGTTATTAATAACTGGATATGATGAAAACTTATTGCAACATATATAGTATCTCAATATTTTTTTGTCAATTTCGAACCTTGGTAGTAATGAGCCAGGATTTCGGCATGGGAATAACCGGCTACGGCCATGCCTGCCGCACCACTCTGGGCCATACCCACTCCATGCCCCCAACCGCCGCCGGTAAATAAAAAATACTCCGGTTGGCCGTCCGCTCCCAGTTTGGGTTGGATTATGAAAAGATTACTTCGCAGGCCTCCAAGTGAACGAATGGCATCTCCTTTCAACAACTTCTCCCCATTTGTCCCTTTAATTAATACTTTGAAGGCTCGGCCGCTGATAGTACGCTCTACTACAGTCATGGTAAGAATGCGTCCAACTGATTCGGAGAGTTTCAACCGGGTTTCGATTTCTTCCCGTGATACCCAATATGTCCAACGATAAGCGCTCCGGGCAGAATATTTGGGATGGTTGGAATAGGCTTCGGGTCGGCTTTTTAACCAGGTGTAAAGATCCGCTGGCGCTAAAAAGCCCTTGTGGACCGTGAGTAATTTATCGGGAACAGCTTGAAGGTATGGCATGGCAAACCCCCAAACATTTTGGCTGCTTTCCGTATATCCGCCACAATTATCGTAATAAAAGGCTCCAATTGGTTTTGATTCATAGGTTAGAATTAGGCCCCGGGTTGAATCTACCGCTTCCGTCACCGATTTGGTTTCCGAACGGACGCCGTTATAAACTTGGGAGGCAACGGTCGGCAAAAGATCAAAACCTCGCGCTTCAAATCTTCCCATGTTGGCGAAAGTGTATGTTCGGGCTGCCACCGCTTGTGCCTCTAAGACTGCTTTTGGCCATGAGGAAGGTACCTCGGAAGGGACAACCGCATAAAGATACTCCTCGACATTAACCCGATTTACAACAGTTAAGCCTTGTTCAAATCGGAGTAATTCCAAACTGCCCCGGTAGGACCGGTCTTGCCGACCGGCCCAAAAGTAGCCCTGTCCGTGTTGGGCGTCGAAGAGAATGGTAGTAGCTTCGGCGTCTTGGTATGATAGAAGCAGTGGTTTGGAAGAACGGATTAAAATCAGGCCGTCTTCATCACAAACCTCAGTTTGAGTGCCATTTTGACGAACCAATAGCACTGTTTTGGCTTTTCCAGTAATTGCTTTAGAACCATTCCCTTCGGCCAGCTGAAATTCACTGCCGGTTTTGAGGTATAGTTGCTTGATTTTTTCCATTAACCCAATTCGTACTTCCGGAATCTGGTTTCGTCCCTCCATTATAGATTTGACAGTGGGTGGAGCCGAGATTCGGCGTCTTTCCGCGGCATCGGCCTGTTGTTTTATTTTATATTCAGGTCTGGTGGTATTAAAGTTTTTCAGTTCAAGAGAGATGTTTTGGTTCCAAGGCAGGGCGGATTCGGCTTTAACTAACAGGTTATAGGCGGATTGATATTTTTCTTGGGCCAGATAAGATTGGATTAGGGGGTAAAAACATATAGTTAGATTATAATCCTGAGAGATAGCTTTATTAAAACTTTCTTCGGCTTGTTCATAAAGGCCTTTTTTTAGAAATACTTGGCCTAAAAAGTAATATGCCATTGGGTTAAAGTTTTGTTGGGCCAAAGATTTTTTGAGAAACATCTGGGCGTCATCATAGTTTGATGAATCTATACAAGATAAGCCGAGCCAGAAAAGGGCCTCAGGATTCTCTTCCGATATCCGGGCATATTTAAGTATAAGGTCCGGTTTTCCTCCAAGATGAGCGGCTTCCATCAGGGCTAACCGGTAAGTGCTTTCGTCCGGGTATTTATCAGCTAAATAGGTTAAGTTGGCGATGGCCTCTTGGTAACTCCCGTTTTCCTTAAAAAGTTGCGCCAGGTTCAAACGGGCTAGGTCGTTTTCCGGGTCAGCTTGGAGGATTGAACGGAATGATTGAATACTGCCCTGATAGTCGCCTTGATAGTATAAGGACACCCCTATATCAAAAAGTCTTTGGTTATCGGAGACATTATTTTCCGAGATCGCCGGATTATGCAATGTAACTAAGACAATAAAAAATAATTGAACTGTTAGAAACAACTGCCTTTGTTGCTGAAAACGGCTAAAGATTTTTTTAATAATTAGTTTCATAGTACTTTCCTTTATGAATTATTTTTTTTAATGATACATATTTAATATTACAAAGTCGGATTTGGTATTATGAGGTAATTAAAAAGAAGCTGTGAGGTCGTTAGAATGACCATTATCTTTATTTTAAAACAAAAACTTTTCCATTGGTTGGTTGTATTAGGAATACTATTCTGCCTAGCCGGGCCATTATTCCTTCTTTTCCGTGTAACAAAAACCCAGGGGGTTCTTGGGAAGCTGACGGTGGTAATTGACCCCGGACATGGAGGGGTTGATGGTGGAACAGCAGACCGACTAGGCAATTTGGAGAAAGATATTAATTTGCAAGTAGCGCTTAAGATTCGCAAACAACTTTGTCAAAGCGGTTTAAAAGTTATTTTAACCAGGAACCGGGATACTGACTTGGCTCCCTTTTTGTCGGGACGGACAGGAAGGCACCGTCGTGATCTGATGGGGCGGATTAACAAGGCTATCAGAGCAAGGTGTTTTTCTTTGGTAAGTATTCATTGCGATTACTCGATGGACCTTCGCAAGCAAGGAGCGGTTGTGTTTTATAATTATCTTTCCGGAACAAGCAAGGAAATTGCAGGGCTAATCCAGGAAGAGTTGAATTTGGTACAGGAACGTCCTGGTAAAATAGCCCCCGGGAAATATTTGATTATCAGACAGAAAGCAATAACCGGAGTTCTGGTGGAAGTGGGTTTTCTCTCAAATCAAGTTGATGCAGAAAGGTTACAAACAGATCAATATCAAGAACAGTTGGCCGGAGCTATTTCCAGAGGCATTCTTCGGTATTGCAGGAAAACCTTGGGTTATAGCGAATAATATGTATTATTCCAGGTAATGGTTATTTTTTGGAGGTGTTTCGGTGGACGCCACACTTTATAATCGCACCGGGAAACCGGTAGCATTTTTGGTCAAAAATGAGGAAGAGAATGTTATTAGTCTATGGAATGGAATAGCGGTGGGTTATTTATATGAGGACCAAATATACGGCTGGAACGGTAAGCAACTTGGTTGGTATATTGATGGTATTATCTACGATATGCGCGGATTTCAAATTGGTTTTACCCGCCATCGTTGTCCGGTAATAGTTTCTCGGGCCCCGGCGAAGCCGAAACAACTAGTCAAGGGTAATAAAAAACTGCGGGAACTACCCGGCAAAAAACCGCATCTTACTAAGAAATTTTCATTGGTTGAATTGGAGAATCTGCTAGAGTCCGGCCGAAGCCAGCAAGCATAATTAATAAATAAATAAACGGAGCGCAGTAGCGCTCCTTTATATATGGATCGGGTCAACAAGACCCGGAACGTAAGGGAAAGTTGCCATAATTCATGGCGTTCACCCCTTTCGTTACCATTATTATATTGGATTTGACACTCCAATACAATATTTAACTGAGGGAATTGCTTAATTACCTTAAAAATCCTTTGGCCACAATATATAATGACTAGCCCAGATGTATCTATCAATATATTGTGGCCAAAGCTTAAACATGAATTATGCAATTCCTTAAACTGAGAAGATACTATCCCGATTTCTTGATTTTTAGGCAGGATTTGCCCGGACTCCCCCGAATCCCTATAGGGTTAGGGGGTTTTTTATTTGCCCAAATTTACCGTAATTCCTGGTGAATTGAGAAGACACAATGTTATCCTTTCTAAAATTAAAACCGCGCTTCGCAATAAAGATTTCAACTTGATTTTTATCTTCCCAACCCTTAGTTTATTAAAAGAGATCCGGGAAAAACTTTTGAATGAACCGGATCTGGGCGGTGTCGGCGGAGTCCGGTTATTGCTTTTTGAAGGTTTTATTGAAGAACTAATCCGTCGTTTTAATATTGAAGGGCGACGGCCATCCCTTCTCGAACAGGAATTACTTGTTAGGGAAACATTTTTTAAGCTTAATCAGGCTGAAAGGCTGAACTATTTGAACCGAGCCCCTTTTACGGCTAGTTACCGGCGGGCGATGCTGGAAGGAATTCGTGAATGGAAGCGGGCCGGTTTGACACCGGAGATTTTTAAAGATTGGGCTGCCGGACAAAGCGCTAAAGAAAAAGAATTGGCCTTGGTCTATGAAGAATATCAGCGACTCTTGATTGAGCGGGGATTGAATGAAGAGGATAGGGTATTAAGCTGTCTAGAGGAGCTCCGTTCCGAAGCCGGGGAGATGCCCGAGACAATACCGGCTGTAATCTATGGCTTCACCGATCTGACTCCCTTACAAAACGATTACCTTAAAACATTGGAATTTTGGTTTGATTTTGAGTTTTTGATCGACCCTACCAATGCACCGGAATTTCAAAAAATAGTCTCCCGACAGTTTTCGGTTAAAATTCCAAAAATCGAAACAGACTCAGCTACCCAAAATAGTTTGAAAGAATTGCAAAATAACTATGGGACTAAAAAACCGGCCGTTATTAGTTTCAATCCCGAAGATCATTCATTGCAAATGATTCAAGCGGCCGGTCCGATTCGGGAGGCAACCGGAATTGCCCGGGAGATAGTTAAATTAATGTTGGACAACCGTTATAATCGGCTGGATGACTTTTTAATAATAACACCTAATCCCCGGGAGTTTCAAAAAATTGCCGGACCGATTTTTAAGCAATACGGGCTTAACATTGGGGGAAGCGAAAATAGGACCGCCCTCGAATATCCTGCTATTAACCAATTTTATGAGGCTTTAACAGCTTGTGATAATGACTGGCAATGGCCGGAAATGGAATTATTAATTCGGTATTATTATGCTGGAGTTGACCCCACCTTGGGGGACCGGTTTTTGCTTTGGATTGGTCAACATTATGGGGGGGTATCCAGTCGGCGTCGCTGGCTGGATTTGGCTAGGGAGCAACAATTCATCCAATCGGCGGTTAAAGCCGGGTTCGACTTAGAACCGCTTAACCGGATGATTGAGTGGTTAAACAAAATTCCAGCCCAGGCTTTATTAAAAGATTATTTGGATCTGACCCAAGAATGGTTTGAAACCCAAAGATTTTGCGACTCGGGACGGTTTTCCGAGGATTCGGATATTTTAGCTTTAGAAGTTGACAATTTACAGGCAGTACAGGCATGTTTCGGGGTTTTAGAAGAGATTGGCCGGGTTATAATTGGATTGAAATGTTTCGAAGCTGAATTAAACATACGTGAGTTCCAACAATTTTTGAACCATTGTTGGTCGGAGTTGCCGATAGGGTCCCCCGGATTTAAATCTTCATCAATTAGAGTGATTCCTCCGAGAGAAGCACGGGGCTTGAACATACCGGTAGTTTTTGTGACCGGAATGGAACAAGGAACTTTTCCAAGAGTTTACGTAAATGATTGGAAATTGGCGCCTCTTGCCCGAAAAGAGTTACGGGCAATCGGGATTGAGCTTGAAACGGGAGAACAGTATCAGATCCAAGAAGCATTGGCTTTTTACTGGTCTCTCCAAACTGCCGGGGACAGATTATATTTGGTCTATCGTGATCAAGATGGTGGAGGTCAACCTCAGAATTGTTCGATATTTCTTGATGAAGTACTTCAATGGGTCCCGGAATTAGAAAAAAGGGCTATTCGTTATGGTCTGGCCCCTCGGGCCCCCAGTTCTTTTAGTGATTGCCATGGGGATATCGAGCGTAATGAATGGCTGATCAATACTTTACTACATACGGAGGAGCAAATCGAACCGGAACAGGTGGATAGACTTTGGGGGATAATCACGGATCCCAAGCGCCGTAAGTTGGTGCTGAGGCTAAGCGACAGACGCCTTATCGGAGTTGAGATAAATTTGGGTCAAAATATAGCGATTTATCAATTAATCAACTCCCGTTTTGGAGTGGACCACCGTTATTCAATCACCGCCATTGAGGATTACCGATCTTGTCCCTATCGTTTTTTCTTAAAACATCTTTTAAAAGTTAAGCCTGCTCCAAGACCGACTTTGCTCCCGGAGCTGTTGGACCTTGGTTTATTATATCATGCGATCCTTCGTGAATTTGGGAAAAAGTTTTGCGGTCAATCGCTATGCCAAGGGGAAATAGAACATTATTGGGATATTATCGTGAGACTTTTGGAGGATCAATATCGGGAATGGCGAAGATGGGCCGGGAGTGAACTGGCAGAAATGGTTTTATCTTTGAAGCAAGAGGAGATTCGTAAGACATTAAGACTTTGGTTGGAATCGGAGGTAGACTGGACAAAAACCACAGCCGGCCGGTTTAAACTCCATAAGCTTGAGTGGGGATTTGGAATCGACGACGCTAACTTCGATGCTCAGGCTATAGCTGCGCCTTATCGTCTGGATGATGGTCAGGCCGTTATTAATATTTGGGGCCGAGTTGATCGGGTGGATATAGATGTTTCGGGAAATTTTACGGTTTACGATTATAAATTAGGAAAGGGTCCGTCCACCAAGGACTTGGTTGAATTGAACAATCTACAAATCCCAGTCTATTTGTTAGCGTTGGAACAGCTATGTTTCGGTTCGGGACAAGCTGTTGGAGGGAGTTATTTGGGATTACGCGGACCATCCCGCGATAATGGCGGTATCTGGAACCGGGAACGGCTTGGTCCGGTTTTAAAAGGTAAGGGGGTTTTAGGACAAACGCAATGGGATGATTTACTGGAAGCGGTAAAAGAAGAATTGATAACGGCAGTTACCGGAATTCGAAGTGGTAAATTCAACTTGACCGGTGATGACTGTCCAAAATATTGCGAATATCAAAGTAGTTGCCGACGGTTGGAGAGGGAGGTTACAGAACAATGGCATACTCGCTCAATAAACAACAGGCAATAGCGGTAAATTTTTTCGATGCGGACTTGGTAGTAAGCGCCGGGGCCGGTACCGGGAAAACCAGTGTTTTGACAAGCAAATATTTGAGTTTGTTAGAAGAGCGCCGGGCTGCAGTAAATGAGATTGTAGCAATCACTTTTACCAATAAAGCAGCAGCCGAGATGCGAAACCGGATCCGGCAGTCGGTTCAGGAGTATTTGAGAACAGCCGAACAGACTGAAGCGGTCGAATATTGGCAAACTCAGCTTATTAAACTAGAAAGTGCCAGAATTAGCACTTTCCATAGTTTTTGTTTGGGATTGGTACGGGAATACCCTTTAGAAGCAGGTATTCCACCGATTACCGGAATTTTAAATGATGGTGAAGAAGCAATCTATTTGAATGAGGCAACCTCTACCGTATTAACTCGGGAGTTCTATTTGGACAGCAGTTATCGTCAGATTTTAATAGGGCTGCTTCAAGATTATGGCTGGGAGCAACTTTTAAAAGAATTGGCCGCACTTTACCGTTCTATAAGGGAAAGCGGCTTGACTTTTACCGAAGTAATGGAGATGACGACAGCCCGCCTTAGCCGCCCTTCCCGGTATAGTTTTAGAGAATTACTCCAAGAACTGTCCGATTTTATAGAATTTGGCCTTAGTCAAAAACTGACCGAACGGGGTGTTGAAATCATTGCCTCTTTTAAAGAAAAATGGCCGTTCTATCAAGAGATTTTGAATTCCGACGATCCATTCGAAGTAAAGGTTCCGATTTTAACTAAGATTCGAAAAGCGTTACCCGGAAATTTACCTAACGTTTTGAAAGAACGATTATCATTAATTCATGAGATGTTGGCTGGTGTTAGCCAACAATTGCTAGACCTGGAGTGTTTAAGGCGACTTCCGGTATTGGCAAGGCTTTTAGGAGAGATTGACCATGAGTATGCCGGGATCAAACAGGAAAACGGTTTAGTCGATTTTACCGATCAGCAATTGTTAGCCCGGAATTTATTATTGGATTATCCCGATTTGGCGAACCGGATACGGCAGGGTATTTGTTATTTATTAGTAGATGAATTTCAAGATACCAACGGTTTACAGATGGATTTAATCTGTCAATTGGTAGGCGATGATTATCAAGGCGGGCGTTTAATGGCGGTTGGAGACATTAAGCAGTCGATTTACCGTTTTCGCGGGGCTGAAGCTGAATTAATTAACAATCTAAGTGATTTGGTACGGGACCGGGGTGGGAAGGTAGTCATTCTTTCGGATAACTATCGTTCGGACCGGATAGTAATTGAATTTATCAATCGAATTTCCAACCGGCTTTTTGAGAATGAGACTTTTGAGTATCAACCACTCCAGGCGACCAAATCCGAACCAGGTTCCTGCATTGAGTTTTTATTAACCGGATCCGACGATCGGGTTTTGGAAGCCAGAATGATAGCTGCCCGTATTGGCCAAATGGTCTTTGAGACCCAGTCCGGGAAGAGTCCGATTAATTATGGAGATATAGTGTTACTGTTCAGGGCAGGAACTTCGGTGCTTCTTTATCAACAGGCTTTACAAAGCCTTGGGATTCCGTACTATAATTCCTGTGGCGGAGATTTCTACCACTGTCAAGAGGTTGTCGATCAACTCAACTTACTGCGTTTAACACAACAACGTTATGATTCTTTAGCATTATTGGCCCTTTTAACATCGCCTTATGTCGGTCTTTCTGAGGAGGGTCTTTTTTGGCTTGGTCGAAATGGCGATTTGGTAAAATTGTTTTATGAATATGAAGAATTTCCACCTGAAATTTCCCCGGTGGAACAAGAACGATTAAGAAATTTTCGTGACCTCCTGAATTTTTTCTTTGAAAATCGTGAGCTTCTCCAAATCCCGGCAATTATTAGGACCGCCCTTGAACGATGCCATTATCGGGAAATGCTTTGGGCATTACCTAACGGTTCACAGCGTGTGGCTAACCTGGAAAAGTTGTTGACCAAGGCTGATGAATTTACGGCTAAAGGATTCCATGATTTAAACCGTTTTCTGTCTTATATCGCTGAATTGGAAGGAATGGGGATTTTGGAGAGTGAAGCTCCGACAGAGGCCGAGTTGGGGAATGTGGTCCGTTTAATGACAATTCACCGGGCAAAAGGATTGGAGTTCCCAATCGTAATCCTTCCGGAACTCGATCGACCCTTTAATTTCCGTAACCAAGGGAACCTGGTCTTTCATAAACAGGTTGGTTTGGGGATGACTATTCCATTGGAAGATGAAAGTATCGCCGAACCTTCCATTCTGGAGGAGATAAAACAAAAGAACAAAGGGGAGGAAATCTCGGAATTAAAACGTTTGCTTTATGTGGCGATGACCCGTGCCAAACAATGTCTAATAATGGTTGGCTCCGGTTGCAGCAGTTCCCGAGGGGACAACCTGGAGACAGCCAATTCTTGGATGAGATGGTTTGAGCTTTTACTGCCCTTAAATGAAGCCGGTGAAACATTTAATTATGAAGGTATTCCGGTCCGGGTGATCCGTAATCTCCCAGAGGCTACGTATTTACCCCAAGCTAACCTTATACTTGATAGTGTTCTTTCAAAATTGGACAGTTATGATTTGCAATCAAAAGCCGGTCAGGAAGTAGCGGCAACAGTGGATATCAAAACGGAAATTTTAAAAGTTACCGAAATTCTCACCTATCTGAATTGCCCCCGGCGTTATTTCTGGCAATATCGAATGCGGTTGAATCTCCCTAGTAAAAGAAGTGGAGAATTTGACACCTCGGGTTCCAAGGATAACTTGGGAACTTTGATTGGTAACTTTATGCACCAAGCGGCCGGTCGGGAAAAGGACGATTGGCCTGAGGAACTGTGGGAAACAATGTTTGGCGAGCAGTCCGGGTTTGATCGGTCAATTATGAAGGAAGAGTTGCTTAGGATCTGGCGCAACTTCAGGAATAGCCCATATACGGAAAAAGCAGGAAAGTGCTGGGACGAAGTTCCGTTCCTTACGAAGTTGACACCGGTGATTCGGGTGGAGGGCAGGTTTGACAGGCTCATTCAGAACCAAACCGGAGAAATGCTATTGGTAGATTACAAGACGCACCGGGTTTCGGCGGACCGGATAAATGAGATTGCCGTCTCTTATTATCCGCAATTACAATTATATGCTCTAGCAGTCAAGGCGTTATGGGGAAAACTTCCGGAACGGGCTATGCTATATTTTCCTTATCCTAATCGGGGAATAGAGGTTCCGTTGGATCGGAATTCCTTGGACCGGTTAGTATCGGCGGTTGAGAGGATGGCAGAGTTTGTCGCTTGTCATAACCGTCCAGGTGAATATCCGAAGAGTGGTAAATGCAAAGATTGTAGCTATCAATGGTGTTGCGGGTGAGGAGATTAATGAAGGAGCCAACGGCCCACCCGGAACGCCGATTACGGTTATGGAATTGGTGAGTGAAGTTTAATGTTAGATATTATTTAAGCTAAAAAAATGTTTTTACGCGTAAAGTTTAACGCGTAACGCGTGATTGACTATCCTCCACATGCGAGGCAAAGGCGCTGTGGTTATGGATTGATTCAAAGCTCTCCACCTCAACTTGAAACCATTTGATCCGAGAGTCGGTACGAAGGGCCAGGACCGAGTCACGCAGAATATCCTCAACGAACTTAGGATTTTGATAGGCGGTTTCGGTAACGTATTTTTCATCGTCCCGTTTTAAGACCGGAAAGACGGGGCAACTGCCTTGAATCCTTAGTAACTCGATTAAATCCTCCAGCCAAATGATTTTTCCGGGATAATCGGCTTTTATTAGAGTACGAATAACAGCCCTTTGATTGTGGGCCCCGAAATCGGAGATCTCTTTGCTACAGGGGCAGAGAGAAAGAACAGGAATTTCAGCTCCCATATGAAATATATACTTATTTTCCGGTTGTTTTAAGATGCCTTTAAATTCGCAACAATAATCAAGATAGCCGGTGATTCGGCTGACAGGGGCCGGGAGAGGCAAAAAGTAGCGGAATTTTAGATTTATCTCCGCCTCGGCAACTTCTAAGTTAGAACAGAGTTCTTTTAAGAGTTGGCGAATCTCGGCGGCGCCAACCGGTTTTTCGCTCCAGGCCATGAGTAGTTCCATAAAACGGCTGAGGTGGGTCCCCTTAAAATGATGGGGTAGGGTGACTGAGATGGCTACGTTTGATTGGACTTCCTGGTAACCGCCGTTTTTCATCCGGATTTGGAAAGGAAGATGCACGTCTTTCAAACCCACCCGTTGGATCTCTATTCCCCGTTCATCTTTCATACTTTGGACGTCGATCATCTTATTTCCGCCTCTCTAGGGATATTATTTCGGTTAACTTTTTCGGCATACAATGGGAATGTCCTACCGGAAAAGTTTTTTTTGTTGGATATTATTTTAGGAGGCAATCAAATATCAGTAATTTATTATCGATTTTTATATTTTTCCATCATTTTATTGCAGGAGAAATCATGTCCGCGACTGAAATATTCTCCCAATAATCACGAAAAGCGGGGGAGAACTGTGCGTTTAAAAATTTTTGCAATGCTAACGGCTTTTGTAGTTACCTTGAATCTGGGTTTATCGACTTGGAGAACTTATGCTGGAAATGGTGAATCATTACCGCCAAATGAATTGGGACGAATCATGGTTTTGGAATATCATTTAATTGGTTATCCTGAAGCCCAATGGCGCAGGACCCCTGAAAATTTCCGAAAAGATTTGGAGATGTTGTATAAGAACGATTACTATCCAATACCGTTACAGGATTTAGTGAATGGGAATATAAAGACACCGGCCGGAAAGACTCCTTTTGTGATTACTTTTGACGATTCCAGCGCAGGTCAATTCCGTTACCTAAAAAAAGGTGATCGGCTGGAGATTGATCCCCAATCGGGAGTTGGAATCATGGAGCGGTTTAAAAGAGAACACCCCGACTTTCCGTTGACAGCTACCTTTTATGTACTGCCGGGTACCGGTCGAAACCAACGGCTTTTCGGGCAAGAAGAATATATTCAAGAAAAGCTGGACTTTCTTGTTCAAAATGGGTATGAAATTGGGAACCACAGTTACTGGCATGAAAACTTGGGTAAAGTTGATGATATTGCGGTCCAAAAACAATTAGCCCTTGCAGTTAAGGAGATTCAATCTTTCGTTCCCGGCTATCAAGTGAGGAGTTTTGCGCTACCATACGGAATTCACCCTAAAAATCGAATATTAGCCAGGCGGGGTGAATATCAGGGTACCAAGTATCATCATAATTCGGTGATGTTGGTAGGGTCCGGGCCGGTACCGTCTCCTTATTCGGCTGAGTTCAATTCTTATAAAATGGAACGGATTCAGGCCGGAGATACGCCTTGGGGGCCGAAAAGTTATGTAGAGCGGTACCAAAAAAATCCTTCGTTACGTTTTGTCAGCGATGGTGACCCGATTAAGATTACTATTCCCAAGGATTTGCATGGGAAATTGAGTCAAAAACTATCGCAAAAATATAAATTACATATGTCGGACGAGTTAACCCCTCTAATGCCGGTTAATAAAACTAAAAATTGATTTAATTAAGCATTAATCACGTGGACTCTGTGTCTCTGCGCCTCTGTGGCTAATATTTATTGGCCACAGCGACACGGAGACACAGAGAAAGAATTTAATTATCCTTGTCTGAAGAACCGCGAAAAACAACCAGCATTAATTTGGTCAAAAAATAGAATAGAATTAATACTAGAAAAACACCGCCCATACCGTAACCGGTAGCTTTGAAACTTTGGATAATAGTTTCATTCATAATTAATCCCTCCTACTTTGAGGATAAATTTAAGACACTTAGAAATTGACGAGGACTACTATTTTATAAGCGCCGGTATTATTGCTAATAATAAACCGCCGGCGACGATAGACCCCAGTTGTCCGGCAACATTTGCGCTAACGGCTTGCATTAATACGAAATTAGTTGGGTCTTCTTTTTGGGCCATTCTCTGAATAACCCTGGCCGACATTGGGAAAGCGGAGATTCCAGCAGCGCCGATCATTGGATTGACTTTCCGTTTTAAGAAAAGGTTTAATAATTTGGCGAATAGAACACCGCCGGCGGTATCAAAGATAAAAGCGACCAATCCTAAGACCATTATTAATATAGTTGCCGGATTGAGAAACTTGTCAGCCCCCATAGTCGAACCGATGGTAATACCCAAGAGCAAGGTGACCAAATTGGCCAATTCGCTTTGAGCGGCTTTCGAAAGACGATCTAGAACCCCGCATTCCCGGATCAGGTTACCAAACATCAACGAACCGACAAGAGCTACGCTGATTGGGGCAATCACCCCTGCGACAACTGTAACCATAATCGGGAATAAAATCTTTACCGTTTTTGGGATTTTAACTTCATGGGTTTCCATCCGAATCATTCGTTCCCGTTTATTGGTTAATAACTTGATAACCGGTGGTTGGATGATTGGAACCAACGACATATAAGAATAGGCTGCTACCGTAATCGGAGCTAACAAATTTTTGGCGAATTTATTCGCTACATAAATTGAAGTAGGCCCGTCTGCAGCTCCAATAATTCCGATGGAAGCAGCTTCTTTTAAACCAATGTGTATACCGAGACCAAGATCTTTTAGCCAGTTGCCCAGGAAAAGGGATGCGATCATGGTGGCAAAAATTCCAAACTGAGCTGCGGCCCCAAAAAAGAGCATAAATGGGTTTTGTAGTAGTGGTCCGAAATCAATCATTGCTCCCACCGCGATGAAAATTAATACCGGAAAAAGCTCGTTTTTAATTCCGGCGTTATAAAGGACCGATAAAAATCCATCATGGCCGATTGCCGAGGAGAACGGAATATTGGCAAGAATCGCTCCAAACCCGATGGGTAATAAGAGCATTGGTTCATAATCTTTGGCAATGGCAAGATAAATTAAGACCCCTCCAATCGCCATCATTATCAACCGTCCTAAATCCATTCCCAAAATACCTTGGAGAAGCTCTTGCATAAGTTGACCTCCTGATTTATCTTAGGCTAATGTACAAGTTTAATTTATCACATCTAAAAAATAATGTCATCTATGTAATTATTTCATCCTATTACAGCAGAAATAAGTTGAATTAAAATCATTAGTTAAATTTAATTCAACTTATATAGAAAACTAGATTATTTAATTGATTTGATAACGATACAACATTAAGTGTATAATAGTAGCATGTAATCGTTGGCAAAGGGGGATTTGGGTTTTGAATGAAATCGTTTCATTTAACTGGGGATTTTTTTTGTTGGGACTAATTTTTTTTCTATTAATTTTGATAACAACGATGCTTCGCAAAATTATTATATTGTTAACTGAATTTCAGGATCGCTTGGGACAAACTGATACTTCAAAGATAGTTGAATATAGCCGTGAGAGACCGGACATGGAATGTACGGAAGAAGAATTGGCGGTGATTACGGCGGTTCTTACCAAACTGATGCCTGATAAAAAGTTAAATATTGTCAATTTAAAGTTGATTCAATAAATTTTAAGCTACTTATTATGATATTCAAAAATATAGATAACGCTTATTCTTAGATTATGAAGCCGGTTCTTCCGGCTTTTTTCATATTCATACCATTGTTGGTTTTTTTAGGATAATAATTCATTTAGGTTAGATTTAGGTTAATTTTATCTTAAAGCAAGTTTAATATTGTTGACCAAATAGGATTTAACGATTATGATAAGAATGGCCAAATATTGAAAATAGGCATTTAACTTTTGTTTTATTTGAAATAATGAATAATATTTTTCCCATATCGTTATCAGAATTTTATATATAAAAGTGTTTGGATTAGTGAAAAAAGTCACAAACTGCGTAAAAAGGAGGGGGCATCATTGGAAGACATCTTGAACACTGGGTTAGTATTGCTGGTTTTAGGGATGACTATGGTTTTTACGGTTTTATTATTTCTAATGTTGGTAATGCAGATTATGTCTAAAATCATTAACGGTGGTTTAAGGACAAAAACAAGCCCGTTTAGTGGGAATGCCAATGAAGAAGAGTTAGTCGTGATTATGAGTGTTTTAAATACACTAAATCCTGGTGTTGAAATGGCTAATATCCGGTTAAAATTAATTCAATGAAATTATGGAGGAAAAGTGATGAAAAGCTATCGCGTATCTGTAAACGGTAAAACTTATGAAGTCGTTGTAGAAGAAACCTCAAATTCCGGTATGGGTCAAGTGGCCGCAGCCGTTCCCCAAAGTGAAACCAAAACAGTTAATACCAATCCAAGCACTGTTGTCAGTAGGGGACCTGTTACTGAAGGAACCCCGGTTAATGCGCCGCTCTCGGGTTCAATTTTATCAATTAAGGTCAAACCAGGTGATTCGGTTAAATTTGGCCAGGTTTTATTAACCTTGGAAGCATTGAAAATGGAGAATGAAATTGTAGCTCCGGCAACGGGTGTAGTGAAGGAAATTTACGTTCAAGCCGGCGCCATGGTCAATGTTGGAGATGTCTTGGCTGTCCTTGGTTAATTTATAGGAGGTTTCTAATATGTGGAATAGCGTTCAGGAGTTAATTTTTAGCACCGGCTTAATGAATGTGTCCTGGGAAACAATGGTTATGATCGCCATTTCCTTGGTCCTCATTTATTTGGCTATTGTCAAGCAATATGAACCGTTACTATTATTACCGATTGCCTTCGGAATGCTCTTGACCAATCTGCCATTGGCCGGTTTGATGGATGAACCGATCAAAGCCAATGGACACCTTGTTCAACCCGGAGGTTTGATCTACTATTTATACCAAGGTGTCAAGTTGGGTATCTATCCCCCCCTAATCTTTTTAGGAGTAGGAGCGATGACTGACTTCGGCCCGCTTTTGGCTAATCCTAAAAGTATATTATTAGGCGCCGCAGCGCAGCTGGGTATATTTTGCGCTTTAATAGGCGCTATTTTGTTGGGATTTGATATTAATTCCGCAGCTTCCATCGGAATTATCGGCGGAGCTGACGGACCCACCGCTATTTACCTTACCAGCAGATTAAAACCAGACCTATTAGGTCCGATCGCCATTGCCGCATACTCTTATATGGCATTGATTCCTATCATTCAACCCCCTTTGATGAGATTAGTTACCACTAAGGAAGAACGGCAAATTGTCATGGAACAACTGCGTCCGGTATCAAAAACGGAGAAAGTTCTTTTTTCAATAGTTGTTACCATTATTGGCGCTTTGATTCTTCCTTCGGCAGCCGCTTTATTAGGTTCGTTGATGTTCGGTAACCTTTTGAGGGAATCGGGAGTAGTGGAAAGATTGTCAAAGACAGCTCAAAATGAAATGATTAACATTATTACAATCTTCTTAGGTCTATCGGTGGGCGCTACCGCAAAAGCGGAACTGTTTTTAAAACCGTCGACTCTTGGAATCATTCTTTTAGGATTAATTGCTTTTAGTTTTAGTACGATTGGCGGATTACTTTTCGGAAAAGTAATGTGCAAGTTAACCGGTGGCAAAATCAACCCATTAATTGGCGCAGCGGGTGTTTCAGCAGTTCCGATGGCGGCCCGGGTAGTCCAAAAGGTTGGGGCTGAGGAAAGACCGGGTAACTACCTGTTAATGCACGCCATGGGACCGAATGTAGCCGGAGTAATTGGGTCTGCAATTGCTGCCGGAGTATTGTTGGCGAGCTTGAAATAAACCAGTATAAATTTATCGAGGTGAATAGAATGGCAAAACCGGTTCGGATTACGGAAACAATATTCAGAGATGCTCATCAATCTTTATGGGCTACTCGGATGAAGACCGAAGATATGATGGCTGTCGCAGAAGCTATTGATGAAATTGGTTATCATTCGTTGGAAGCTTGGGGAGGAGCTACTTTTGATAGTTGTCTTCGTTTTTTAAAAGAAGATCCTTGGGTGCGATTACGCCGTTTAAAAGCAGTCATTCGGAAAACACCGCTCCAAATGTTGTTACGGGGTCAAAATATTTTAGGTTACCGTCACTATCCTGACGATGTTGTTAAGGAATTTTGTAAACGGGCTGTTGATAATGGTATCGGTATCATTCGGATCTTTGACGCTGTAAATGATGTCCGAAACATGGAAATGGCGATCAAAGCTTCTAAAGAAGCGGGAGCCCATGTACAGGGAACCGTAGTTTATACCATTAGTCCAGTCCATAATATCGAAGCCTATGTAAAACTTGCTAAGGAATTGAAAGAACTCGGTTGTGATTCGATTTGTATTAAAGATATGGCTGGACTTTTAAAACCTTATGAGGCCGAAGAATTAATTAAAAAATTGAAACAAGCGGTATCTTTACCTTTGCAATTACATGCCCATTATACCAGCGGCTTGGCTTCGATGACTTATTTAAAAGCAGTTGAAGCAGGTGTGGATGTGATTGATACAGCCCTGTCCTCTTTGGCTTTGGGTACCTCCCAACCGCCGACTGAATCAATAATTGCCGCTTTTCAAGGCACTCCCTATGATACAGGGCTTGATCTCAATAAAATATCGCCTATTAACCAACACTTTAAAGAAGTGAAGAAAGAATACCAATCGATCTCTGCTCCGATTGAAGTCGATACTGCAGTGCTTTCTTATCAGATACCCGGCGGGATGATCTCGAATTTACGCAACCAATTAGCCGGGCAAAATGCGGCTGATCGTTATGCGGATGTTTTGCTTGAGGTGCCTAAAGTCCGTGAAGAACTAGGATTTCCACCGTTGGTAACGCCGACTAGTCAAATGTTGGGAACCCAGGCCGTATTGAATGTTTTAACAGGAAAACGTTACAGTGTTGTACCGAAAGAGATTAAGGACTATGTCCGGGGTATGTACGGCAGGCCTCCGGCGCCTATTAACCCTGAAGTCCAAAAATTGATTATCGGCGACGAAGAACCGATTACTCACCGTCCGGCCGATGATTTGGAGCCGATGCTGGATCAGGCGAGGAAAGACATTATGCAATATTATCAACAAGAGGAAGATGTCCTTTCGTACGTGCTATTCCCCGAGGTAGCGATGGAGTTTTTTAAGAACCGTACTAAATAATACAACTTTGGCAGGAAACTAAAAAAAATCGGGCCGTAAAGCGGTCCGATTTTTTTGATGTTTATTTCTCCAAAATTAACTTAATTGATAGCTGTTATTATTGGTCGTGTTCCCGAATCTCGACTCTCCGAATTTTACCGCTAATTGTCTTGGGTAATTCAGTTACAAATTCGATGATTCTGGGATATTTGTAAGGAGCAGTAACGTTTTTAACATGTTCTTGTAACTCAACCTTCAATTCTTCGCTGGGTTGAAAATCCTTTGTTAAAACAACTGTCGCTTTGACTACTTGTCCCCGGACTTCGTCAGGGACTGCGGTCACTGCGCATTCCAATACTGCAGGATGTTCAAGCAGTGCGCTTTCAACTTCGAAAGGCCCGATCCGATAACCGGAACTTTTGATAACATCATCGGTCCGGCCGACAAACCAATAATACCCGTCCTCATCTCGCCAGGCGGTATCTCCGGTATGATAGATCCCGTTATACCAGACACTTTGGGTACGTTCCGCATCACGGTAATACCCATCGAAGATACCGACAGGTTTTCTTTTTTCGGTACGAACGACA
Organism: Bacillota bacterium; assembly: GCA_023435565.1. Lineage (GTDB taxonomy): Bacteria > Bacillota > UBA4882 > UBA8346 > UBA8346 > JAAYHS01. Next base: position 119,321 of record JAEYRN010000044.1, read on the forward strand.
ATTTCCCCGATTTCACCGACTTCACATGAGCGGCCTGTTTCATCGATAATATCAATATCATATCCGGGAGAAGGTCTGCCCATCGATCCCGGTTTGGGTTCCATCCAAGGGTAGGTGGCTAAAGTTACGGTAAGTTCGGTCTGGCCGTATCCTTCTCTTAATTTAATCCCGGTAAGTTTTTTAAATTGATTGTATACCTCAGGATTTAAAGGTTCTCCGGCTACCACACAGTATTCTAATTTACTCAGATCATATTGAGAAAAGTCCTCTTTAATCAAATAACGGTAGATGGTAGGCGGAGCGCAGAACGTGGCAATACCATATTTTGCGATTATACCTAAAAGATCTTTGGGAACGAACTTATCATAATCATAGACAAATACAATAGCGCCGGAGAGCCACTGTCCATAAATTTTACCCCAGACTGATTTGGCCCATCCAGTATCGGAGACGGTAAGGTGTAATTTGTTATCCTGGACGCATTGCCAAAACTTTGCGGTTAAAATATGACCTAGGGGGTAAGTAAAGTTATGTTGGACCATTTTTGGATAACCGGTGGTCCCGGAGGTGAAATAGAGCAGCATAATGTCGCCGTTTTTGGACATATCAGTCCCGGTAGGCTTAGTCCATAATTCGGATGCATTTTTTAACTCAGTATCAAAGTCAATCCAACCTTCTCGTTTTCCGCCGACGAGGGCTTTTAGCTGTAAAGTTGGGGAGTCCGGTTGAGCTTCGTCAATTTGATCGATAACTTCTTCACCGGCAACTGCAACTACCATTTTGACGCTGGCGGCATCATTACGGTAGGTTAAATCTTTTTTCTTTAATAGATGGGTTGCGGGAATACAGACGGCTCCGATTTTGTGTAAAGCAAGAATGCAGAACCAGAATTCATAACGGCGTTTCAAAATCAGCATCACCGGGTCGCCTTTTTTGATACCAACTGATTTGAAGAAGTTTGCCGTTTTATCGCTGTATAATTTCATTTCCTTAAAAGTAAATTGAGCTTGGTTGCCTTTATCATCACACCAGACTAAAGCGATTTTATCCGGAGATTTAGCGGCCCATTCATCTACAACATCATAGGCGAAGTTAAAATTATCCGGAACTTTAATCTGCCAGTTTTTATAAAAATCTTCATAGGATTGATAGTCAAGACCAATATATTTTTCTAACATCTTTCTTCAGCCTTTCTATTATAATTTGTCCGTGATAAGTTATAGAATGATCGCCAAGAATTTGGCGGGTTTTCCGTTTAAGGCTTGCATGCCATGATTTATATTGGAATCGTAATAAAGGGAATCACCTTCATTAAGGATGATTTCTTTATCCCCAAGAACTATTTTGAGGGTCCCTTCCAGCAAATAGTCGAATTCTTGCCCGGGATGGTTATTAAGGTGGACTTGTGCCCCTGCAGGTTTGGGATCAACAGTCACCAAAAAAGGCTCGGCTTTCTTATGAACAAAGTTATACGCTAAGTTTTGGTATTTATATTCTTTCCGGCGTTCAATCGAAACACCCCTTCCGCTACGGGTTAGCGAATAGGTATGTAACCTTGGTTCTTCACCGGTCAATAAGGATGACAATTCCATATTGAATCGCTGTGCCATACGGTAAAGAACCCCAACCGGGATATCCGCCGCACCGCTTTCGTAATTTTGATAAACATCAAGGGGCAGGTTTAATTCTTTAGCCAGGTCGGTGGCGCTTAGTCCGAAAATGTCCCTTAAGCCTTTAACTCTTTCAGCGATTAATTTTAGTTGTTCTTCCATTTAATAGACTCCTTTCGAATGTTATGGAGCATTGCTCCTTAGATTCTTAAAAGAAAGATCACTCCTGAGATAACGATAAATGAAATTAAAATTTAGTTTTAAAGATTCATTATATAATAGTAATATTGTAGAACATATTCGCTTGACCTTTTTAATATCCTTTTCATTTTCAATAAAAAAGATTTAATTTGCTATAAAAGCGGAGTATAAAAAGAATCAATTTGAAAAACCATTAGAACGCAAATAAAAAGCCCTTAACAGGGCTAAATAAATTGGAATTAAATTTTAAAATTATTTAAATCAGTTAACTTTTCCTATTTTATCATCCCTATTATTTTCTTGATCTATTTTTTTAATCACGTGAAAAGCCTCCGGAATTAAGATCGTCTTTCCGAAAGTCCACGTAGGAGGTTTCACCTCGCCAAGCATCCAAACTTTTGCTCCCTCAAAATGAATTATTTTTCGAGTTAGAGGTCCTTTAAGCAGATAGGATTTTTCTGATGATAGTTCTAGGTATAAGGAATTTCTACGAACCCGAATAAATCCAATTAAGGGCTCCTTCTGGTTTCCTTCATTTCCCACAAATAGCAGTTGGTATTTTTCTACCTTAAATAAAGGCATGCCATAATCGGAGGTTTTTCCGGTTAGATTACCTTCAACTTTAACGGTTGCGCCTTGGAGATTACTTAGTTCATCTAAAAGACTTCCTTCTAAAACATATTTTTCTTTTGAATCGGTTTCGCAAACTAATTTAGTAAAGGGGACATTGCCAACGACATATAATTTTCCGACTAAACTAGAATTTTCGCCGGAACAAATACTGGTAAACAATAACATTGCCGTTACAATGATTATGTTCCTTTTCAGCATTGAATTACCTCACTTTACCCTGATTAATGACGGTGGTGTATCGGTTTTAAATGAAAAATTAACACCAGGGGCTGGCAATAAAAGAATACGTAATCCGAATTCGTCTTCAAAGTGTGAATCCACAGTTATTTTTATTTCATTTACCGATTCGAGATTTGTTCGATATAGAAATCCCCCTGTGGTAGATTCAAGATAAACTGATTCAAATCTTGGTAATATCCCCAACCGATTATTGAATTTTGTATCACCAAAATTCCAAGATTGATAAAGAATATTATTTAAAGTATATGTGTTGGAGTATCCATAATTGAGATAATCCAAAACAATCGCGGTCATCCAATCCCGAAACAGCTGGTGAAATGTCAATCCTGATAAATTTTCGATACTAGTCATAGCAGTTTGATCGGTAGTAATGATTGTTTTTAATTTATCTGCTCCGAACCGGTCTGCAAAATACCTGATAAACAAATAAGCCGGGGGATAATCCGCAGGATCAATTTCGAAGTTGGACCAATCACATAAGGAATTATATCCCGGATCATTTAAAAAGTCCATTACCAAGGGTTCCAACTCGGGATCATGTCGATTGGTTGTACCGGTCATTGCGATATCCTGCGCTACTTGGGACAGACCTTCATTAACCCAGGTTTCCATTTCTATGTTGTTGATAAAATTCATTCGATTGGTAAAATTGATTAGGTGTTGAAACTCGTGGGCCATGGTGGTTTTTGCCCATGAAAACCAACCGGATGGATCCGACTTATAACCGCCGGTAGCAATGAATAAAATCTCTTTCTCGTTTGAACAACCGGCCTCCGCTCTTCCTTCCGAGGCCAAAAAAGAGTTGCTATACTCATTAACACCCCAAAAATACCCTCCAACTCCTTCGTCCAAATCAGTTAAGACAATATAGATTTTTTCCGTCCCATCGATATTATTTGCTACGGGACCAAAATATGTTATTTCATTAGCGTAAAATTGGTTGAAGGCATCACCCAATTGTTTAATATAACTACTACTTATAGACGCCTTATTATCTAAATAAATGGCGCAATTCCCGCTACTATATACCTGTGTCGCCGTGAATGGATATTTGTCATCCCAACCATAAACTTTTAAGAAAGTATCCGTAGCAGGCGGTTCGGCTTGGGCATGAAAATTATTACTTATACCGGGCCGAATCCCTTTGGCGGCAAACTCCTTTAACATTTTTCTTTCCAGTATCCGAATTTTACCCGCCGGATCAACCCTAATTCCCTTAAAGTTAGGAGTCTTTTTGCTTGAGATCCGATCCGGATTGGAATCTAAACTACAATTAAAACTGATACCTCCATCGAGGTAAAGCTTAATATCTGCTGAAGAACTAAAATCCGAATAGTTATAAGGGATAGCGACTATTGATCTAAACTTGCCATTTTCATGATCATTATTAATAGTAATTTCACCGTCTCCATTAATCAAAGGTACATCTTGAATGCCGGAACGTTCGCCGTTACCAATTCCGCCGCCAATTCCAATATTTAAAGAAATTGAATCGTTAAACTGCCAATCTCCCGGAGTAAAAGCTATTTTAAAACTTTTAATGACATAACCTTGTTTGGAAAACGTCACGGTATATGTACCGGCTGGAAATTTGGGGGTTATGAAATATCCATTCGCATCGGTACGGGTGGCAGTTGCATTTCCTATCTCTACCTTAACATCTGAAATTGCTTGATAATCATAATCTTTTACATACCCTCTGACGGTCGCTTTTTTGTTACTCCCGCCACCGCCGCCGCCACAACCAATTAAGGATACTGAGAAAAATAACAAAGATAATACTAATAATGATACTTTTTTAATATTCATCATTCTCACTCCTAAAAGAGTATAATACAATTTGTTATATATTTTCAAAGTTATCATATGATTGGAAGTATGTCAAATTCAAACAACAGAATTAAACAATTATAGATATTATTTTCTTTCAAAATTTATAAACTTAACAATTTAATCATTACAATTATTTTTAATACTTAATGAAAAAGGCTTAAATTTCCAGCAGGAGTAAATTTAAGAAGCTATAACTATTAATTGAGGGAATTGCATAATTACCTTAATAAACCCTTTGGCCACAATATATAATGACTAGCCCAGATGTATCTATCAATATATTGTGAGCCAAAGTTTAAATCATGAATTATGCAATTCCTTAAATTTACAATTATTAATCCTTTTGTTAGTTAGACTTGAACTTGAAAGGAATGAAGCGATGGTTAAATCAGTTATAGTTTTAATATTGTTTCTTTTTTTGTTACTCCCCGGTTGTTCCGCTCCGCCAAAATCCCGTAACTTGAACCATTCGCAACAATTTTATGTATCCGCATGGTTTGCTCCCTTTGATATTTCTCGTGGCCTGCAGAGTTTCAGTGAACATGTTTATGACCTTCATGAAATTAATCCGGTTTGGTATAATTTAAACCCGTCTTACTTTCAATCGGGAGCGGAGCCTTTTGTGGAAAATTTACTCCATAACGGACCGATTACAACTTTAGCCCGGACTAATGGGGTTAAGGTATTACCGACCATTCAAAATTGGGGTATTAGCAATTTTGATGCCACGGTAATAAGTAGGATTATCAATGATCCAACTACTCGGTCCGGGCATGTCCGGGGAATTATTGATTTAGTTTTAGAAAACGGATACGATGGGATTGACATTGATTATGAAAGTTTACCGGTAACTGACATAGAGGTTTTTTCGGCTTTTATCCGTGAACTGGGGACAAGCTTACATGAAAATGGCAAATTATTATCCGTCGCTTTACATCCCAAGACATCCGCCCAGGCTAGTTGGAACGGCCCGGGAGCTCAAGATTGGGTAGCAATAGCCCGTCATGCTGATTTGCTTAAAATTATGGTCTATGATTACCACTGGTCGAGTTTTCACGCCGGACCAATCGCTCCTATCGATTGGTTACGGGATATCTTGGATTATGCCTATACTATTCCCGAAGCCAAAGGGAAAATAATTATTGGTCTTCCTCTTTACGGATATGACTGGGGTCCGGACGGAACGGCCAAAGCGTTAACCTATAATGATACTATCAAATTAATGAGCGATCAAAAGATCCTCAATCCCTCACGGGACCGGGTTGAACATTCATCAAGTGTTTGCCGTTATTATTCACATAATGTGGAACCTCATTTTGAGTATCAAGTTTCAGGATCCACTCATACTGTATATTTTCAGGACATTCATGCAATTAGGGAACGTGTTAAGGTTATTGCCGAGTACGGAGAGTTAGTCAAAGGAGTCGCCTTATGGCGGCTGGGAGGAGAAGGTTCGGGAGTGTGGGGGGAAGTAACAAGTAAATAATCAATTAATTAACAACAATCTTTCTTCAAAAGCTTACCAAATTAACCGGCTGGATTTCAAAATCGACTATAGTAGATTTGAGAATCGACTATAGTCGATTTAAGAGTCGACTATAGTAGATCTAAGAATCGACTATAGTCGATTTCAAAATTTACTAGGCTCAATTTTAGATAGGTAATTATAAATCTCAACTTGCTAGATGGAACAATAAGGAACTCACCCTTGCCCTCTCTTTGCAATGGCAAAAAGAGGGTAACCCGGATGCTTCGTAGTCAAAAGCATCTTTGAGCAAGCCTTTCTCCGCCTCTTTTTCGTATAGAAAGAGAGGAGGAGAAAGAGGAGGTGAGTTCACAATTACTCCCCCGATTTTAAGCAACCGGGGGAGTCTTAAAACAGATAATTTTACCGGGCCTGCAAATACCCTTCAGCCATCAAGAGTTCGGCTGATAATACTCCGCCGCCGGCAGCTCCTCTGACCGTATTGTGGGACAAAGCCACAAATTTATAATCATAGAGATGGTCAGGGCGTAAGCGTCCGATGGTTACTCCCATACCGTTTTCGAAATCCCGATCCAGTTTTGTCTGGGGACGGTTTTCCTCTTCAAAGTATTTTAAGAATGGTTGCGGCGCGCTTGGTAAGGAAAGCAACTGGGGTTTACCTTTAAAATTCATCCAAAGCTCTAGGATTTCGTCTTTAGAAGGTTTATTCTCGAAATTTACAAATACCGTAGCCAGATGGCCATTGGTTACCGGTACCCGGATACACTGGGTTGTAATCACCGGACCTACGGCATTGGTAATTTTATCGCCATCGATTTTACCCCAGATCTTAAGGGGTTCTTTTTCGCTTTTTTCCTCTTCGCCGCCAATAAAAGGAATAACATTATCAATCATTTCAGGCCAATCTTTAAAGGTTTTGCCTGCTCCGGATATTGCTTGATAAGTGCTGGCTACTACTTCTTTTGGTCTAAATTTCATTAACGGGTGAAGGGCTGGGACATAACTTTGAATGGAACAATTAGGTTTAACTGCGATAAAGCCGTTTTTACAACCAAGACGTTTCCGTTGGGCTTCGATAATTTGAATATGTTCCGGGTTAATCTCCGGTATGACCATTGGAACGTCCGGAGTCCAGCGATGGGCCGAGTTGTTGGAGATAACCGGGATATCGGCTTTGGCATAGTCTTCTTCCAATTTTTTCGTTTCTTCTTTGGGCATATCTACGGCACAGCATACAAAGTCAACCTCACTACCGACTTTATCAATTGCGCTGGCATCGAGAACGGTTAATTTGGCAATTGATTCGGGAATCGGCATCTCCATAACCCAACGTTCCCCGATTGCCTCAGAGTAGTATTTACCGGCCGAACGTGGACTGGCGGCTACCGTAACCACTTCAAACCAGGGATGGTTTGCCAAGAGCGCAATAAAACGTTGTCCGACCATACCGGTTGCTCCTAAGATTCCAACACGTAATTTTCTTTCCATTTCTTTCTCCCCATATAACTATAATATGAATTTAAATATATATAACATATTTAACCTTAAAATACAACTGCTAATACCTTAATTTTTATTGTTTCGACAAGTTTTTAATTAGATATACAACTTTCCCACCTTAAAATTATACAGTTAAGTCAACGCTTCGGAACATCAATTTTTGAAAAATCGTTAAAGCTTTCGATATTTTCAAAAATTGATATTGATTGATATGACTTAACTGAGAAAG
>JAEYRN010000036.1 GCA_023435565.1 Bacillota bacterium
CACTATACCAAATGAAGGGGTGTTTTTATATGATTTTCGCTAATTTGTCAATTACTGTTCATTTTTATGCCTGATAATTACTGTTTATTGGGTTTGTTCCAACTTTCGCTCTGCGAAAGTTGAGTTCTAAGATGACGTATTTTTTTAGTCGTGTTCGTGCTCAGTGAAGCGGTGTTCGTAACCGTAATCAGGTTTTGAATTTACCGTTTTTGGATTGGGATTTCGTTACGCCCATGAGCACGTAATTTCAAGGTTCAGTACAACTTATTTGATAGATCGATTCAAATCTGAAAGTGGAATTCGACGCATGCTCCGCCGGACTGGAGGTTGAAGGCTTTAATGGCGCCGTTGTGTTTTTCAACGATCGACTTGGCAATATACAAACCTAAACCGGAATGTCTCTTATCCTTGGAACGGGAAGGGTCGCCTTTGTAAAACTTTTTAAAGAGGTGAGTTAAGTCTTGATTAGAAAAGCCTGGTCCGTTATCGCTAATCCTTATATGAATTGAATCTTCTTTAATATTGGTCTCAAGATAGACCGTCCCTCCCGGAGGTGTAAAACGGATATTATTGCTGACAATATTGTCGATTACTTGGGCCAGTCGTTCCGGATCAACCGATACCAAGCTTTTTTCCGGACGTTCATCACTAATCCGGGAGTCGATCCGGATTTCTTTTTTATCTGTTAAAAGCTGGAACTCAGTAATTTTGGACTGGATAAATTCATTAATATCAAGTTGAACCAGGTTTATCTTAAATTCGGGGCTATCAACCTCAACCAATCTATTCATCTCTTCAACCATTCTTTTAGCCCGTTCCGAGTTTTGCATGATAACTGATAGATAATTGTCAAGTTTACCCGGATTCCTCTTTAATCCGTCTTGAAGGCCTTCAACATGACCTTGAATAATAGCCAGGGGGGTCCTAAGGTCATGAGTTATGGCGGCCACCATCTCGCGACGATCTTGTTCCAACTGCCATTCACGGATCAAAGAGCTTTGCAGACCGGCTCTCATATCTTCCAAAGCGCCGGCGAAGTCCCCAATCTCATTGTTTTGGTCAATTTTGACGCTGAAATTCAAATCCCGGGCTTTAATCTTTGTCACGGCGGCCTTCAGTTCTTGCAAAGGTTTTTTAATCTTTTTACTTAAATGTTTGGAAAATATCAAAGAAAATAAGATAAAAAAGATAAAGGGGATTAAGATGTCAATTAGAACTGATTTTGGTGCGGTGCTCAATTCCAGCATATGGGTGGTTTTTTTTGTTGTATGATTGAAGATCGGGATTAGAATATTTGATCGATGAGAAAAGTTATTTTGCCAACGAGTGATTCGAGTTTGAAAAATGCCGTCATCACGGGTTCTTTCTAATTTTAGTTCGGATGGGTAAACCTGAAGTTTATCTATTTTTCTAATTTGATACATCATTCCGGTTTTTGCGACTAAGGAGTTAAGTACATCGAGATTCTTCGGCTCCAGTATAGCGCTGCCTTTGGTAGAGGCATATTCCATAATTTTGGTGAGATCGGCACTATTATTTTCCTGGTGATGATGTTCGAAAAAATAATAGAGTGAAATTGCCATCAGTGATGCGGCCATGCTTAATACGAGCACCCAGATAAAGGAGAAGGCGAATTCTTTTTGGAGTGTAATTTGTTTTTTCACTTGGCCCGTTCCCATTTATAGCCCACCCCCCAAACTGTGGCGATGTAGTCAACTTCGGGATCAAACTCGTTTAATTTGGATCGGATTTTTTTGATATGCTCGGCTACACCCGCCGCATCGCCGACTGCATCATAACCCCAGATTTTTTCATAGATCTGATCTTTAGAGAAGATGATACCGGGGTGAAGGGCCAGGAATTCGATGATTTCAAATTCCCGCCGGGTAAAAGAGAGAAGCTTGTCTTTAAAAAAAACTTCATGGCCTTTGAGATTGATCGCCAGATTGCCATAGCGTAAATAGTTCCTCCGGTCAATTGCCATAGCCCGCTGTTCCCGTCGGAGATGGGCTTGGATCCGAGTTTTTAATTCATTGATACTGAAAGGTTTGACGATATAATCGTCTCCGCCCAGGGCCAGCCCTTTGATCCGGTCAGTTTCACTCTGAAGGGCGCTGAGGAAGAGAATCGGGCATGACACAATGTCTCTGATGGCCTGGCAGACTTGATAACCATCTTTGCCGGGCATCATGATATCGAGGATGATCAGGTCCGGATGTTGCATGGCGCATTGAATCGCAGTTTCACCGTCATAAGCGGTCAAGATCTGATATCCCTCGTTGGTTAAAGCGTCTTTAATGAAGGAAAGCATATCTTCTTCATCATCGGCGATAAGGATCTTTTCGTACATTAAGATAACCTCAAAAATTAGCTTTTTTTCTTTAAACAAAGAGAAACTATTAAATAAATCTCAGAGTCTGTGACTCTACTGGCAAAATTTTTAAAATATGGACTCCACTTAAATATCATAATTTTATTTAGAGTTACATGTCAACCCTTAACTTTAATCCGTCGGATAAAGCCGCAGTCGATAATATTCCTTAGCGGAAAATTCTCCGGTCGCGGGAAGTCCTAAGTCAGCCTGGCATTTTTTTAAAGCCTTCTCTGTCCAATAATCAAAAATGCCGCTGGGTTTATTTGAATAATAACCCAATTGCTTGAGACGGATTTGAAGGTAGTAGACGTCGGAACCGAAAAGCCCCCTTTTGAGAGTTCGCTGGTCCCGAAAGGGATTTCCGTCGATATAAACCGGAGTGCCCGGGTTGACCCATTGATAAACAGCTTCGAGATGGTGATTGTACATTCGGATACAGCCGTTACTAGCCCTGCGGCCAATGGACCAGGGCTGGTTGGTCCCATGAATGCCGTAAACCCCGAAGGGTACGGATAATCCAAGCCATTTGGTTTCCCCTTTGGCCCAATAGCCTTTATTCACAACCTTCCAGCAACCGGCCGGAGACGGGGTCTCTAACTTGCCGATGGCCACCGGAAAGCGTCGAAAGGGACGCCGGTCAACGATTATTGTTAAGGTCAATGAGTTTAACTCGACTAAGACCTCCAAGCTGCCGGAAGGGAGCTTTTCGATAACACTACCGGTTGTTAGAGAACCGATTGCCCGCCATGTTTCTTGATCAACTATACCGTTGGCTTTTAAATGGTGGGACTTTTGAAAACCGATCACCGCCTCTTCCATGGTCCGGTCAAAACGGCCATTGGGTGTTGCATTGTAAAGAGACAGGCCTTTCAAATACTCCTGTAATTGATAAATTAGGTTATGATCTTGAGATTGTCCGGTACGGGATAGAATTGGTTCGGACAGGCAATGGCAGCAATCGTGAGGAGGCTCGGAGCAGGCCGGTATAAGGCAAGCCCAATGAAAACTAATAATTAGCACCAATATGATTGGGATAATAAATTTTCTCATCATCCACTTCCGTAAGCTTGATTGAAAACCTTTTATAACTTCCACTTGATAACAACTCTTAAACTACTATCCAGAAGAAAACAAAGGTAAAGTCCCATTTCAAAATATATGCACTTACCTTTCGGTTAAAACCAAAAACTGTTAATAAGGCTTGAAATACTATTATAAGTTAAAATACCAGCTAAAAAGTCATTTTTTCTCTGCGTCTAAATGTCTTTGTAGCTAAATAGTTTTTAAAACATGAAACGGGACAAAATTAGGGCGGGGGGAAATATTTGAAGTGATCGAGTTCATTTCATTTATTCGGATGAATGTAATCAGACCTCTTATTCAAATGAAGAATGGCTTTACACCATCAGGAGTCAGACGAATCGAAATGAGAGCAAAGGGAGAACTTCCTTTGTTGATTAAAACTGTTCCTGATTATGACCCTTTAAGCTGCGCTGACGCTTTTAAAACAATAATCCGGCTTTATCAAGAATTACGGGAATATCATAAAAAACCGGGGTTAATTATCCATAACGAAGCTGAAAAAGAATCAATAGATTATTTTGATAAGGTAATTGAAGGATTATCAAAGTGAATGGGAAGTGAATCTAAACCATGGAAAAAAACGAAGAACATTCATTATTGTTATGAATGCAAAGATTTTCCCTGTGAAAAAACCGGATTTCCTGAGGGTTTGAAAGAAAAATGGATCCGGAAAAATAACAAAATTAAAGAAATTGGTGTTGATGCGTTTTTTGAGGATGAAAAGAATATTCCGCATTATGCTAGTTAAATTTTACGAGGAAGATTAATGTCCGTAAGGGTTTTAAATTATAAGAATAGGATAATAATTGAAAGCGCAAACTTATCCCAGGGTGGTTAAATGCCGAAGGATACTATTATTATTGGGGGACTTGCCGGAATAATCGGCAATGTCTTTAAGGAACTTTTAACTTGGGGACTTTATTTTACAGGATTAATCAAATATACCTTTGTTCACTTCTGCGCCGGTATAGTGGTTTTTCCTGCTAGATATATAAAAGATCCATTTTCGATAATTATTGGGATATTGATCGATTATACACTTGCAGTATTTTTTAGCTTGATGCTTTATTTCGTAATGAAAAAGATCGGCACCGACCATTGGGTATTGAAAGGTATAGGGTTTGGAATGTTGGTTTTTTTAACCTGCTACGCTGTGCTTCGCCCCACATTTTCAATTATAATAGAATCTCCGCCTTTAATAGTTCTGATGTATATGATACCTAATTGGGTATATGGTGTCATCACCAGTTGGTTTATAAAGAAGTTTGGAACTTATTATAAGGTAAATTAATACGATTTGTCGGTATAACGCATAAGGAGAATCCTTGTTGTTTCGAAGACGGCGCTCGATAAATATAGCGGTTCCGCGCTTGAATTTATTTATGTTATAATAGTTGATATGAATAACAACCTTCAACTCAATCTCATTCAAAGTCTGGTCGGCAAAGTGGAAGGCCCGGCATTTGAAAAAATGCTCAAAAACGTTGAGATATATCTCTCGGTAAGACTGGGTATTTTCATCCCTTATCTTGACTATTGTGATTATGCGGTAAGCCCTTCCCATACGCATCCGGCGTATTCCTTCATTTACAGTTTTAGCGGGCCGGCTGCAGTTAATGTTTATCAGAAAAAGAAGAGTTCCCCTTTTGGAAAAGAGGCCAATATTTGCGCTTTTTCACCTGATATTCCCCATGAGGAAATAATGGAGGACCAGTTCCGCAGTTACATAGCTGTCCTTATTAACCGGAATTTTTTTGAAAATGAATTGAAGCAATATACGAATTATCAACCTATTGTCTTTAAGGGAGATTATTATCCGGCCAATGAATCAATTTTAAACACCCTTAAAAGATTTATGGCCGAACACCGGGAAGATCTTCCCGGTAGGGATGAGCTGTTGGATGCTTTGGCTTTAGAGATTACCCACCAACTGATCCGTCATTGTTATAATATCAAAGCTCCCAATCCGAAAATCAGTCAAAAAATCGAAATCAATCGGTTGATAAGTTTTTTAAATGAAGCATTCGCTGATAAAATAACCGTAGATGATATGGCGGAATTCGTTAATCTTTCGCCGTCCCATTTTACCAGAGTATTTAGAGAAGAAACCGGTTTTTCACCGACGGATTTCTTAATCGATTTAAGGGTTCAGAAGGCTAAAAAATACCTTCTGAACCATGAACAAACAATTGCTGAAATTGCGTTTAACTGCGGTTTTTCTTCATCAGCTTACTTTGCCACTTGTTTCTTTAAGAGAACGGGAATCACTCCTACGGAGTTTAGAAGAAACCGGTTGTTTGTTTAAATAATCCTTAGCGGCAAAATCAAATCCGACGGAGGATTTCAAAATACCTACGGGGCAGTTGGCGATACAATTCATACAGAGAATGCATTCCGTAGACTTTACTCGTTCGCCTAATTGAACGTATTTATTTATGTTGATGCTCATCGGACATTTTTTAACACAGGTGCCACAGTCGGTGCATTTCTCCTGGTCTCCCTTGATCCGAACCAGTGTTATTCGATTGATTGTTCTTAAAAATATTGTCAGTGGACAGACATATTTACAAAAAGCGCGGTTGTCTTTCATTACCAAAGCAAGAGATATCCCAATCACATAATAGATAATATTACCCGCCAGAAACCAGGCCAGCTCAAGTTTAGTTCCCATACCTTTTGCCAATTCAGCCGGATCGGTATGAAGAATTGTATATTTAAAACCATAAAACAATATAACCACCAATGCTAATGAGATCAAAAAATGAATGTATCTGATATATGGTGCAACGCCTTTTTTCCATGCAGTATTTTCCTTATAGGGCAAAAGGTCCAGCACCATTCCCGTCCAACAACCCCAGCTGCACCAGCTCCTGCTGAAAAAGAGAGGTCCGATTAATTTGCCCATGATAAAGTGGACCGCTACTCCGCTTAAAGTCCCTGTTGTCAGATAAAAAAAGAACCCTTCCAATTGAAAATTATTGCGCCCTAATATACCGGCTAAAATTAGAATAAACGACCCGACGAAAAACATTGAGACCATTCGGACTGTTGTTCTTCCTTTTCCCTTTAGTAATGCAAAAAGAGACATACAAACAATTTGGACTACTGCAAAAATGATGAAGACAGGAACCGGGGAAGGTTCTTTTAAGATAAAGGTAAAGACCAATGAGGCAATGATAAATCCTAGTAATGTCATTAGAGGTGTGATCAAATACGCCGAAAAACCTGCTTTACTTTTTGTACCCATGATAAATTCCTTTCAGTTTGTTTTAATAAATAGTGTATTGGATATATGGTTTTTTTTCTTTCATGATACAACTATTGTTTTATAAAATTCTGCTGTCGAAATCATTTGAGATGCTTAAGTTAAAGGTTTATTTTTTATTTCCTAATTTAGCTGGAGTAAAGGGAAGTCCAAACAAAACCCTTTTTGCAAAACAGGGAATTTGGAAGATCTTAGCGAACTTCTTACATATAAATAAAAGTATTATCAACAATAAAGGCAGGTAATTCAAATGTTTAGTAAACCGGGAAAAATAGTTTTAATTGAGAATAAATCAACTGAACCTCGATTCTCCTTATCTTACAGGAGAGGCGCTTTTGATAAAAAATCAATAAAGTTAAGTTATGATATCATTAATTGCTTGGTAAAGGACCAAGACCTTCTGCTAGAGATCGATAGTTCACTTTTTTCCTTATTTGACCCGGGTGATAAAGAAAAGATCATTGAAGAGATCTTGGCTAAGCTGGAAGAAATGAAATTGGATTATCGATACCGCAAAAATTCACACCCCAAGGAAAAAAAATATTTTGGTTTTTCGATCTCTTCTTCCCAAACAGTCACTGAACATGTACTAATAATTTATATTCCAAATAATATTTGGGCAGGGGATGGGTTTTGGGAATTGCTCCCCGAATACGGGGTAACTTATCATATATTGAACCGAGGAATAAACGGTTTGAAATTATTAGACGATATCCATGCCGGACGACTTTTAGACAAAGACCTACGGGAATATTATGAATCATCAATCTTCGATTGTTTCAGTTTTGGGCAAATGGGGATTGATACTTATTTACCTAAACAGGAATTGGAAGAATATTTGAAAAAAATGAAGTAATGAAGAGGAAACATTTAAATATTTCAAACGTTATCCAAAAAATTTCAAAATTTTCAAAATAATTAATTAAGGATCGGAGTAACAGTAATGAGATTAAGTAAGAAAAAGCATCTTATGATAAGATGGACAGCAAGAATCTTAACCGCGGCAATAATACTTTTTGGTCTGCCCTTTTATTTCGGTTACGGAAATCCGCTTCCATTTGTCAACCCCGATTATTCGACACTGGATAATATTTGGCTGACAATTTTTCCATTAGTCTTTATCGGGCTTGGTCTTGGTTGGAAATTTGAAAGAACCGGAGGGTATCTGGTAACCGTTTCGATTGCAATTGGATTCTTATTAGGATTCATACTTAAAAAAGATATCTCCGTTAATATGCTTATCCCATTTTTTATCGGTCTTCTCTACTTATTCTCCGGTTATCAGAAAGATTTGAACTAAAGGTTAGTTTTATAATTGATGAGGCAAATTAATTTTCAAATAACAATCAATCAGTAAATAAAGTATTAAGCAAAATACCGTTTCAAACTTCACCCTTCACTCTTCAAACTTCAAAAAGGGGAGCCTATCAACCATGTCAAAAATCATACTTATAACCGGTTGTTCTACGGGTATCGGTAGGGACTTAGCTAAAGATCTCACGACACATGGGTTTACCGTGATTGCTACCGCCAGACGGTTAGATGCAATCCGTGATTTGAAGGCCGCTATGCAGCTGCAACTTGATGTCACCGATAATGAATCGGTAACGGAGGCAGTCAATCGAATAATCCAACAATTTGGCCGGATCGATGTTTTGATTAATAATGCCGGATATGGTATCCGTTGCGCGGTGGAAGAGTTATCCGACGATTTGGTCGAAAAAATGTTTGACGTCAATGTTTATGGTATTATCAGAATGGTCCGGGCCGTTCTTCCCCTGATGCGAGAACAAGGATCGGGGAGAATTATTAATATCGGTTCCATCGCCGGTAAAATCGCCCAACCGGTCAATGGCGCTTACTGCGCCTCCAAATATGCCATGGAAGCATTAAGCGACGCTTTACGGATGGAAATGGCTCGTTTCGGTATTCAGGTAGTACTAATTGAACCGGGAAATATCAAAACTAATTTTCCCGACACCGCCCGTAATATTTCAAAACAAATTCTCACCAATTCCAATTCGGTTTATTATGATTTATACCAAAATTATCTGCACTATACATCTAATGCGCGGCGTAATATACCGGGCCCGGAAGCAGTATCCCGGATTATCCGGAAAACGATAGAAATCGCAAAACCAAAAGCTCGGTATAAAGCCGCGGTTCCACTGATACATAGTTTGTTGCCTTATTGTAATGATGGGTTAAGAGATTATCTGATCAAGATAGCATTTAAATTAGGTCGAATTAAAAAGATTAGTTAGGATTTGTAGATTTGGTAGCATATTAATAAGCGGATTTAACAATAGTGGCAAATGTTTATTGTCCAAACATAAAAATATATTAAAGCGGTCGACATTTACGTTGATCGCTTTAAAAATCTCATTCAAAATTTATAGTCTTTCTTACTCAAAATTAACCCGTACTAAAGCATTATCGACCAAACTACGGTTGACCATTTTCGATGCAATATGGGTAGGGTTGGGTTGATACTTTCCTTGGGCGATATGGTCTTTAAGCGTTGCCACTTTCTCCTTTCGAACCTCGGGGGCGTTCAAAAGGGATGTCTTGACCAAGTTAACCTCCGAAGTATGTGCTGAAAGCCTTGGAAGTTCTGCCTTGGTTTCAGGAGTCTTGGAGGCTTGTCTATTTTCTGCTTTCAATTGGTGTTGCATTAGTAAAACATTTTGGACTTGCTCTTCGGATACAATCATCGAATACACCTTCTCATTACTTTTTTAATGGGGGAATACTCCATCATTGAAGTAACTGACTCGGCTATAAGGAATTTCACCGTAATTCGTATCGAAACGAAATGCCTTTATATTATATTCAAATATTTGGAATAAGTAAATAATACTTCAGCCCTATTTTCCAGTTTGTTCCGTTTGGGATACACTCGATAACAGTATCATTATCGACAACAAAATTAATTTTAATACCTAAAATAAATAATTATTATTCATATATTGGTACAAGCTTAAAAATTTTTTTAACCGATATCATTATTTATATTTGGCTACTACATTATCGAGATAACTCCAGATCATGGAGCAGGGAATAGTTCCATCCGAATCGGTAACTGTTATATCGAGGATTTGATTGGTTTGGTTCCATTTGGCCGCAATTTTAACCCCAAAGTTATGAGTCTCAACCGTCCAGGGGTTATTTCCAACTATAGCCGCACCGTATTTTTTTAAGGTATCAAGCGCCAGATCAATCTTTTCCCGGCTGATGTTCCGGTATGAATTGGTCCCACATCCACCCATCTAATTCAACTCCTTTTAAATAATAGTTCCATCTTATAATAATATATTAGAGATTCTTTTAAACTGCTCTTAGGCTGAAAGAAATATTAAAGCTAGTCCGGTCTGGAAATTAAAGTTTAGAAATTAATCCTAAAATGGTATAATTCTAATTATTATCGTTTCTTATTTGAGCGAGTTTCATAATTGAAACCGCCTAATTTAGGGAAAATTTGTTTATAGGCAAAGGGAGGATTTAAAATGTTGGCTGATTTGATTAAAGCGGGATTTGGTATTACCGAGGATTATAATTGCGCGGAAACAATTTTAACTGGAGCCAATCAGGTCTATCATCTGGGTTTGGACAAGGAAGCGATGAAGCTGGCAGCCGGTTTTGGCGGTGGGATGGCCATTGAGGGAGACTGTGGTGCTTTAACTGGTGCTATTATGGTTCTAGGCAGGTTGTATGTAAAAGAACGGGCCCACGAGAGCGCTAAGATTAAGGAACTCACCAAAGAGCTTCTCGATAGGTACCGTCAGGAAATGGGTGAGACCGATTGCGCTCCTTTGAAGGCCAAATATCGGAATGATGAGGTAAAGTGTAGGTTGGTAATTCTGAAGGCAGCCGAAATTCTCGATGAGATTGTAGCTAGGGAAGATTTAAAAGCAGTAGGAATTAATGGAGAGCGTTAAATCGGCCCCAATAACCAAATTTATTATATGGGACGTTTTTTAGTTCATAAATGCTATACCTGTAAGAAGGCAAATACATTATTTTTTAATGGTCGTACCTTTGATAAGTCGATCGAGTTTTATAATAATTTCTTTTAAGTCCTCAGCCAATTCAATTGTTCGGAAGAGGAGGCGCTTTCTTCTGCTATGGACGCACTCTGTTGCACAGTTCTCTCTATTTGCATCACAGCCTTATTAATCTGGTTGACATCTTCGGATCGTTCTTGACTGGATAAGGCTATCTCATCGATTCTATATATAATAAAGCAGACGAGTATTACTTTGATTTAATAATAAGAGAAAATTTGAGGCCAATACTTTCAGTATTCTAATTACTAACAATCCTGTAAAATTCGATTAAACTTCTTGTAATATCGGCTCAATAATTTTAAAATAAAATTTGGTATTAATAATGTAGTCATATATAACCACGAATGCGGTAATTTTAATATTAATCTGATTGGACATCAAATATTATGGTCAAAAGGCGCTTTATCCTTAGAAAACCTTTCCGCTTATTCCTAGTGCTCTTAATCCTAGGTTTGTTTTGTCTTACTCCGGTAATTGTTTCATTATTCGCTGACGAACAAACTGATTATTCTACTCTTGATTCTTATATTATTACCGAGATGAAACAACACCGGGTGCCCGGTTTATCGTTAGTGATCTTTAAAAATCAGAAAACTATTTATTCTAAATCATATGGAGTAAAAAGCAGCCAGAGTGGAGAACCGGTTGATGCCACCACTATTTTTCAGGGTGCTTCCCTTAGTAAAACTTTAACGGCTTATGCTGCCTTAATTCTAGTTGAGCGAGGGACGCTATCTTTGGACGAGCCCCTTCATCAATACTTAAAAAGACCATATTTGCCAAGACAAAGGTATGATTACCGAATTACCCTTCGGATGGTGCTTAACCATACCTCCGGGCTTTCCAATGAGTCTGACGGTAAAGATCGACAAATCTACTTTAGACCGGGAGCTCTTTTTTCATATTCAGGAGCCGGTTTCCGTTACCTGCAACAAGTAATTGAAGACGTAACCGAGACTTCTTTTGAGGAATTTATGGATCGGGAAATAATCAAGCCTTTAGGAATGGAATCCAGTTCTTTTATTTTTAAGGATGAATTAGCTCCATTTATGGCAAACGGCCACGAGGCGGGAAAAACCTTCCCTTTTTCAAAAATAAAGGCCAATGCCGCATATAGTCTACTTACCACCCCTGGCGATATGGCCAAATTCAACCAGGAAATTTGCCGACCAACTCTTCTTAAAGCGGAAACTGTCGCTCAAATGTTAACTCCCGTTTCAAAATGGAAAAAGGATATTTACTGGGGTTTAGGTATCGGTATTTTAAAGACTCCGGCTGAGGATTTCTTTTGGCATTGGGGAAACAACTATTATTATTGTAGCCTGATGCTTACCGGTAAGGATTCCAAGTATGGGGCTGTAATCATGACCAACGGCAATACCGGAATGTGGCTTGCAGGACATTTGGCCGTGAAAATCATGAATGAGTACTGCCTTGGACCTGAAAACGAGTTAAATCCGGATACTTTTGATTTTGTAATTTAAATAAAGGAGTCAGGTGTGAGGTGCGATTGCCTCAGGCCTCATGCCTATAAAAGGAGCCTACTATGCAGGTAAAAAGCGCCACATATGAATTGACAGCCTTTAAACCGGACCAATATCCTAATCATAATTTGCCGGAAATCGCTTTCGTGGGCCGTTCCAACGTTGGGAAATCATCCCTCATCAATTCATTGGTTAATCGAAAAAATTTGGCCAGAGAATCGGCGACCCCCGGGAAGACTAGGGGACTTAATTTTTATAATATTGATCAAAAACTTTACTTTGTCGATTTGCCGGGATACGGTTATGCCAAAGTCTCTAAAGCTGAAAAAGAGTTTTGGGGCAGGATGATCGAAACCTATCTAAATACTCGCAATCAACTCAATCTAGTTATTATGTTGGTGGATATCCGGCATACTCCAACTGCTGATGACCAAATAATGTATCAATGGATTACCGGTCAGAATAAGCCCAACTTGGTGGTGGCCACTAAGTTGGATAAAATAACCCGCGGTCAAACTCCAAAGCGGTTGCAGGATATCCGCGCAACCCTTGGAATGGGTGAAGAAGATATGCTATTTCCTTTTTCGGCCGAAACTAAGCAAGGCCGGGATGAGATTTGGAACCGGATTAGGGAGATCATATAGTATATTTATTTGATTGGAGTTTATTATGGGTAAAAGTTTGGTATTGGCTGAGAAACCTTCGGTTGGCAGGGAGATTGCCAAGGTTTTGCAATGCAATCAAAAAAACAATGGGTGTTTCGTAGGGGCAAAATATATTGTTACTTGGGCTTTGGGGCATTTGGTTACCTTGGCTGATCCCGAAAAATATGATGAAAAGTATAAAACCTGGAAACTGGAGGATTTGCCGATGCTACCCTCCAAGATGGAATTGATTGTTATCCGGGAAACCGCAAAACAGTTTGGAATAGTTAAAAATTTAATGAAACTACCGGAGCTTGAGGAGTTGATCATCGCTACCGATGCCGGACGTGAAGGCGAGTTGGTAGCCCGTTGGATTATTAAAAAAGCCGGTTGGCATAAACCCATCAAAAGACTTTGGATTTCTTCCCAAACCGATCGGGCAATCAAGGAAGGATTCGCAAATTTAAAACCGGGAAAGGAATACGAGCGTTTATATGCTGCGGCTGAATGCCGGGCGGAAGCCGATTGGCTGGTGGGGCTGAATATCACCCGGGCCCTTACATGTAAATATAATGCTCAGCTTTCCGCCGGCAGGGTCCAGACACCGACCTTAGCCTTGGTAGTTGCGCGTGAAGGAGAGATAAAACATTTTGTTCCTAAGGATTATTGGACAGTTAACCTTGCGATTAATGGCTTTACTATGCAGTGGCAAGATCCGGTAAATGGTCAAACCCGGATCTTTGATAAACAGCGGGCGGATCAGATCCTGGATAAAGTTAACGGAATAACCGGTGAAATTAGTGAAGTCAAAAAAGAAGCCAAAAAAGAACTGCCGCCGCTGGCCTATGACCTTACCGAACTACAACGGGATGCTAACCGCAAATATGGTTTTTCAGCTAAAACAACCTCTTCTATAATGCAACAACTTTATGAAAACCATAAACTGGTTACCTATCCCCGGACTGATTCCCGGTATCTTAGTGAAGATATCGTCCCGACTTTGCCGGAGCGTTTAAAAACTATTTCGGTTGGACCTTATTCCGAAATCGCGCATCAAATATTACGAACAAAAGTTAACCCCGGTAAAAGGCTGGTTGATAACTCCAAGGTCACGGATCATCACGCCATTATCCCCACCGAGGAACCGGTCTACCTTTCCAAACTAAGCAGTGATGAACAGAAAGTATATGACCTAATTGTCAAACGATTTCTAGCGGTGTTGTCGGCTCCCTTTGAGTATGAACAAACCACGGTAAAAATGGAAGTCAAAGGCGAAACATTTATCGCCAAAGGAAAAATTATTAAAAATAAGGGCTGGCGGGGAGTCTATGATGGGTTTGGGAACATTGAGGAAGAAGGGGACGAACATCAAGGGGAACAGCCTCTCCCTGATATTAAACGGGGAGATAATTTTAAGGTCCTTGGAATAAAACTTGTCCCTTCGAAAACTAAACCTCCGGCTAGGTATACCGAGGCTACTCTCCTCTCGGCGATGGAGCATCCGGGGAAAACCGTCGCCAGCGAAGAATTACGCGAAGTGCTCGAAAGCACCAGTGGGCTCGGAACACCGGCTACTCGGGCGGAAATAATCGATAAATTATTTAACTCGTTCTATCTTGAACGAAACGGAAAAGAAATCTTTCCGACCTCCAAAGGAATTCAATTAATCGGATTAGCGCCACAAGAGTTAAAGTCCGCCGAGCTGACCGCCAAATGGGAACAACAACTGGCCGAGATTGGTAAAGGAAGGACTGGTAGCAATGAATTTCTTACTAATATAAGGAGCTATGCCGCAAAACTTGTTAAAACAGTTACTAATAGTAGTCAAACCTTCCGGCATGATAACTTAACCCGTACCAAATGCCCGGACTGTGGGAAATTTCTCTTACAAGTCAAAGGCAAACGGGGTGAAATGTACGTTTGCCAAGATCGGGAATGCGGTTATCGCCAAGGTATCTCGCAGACTTCAAATGCTCGCTGCCCCCAATGCCACAAGAGAATGGAGATCCGGGGCGAGGGTGAGGGCAAGTTATTCGTTTGTTCTTGCGGCTATCGTGAAAAGTTGTCGGCATTTACCAAACGAAGAGAAGGGGAAAAAGATAAAGCAAACAATAGGGAAGTGCAGCAGTTTATACGGGAACAGAAGGGTAATGAACCGTTAAATACGGCGCTAGCGGATGCTTTAGCAAAGTTGAAACAAAAATAGACTGTAACAAATATGATAAATATATAATTAAAGAATTATACGAGGTAACATGAGTATCTTAACAGTTGAAAATGTCAGCCATGGTTTTGGAGCTCGAAAAATTTTGGATAACGCTTCATTTCGGTTACTCAAGGGAGAGCATGTTGGTTTGGTTGGTGCTAACGGAGAAGGCAAATCGACCTTTTTAAACATTATTACCGGTAAATTAATGCCTGATGAGGGGAGAGTAGAGTGGTGCAACCGGATTACCACCGGTTATCTCGATCAACATACTGCATTAACTAAAGGAAAAACAATCCGAGAAGTATTACGGGAAGCATTTGGATACATGTTTGACCTTGAACGGGAAATGCAACAAATTTATGAAAAGATGGGCACGGCTTCTGAAAAAGAGCTTGAAATTATGATGGAGGATGTTGGTGAAATTCAAAGCTCTCTCGAACACAATGGTTTTTATCACTTAGACGCTAAAATCGAAGAGGTGGCCAATGGTTTGGGTTTAGGTGAAATCGGCCTCGACCGTGAAGTAACCGATCTCAGCGGTGGGCAACGGTCTAAAGTTTTATTAACCAAGTTATTATTGGAAAATCCAATGATCCTGATCATGGACGAGCCTACTAATTTTTTGGATGTCAATCATATTGTCTGGTTAAAAAACTACCTGAAAAATTATGAAAACAGTTTCATATTGGTCTCCCACGATATTCCCTTTTTGAATGAGGTCGTCAATGTGGTTTATCATGTGGAAAATGCGATACTAACCAGATATACGGGAAATTATGACGACTTTCAGCAGATGTATCAACTTAAAAAAGTGCAGAACTTAAAGGCTTATGAGAAACAGCAAAAGGAGATCGAAAGGCTCGAAGATTTTGTCGCCCGTAATAAGGCAAGGGCTGCAACTGCCAATTTGGCAAAGAGTAGGCAAAAGAAGCTGGACAAAATGGATTTGATTGAAAAAGACCGGGTAAGGCTGAAACCCACCTTTAAATTCAAAGAAGCCCGTACCACCGGTAAATATGTTTTTCAAGCCGTGAATCTGGTAATTGGTTATGAAGAGCCGCTTACCAAGCCATTGGATTTGGCCATGGAGCGGGGAAAGAAAGTAGCAATCAAAGGTGTCAACGGGATTGGTAAATCAACTCTATTAAAAACATTGTTGGGAATTCAAAGACCGGTAGCAGGGGCAGTAACTTTAGACCAATTTATAAGACCTGGTTATTTTGAACAAGAGTCAGGCCGGTTTAATAACCAGACCGCTTTGGAGGATTTGTGGAATGAATTTCCTGGTTTGAGTAATGCGGAAGCTCGGGGAGCTTTGGCAGGTTGCGGTTTGACCAAAGAACATATTAATACTCAAATGATGGTCTTGAGTGGCGGTGAAAATGCAAAAGTAAGGTTATGTAAATTGATGTTGAGGGAAGTCAACTGGTTGGTCCTAGATGAACCCACCAATCATTTGGACGTAGACGCCAAAGCCGAGTTGAAAAGAGCCTTGCGGGAATTTAAGGGCTCGGTTATTATTGTCAGCCATGAACCTGAATTTTATGAAGACTGGGTTACCGATGTTTGGAATGTGGATGAATGGACCACTAAAGTGGTATAAGCCTCGCTATTCCGCATTTTCAATAACTAAATTTACTTCAGCAAAGCGCCCTAGATTATCTTGGCAGACTAGTTTATGTTTGCCGATCTCCGGTGTATAAAAACATCGTTCTCCTGGTTTTACAACCCCTAAAAGCCTACCGTCGATGAACCAAAATATCTTTTGAACATCACTTCCAACCGAAGCTTCGCAACATATCTTTTGAAATTGCAACGGGATGCCTTCTCGAAGCCGGTATTCACAATCAAGGGATGGCGATCGGATAATCGGCGGCGTCCCCGGGAGTAACCCCTGCCATTCGGGTAATAATTCCGGTAAACGCTCGATCTTAAAGCCGCAACTATCCATCCAAGTACCGACTTTGGCAGGATACTGGACGTAAGTTTTGATTTTTGACTTACGATCTCCTCCATGGTCGGGAGGTAAGCGGAAACCGGTGGCGACATCGATTTGAACGGCATAATGACATTCACAGGTTTTATCAGGTGAACGGTCCGGTAGATAATACTCCCGAATTAGCGTTGAGCAATGTTGGCTCGGTAGATGACCGCTTAAAGCGCATACTTCCCTTGTTTCAACCGAAGGAGGCTGACTAAACCAGGGGATTTGTTGATTGCGACAGATACTATTCATCAATTCAAAGAGAATGGGAGTCGCCACTTCGGCACCGACTAAATTACGGGCGCCCTTCCCGTTGAAGTTCCCCAACCATACTCCAATGGTGTATCGGGGGTTATAACCGATACTCCAAGCATCCCGATGGCCATAGGAAGTACCAGTCTTCCAGGCAACTTTAGGAAGGGAAGAAAATTCCCAGCAAGAGGGTAAATCCGGGCGGCGAAGACCGGTTAAGATATCCGTTACTATATAAACGGTTCCGGGATCAAATAGTTCGATAGAGGCGCTTTCTCGTTCGTTCTTTAAAGACCGGGGGCGTATTAATTGGCCCTCTGTCGCAAAACAGGAATAAAGCATGGAGAGATCCACTAAACTAATCTCACAACCGCCGATGGCGATTGATAGCCCATAATGTCTTCGACTGCGAAGGGAAGATACATTAGCTTCATGCATTAACCAATAAAGGCCTTTATCCCCTAGAGATTGTTCCAGTGATACCGCCGGGAGGTTTAAGGAACGTTCCAAAGCCGCCCGGGCGGAGATCATTCCATTAAAAGAGCGATCGTAATTTTCAGGAGCATATCCGGAAAAGTCAGTAGGGACATCCTCTAGGTAGTGCGCGGGAGAAATAATTCCCCTTTCAATGGCCAGTGCATAAATAAAAGGTTTTAAAGCAGATCCTGGAGAACGGGGTGCCGTGGCTCCGTTAACTTGACCATTATTAAAATCGTCGTAAAAATCCCCCGAACCTACCATAGTTAAAATTTCGTGAGTTTGATTATTAATAACCACAATAGCTCCATTGGTGATACCTTCCGCTTGGAGACGGTCAAGATGAATCCGGAGTAAGTCTTCAGCCATCTGTTGATAACGGCGGTTTAGGGTGGTATAGAGTCTGGATTGACCATTATTTAACATCAAATCACGGCAAAAATGCGGTGCTATTGTGGGAAAATCACGGCGCCCGAAATTTATCGTTTCCATGGTGGCTTCGCGGTATTCTTGGATAGAGATATGTCTTTGTTTCAGTAATTGTTTTAAAACCAGGTTTCTGCCTTGGATTGCTTGTTCCGGATGAAGATCTGGCCGGTTAGCGTTAGGAGAGTTTGGAATAACAGTAAGTACGGCTGCTTCACTCAGACTTAGCTCCGAAGGTTCTTTACCGAAATAGAGCCAAGCCGCTGCGGCTATTCCTTCAATATTGCCTCCATAAGGCGCGATATTAAAATAAATCTCAAGCAATTGGCATTTGCTATAACGAAGTTCCAGCTGAAAAGCACGGAGAGCTTCGAGGATTTTATTAGTAAAAGTCCTTTTTTTTGGTTCCATCATTCGGGCGATCTGCATAGTTATGGTGGAACCGCCTGAGATAATCTTTCCGGAGATATGGTTTTGTTTTGCGGCCCTGACTAGAGCTAAAGGATTTATACCGGGGTGCAGGTAAAACCAGCGGTCTTCGAAAGTGATTAAGGATTTTTGAAGATAAGGCGAGATCCGTGAAAGCGGAGTCTGGATCCGCCACATATCATCGCTGGATATAAAAGCGTGAAGCAGCCCACCGTCCCGATCAAAGACAAGTGTCGAAGAGGGGCGCCAAAGGGCCGCTTCCGGAAGAGGAACAATCCAAGCAAAGATTAGCAAGGCCAAATAGCCGGTTATTATTAGACCGGCAAATTTCGCCCACAATTGTAGGGGTCGGGGTATTTTATTATAATAGCTTTGAAAGTAAGTACTTATCTTGACAAAAAGCAATACGACATTTTTTTGCAATTGATTTAATATTATCGAAAAAACTTTATGGAAAGCATTCCTAAACAAAAGTATTTTATTGATACTTATGTCCCATAAATGCTTAAGATTGTATGTTGCACTTTGTGGTAGTTTTATCTTCATTTTATTTACCTTTATAATTCGTGCTCGTGCGCGTAATCGTAATCGTAATCGAAATATAGATTTTAGATGAAAAACGATTACGAGCACCGCTTTGCTGAGCACGAGTACGATTATTACAACTACCTGACTATCGTAATCATGTTCCCGCCGGAATTAAAACTATAAACTTCCGGAGCATACATGCATTCCGCCTTAATCTGCGGCAAATAGAAAGTTCCGCAGGAAACAGCCCTGATTGCATAGTAAAAAGTATAAGTCCCTGTTTCTTCAAAATCGGCGAAAAGGATTAATCGGTCGTCACGAATATCCATATAACTTGGGCTAAATAGATCATCACTCAACCAATTGATTTTGGAAGTGGAGGCTAGGCGAGGATTTTCAATCTCCAAGCCAGTGGGTAATAGGTCAACAATAGCCACATTATCGGTGTTTTCTTCAAAAGTTTTAATCGTTATTTTAGCAACTAATAAGTCTCCCTGTTTAATTTCTTTTAGATTAACCGGTTGACCGGAGCGGGTAAAGATGTCTCGCTTAACTTCGATCCCGTTTACTATCGGTTTATCAACTTTTTCGATCGGAATTCCGCTAGTCGCGGCATAATAATAACATTCTCCCTTACCGCTTAATTTTAGCGAAACCTTACCTTTACCTAACCTTTGATCGTTAACCACTTTTATACCTGAACTGTCAAAGGTGGCGATTTTTTCACCATTTACCTCTACTTCTCCCTTATAGGGGGCGTTTTCTTTTTGTTTCATTATTTTGCCTAGGGCCATAAAGGCAAAAGCGTTCTCCTGAGTAGTACCCCATTGTTCGGCTGTTGCACTCCGAGAAAGGGAATCGATTAGCTTTGGAATTGATGGATGAATCGGATCCATATCGGCCAGCAACCCCAAAATAATAGCTTCGTTTCGTACGCTTGAGTTAAAATTACCGCCCTTTTGGCGTTTTGAATCGAAGAAGGATAGGGTGGTGGGGATTAGGCTACGGGCGGTTTTTTTGTCGCCGGAATAGTAATAAGCCGCAGCCAACATAGTCCGAGATTCGGAGTAAAGAACATCCAAACGCTGGCTTTTCAGATAAGCCATACTGCTTAATTGAGGTTTTCCCGCTAGACTTAAAACATATAAGGCATAGACTCGTAATTGCAAGTCCCATCGGTTATCGGAACGGCGTTTACCAATTTGATTAAGGTAACCTAACATCCGATTATAGACTCGGTCGGAAACCACATATCCTGCTTTTCTGGCTTCAACTAAGAAATTGGCGGCATAGACGCTACCCCAGTCATGCCCGTAATCGCTACCCGGCCAAAAACTGAAGTTACCGTCACGCAACTGCATCGTTTCAATTTTTTGAATTCCTTCGCTCAAGAATTGTTTGGCTTTGTTGCCGGAGAGTAATTCCGGGGCGGCAACCTGGGCTAGTTCGTCAAAGTATAATAAGGGAAACAATTTGGAAGTTGTCTGTTCAATACATCCATAGGGATAAGTAAGCAAGTACCTTAAACTCCCGCTTAAATTAACGGTTGGTAACGGCGCGAGAGATAAAGAATACTCACCTGTCCCGGGAAGCCAAGAAGATTGGAGGTCGATGACAGCTGGAGCATTGGAACGGGTTATGCCCGTATAGTTCTTAGTAGTAACTTGGTTGGGAGGACGAACCGCTAATTCCGTATTTTCACTAACCTGTTGGTCATTTCCAGTGGCTTCAAGATTAAACCGACATTTTCCAACGGCGTTTTTAGCTTTTACCGCATAATTAACCGTACGTTCCTGTTGGCTCGGAACCGTGATTTTTTTGAAGTCATGACCGTCGATGCTAACCGGGCCTGAGGTTGAGAGCTTTACCTCAAAGGTCCCGTCTTTTCCGGTGCCGTTAAAAATAGTTACCGGAATGACAACCCGGTCCCCGGGGGCCATAAAACGGGGATAACTGGAATTAATTACAATCGGGTCCCTCACAAGGACTTTTTTAGAGTTAGATCCATAATTGGGGCCGGAAGCAGCAACGGCCATCAAGCGAAGAGTTCCGTTAAATTGCGGTATGGATAGCTTAACATCAGCTTTTCCATGAGAATTAAGTTTAATCAGACCCGACCAGAAAGATACCGGTTTCACTCTTTTTGCCGAAACCGGATTAAGGTTACGCCGTCTAACCCCCTCCAAGTCTTCGTCTCCAGCAGGACTGGTTGTGGCTGATACTGCTTCCACTTCCGGAAGGAGCATTCCATAAAGATCATAAGTATTTAAACTTAAAGCCCGCTTTCCGTAAAAGAAAGAAAGCGGATCCGGGGTTGTAAATTCGGTTAGTTGGCAAATACCCTCATCTACGGCTGCCAAAGTCAGATAAGTGGGGCCGCTTCTTCCAGGTGCGGAGACCGTGACCGTTAAATCCCGGTTCGGACGAATCTCTTCCGGAGTATCGATTGTCAATTGAATACGGTTTTCGTTATTATCCACCATCAATGGAATAGTACCGAAAGCTCTGGTTGGAGCCCGTTTATCTAACTTTTTAATAGCGCGGATTACTTCCACCGATATATAAACATTCGGTTTATATAAATCACTAACCGGAATTTCGACAATTCCCGTGTTTTCTTTTAAATCAATTACTTTAACATCATAGACTTTTTCCCGTTCGACAGTGACCAAGGCCTTTCCGGGGAAGGGAGCTTTGATTTGTACAGTAGCTGTATCCCCTGCTTTATAGATTGGTTTGTTCAGATCAAGCTCGATTCGATCGGGATGGTCCATAGCCCACGGGGAATAACCCCATCCGGAGGCGTAAAATTCATAAGCACTTCGGGCTCCGCTGTTTTGATCGGTGAAAACTAATTTAAAACAACCATAATCATCAGGACGATAAGAATATGAACCTTCACCTTTTTCCAATTTTACCGTGTTGGTTGACAATTTCTTTTCTTGGCGTTCACTGTGATACGTATAGTCACCTTGTTTGTTCCGGCGGTAAATGGAGTTCCAAGTGACGGAATAGAGGTCTACCGAAAGGGAAGTATTCGGAATCAACTTCCCGGTCGAATTAACACAGACCAGTTTAATTGTATAATTTTCACCGACTTTTGCGTAGTAATCGCCGTCAACTTTTAAGCCGATATATGATTGGTAAGGATATAGATCAACTGCTTTATAAGTACTAACGGACCGACCGCCGTCTTCGGTAACGGTTGCCTGTAAGATTGCTCGAATATAACCTGGCGGATAGATATTGCCGGGAAAATCGAAACTAAAATCGGCTTCGCCGTATGCATTTAAGGTTCCTTGCCCCACCGGTTCTTCAATAACTTTGAATTCTCGTTTGGGATCGCCAAAGGAATATGAACTATAGGCGGAGGTTTTAAAAGGAACTGATTCCATTCGAATATCCAGGTCTACTCGGCGTCCGGCAGCCGGAGGACCGTAAAGGTTAATTCCTTTGACTTTAACCTTAGCGGTTTCACCACTGTTGTAATCATTTTTATCGGTGGCTAATTCAACCTTAATCTTGTCGGGTATAAAATCTTCGACATTAAATGCGACCGAACCCACCGGTTGGTTGGCTATTTTCAAAAAGGCCGTGTATTTACCGGTTTTGGCATAATCCGGGATACTTAAATTAAACTCCGAAATGCCATCGTTTTTAGTATTGTCGTTGAATTCCCGGAATACCATACCGTCGGGTCCGTTAATTTCCATTCGGACCGGGAATTCCGAAGGGATCGAATTATTTGGTCCGCGAACAATAGAAACAATTTTTGCATTTTCCCCAGGCCGAAAAACACCTCTATCGGTATAAAGAAACCCTTCATAACCTTCGGTTAAATGCGGTCGTCCTTCAACAGGGAAATCAGTTTTGTCGATTAGACAGTCTTTAAGACAGATGTAAGAAAAGTCATCGGATTGTTCAGCCTGAATAAGATAGGACTTAAAATTTGAAATTTGGCGTTTAAGGCCTCTAAAAATAACCATTCCACGGGAGTCTGTCGTTTCAGAAACGAGCTCCTGATTGTTATAACTAACCAAACTTACTTTAACACCGGATTTGGGGGCGAGATTGTCAAGAGAGTTTATCCAAACCACCAATTCGTCCTCACCCATTTTAGCCAAGATTCCCAGATCAGTAACAATTGCAATTTTGGCTGCGCGGCGCCATCGGTTTTCGGGATCACAAGCCGTGATCTGAAAAATCCCACGCCGTTGCTCGGAAAGAAATTCCTTGATGTTAATGGGAGTAGTAACCACTTCGTTTTCTTCATTGGCTACGTTAATAGTCTGGGTGTGGATTACCCGGCCGAAACGCTGCAGTTCCCAAGAATAACAATATCCATCACTATTGACAGAACCCATAAAAGGAGCGATATTATTGGCGTAAATTTTTGCAATCTCAATCTCAACTTTGGATATGTTAACTGTCTCCAAACCAAGGTTTAAATGGCCCTTGTTTGAAAGGTACCGGCCCGGAGAGTTGAAATTAACCGCCGGTTCCATGTTGGGAAAAGCGCAGTCATCGGAATAGTCACGTTCCAAAGGCTTACCGTTTAACGAGGGAAGCCCTTTAGCTACTTTAACCGTATAAGAGTGGCCGTGTTTTAATCCGTCACCGGAGATGATAATCGTATCACCATTAGTTTCAATTCGTAAATCTTTAACAGCCGGTTTAAGGGAGATGAAATTTTCAACCGTATCGGGGTCAACCGGTTCCGAACAACGAATGTTAATTACATTTCGATCATCGTCGGAAAGAGCACTGGTTTCGCTAACAGAAAGAGACCGGCGTTCTGTCAGCACAACTGTTTTGAAATAACTTTCTTTAAGCCCGATACTGGCGCCGATGCACAATAGCCCTTCCGGTACAGTTAATTCCAGTTTTCGGGAGGAATCTCTTTTTTGAATAGGTTCACTGGTTATTAAAGCTTCTCTACCGCCATTGGTTAAATTGATGTTATATTTAACCGCTTGACGGGTATCCTGCATCACCAGCTTCAAGTCCCGTTGTAAAGTTTCCAAGGCGACCGGGTAGTTAAATTGCAATCTTCCTTGAAAAACCATGCCCTGCTTACGTTCGGGGTTATAACCGAAGGTCAGATTAGAGTCAAGAACCCGGAAACGTTCAGTAGTGAATTTATGCTTAAGAGTCCCGGTAAGCTTCTTTTTTAAGTCCGCCAGAAAGTCCGGTTTAAACTCCACAGTATAAGCGGTAGAAGGTTGCAGGCTGACCTCAGGTAAAAATTTTAAACGCCGTGGTGTTTCCCAACGATATTTCCCTGGGACCGCCGGTCGAAACCTAATTTTATTAGTAGTCATTAACTTGCCAATTCTACTTTTGGGGGCTACATTTGCGGAAAAAGTAAAGGTAAAGTTGGACTTTGGTCCTACTTCACCATTGGGTTCCATTTTGACTAATCGAACCGTATTATCTGCAGAAATGTTAATGTTTAAGATAAAAATAACGGCTAATAACAGTAAACAAATGATCGCGATTCGTTTAAGTTGAAAATTGATCAATTTGTTGAACCAGTTGATTATTTTCACTATTCTACCCCCTAAAGTAAAGAATAATTAAAATAAAATTCGTGATCTAGGAAGATATTTCCTGCAATAAAATTTGAAGTAATTAATAACATCTAAGTTCCATAAATAGATCAAGTTATTTCGGAAGGAAAAATTAGGTTTTCGTAGAATTAATTAACGCTTATTTTCATAAACCTACGCTACAGTGAAAAATTAAGTTGGGGGGAGATTTGATGGATTCTTTGGTGTATCCGAAGGAAGTATTGTATTTTAGGATATCATTAGTTATTAGTATTATAGTATATTTAATGTTAATCTTCTCAATTATAGGTATTTTTTATATCTTAATGGGTGCTTTGATTGGATTGATTTTGCAAGGATTACTAATTGGCAATTTGAGAGGCAATGGGGTAAAAGTATCTGAAGAGCAGTTTCCCGAAGTATACCGGATTGCCAGTGATTTAGCAAAAAAAATGGAGATGGACTTACCAGCGATATACATTATTCAAGCCGGTGGGATGCTAAATGCTTTTGCAACTAAATTCTTAGGACGGGGTTTTGTTGTTATATATTCCGATATCTTAGAATTAGCTTATGAAGAGGGTGAACAGGAATTAGCTTTTATCATAGCTCATGAATTGGCTCATCTTAAACGAAAACATTTAACCTATCGTATGCTGCTTTATCCTTCAATGATAATTCCATTTTTGGGCTCCGCTTATTCCCGTGCCTGCGAGTATACATGCGATCGTTTTGGTGCATTTTATCAACCGGATGGCAGCACAAAGGGTTTGTTGATATTAGCTGCCGGGAAAAAACTTTATCAAAAAATGAACATTGAGAAGTATAGCAACCAAGTGTCGGAAGACGACAGTTTTTGGGTATCTTTTAGTGAAATTTTAGGAACCCATCCACATCTACCGAAAAGGGTCAATGCGGTGAAGCAGTTTTTAACAAGCAATAGTTATCAAAGTGGAATTTCTCAAAGTATCAGCAATTAAAACCTTATTTATGCTGGTTTATTAAATTAAACCAGGCTGTTTTAATATACAGTCTGGTTTTTTTATATAGAAGTTTAATTATATTTATGTTGAATTGGTAGTTATGAGATTTGCATAATTACATTAATTGACCCTTCAGCCACAATATATAGTGACAAACCCAGATGTATCTAACAATATATTGTCAGTTGAAGCTTAAATAATAAATTGTGTAATTCTCACAGTTATAAAATAAGGCATTTTTTATAAGTGTTATTTTTGGTGTTCGATAATAATTTTTTCCGCCCTGTCAAACATATTAGGATACAGATCATCAGGGACGTATTCTTTACCAATAGTGGATCCTACTTTATAACGAGCGCAAAGTGTTTTGTCGCCTTCGCAGTACTTTTTCTTATACAAAGAACCAAGACCTTTTTCCATCGACATGTGATCATTGTAAAATAGGCATCCTTTAAGATTTTCACAGTTCATATTAAGACCTCCCTTAGGGTTCAAATTGGGTTAAATCACCTGATAGAAGATTATTTCGACTATGGTTGTTTAAATCCTTTGGATTTATTTAACAGGAAAGCAGCAGCGTAAGGCGCTGAAAATAATATTATTCTCAATTTTTAATTTCTTTATATCTTAACACCTAGGCCGGACAACAAGCTTTTTTATGATACAATTAGATAGGAGTATACTTATGTATTCAAGTAATATTGTCTTAATTGGTATGCCTGGCGCCGGTAAAAGCACCATTGGAGTTTTATTGGCCAAAGCTTTAGGAAAAACATTTCTTGATACCGACCTTTTGATTCAAGCAAAAGAAAAACGGTTGTTACAAGAAATTATTGATAGACATGGTATTGAACGTTTTCTAGAAATTGAAGAAGCGGTTATTATTAGTTTGCAGGTGAAAGATACCGTTGTTGCCACCGGGGGCAGTGCCATCTATAGCGATAAGGCTATTGAGCACCTTAAACAAAACGGGGTAGCGGTTTATCTCAGACTAACCTACGAAGAAATTGAACAGAGGATCAAAAACATGGCTAGCCGAGGGATAGTAATTGGTGCGGGGCAGTCCTTACACGATCTGTATCGCGAACGAACCCCGAAATACGAAAAAAATGCGGATCTAATTATTGATTGTTCCGAAAATTCAATTGAAGAATCAGTCCAGTCTGTTTTAGAA
The DNA here is from genome assembly GCA_023435565.1 of Bacillota bacterium. GTDB lineage: Bacteria > Bacillota > UBA4882 > UBA8346 > UBA8346 > JAAYHS01. The sequence goes on from JAEYRN010000036.1 coordinate 26,929, forward strand.
AAATTATAAGCTTAAATTTTTAAGAATGAAAATAATTTATTAATAAAGATTTCCCTTTTTGGAAAGCCTAGCTTTTTATTTAGGTGTTTAAGGGGAAAAAAATCAATCCAATGAAGAACTTTTTAAGCAGGAGTTTAGCTAAAAACCTGGAAATTTTCTCTTTGCCAAAATTTTATGATTATAGGTATAGGTTTCATATTGAAACATCGGAGGAACAAACCTAAATGAATATTCGACAGGTTTTTAAAAAAGAGATTGAAAACGGTGAGGAACCGGAATATTTTAAATATTGTCCCCATTGTGCCGGCCCGATGGCGGATAAATTAGAGAATAAACTCATTCGAAAATATTGCCCTTCTTGTGGTTATATTCAGTATCGAAATCCTTTGCCGGGAGTAGCAATCCTAATTATTGAAGATGGTAAAATTCTACTTGGCAAGCGGGGCCCGGCGAGCTTTCGTCCCGGAACCTGGTGTCTGCCGGGGGGATTTATCGAGTTTGAAGAAGACTTTATATCTGCTGCCCATCGTGAAATTTTAGAGGAAACAGGTTTGGAAATAGAAGTCCAATCTATCGTTAATGTGGTTTCTAATTTTTTGAGTGACCGTCTTCATACTTTAGTTGTGGTTTTAAATGCTTCGGTGCGAGGCGGAAAGCTTCATGCCGGAGATGATTTGGAAGCGTTGGATTGGTTCCCTCTAAACGGCGTATTGCCTCAAATGGCATTCGAGTCAGATGCTTATTTGATTAAACGCTATGCTGCCGAACCTATTCCTGGGATTGTGGTGGAAGAACAGGTGGTTTAGTAAATCAAAATGAACTTGTTTTTGGTAAAAGAATTATAAAAAAATTTTCATATAAGCAGCAAAAAGTTAATTGGGTTGCAGGAGGCTATTTTTCAATGAAATTCAGGCCTTGCATCGACTTGCATCAAGGAAAAGTCAAGCAGATTGTTGGCGGTACATTGACTAATAATTCCGAAAGATTAGTTGAAAATTTCGTTTCCCTTCACGATGCCGCATATTATGCCGAACTCTTCAAAAAAGACGGGTTGGCCGGCGGCCATGTAATCAAGCTTGGGCCGGGTAATGAAGGGGAAGCCTTAAAAGCATTACTGGCCTATCCGGGAGGTTTACAGATCGGTGGGGGAATAACCGCCGAAAATGCCGCTTTTTATCTTGACCATGGCGCCAGCCATGTCATTGTCACTTCATATGTTTTTCGGGACGGTGTCATCAACTATCAAAATTTAAAAGGTTTGGTGAAAACAATTGGCAAAGAACGGCTGGTTTTGGATTTGAGCTGTCGCGCTCAAAACGGGACATATTATGTGGTCACTGATCGTTGGCAGAAATTTACCGATTATGAAATTAACAAAGCCAACTTGGCGGATTTGGCTATGTATTGCGCGGAATTTTTAATTCATGCTGCTGATGTGGAGGGCCGGCGACAAGGAATTGAAGAAGACTTGGTCTCCAAATTAGGCCAATGGGTAGATATTCCCACAACTTATGCCGGTGGGGCTAGATCTTTTAATGATTTGGATTTAGTCTACCGGCTTGGCAAAGGAAAAATAGATTTGACGGTTGGGAGCGCTTTAGATGTTTTTGGTGGGGATTTATCCTATTATGAAGTAATCAGATATGTGGCTTTAATAAATCAGTAAGGGTAGTATCTACCCTTATTCATAGTGAACACGCTCACTGGATTAAAGACCGGGTTATTGCGCCGTCGAGGATGGAGAAATATTGGTGAAACTTATTTTTGTAGCAAACCCTACGGTAGGGCATACCAATTTTTTAATTTCATTGGCGGCCCATGCTCAAAAATCGGGTTTCAATGTTTTATTTTTTATTCCGGGATTAAAGAGTAATTGGATAAGGAAAGTTATTGATAATCCAATATTCCAAATAGCCGAGAAATTGAAGTCGAATAAAATCCCATTCGATTTAATTCCAATTTCTTTGCTACAATGTATATTGGCAGGGTTATTAGAAACCAAAAGGGGCTTGGATGAAGTTCTATATGCTTTAAAAGTATTTTCGGCGGGAGCAAAACATTATACTAATTATTTGATTGAGGAGTTTGTAAAAGATCGACCCGATGCGATTATTTATGACTATACCTTTTTCCCTGCGGTTGCAGTCTCGGAAAAGCTCAATATTCCTAGGATAGCAATCTACCATAGTGGCTTGCCGTTTCCGGAATACCCCATTCCGTTTTTAGGTACCAACTATAAGTATGGGGAAATTCCTGAAAAGGAATTCGTTCAATACAGTGAGTTATTATCCGGATTGGAAAAGGAGACCAAAGCTAAGTATGAAAAGGTTATCGGACAAAATATTAAAACCAATTTACTAAAGACCGCCAATTCGAATTTGCTTAATATCATAACTACCGTTAAAGAAGCCGAGTATCCTCGTAAAACAATGCCGGAAACTATTGAATTCACTGGTCCAAGTATTTCGGGACAGCCGGATAATAATGATCAACCTTTTTTTGATAAGAAAAACAAAAAACTCATTTATATTTCGTTAGGAACGTTCTTTAATAAGCAGCCTGATTTATTTGTCAGAATCATCAAAGGGGTTAATCTACCTGATACTGAAATACTTGTTGCCGCAGGAGGTTCATATCAACAGATACTAAAATATAATTTCAATAATAATGTCCATATCGAAAAATATGTTCCTCAAATAAATGTGCTGAAATGTGCAGATGTTTTTATTACTCACGGAGGAAAAAATAGTATTAATGAAGCTTTGAAATTTGAAGTTCCGATGATCTTGTTTCCCGCCGGAGGCGAGCAGGAATATAACGCATCTTTAGTAGAATATTTAAACGCCGGCAAAAATTTTAGTCCTATTATAGATAATTTCACAATTAACGATCTTAATAATGCTTTACACTTTTTAATGAATAATGAGATAATAAAGTCTTCACTTAAGAATATAGCTGAAAAACATCCTAAAGTTGATGGCGCGGAAAAGGCATTAAGTTTAATAATTAATAAACTATAAGTTAAATTTTTTACGCAAATGACATTTGAGAGAATTGCATAATTGAAAATTTAAGCTTCAGTTCACAATATATTTATATTCATCTAGGTTTGTCGCAATATATTTTGGCGGAATGATCAACTATGGTATTTGTGTAATTCTCATACTTAATAGATGGACGAAATAAACAATTAGATCGGAGGCTTTTGCATGACTAAAGAACGAAGCGGAAGAATAGTTATTATAGGGGCCGGGTTGGTTGGTTCTACATTTGCTTATAGTCTAATGATTAATGGCTTGGTTTCGGAGATTGTGATGCTTGACGTTAATCAGGAGCGTCTTGAAGGGGAAGTAATGGACTTAAATCACGGCATTGCTTTTGTCCGACCGGTACAGGTTCGAATGGGTACTTATTCAGATTGTAAGGATGCAGACTTAATCGTCATCGCCGCCGGTTCCAATCAGAAACCGGGTGAAACTAGGATTGATCTATTGACAAGGAATACGGAGATCTTTCGCGCAATAATCGACCAGATCAAAGCTTCAGGTAGTAATTCCATTTTATTGATTGCTACAAACCCGGTGGATATCATGACTTATATTACTTATAAATTGAGCGGTTTCCAGAGTAACCGAGTGATTGGGTCAGGGACGGTACTGGATTCGGCGCGGTTCCGTTTTCTCCTTAGCCACCATTGTCATGTGGACCCATCCAATGTTCATGCTTATATTATTGGCGAACATGGTGATACCGAGGTACCGGTCTGGAGTTTAGCAAATATCGCCGGTTTGAGATTTACCGATTTTTGTCCGGTTTGTGGCCGGGACTGCGGTTCTATGCCGAAAGATATGATCTTTAATGATGTAAAAAATGCAGCCTATAAAATAATCAAAGGTAAGGGAGCAACCTATTACGCCATCGGTTTGGCATTAGTTCAAATCGCCGAGAGTATACTAAGAGACGAATATTCGGTTTTGACAGTTTCCAGTTTGTTGAATGGGGAGTATGGTTTGGAAGATGTTTGTTTAAGTCTTCCCAGTATTGTATGCCGCCAAGGTATTCAAAAAAAGATAAGTCTATCCTTATCCTCTGAAGAATTAGAAGGATTACGCCATTCGGCAAATACCCTTAAGGCCATCCAAGCACAACTAAAATTATGAAAAGAGTGATTTTAGTGGAGCCAAAAAGTATTAATTGGGTTTCTGTTTCCGAACTTTATGACCCGGAAGAAGCTTACTTGGTCATTGGTTTACTTGAGGCTTCCGGAGTACCGGTCAAAGTGGAACGTGAATCGGCAGGCCGTTTATTTGGTTTAACCGTAGGTCCTTTGGCTAAAATTACAATTTTAGTACCTGTTGAAAAAAGGCCGGAAGCTGAAAAATTACTGACCGAAGCTTCTATCGAACCGGGACCAACTGATAATTAATTAAAAAAAGCTATCACTGGCCGAACTATTCACCGAAAAACCATATGTAGAAATTAGAAAATTTCATTATATCAACAACAATCAATGAAAAATCTCAAATTCATTCTTTGGTTTCAGCTTCGCCGGGATAGGATAAAGTAAATTTCTTTTATATTAGGAGTGTTATTTTTGGAATACTGTTCTTTTATTATCGGGGATATAATGACCAATTGTTATCTCCTTTGGTCCGGCCAAGAAGCCGGGGTGATCGATCCGGGGGGTCCTGTGTTCGAAGTGGTTAATTTTTTAAAAAATAACAAACTTGAATTGAAATGGATTGTTAACACCCATGGACATGTTGACCATATTGCCGGTAATCTAGCATTAAAGAACGAATTTAACGTACCGATATTTATCAATGAACGAGACCGGGAGATGCTTTTTTCGCCCACCACCAATTTATCTATTTTTCTTGGTACTGAAATTATCAGTCCTGAAGCAGACAAGCTGTTAAAAGAGGGTGATATTATAAGATTAGGCCTAGAAGAATTGCGGGTAATTGAGACTCCCGGACATACACCCGGCGGAATAGCGTTGTATACTCCAGGTCTGCTTTTTTCAGGCGATACATTATTCTTAGAAAGCATTGGAAGGACGGATTTACCGGGCGGAGATCAGCAACAGCTGCTGAAATCAATTAGAGAACGGTTAATGGTTTTGCCACCGGAGACTGTTGTACTTCCCGGACATGAAGAATCAACCACGATTGAACACGAATCCAAATATAATCCCTATCTAAATCAATATTAATATTAGATGAGGATTTAGGAAACAAAAGAACAAAAGTCGGAACTAGGTATGAGGGTTACTTATCAATGCGGTACTTAATCAATATCAATGACCAACGGCAAATGCCCAACATTGAAGCCGCTATAAAAATAATTGACCCTGGCGCAAAGATTGTTGCGGAACACCGCCAATCCATGATCGACTTGGAACTAACAGTTACTTATAATCCTGAATTTCAAGTTAGGGTATTTATTAACGGTCTTTCCGGTTCGGATGAGAGATGGGAATATGATGACAGTGAGATCCTAGATTCACGCTACAATGAATCCGACCGAAAGCAACGTTTGAAAGAATTAATCAGGTTAGGTATTATCACTGTTGTCGGTAAACGTTTCGGTAAGAATCCGCCTTGGGGAATCTTGATCGGAGTCCGTCCGACAAAAATATTTCATTATTTAAAAGAAAAAGGGTTTACTCCCGCCGAAATCCGGGACAAGCTATTAAATATTTATGGTTTGGCTCCCCGCAAAGCAGACTTGCTTTTAGAAGTGGGAACTCTTCAAGAGAAGTATTATGGTATAGGTTTAAAAATAGGAATTTATATTGGGATTCCTTTTTGTCCAACCCGTTGCCGGTATTGTTCTTTTGCCGCTGTTTCCTTGGAAACTCATCATCACCTTGTTAGAGATTTTTTAATCGCATTAGAACGTGAAATCGAGTCAATGAGCGTTCTTTGTGCCGAATTTGGCTTACAGGTAGAAACAATTTATCTTGGGGGAGGAACACCCAGTAGTCTGGAAGAGGAACCTTTCAGCTGGTTACTTGATTTACTAGCTAATCGTTTTTTGACTCCATCCACAAAGGAGTTTACTGTCGAAGCAGGCCGTCCTGAAACGGTCTCCAGGGGTAAACTATTGGCAATGGCCCGGGCTGGAGTGAATCGGGTCAGTGTAAATCCACAATCTATGTTAGAATCGACTTTAAAGGAGATCGACCGGCGCCATAGCATCCATGATATTTATCAAGCGGTGGATATGGTTAAAGAATTTCCGGAAATTGCCTTAAATATGGACCTGATCCTAGGGCTTCCAAAGGAGAATAGATCTATATTTTTAGATTCACTTCGGAAGGTGATTGCTCTTAAGCCGGAGAATATAACGATTCATACCTTGGCCCCCAAAAGGGCTGCAGCATGGCATAAAACCTTTACTGAACTTGAATTTAGCCAAAATTTTGATTTAACCGATGCTATGGAATCGGCATTTAGCAAATTAAAAAATGATGATTATCATCCTTACTACCTTTACCGGCAGCGTTTGATCTTAGCTGATTTAGAAAATATCGGATTTGCTAAACCGAACCGTGAAAATATTTATAATATTCAAATGATGGAAGAACGTCAAACCATTCTGGGATTGGGGGGAGGAGCAGTCACCAAATGGGTAGTCGGACCGGATCGTCGAGTATATCGCCATCAAAATCCTAAATGTCCGGCAACTTACAGCAGGCGTATTGAAACCGAAATAGTAAAAAAAGTCCAACAGACCCGTTTACTTCTTGGTTGACATTTGAATTGACATTAGATAAAATATTAGCAGCAACTTGGGATATCGATTTTTGTAGCATTTATGGGTATTGAAAGCAACTCATTTTTTTTTTGCAAAAGCGTTTTCATAATTATTTTGAAAGAATTTTCCATGTTTTTAATGGGCGAAAATAAGAAACTCGCTCCTAAAGTTTAAGGGAGGTAATTTAATGGGAATTATGTCGATTCGTAAAATGGCGCATAAGCTATTGGCGCCGGTGGTTCTTGTTTTGGTTTTGGGAATGATAATCGGTATCTTTTATATTGGAGTCCCCAATTGGGGGAAGGAAACTTATGGGTACAAAGGACCATCCCTTGAGATTTACGGCAAAAAGGTCAAAGACGCAGATTTTGATAATTATATTATGCGTGCCGCGCAACAAGCAGATCAATTCGCTCAATTTAAATCATATAGTGAAGCTGAGATAAGAGATGCCGCCGTCGGTACAGCCATGCAAGTAGTTGCTTTTGATCGTGAAATGAAAAAAGCCGGTTCCAAAAATAAAGTTAGCAATGCTGAGCTAGAAAAAGCAATAAAGAAATACTTCCCGACCGAAGAAGAATTGAAAAGTTTCATGGAACAACAAGGTCTTACGAAAAGTGAACTTCGTAAAACCCTAACTAAAGAATTGGAATATCAAAAGTTTGTCCAATACAAGGCTCGTGAGCTAAAGATTACCATTCCCAAAAAAGAAGTTCTCGGGTATGTGGAAGAAATAGCTGTTAAACATATTTTAGTTAGTAGTGGGAAAGATGTTCGTACCGATTCCGAAGCTTTAAACCGAGCCAATGAAGTATATCAAAAACTAACTAATAACGGCGACTTTACTAAACTCGCCAAGGAATATTCGGATGACCCCGGATCTAAAGATAAAGCCGGTTTAATTGGGCCGATGCCTTTAGAACAGTTTAAAACAAGTATGGTTAAAGAATTTGCAGAGTCTTCTTTAACATTGAAACCGGGAGAAATTAGCAAACCGGTTAAAACCCAATTTGGTTACCATGTTATTAGACTGGAATCAAAAGGTGTACCTACCGGGGAAAAAGAATACAAAGAAAAATATCGTGAAGTTGAAGACCAACTGCTTTTCCAAAAGGCCGAGTATGATCCAAAATATCGTAAATGGCTTGATGATACCTTCAAAAAAGCCGAAGAAAATATGGAAATTCTTGATCCGGGATTACGGGCATATCGTTTAATGAAGGATGAAAAGTGGCAGGAAGCATCAGAGGCATATCAAAAAGCCATTCGGCGGAAGTATTATAAAAATAAGCCCGATATTTATGTTGATGCTGCAACTGTTTATTTAAAACTCAACCAAGCGCCTGCGGCAATTGAAATGCTTAATAAAGCACCGGAAGAGGTTCAGGTTGACCTAGAATTTAAGATAGCACTTGGCAAAGCATATCATGAAAACAAACAGCCCGAAAAAGCTAAAGAACTACTACTTGAATACAGTGAAAGTAATTTGGATAATTCTCAAGTGCACCAAAAGTTAAAAGCGATTTTCAGCGATTGGGGAATGACCGATGCAATCGCTAAAGAAGACAAGATTTTAGCTGACATCCAAAAGAAAGAAGCGGAATCTCTTCAAAAATATCAGCAGGAATTGGAAGAACGTAACAAAAACAACTAATCGCCTGAACAATGAAGACTTAGCATACGCGGAGGGCTTAATACCTTCCGCGTATTGATCTATCGTTTTGAAATTATAAAAGAAATTGATTGGCATCTGGAGGGAGATTAAATTGAAGTTTATGATTAGGACCTCTTCCTGCGGCGAAGTGGACCGTCAGGATATTGGAAAAGATATTATTTTGAATGGCTGGGTCCAACGCCGCCGCGATCTGGGTGGGTTAATATTTGTCGATCTAAGAGATCGTTCCGGTATAGTCCAGGTAGTTTTTAACCCGGAACTTGATCCAAAATCATTTAAACTAGCTGAAAATTTACGCGGTGAATTTGTAATTGCAGTCAAAGGAGTTATATCGGCCCGTCCGGAAGGGTCTGTTAATACCAGTATGCCTACGGGTGAAATCGAAGTTTTGGCATCGGTTTTGGAAATATTAAACGAAGCGAAAACACCTCCGATTTATATAACGGAAGAGCTTGACGCCGATGAGACCATCCGGCTTAAATATCGGTACCTGGACTTACGCCGGCCCGAGATGCAAAGGAGCATTATCCTACGGCATCGGGTCACCAAAATAGCGAGGGATTTTTTAGATGAAAAAGGGTTTCTGGAGATTGAAACTCCAATCTTAACGAAGAGTTCTCCGGAAGGGGCTCGCGATTTTTTAGTTCCCAGCCGTGTCAACCCAGGTCGGTTTTATGCTCTACCCCAATCACCGCAGCTTTTTAAACAATTGTTGATGGTTAGCGGTTTCGAGAGATATTTTCAGATTGCCCGTTGTTTCAGGGATGAAGATCTTCGCGCCGACCGTCAACCGGAGTTTACCCAGATCGATATTGAAATGTCGTTTCTTAATCAACAGATACTGCTGGATTTGATGGAAGAAATGATCTCTAAAATTTTTAAGGAAACCATCGGGCAGGAATTGGCCCGGCCTTTTCCCAAGATTGAGTATGAGGAAGCGATGAACCGGTTTGGTTCAGATAAACCTGATACCCGTTTCGGGCTTGAGTTGGTAGATATTTCAGACCTGGTAGCTGAATCAGGATTTAAGGTTTTTGCAACTACAGTTGCAAATAACGGAAAAGTTGTTGGAATCTGTGTTCCCGGTTGCGCCGACTATACCCGGAGCCAGCTGGATGAACTTTCACCGCTAGCCGTGACCTATGGCGCCAAGGGTATGGCTTATTTGGCGCTAACTGAGGAAGGATTCAAGTCACCGATTGCTAAATTTTTCTCTCCGGAAGAACTTAACAAAATAATCGAACGTTTTAATGCTAAACAGGGAGATTTAATTTTGCTGGTCGCCGATAAACCAAAAACCGCTTTTACGGCGATGGGACAAATCCGTTTGGAATTCGGCAAACGTTTAAAACTAATTGCTGAAAATTCTTTTAATCTTTTATGGGTGTTGAATTTCCCCTTACTTGAATACGACGAAGAGGAACAGCGTTATGTTGCTGTACACCATCCTTTTACTTCTCCACTCTCAGAGGATGTTGATAAATTGATTACCGATCCCGGAAAAGTCAGATCTAACTCATATGATCTGGTTTTAAACGGAGTAGAACTGGGCGGTGGTAGTCTACGTATCTATCAACGGAGTCTCCAGGAGAAAATGTTTAAGGCCATTGGTCTTTCCACTGAAGAAGCAATGGATAAATTCGGATATCTGATGGAAGCCTTTGAGTATGGAACTCCACCTCATGGTGGAATCGCCTTTGGGCTTGATCGTTTGGTCATGTTGCTTGCCGGAAGGAATTCAATCCGTGATGTAATTGCTTTTCCAAAAACAGCCAGCGCTACTTGCTTAATGAGCGAAACCCCTTCGGAAGTATCGCCCGGGCAGCTAAAGGACCTAAATATTAAAGTAGATAATTGATAATACTTTAATAATTAACATTTATTTTGCCTTGAATTAAAGGAATTTGCCGTACTTTGGAACTTGAAGCGCATCTCAAGCTATGATATGATTAAAACGAAAAAAGAGTAAAGTTTATTCACTTTATACTAAGAATCCCTGCTTTGTACGTGGTGAAGCTGAATTTGTTATGAACCAACATAAATACCTTGGGAGTTCGTCTCTATTGATGGCGTGTAAGCCTCTCCGAGAGGACACATAATATCCGTAGGAGGACACCCACCTTGCGTGAGCAGGGTTCAGGTAACGTTCAGCATAGCGGCATAGCGGGGTTTTTTAATTTAACTATGTACAATTGACAATATACAAATATAAATTTTGTTTTGGGAATTATTAAAGGGCGACTAGGAGATCGTCCTTTTATTTTATTTACTTGTTTTTTGGTTTACTTGCTTGTATTCCTATTTGAAAAATGGTAAGTTGATTGGGGAAATTATCGAGAAAAAAGGAGTACATAGTGGACCGTTTTACACGTACGGAATTATTAATTGGTAGCGATGGTTTGGCCAAGTTGGCACAGAAAAAAGTAGCCGTATTCGGGGTGGGAGGAGTTGGTTCTTTTACTGTAGAGGCCTTAGCCCGCAGTGGAATCGGCTCTTTGACCTTGGTAGATTATGATGAGATTTGTATTACAAATTTAAACCGTCAAATACATGCTCTGGAAAGTACCGTCGGTCGGCCAAAAGTGGAAGTTATGGCTGAGCGTTTACTTGAGATTAATCCCGCTATCAGCTTAAGACTTCATCAAAAGTTCTATTCAGCAACTAATCGTGAGGAACTATTAACCTCGGATTTGGACTTTGTAATTGACGCTATCGATACTGTTACATCCAAAGTAGATCTAATTCTTAATTGCACCCAAAAGGGCATTCCGATAATTTCTTCAATGGGTACCGGTAATAAACTTGATCCACTCCGTTTTCAACTGGCTGATATTAGCAAAACTCATACCGACCCGTTAGCGAAAGCTGTTCGTTCCTTACTTCGAAAACATGGTGTCACTTCCGGAGTTCAAGTGCTTTTTTCTACTGAAATTCCACAACAAACTAAATTAATAACTGAAATGGAAGTTCGGGATTATACGGCCAATGATTTCGAAGTAATCAATAAACGTAGACAAATCCCGGGCAGTATTTCTTTCGTACCTCCGGTAGCAGGAATGATTATTGCGGGAGCGGTAATCAGAAATTTGCTGGTTCAAGGAGGTGTAATTTCCAAATGACTGCCATTTTATCCAAAAAAGAACTCCGTTTGGAAATTAAAGCACGTTTGGGTGGATTGACACAAGAAAAGTACCAAGCTCTGAACGGGGATTTATACCGTAATTTTTGCCAGTTGGAGATTTTAAAAAGTGTTAATTATATTATGATTTATTATTCGGTCCGAAAAGAAGCAGCAACGATAAGGATTATAAATTATTTACTGAATCTGGGTAAAACGGTAACCCTTCCGGTATGTACGCCGGAACGTGATTTGAAAGCAGCGGTAATTAAGGATTTAAGCAGACTTCAAGCAGCTTCATACGGTTTGATGGAGCCTGACCCGGGAGCGTTTGTAATAGATAGCTGTAAATTGGAGTTAATCGTTGCACCCGGGGTTGCCTTTGATGAAAAAGGACATCGTCTTGGTCATGGGGGAGGTTATTACGACCGGTTTCTTTCAAAAATATCAAACGGATTCAAGCTGGGCCTTGCATATGATTTTCAATTAGTTCCGGAAGTACCTGTCGAAAGCCATGATATAAAAATGAATGCCCTTTTGACACCAACTCGGTATTTGAATTTTTGATGATAATGGGAAATTAAATTTTTACACCCACTTCGATTGCGTTTATCTATAAAGAAAGTCCGCCTTTATGGAGGGCATCATCTTTTGAAATACCTCTGTCAATTAAATCTTGTTCTTCGGGACCCGGTTGAATAAATTGAACTCCAACTATATAAGAATAGTCGGATTTTTGCATGGGATGGACATGCTGAACCCGGCCAATCACTGAAATGCTTTTTCCAGCTAAAGGAAATTCGATTAACAAAGTGATTCCTACCGGGAGTTGCAGATTGGTAAGAAGTGTGATGCCGCCTTTACTTACATCCTTGCTTTCTCCGGTACCTATTTTGGAAGTGAGATGTTTTAAATCTCGATCTCCCAGACGTAACATACGATAATTTACTTGGGTAAAAAGTGGTTTGCGCTTACTGACTCTCCGTTCTCTTTTAATAACCACTCGGGGGCTTTCAATGATGATTTGAAAGCTTTCTTGAATAGTTCGTCTTAAAATTTTACTACGGAAAAAGATTAATTCATTAGAATTACATGATTGAATGGCTATCATTTTTTGGGGAAGAAACAGATCGAACCAATCCAGTAAATCTCGGGAGAGAGAAAGAGTCATCGTTGTTGCATCGACAGCTAAGATTGTGGCCTTACCGGATATTTCCTCAAAACGGCCATTGTCCGAGGCTTTATTAATGATTATTTCCAACGGTTGGTTAGTTTGAAAGATTCTATTTAAATCATTTGAGTCCAGTTTCAAATACATCTCGCTCATTTTGATCACCCCGATTCACATTTATCCCAATAAACTTCTATAAAGAACAAAAGATTCCTTCATCACCAAGATTAGGAACTATTTGTTTTTAAATAAACCTAGTGGTATAATATTACGGTGATTAAGGATGGCACTTTTTTACCGCAAATACGTTGTAAAAATATAGTTTTTAGTCATATTACTAGGGGCTTGTTTTTTTGTTCGGCAATAAATGATTTTTTCGGTCTTTAAAAAAGTTGAGGTGGATTTCATGCTGAAAATGTTAGCTGAATTATGGGATACCAATCTTAAGGAAGTGAAACGCCTAAGGAAAGCAATTGAAGAGATTAATTCCTTGGAACCTGAGATTGAGAGATTGAACGATTCTGAGCTCCGTGCAAAAAGTGACGAGTTTAAACGGAAGTTAACGGAGGGCCAATCACTGGACGACATTATGCCGGAAGCTTTCGCGGTGGTTCGTGAAGCGGCCAAAAGGACCCTCGGTCAAAGACACTTTGACGTTCAATTAATGGGCGGCATTGTGCTTCATGAAGGTAAAATTGCCGAGATGAAGACCGGGGAAGGAAAAACTCTCGTAGCTACTTTACCGGTTTATTTAAATGCCCTAACTGGTCGTGGAGTACACGTAGTTACGGTTAATGATTACTTGGCCAAGTTTCATAGCGAATGGATGGGAAGGGTTTACCGTTTTTTGGGACTTTCGGTTGGAGTAATCCTTCACAATTTAAACTCGGAAGAGCGCAGGCATGCTTATAGTTGTGATATCACATATGGAACCAATAATGAATTTGGTTTTGATTATCTTCGCGATAATATGGCTTTTTCCGTTGAGGACATGGTTCAACGTGAATTAAATTATGCCATTGTCGACGAGGTTGATAGCATTTTAATTGACGAAGCTAGAACTCCGTTGATCATTTCCGGCCAGGCGGATGAATCAACTGAGTTATATTACAAATTCGCTCGAATCGCCCCGAAGTTAAAAAATGAAATTGATTATACCGTAGACGAAAAAGCCAGGACTGTGGTTGTAACTGAAGAAGGCGTTACCAAAGTCGAACAAATGCTCAATGTTGAAAATATGTACGATGACGAGAACACCGAATTGGTTCATCAATTGAATCAAGCACTCCGGGCTAAGGAACTAATGAAGCGCGACCGGGATTATGTTGTCAAAGACGGTGAAGTGATAATTGTCGATGAATTTACCGGACGGTTAATGTTTGGCCGCCGATATAGTGACGGACTTCATCAAGCCATTGAGGCGAAGGAAGGAGTTAAAATTGAACGGGAAAGTCAAACCTTAGCGACAATTACCTTCCAGAATTATTTTCGGATGTATAACAAACTTGCCGGTATGACCGGTACTGCCGAGACCGAGGAGATGGAATTCAGGAAGATCTATGGTCTTGAGGTAGTTGTTATTCCCACCAATTTACCGATGATCAGGATTGATCATCCTGATGTGGTTTATAAAACCGAATCCGGTAAGTTTCGAGCCGTGGTTGAGGATATTGTAGCAGTACACCAGAATAAACAGCCAATATTGGTTGGGACAATCTCAATCGAAAAGTCGGAAGAGTTAAGTAACATGCTGAAGAAGAAAGGTGTGCCTCATCAGGTCTTGAATGCCAAACACCATGAGCGGGAAGCTGAAATTATTGCTCAAGCAGGCCGGTTGGGGTTGGTTACTATCGCTACTAATATGGCCGGCCGTGGTACGGACATCATTTTAGGTGGTAATGCTGAATTTTTAGCAAAGGATTTTTTACGGTCCCGCGGGATTGACCCTGCCGAAGCAACACCGGAAGAATATCAATTGACCCTTCAAGAAGCAAAAACCATCACTTCCAAGGAACATGAAGCAGTGGTGAATTCGGGTGGGTTATATATTATTGGAACGGAACGTCATGAAAGCCGCCGGATTGATAATCAATTGCGCGGTAGAGCCGGTCGGCAAGGTGACCCCGGAGCTTCTCGTTTCTATGTTTCAATGGAAGATGATTTGATGCGTCTTTTTGGTGGCGAAATGATATCAGGTTTGATGGAACGCTTAGGTTGGACTGAAGATATGCCCATCGAGCATTCGGCAATTGCCCGAAGAATCGAAGCCGCTCAACGCAAAGTGGAAAACCGGAATTTTGATATTCGGAAACACGTTTTGGAATATGACGATGTTCTTAATAAACAAAGGGAAATTATTTATGAGCTCCGGAAGCAACTGCTGTTTGGGGCAGATGAGCACCAAAAGGTAATTCAATTGTTCGGAGAAGTTACCGATAATCTATTGGAAATCTACGCAAACGCAAAAATAATACCGGAAGAGTGGGATTTGGAAGGATTATTGCAAGCGGTATATACAACCCTTCTTCCATCGGATGCTATTACCATTGAGGAATTGGAACGGGTTAACCATCAGGAACTAAAGGAAATTATTCTTAATAGAGCTTTGGATATTTATAAATCTAAAGAAACGGAGATCGGGAGCGAGCATTTACGCCAGTTTGAGCGTTTAGTAATGCTAAGGACCATCGATGTGAAATGGATGGATCACTTAGAGGCCATGGATGAATTAAAAGAGGGTATTGGCCTCCGTGCATACGGTCAAAATGACCCGTTGGTGGCTTATAAAATTGAAGCTTATCAGATGTTTAAGGATATGCGTGATAGTATTAATGAGGAAGTAGTTAGAACTTTAGCTAAAATTCAAATAACTTCCGAAGAAAAAGTTACCCAAAGGCCTAAACTCCGTAATATCTCCACTAACTTGAACGAAGATGGAAGCCCGGCGGTACAACAACGGGTAGTTGGGAAAAAAGTCGGGCGAAACGATCCTTGCCCTTGCGGGAGTGGTAAAAAGTATAAAAAATGTTGTGGTTTAGAAACTTGATATATTTTACATTTTAGATGAGGTGATTGCATGATTGAACCTAGTGAGTTACGTAGTCAATTAACGGATTTAAAGAAAAGATTGCAGCAAATGAGGGAGTATCTTTAATTTAGCAGCCAAAAAAGATCGTATCGAGGAGTTAAGCGCTCTTTCAACTGCTCCAGATCTTTGGAATGATCCGGCCCAAGCCCAAAAAGTTTTACAGGAACTTACCTCTTTAAAAAACCAGGTGGAACTGATTGAACGTCTGGACAACCAGGAGTCAGAGTTATCCGGACTTTTAGAAATGGCGGTAAGTGAAGGTGAAGAGGAACTATTAAAGGAGATATTCGACGGGGTTAATAATTTAACCAAGGAAGTAAATAATTTAGAATTGAGTAACATGTTGAATGGCGAGTATGACCGCTTTAATGCTTATTTAACCATTCATCCCGGCGCCGGCGGTACCGAATCACAAGATTGGGCAGAGATGCTCCTTCGAATGTACGTACGTTGGGCTGAGCGTAAAGGTTTTAAGGTTGAATTTCTGGATTATCAGCCGGGTGATGAGGCCGGAGTAAAAAGCGTTACACTTCAAATATCCGGTGAAAATGCTTATGGTTATCTGAGGAGTGAAAAAGGAGTCCATCGACTGGTCCGGATCTCGCCTTTTGATGCTTCGGGACGAAGACACACCTCGTTTTCTTCAGTGGATACCGTACCGGAAATTGATGATTCAATCGAAGTCGAAATTCGATCGGAAGATTTAAAGGTTGATACCTATAGGTCAAGCGGCGCGGGAGGCCAGCATGTAAACAAGACTGAATCGGCTATTAGGATAACTCACATTCCTACTGGAATCGTCGTGGCTTGCCAGAACGAACGATCGCAATTTCAAAACCGTGATCGGGCGATGCAAATGTTAAAAGCTAAAATATTCGAGAAATACCGGCAAGAACAAGAAGCCAAACTAGCCCAGATAAAAGGTGAGTATACTGATATTGCCTGGGGAAACCAGATCCGTTCTTATGTTTTTTGTCCTTATACTATGGTTAAAGACCATCGAACCGAAGCTGAGACCGGTAATGTTCAGTCGATTATGGACGGCGAACTTGACTCATTCATTGAGGCCTATTTAAAATCAGAATATAATAAAAGTTAAATTGGAAAATAAAACTAATTAACCCCGGTTAAACTATAACCGGGGTTTTTTAATTTGTTACGGAGGGGATAACCCTGAGTGAAGAAAAATCTTATCAGCGGATCCTGTTTCTTTTTGGGATTTGCTTCCTTCTATTGATTGCCCTTATAATTCGTTTGTTTCAAATCCAAGTGATTAATTTTGAAAAATTTGCAAAACTGGCTGCGGGACAACATGGTTTGTTACTCCAAGAAAATCATTTAAGAGGAGCGATCTGTGACCGGAATGGCAGGTTACTTCGAGGCCCAATCCAAAATTGGTACTTACTTGTAAGGAACGTCAACCGTAAAAGCTTAACGGAGTATCAAAAAAAACTATCCTTCCTCGCACCTAATTTGTTTAAAGCAACTGAATCTAATCTGGCCAAAAAATACTGGATATATGCAAAACCCTTAAATAACTCTGAGATTAAACGGATTATTTCTTTGGAAGACCCTAATTTTAAGGTAGTTGCCAATCAAACCGGGAGAGGTCAACCAAAACAATTGGCCTGGCATATATTGGGGATGCTTGCAGGAGATGAAGGTCGGTCCGGATTAGAGTATTCTTTGGAGCCAGTTTTTAAGAACCCTTCTTTTTCGGCAACAATTCAATCCTTATCCGACGCTACAGATCAACCACTTCTCGGATTAGGTTTACGTTCAGTAGAACATCAAAATCCGAATAGTTATTTTTTAACAATTGATCTTCCCATTCAAACTCTAGTCGAGGGAATTCTTGATGGTGAAAATTTCTGCGGTGCAATAGTAGTATTAGATGTCAAAAGCGGCGCTATTTTAGCCATGGCTAGTCGTCCTATGGTAACATTGGCTAATATAGAATCAAGTCTGAATAATCCGGAAAATCCATTTATTAATCGAGCAATTACTGCATATCCTCCAGGTTCGGTCTTTAAATCAGTATTACTCTGTGCCGGTCTCGATTCAAATATAGTATTTGAGGATGAATTTTTTAGGGATCAAGGATATTTACAAATAGGCGAGAAAATTTGGAAATGCACTACTGCTCCGGATAAAAATGGACATGGTTTTATTAGTCTTACCGAAGCTTTTGCCTATTCCTGCAATCCGGTCTTTATTGAACTTGGTTTGCGGTTAGATCCCGGTTTGATTTTAAATTATGCTGATAATTTTGGATTTGGAAGGCCTGCTAATATTGGATTGGTTGATGAGGCATGGGGAGCCCTTCCTACCGGAATTGGTTTATCATTTGGAGAAAGGGCTAACCTTGCCTTAGGGCAAGAGCTGGTTTTTGCTACTCCTTTACAAGTGGCTTCCCTGATCCAAACTATTGCCAATGATGGGGTTCGATTAGTGCCGCATTTAATAAAGGGGAAAATTAATAATAAAGGTAAATTGATAGAGTTTGAATTAAACGAACCACCTAAAAGGGTAATACGGAAAAAGACTGCCTTGCAAGTTCAAAAAATGATGGCGGCTGTTTTAGAATATGGGACCGGTAGGGATGCCCAGCCTTCATGTAAAGCGGCGGGAAAAACCGGTACCGTTCAAAACAGTGAGAGCCGAGACCTTCAGGATCATGCTTGGTTTGCGGGTTTTGCTCCATTGAATAATCCCCGTTTTGCAATAGTAGTTTTTTGCGAGAAGGGAATTTCAGGTGGTACAACTGCAGCGCCTATTTTTCGAAAAATAGTGGATAAAATTACCACGAGAATAGACTAGCACAGAATCTCCCTTAAAAACATAGGAATATTGGTACGGAGTCAATTTGCATTTTGTGCAAACAACCCGTTAATTCCTATGGAGGTGTCTGTACAGCATGGTTATACCCGTCATTGGGCCGGCATTTCAACTAATAGTAGCCGGTTTTTATTATCTCTTCGGTTATATTTCGAATAATAATGTTTTTCCACTACCTTTATCAGAGGAGGAAGAAAGCGCTCTTTTAATTAAATTGGAACATGGAGATGAAGAGGCAAGACATATCTTGATTGAGCGGAATCTCAGGTTGGTGGCGCATATTGTCAAGAAATTCGACAGTACCGGCGAAGATATTGACGATTTAATCTCCATCGGGACTATTGGGTTGATAAAGGGAATTGGCACATTTAAAAGGAACAGAAATACCAGACTAGCTACATATGCTGCTCGCTGCATAGAAAATGAAATTTTGATGCACCTCCGTAGTATTAAAAAGAACAAAAACGATCTTTCCATTTATGATCCGATCGGGACCGATAAAGAAGGGAATGAAATTACCCTTATAGATATTCTTGATACCGGTAATGAGGTGGTTTCCGAACAAGTCGAAACCCTTCTTGAAGAGGAGAAACTAAGGGAGAGATTGAATCAGTTAAGCCGGCGGGAAAAAAAAGTGATTGAACTTAGATATGGTTTAAATGACGGTATTAATAAAACCCAAAGGGAAATATCCAAAATGTTGGGGATATCCCGATCCTATGTTTCAAGAATTGAGAAAAAAGCCTTACGTAAACTTTTCTGTGATTTAGCGGCAGCTAACGGGGAAACAAATAATGAATAAAGAAAGAAGTTTAGCTATTGGCTATTGGCTTTTAGTTATATGATGGTTATGTTCTTGGGCCAAAAAACTTATTGAAAGAGCTAATAGCCAATAGCTCGCAGCCAAAAGTCAATTAATTATAATTAACATTATTTACCAAGAATAAATCTGGGTATGAGAGGTTAATCTATACTCAGAGATTTGTAGTAGCCGAGGCGCAGATTGATAACGGCCTTGCCCCAGAGGCCTGAAAGGTCGTTATCAGTCGAGCAACTGATCGATATGGGTCCGTAAAGTTTGGATTCATATCGGTCTGAGCGCAGATTGTCATAGGTGGGCCAACTTATTACGGCGGTTGATGAGATCGTCGTGGTAGGGAAACTTATCTATGGCGGTCGAGCCCAGATTGTTATCAGAGCGAAAGGGTTTGCTTGCAGTCGAGAGATTGCAGGTAGATCCCCAAGTTTTGATAGCAGTCGGTCAAAGGTTATCGTAGTACGTGTAATGGGTGTTTGTAGCCGAAAGGTTGCAGGTATCCACGTAACGTGGTGCGGTAGCCGGAGATAAGGTTACTACAGGTCTCTTTAAATTTCTAAATAATAGCATTACCCTCAAATTTCTAGATAATATGAAGCTATTTTAAAATAATAAGGTTTTTTAGATAAATTAGTCCAATATCCCAGATAAATGGTGTTTTGTGAATTTCGATTAGTAGGTTATAATATTTATACAGTCCCTCTTTGTACGGATAAGTTCCTGTAGGGACTACCGAGCATTTATTTGACGCAGGCGCCAGTGGACAGGTAAATGCTCAAACCCCATAGCGGATATCTAGCCGGCTTCCAAAATGGGGTAGTTGTTTTCTTTAAAGGTTTTGGTTTTAGGTTTTTAAAATTAATGTTTGCACGAAATGTTTGTAATTTGCCACCTTTTAGGGTGGTTATTTTTTTTACAAAAATTTTGTTGGATTTATTAGGAAATTGTTTAAATTTTTTATTATATAATGAAATAAAAGTTTTAATCATTTAATAGAAATCCCCTTGAACTAATCGTTTATTTAATGATAAAATTATAGATAAATTTATAAATAAAGACTTAGAAATGGACGGGAGGAAATTAATGAGTCGAGTTGAGAAGATTATTCACAAGGGAAAAGAAGTCGTTTATTTGGATTTTTCAGGGCTAGATATTCAACGGCGTGATGAAATCAAAGCTACCATTGAAAATGGAAAAAAAGTGATCGAAACTTATTCTCATGCTTCAGCATTAACCCTGGTTAATTTTTCCGATACTCGTTATAGTAGTGAAGTGGTCGCAGATTTTAGGGGATTTACTGAACATAACAAATCCTATGTAAAAAAAGGAGCGGTTATAGGAATTCATGGGATGACGAAAATAGTCTTCGATGGAGTAATGAGATTAACGGGCCGGAACTTACCGATTTTTGCCAGTAAGGAAGAGGCTATGGATTGGTTGGTTTCTGATTCTGATTAATAAAAATAACTCAAATAAATAAAAAAACCTCGTTAAGTAAAATCGAGGTTTTTTTATTTTTATTCTTGTAAAAGATCTTTTAATTGAAACAAAGCTCGCAATCATGTTTCCAGATCGGTTTGCCATTATTTATAACGATATTGCCACGGGGGCAGTGCATCAAGTCCGACAGCGACCCTTCGGGCAATATTTAAAGAGTTACCAGTGGCGGAAAAATAAAAGATTTTAGTTTTCAAGTTCGTTCCTCCATTCTTTCATAGCAAATTTAAATTTGTCGGTGTAACCATGATGTGCGGTACATAAAAACGCTATATTTTCTAGGAGTGCTAATTTCTTAATCGATTTTTCCTGAGTTTTTTCATCCATATTAAAAAAACTGGGAGTGAAGAGAGCAGCCTTGCCGTTTTTTAGGCTTAGAGTATCTCCGGTAAATAGCATATGATTATTCACTAAATAACTGGTTGATCCGGAGGTATGGCCGGGAGTGGCTATTGCTCGGACTTTGATATCACCAATATTAATTTCACAACCATCATTTAGAATATAGTAGTTATTGGGAAGTTTATTATTGATAAAACCAAATAAGCGACGCTTTTTATTAAGGACCATCTCTTCCTCATCTATTGAAAGATAAATTTGAGCATTCTTAAATAGACTTAAGGCAGTAGTGTGGTCTTGGTCGCTATGGGTTAATAACAAAATTTGTATTTTTTCCGGATTGATATTTAATTTATGTAATTCTTGTTTTGCTTTTTTTAGATTTGAACCGGCGTCAATGCAAATATAATCAATAGTATTGGTTACAATATAAAAATTTGATATACCCGCTTTTACGGTGTAAATATTTTTATTAATTTTGCCGCTTGTATTGGGGCGATGTTCTTTCGCCTGGGATTGGAATGAAGATATGTTTGAAAATTGACATAATGTAAAAATTCCTAGGGCGACACTGGAATAAAGCAATATTTTTTTCATGGTTTAGCTCCTCGTTAAAAGTATTTAAATTGATAAAAACCGGAAATTATAATATACTATTAGTATACTTAATTAACCAATAGTTTATTTAGTATACTGAGAGTATACCATTTTTAATTAATAGAGTCAAGCGGAGGGAGAAAAAATTTTGGATTGTAAATATTCAAGACGGGAAAAGGACAAACAAGCACGGGAAGTAGAAATTGTAAACGCAGCTGAAAAAGTATTCTTCGAAAAGGGCTATGAAGGCGCTTCCATGGATGAAATCGCCGGGGAAGCTCAATTTACAAAACGTACTGTGTACCAATACTTTAAAAACAAAGAAGATTTATATTTTGCAGTGGCCTTGAAATGGTTCGAACGGCTATTTTCTTATTTTGAAGATGCATTGGCGAAGGGAAATAACGGATATGAAAAATTTCGTCTTTCCGGGTTGGCATACTTTCAATTTTCAAAGGATTTTCCCTCGGCTTTTCGTTTATTAAATTATTGTAATGTAATTAAAAACAATAAGGATATCAGCGTTAATTTTCAGAAAATGATGAAGGTAGGCGACATAATGTTTCAGAAGTTTGCCTACACAATTGAAGAAGGTAAAAAGGACGGAAGCATCCGGGCTGATTTGGACCCTAAAATGGGAGCATATGCAGGGGTATATCTTTCAATCGGCTTTTTGAACATCATTTCCGAAAAAGGAGAGGGTATCGAAAAATATCATCAGATTAAAAGAGATGATTTTATTAATTATGGGCTTCAGTTATTAGCAGCGGCAATTCGAAACGATAAAATTTTATAAGAACTTAATAATTCTAAATTCACAAGGAAGGAACTTAATAAAGTTTACAGAATTAATAGGGAAAAATGAGCAAAAGAAGGTTATATAACGGCTCCTGAAGTTCGGTTGATCGATTGTAATCAGATTTTGAGTGAAAAAGTATGGTGAATAAAAAACAGGGAGAAACTAAAAAATGGTTCTGAAGGCCTAGTTAGTTCTTCCATAAACTTCTTGTTATCGATTAATTATATTAGGGGGAAAGATGCGAAGACAAGATAAGGAAATCACGGACTATGGCTTAATTGAAACCATCCTTAAAGATGAGCCGGTTTGTAGAGTGGCCCTGTGTGATTGGGAAAAACCTTATGTAGTTCCGATGATCTTTGGATATCAGGACGGATATTTATATCTCCATTCAGCCAATGAAGGGAAGAAGATTGATCTAATTAGGAAGAACAATCAGATCTGTTTTGAAGTCGAATCAAAAGTAGAAATTGTTCCAGGGGAACAACCGTGTAATTGGGGGATCAAATATTATTCAGTGATTGGTTTTGGAAAAGCATATTTTTTGGAAGAACCTGGGGAGAAAAAGAAAGCCCTGGATATTATGATGCGCAAGTTTACCAAAGAAAGTCAAAATTATCCGGAAGATATGCTCAAAAAAACGGAAGTTATTAAAGTTATAATTGAGGAGATGACGGGGAAAAAATCGGAATACTAAAAAATTTATGATCAGTTTTATATCCGGAGGATTTATATGGATAATCTCAGTGAGCATTTTTTAGTTAAAAATAAGCAAGAGCTTAATAAAGTTTTAGGTGGTAAAGACTACATTATTGCCTTGATTTACGCCTCTTGGTGCCCATATTGCACTAGCTTCTTACCAGTATTTATGAAGTATGCTCATAGTAAGGAAGGTTTTTTGTTGGTAGAGGATGACCGTTGGGTGGTGGCAGATAAATATGAGGTAGAAGTAGTGCCGAGTGTACTATATTTTGAAAACGGCGAGGTTGTTAAAAGACTTAACGGAACTTTGGGTGTGGGCTTGAAAGAGAAGGATTTGACCGATTTTATAGGTTTTACGGTAAATAGAGAATAAAAACGCCGGAAGATAACCTAACTTCACGGCGTTTTTGTTTTGACTTTGTCATCATTTGATTTATATATAGGACCTAACAGATACGCCGATTACAACAACAACAGAAGAAAATAATAATTAATATGATCCACCACCAACCACCGAAGAATCCGTCGAATTGAGCGTCTGCCATATTTAATTCACCTCCTGAAGCTGGTTTATTGGGGACCCAATATATTTTATGTTCAATTAATAACATTGAGATATTGCAATGGTATTTTTTTTATGAGGCGTATATTTTTTGATTATTTTCGATATTAAGGGTTTAGTTAGAGGTTGAGGTCACTGAGGAGATAACAGGTTACTGGAATGAGGAGGGCAAATTAGCTTGAAGTTTTGCAGAATTAAGACCATGGGCATTATGCCATGGTCTTTAATCTAATCCTTTTATTTAAATCTGTGGTAGTGCGGATTATTCCGTGTAAAACCCAGATCCAATTAATTCAATCTGTCCAATTATTTTCAGTCCTTTTCAAGATCCAAAACTGCTTCGGCAATATTATTGCAGTGGTCGGCTATTCGCTCTAAATTATGCATTAACTCAACATAACAAACAGCAGATTGAGGGTTGCAGGTTCCTTGGTTTAGACGATTAATGTGATTGAACCTTAACTCTGCTTCCATCCGGTCCATTTTTTCTTCAAGTTCCAAAACACGGTGGGCTGATTTGAAATCATTATTACGTAGAGCTTCGATTGCGTTTGATATCATTTCGGAAGTAAGGTTAAAAATACTCTCCAGTTCCTGGTTGGCTTGAGAGGAAAATTTGAGTCCTTCTTTGGTTTTATATTCGGATAGTTCAATAACATTGACACAGTGATCGCCGATACGTTCAATATCCCCGACAACATGCATCAGATCGGTCAAACGTAAGGCTTCTGGCTCGGTTAAGGAAATTTGGGAAACAACAGTAGACATATATTTAATAATCTGCTCTTGTAAATAGTCAAGGTTCTCTTCAAAATCATCAACTTCTTGCCTTTTAGATGAATCCGAAGCGAGGAATGCTTTTCTTACAGCATTAAGCATATCACCAGCAAATTCCCCCATCCGTACAAGTTCTTTGGCGGAAAGTTCCAAAGCAACGGGGGCATTATTAGTAAACCGTGAGTTGAGAAATTTAACGCCTTTTTCAATGCGTGCATCTTCACCAGGGATTATTTTTGTAACAAGCATTGTTAAAAATCCAATTAACGGTAACCAGATAATTGTGTTAAATATATTAAATGATGTGTGGGCGTTAGCAATTTGACGTTTGATAATGTCTACGCCTGTAATACCTTGAGCGGGGTCGATATGTGGCGGAATTAATAATACGAATTTTAAAAATAAAGGCATCATTATCAAAAAGATAAGACACCCAAAAATTTTTATAAGGGTATGGGCAACGGCAGCCCGTTTAGCTACTTTGTTCGTTCCAATACTTGCTAGGAGGGCGGTAATAGTTGTACCGATATTATCACCCAATAGGATTGGAATTGCCGAAGTTAGGGGAATTAAAGGCTGGACCATATTATTTACTATTACGGGCTGGGATGCGATAGTCTGAAGGACGCCAATTGTAGCGCTGCTACTTTGGACGATTACTGTCATTAAGGTTCCGATTATAACTCCCATTACCGGATGTTTACCAAGATTAATAATCCATTCGGCAAAAATCGGATGGTTTGCCAAAGGTTTAAGCATATCCGACATAGTGTTTAATCCGATAAACAAAACTCCAAGACCAAAAAAAACTTCACCAACATATTGCCAGTTTTTGTATTTAATGAAAAAGAAAAGAACAAAACCTAAAGCAGCTATTAAATACGCATATTCACCAATATTGAAGGCAATTAATTGGGCGGTGATCGTGGTCCCTATAGTAGCCCCCATAATTACTCCGATTGCTTGTCGCAATGTCATTAGCCGCGCATTCACAAAACCAACTACCATTACCGTTGTAGCGCTACTGCTTTGAATAATTGTGGTTACCAACATTCCTACGATAATTCCGGAAATTGGGTTTCTGGTTATGGTTTCAAGTATAAGACGTAATTTTTCTCCAGCGGCTTTTTTAAGGCCTTCACCCATTAGGTTCATCCCATAGATAAAAAGAACTAAACCTCCGAGCACGCCAAAAATAATATCCTTCATCATCTCACTCCAGTCGTGATTACTTTGCCAAATTTTTATTCTCTTTTTACAATTAAAAACCCTCCATTTTATTAATATTTGTTTTAATAAAAGGGATAATCCAGATCTTCGGTTTTTACGTTTGGAAACCTGCCGGTTAAATTAATTTTAAAAATATGTTAAACAAGTTTCTTTGCCTTTAACTAAGGTAGTAATTTGGTTAACTCTATGATTTTATGCTATCTTAAACGGTAAGAATCAAAAAGGATTTGGCTGTTAATTAACGAATAATTAATAAATTGCATTGCGTCAATTTTATAATCATTAAGGCTGTTGTATTTATATTTAGAAAAGGGATAAAGTGAGTCTATGAGTTTATTTATAGAATTAATACATAGAAAAATCAATAATTTTTATTCGTATAAATTTATAGTTATAAGCCTTTTTGTGTTCTGCTTCTTATCTATTCCAATTTTCGGTGAGCTTAACCCGATTCAAATTAATTTAGCTCACGGAGCCCCTAAAGATCATCCGATTAACCTTGCAGCAATAGAGGTCCAAAAAGAAATAGCAACCTGCACCAATAATCGGATTCAGCTGGAAGTATTTAGTAATATGCAATTTGGCGAGGAAGCCGAGTTAGGCGAAATGCTCCGGAATGGTAAATTGGATTTGGCGATTATTTCAACCGGCCCTCTCTCTACATATAACCCTGATCTTGCTATTTTAGACTTGCCTTATCTATTTTATGATCGTTTTCAAGCTTACCAGGCTTGGGATGGGGAGCCGGGAACCGCTATTTTAAATCGGTTTAAAGAATCAGGGCTCGAAGGTATTTGTTATTGGGAGAACGGTTTACGTTCATTAACGACAAAGAACACGCCCGTTTATAAACCTACCGATTTAAAAAATATTTATCTTAGGACAATGGAGAACTTAATTTATATTGATTTCTTTTCTTATTTAGGCGCATTACCGACACCTATGCCCTGGGGTCAAGTTATGCCTTCATTACAAAATGGAATAATCGAAGCCCAAGAAAATCCAATCCCAATCATCGTTACCAATAAATTAGAAAATTATCAAAACTATCTTATACTCACCAGGCATGTCTATAATCCACACCTTGTTTTATCCGGTCCATCCTTTAAATTAAAATTAAATGATAAGGATCAAATTTTGATAAACCAAATTTTCTATGATTTTCGGGTTAAGCAACGCCAATATGTGGTTGAACAGGAAATCAGCGGAGTAAAAATATTGCAAGAAAATGGTATGACAGTAATTGAGCCGGACTTGGTTGAATTTCGAAGACTGGGAAAAGAGTTTTCAAAATCTGCGTTTAACCGTTTTTCAAAAGAAATTAGGACTTATTTTCAGAGGTACACCGAATAATGAAAACCCCACGTCTCTCTGTAAAATTATTTAGTATATTAGGTTTAGTCGTATTAGCGCTTATTTCTGCCTATTCATTAATCACGCATTATTCAACCCGCGCTTTTATCGCTCGTCAGATTTTTCTCCGCGGTGAAACGTTAGCCCAACCCTTATGGCAAAAGGCGCGTTTCAACTTGAGATTAGGCGGAAATGAACGTTCTTTATATGGGTTGAGTCATATCTGCGAGCAAATTAAAAATGATACTCCCGATTTACTGGAAGTGGCTATTATCAATGTAAAAGGTCAAATTTTGGCCCATAACGATCCATCCCGATTATGGAAAGAAACTGATCCTATTCCAATTGCACAACAAGTAAAACGTTTTTTTAACGAAACTTCAAGTACTTTGGACGTATACTTGCCGGTTTTTCGCGATCAAGAAGCCCCTCTATTAGTGAAAATCTCATTTTCTAAAAAACTTCTTGAACAACAGTCTTGGACAGTATTTTTGGTATCACTTGCCTTTTCGGCTACGGCTATTTTTTTATTACTAATAATCGTTAATATTGTGGCTAATCTGATTTTTGGTAAGCGAATCGCAATTCTATTAGATGGATTTAACTCCCTTGCTCAAGGTAAGTTGACAACCCGGTTATCCTCAAAACAAAAATTCCCTAATACCTTTTCCAAACATGACGAATTGGACTTGTTGATTACCTCCTTCGATCAAATGGCTACCCAACTTGAAGAGATTAACCGCCAACGTGAGTCACAAGAAAAACAACTAGTTTTCTTAGCTACTCACGATCAGTTAACCGGATTACCAAACCGGAGGCATTTGGAGGAGTGTCTTGCAAAAGCGCTCAATCAAGCTCATAAAGGGAAAAGTTCGGTACTATTGTTTATGGATGTTGATAACTTTAAATTAGTCAATGATACTTTGGGCCATATTGCAGGCGATCAAATTTTGATTGCTTTAACAGGCTTATTGAAGAAACAAATCAATCAAAAACAAGTGTTAACCCGGTTTGGCGGTGATGAATTTGCATTATTAATGGAAAGAGGGACCACTATTGAGGATGGTAAAAAGCTTGCCGAAAAGATTTGTCGGGCAGTGGAAGAGTTTCAATTTGCTTTGGGGCAGAGTTATTTCTATTTTGGGTTAAGTATCGGAATAGTATTAATAGATGGAGTTGATGATTTAAGCGCTATTTTGGCCCATGCCGACAAAGCAATGTATACAGCTAAAAAGATGGGAAAAAACCGATTCGAAGTATATAATCCGGATACTGATGAAAATGAACGTTTCTCGCTAACTACCGGATGGATTGCCAAATTAAAAGACGCACTGGTTAAAGATGATTTTCTATTATACTTTCAACCGATAATGAATCTAAATAGCAAAAAAATTGTATATTATGAAGCTTTAATACGTTTGAAAACTGAAAACAATGTGATCCTTCCCGGTGAATTTATCCAAATAGCGGAAGAGTTCGGGCTAATGCCCCAGATTGATCGTTGGGTGGCCGGAAAAGTGATCGCTACTTTGAAACAAATACCTAATATTAAACTTTTTATGAATTTATCTGCAACAAGCTTGGCTGATGAAAGTTTACTGAAATACATCGAAGATAGTATCATCGAAAGCGGAGTGGATTTCTCCAGAATTGGGTTTGAAATAACAGAAACGACTGCCGTTAGAGACCTTGAACTTGTTGGCCGTTGGATTTCACGATTGAAGATTAAAGGCTGTCGCTTTGCATTGGATGATTTTGGCTCAGGCTTTAATTCTTTCGCGTATCTTAAACATCTTCCCGTTAACCAGTTAAAACTAGATGGATCATTCATTAAAACCTTGGATCGTGAGCCGACTCAGCGTGCTTTTGTAGAAGCCATGCAACAATTGGCCCAGGCCCTTGGGGTTGAGACCATCGCTGAATTTGTCGAAAATGAAAATGTTTTTAAGGCACTCAAAGAGATTGGTGTTAACTATGGTCAAGGGTTTTATTTGGGCAGGCCGGCCCCTATCTTTAAACCGAATTAGATTAAGATTGATATATAAAAAGAAATATTATCCAAAATAAAGTAATATTTATAAGGAGTAACTAGATGTCGGTTAACCGGGTTTTTTTAATTGTCCTGGATGGAGTGGGAGTAGGAGAATTACCAGATGCACCGGTTTATGGTGACCAAGGCAGTAACACCTTGGGTAATCTTTCCCGGGCAGTCGGAGGAATGGACTTACCCTTTCTGGAAAAGGCCGGATTAGGTAAGTTAACTGATATTCAAGGGTTATCTGCGGATATTATAGGAGGGTTATTTGGGAAAATGGCTGAAGCCTCTCCCGGTAAAGACACTACCACCGGCCATTGGGAGATGGCTGGTGTGATTTTACCCAAACCTTTTCCGGTTTATCCGAATGGTTTTCCCGAAGAAATAATTTCCCGGTTTAAAGTTGAAATAGGACGGGGAGTGCTGGGAAACAAAGTTGCTTCCGGGACTACGATTATTGAAGAATTTGGAGCGGAACACCTTGAGACCGGATCACTGATTGTATACACATCTGCCGATAGTGTATTTCAAATTGCCGCACACGAAGAGATAGTACCGCTTGAGGAACTATATCGCGATTGTGAAATTGCCCGCCGGATCTTACAGGGTGAGCATGGAGTCGGGCGCGTAATTGCCAGACCATTTCTAGGGGGACCGGGTAATTTTTACCGTACAGTAGGACGTAAAGATTTTTCATTAAAACCTATCGGTCCTATTGTTTTGGATCGGATCAAGGATGCCGGAATGATCGTATTTGGAGTGGGCAAAATTGAAGATATCTTTTCGGAGCAAGGCTTGACCGATTCTAACCACACCCATAACAACCAAGAAACCTTAACCTTTGTTAGCGAGTTGATTTCCAAAGATTTTCAAGGATTAGTCTTTGCCAATTGTATTGACTTCGACATGCTTTATGGCCACCGTAATGATACTGAAGGTTTTTATAATGCCTTAAAAGAAGTCGATCAGTGGTTAGCAGAGAATATACCCCGACTCCGGAAGGGAGATATTTTGATCATTACGGGGGACCATGGCGGAGACCCGACTACTCCCAGCACCGACCATTCAAGGGAGTATACTCCGTTATTAATTTTTGGACCGGGACTTTCTCAAGGAGTTAATCTCGGCATTAGGAAAACTTTCGCCGATATTGCCGCTTCTCTATGCAACTGGTTCAATCTTGAACCCTGGCCGGTAGGGGAAGCTATTCAGTTGACAGTTGACGAATAATATATTTTACAAATGAAAATTTGGCTTTATTTCTAAAACTATTGTTTTTTAATATTACTTGTAACTTTTAAATCTACGCCGCGGGTAAACTCGTGGCTAATTGAACGTATTTTTAGAACCGACAAAATCATGAAGGGATAATTATCGCTGTATATTTTTGATTAGTTTTTTGTTAGGAGGAGTTTACTAATGAAGGTTTATGATTTAATATGGAAAAAACGCGAGGGCGAGGAATTGACTGCAGCGGAGATAAATTTTTTAATCTCCGGTTATGTAAAGGGCGAAATCCCTGATTATCAGATGAGTGCTTGGTGTATGGCTGTTTTTTTTCGGGGTATGACCTTTGAGGAATGTACCGCTCTGACTCTGGCTATGGTGAATTCCGGAGAAAAAATAGACTTGTCGGAAATTTCCGGTTTAAAAGTTGATAAGCACAGTACCGGCGGAGTTGGAGATAAAACATCATTGGTATTACTGCCTTTAGTAGCTGCAGCCGGAGTGCCGGTTGCCAAAATGTCCGGTCGCGGGTTGGGGCATACCGGTGGGACAATTGATAAATTAGAATCGATTCCCGGCTTTAGGACCGATTTAAGCCGGGATGAATTTATCAGGCAAGTCTCACGAATTGGCATTGCATTAATGGGGCAGACCAAAACATTAGTTCCGGCCGATAAAAAACTTTATGCTTTACGGGACTTAACAGCAACCGTAGAGAGCATACCATTAATTGCCAGCAGTATCGTATCCAAAAAATTAGCTGCTGGGGCTGATGCTGTAGTATTGGATGTTAAATACGGTGATGGAGCATTTATGCAAGATTATAACAATGCCTTAAACTTGGCCCGGACCATGGTGGAAATCGGTAACCGGGCCGGACGGCATTTCAAAGCGGTATTAAGCGATATGAACCAACCATTAGGATTGGCTATCGGCAATAGTTTGGAGATAGCGGAAGTAATTGCGACTTTGAAGGGAAATGGGCCTTCGGATTTGACCAAACTATGTCTAACCCTTGGCGGATTAATGTTATACTTGGCCGGACTTACTGATACTTCCGAACTTGGGGAGGAGATAATTGAAAAAATATTAGCATCCGGAGCAGCTTTGGAGAAATTTAAAGAACTTATTGAAGCTCAGGGCGGTAATTCCGAAGTAATCAAAGAGCCTGGATTACTTCCATCAGCCGCAGTGGTTCAAAAAGTTGTTTCTCAATGGGATGGATGGGTTGAAAAAATTGATTGTCGTACTTTAGGAGTAGTTGGGATGGACCTTGGCGCAGGCCGAAATCGTCTTGAAGATGTTATCAAACCCGAAGTGGGATTAAAACTTCATGCCAAAGTCGGAGACAAAATTGAAAAAGGTCAAATATTGGTGGAGATTCACGCCCAAAATGAAGCTGGTGCGGAGGCGGCAGCTCTAAAAGTGCTTGACTGTTTCCATTTTAATTTAAAACCGATAGTCCGCCCAACAATAATTAAAGAAATTGTTTGAAACAGAATTATTTTCCAAGCCCTTTGTGCCGTGATTAGCATTTACTTAGTATTTCACATTATATAAGCGTTTTTTAAGTGCAATTTACTTCTTGATAAATAAAAATTTACTTGTTTCACCACGAGGAATAAGTTATATTAAATAATTGTGAGGATCTTTCAGAGACAACGAAATTTTCATTGTTCTAATAAATTCAGATAAATTTGAGAGGTGACGAAATGCGCGCTAAAACCTTTAAGGGAGGGGTGCATTTACATTATTTCAAAGAAGCGACTGCTTCCAAGAATATTGAAATTATGCCCGAACCCGAACAGGTTACTCTTCCTGTCTCACAACATTTGGGGGCCCCGGCAGAGGTAATAGTGGCAGTTGGGGACCAAGTCAAGACAGGACAAGTAATTGCTCAAGCAAAAGGTTTTGTATCAGTTCCGATCCATGCTAGTATACCCGGTAAAGTAACCGCAATTAGCGAATTGCCCCATCCTAACGGTAAAAAGGTGACCTCGGTTGTTATTGAAAATGATAATAGTGGAGCTAATGCTTTTGGGCCAAAGTCAAGCCTAGCGGATCTATCAGCTGAACAAATTCGGGAATTAATGCAGCAGATTGGTCTGGTCGGTATGGGTGGCGCCGGATTTCCTACTCATGTCAAGTATCAGCCCTTAGAAGGTAAAAAGGTCGAAGCGGTGATTTTGAACGGGGCTGAGTGTGAACCGTACCTTACTTGTGACCACCGATTAATGGTTGAATCTCCAGGCAAAGTTATTTTAGGCTTACAAGCGATGATGAAAGCTGCCGGTGTTGATCAAGCTTTTATCGGTATTGAGGTCAACAAGCCTGACGCCATTGAAATTTTAATCTGTGAAGCATCCGTTGACCCAAGGATTCAAGTGGTCCCTTTGGAAGTTAAATATCCCCAAGGTGAAGAAAAGATGTTGATCAATGCAATCACAAAACGGACGGTCCCGGCCGGGGGCTTGCCGGTCGATGTGGGAGTGGTTGTAAATAATATTGCTACGGCAGTTGCGTTAGCGGAAGCGGTTCAAGAGGGCGTTCCTTTAATCAGTAGAGTGGTTACTGTTACGGGGGCTGTTCAAAATCCACGCAATCTGAGGGTTAAATTAGGGACTTCCGTAAACAAGTT
The DNA here is from genome assembly GCA_023435565.1 of Bacillota bacterium. Taxonomy (GTDB): domain Bacteria; phylum Bacillota; class UBA4882; order UBA8346; family UBA8346; genus JAAYHS01. Next base: position 60,154 of record JAEYRN010000036.1, read on the forward strand.
AGTTGATTATTGTGGCGGTTTCACCGGTACTCCGGGGCGAATCATTCTTGGTGGCCCTATGACCGGCCCGGCCCAATACCGATTGGATCTCCCGGTGATTAAAACCACTTCAGGCGTTTTAATCCAGGAACGGGGCGAAATCAAACTTTTGGAAGATTCGCCTTGTGTCCGTTGCGCCCGTTGCGTTGATGTCTGTCCTTATAATCAATTGCCTTGCTTTATTGCCGATGCGGTCAAAGCCGGAGATTTAGCCTTGGCCGAGAAATATGGCATTATGGATTGCCGTGAATGCGGTTCCTGTACCTTTGTCTGTCCCGCCCGGCGTCCAATTGTCCAAGATGTTAAAACCGCCAAAGCCAAAATTATGGCAGCGAAGAAAAAACAATGACAATGTAAAATTTATAATGTATAATTTACAATTTACAAAACCTATTTAAGAGGAATTATTCTATACAAACACAATTAAGGAAAAGTGATAATGTTTATTGATCACTGTTCACTGTAAAAGGGGGAGCGATTTGATGCTTGAGACGCAAGTAGTGGTTTCGCCGGCTCCGCATATTAAGGATGAATTATCAACTGAAAAAGCGATGAAAATGGTTTTTCTAGCATTACTGCCGGCAACTTTGTTTAGCTTCTGGAATTTTGGCTTTAAGGCTTTACTTCTAGTTTTACTATCAATAGTGGCTTGTATTCTTACCGAATTAATCATACAGACAGCACTAAAAAAACCGGTAACAATCAATGATGGCAGCGCTGCTTTAACCGGCCTGTTATTAGCATTGACGGTTACACCGGAACTAATGAGCCTTTCAACTTGGTGGATGGTTATTGTTGGAGGCGTCGTCGCTATCAGTCTCGGAAAGCATATTTTCGGAGGGTTGGGACATAACCCGTTTAATCCGGCATTAATTGGGAGAGCTTTTTTGCTGGCATCCTGGCCGGTGCCGATGACTACATGGTCCTGGCCTGAAAAAGCCCTTAGTTGGGCTGGCGTTAATGCTGACGCCATATCCGGAGCCACTGTTTTAAACCTTGACAAAATGGGTACACTTCAAAGTTTGCAATTGAAAGTTCCTTATTTAAATTTGCTTTGGGGGAATATTTCGGGCTCGCTAGGTGAGACATCAGCATTATTACTTCTAGCAGGCGGGTTATATCTTATCATTAAAGGAGTCATTGACTGGCGAATCCCCGTAACTTATTTTGGGACTGTAATTATTTTATCATTTGTTTTCCAAAAGGATCCACTATTTCAAATTTTGGCGGGTGGATTGTTCTTGGGGGCGTTTTTCATGGCGACCGATTGGGTAACCTCACCGGTAACGAAAAAAGGACGAATTTATTTCGGGATTGGTTGTGGTGTTTTAACTATGCTAATTAGGATATTTGGTAGTTATCCTGAAGGAGTATGTTATTCAATCTTGATTATGAATGCCTGTACTCCTTTAATGGATAAATTAACCCAGCCTAAACGCTTTGGGGAGGTGAAAGCCCGTGCGTGATTACTTTCGATTAATCATAATCTTGGCGGTAATTAGCGCACTAGCTGGAGGAGCCTTAGCGTTAGTTAATTCTTTTACCGAACCCAAGATCAAAGCTTATCAAGCTCAAGCAGAAGCTAACGCATATCGGCAGGCTTTACCTAATGCCGAAGAATTCAGTGACCTTCCGGATCTTTTAACTAAAGTAAAAAGTAATCCGGAAACTTCTAATATTGAGGCTATTAAGGTTGGTTTAAAAAACGGGTCCGAAGTGGGTTGGGTTTGTAAGGTTCTAGCCAGCGGCTTTAGCAGTAATATTGTGATGTTAGTTGGAATTAGTAATTCCGGTGAACTCGGTGAGACAGTAATTATAGATCAAAAAGAGACACCTGGGTTGGGAACCAAGATAACCGATCCTGAATTTATTAGTCAATCCGCTATTAAAAAGGCCGCGCCCGGAGAAGATTTAAAGGTAAACAAAGATAACGGAAAAGTTCAAGCGGTTGCAGGGGCTACAATTTCATCAAGAGCGGTAGTTCGGGGAATTAATGAAGTGTTACGGTTTTATCAAAATCAAACTTTAGAAAACGTACAAGTTGACAAAGACAAAAACGATAAAGCAATAACGGACGTTACAAATCAATAATATGGAGGTGAACCAATGAGTTTCCTCAAAATATTTAAAAATGGTATTTTTAACGAGAACCCCACCTTTCGTTTGGTTTTAGGAATGTGTCCAACTCTGGCTGTAAGTGTGGCTGTTATGAATGGTATCGGAATGGGTTTAGCGGCTACGGTAGTTTTGGTAGGATCTAACATTTTAGTTTCGCTACTTCGAAATATTATTCCTTCGGAAGTAAGGATTCCTTGTTTCATTGTTATTATTGCTTCGTTTGTAACCATTGTTGACAAATTAATGGCTGCCTATACACCGGGGTTACATTCGGTATTAGGAATATTTATTCCGTTAATTGTCGTTAACTGTATTATTCTTGCAAGGGCTGAAGCTTTTGCTTCAAAACAAAATATTTGGCGTTCTTTGGCCGATGGAGTTGGAATGGGATTGGGTTTTACCTTGGCTCTTACGGGATTAAGCGTGGTTCGAGAAATTTTGGGCACCGGAACCCTCTTGGTTGCTAAAGATTTCGGCTTTGAAGGCATTAAATTGTTTGCTAAGGAGAATGCGGCTTTAATTATGATTCTACCACCGGGAGCCTTTATTACTCTCGGTTTGATGTTAGGTTTTATCAATTGGCTTAGCCGACGAAAGGAGGCCAATCGATGATTGATGTGTTAGTTATTATCTTTGGTGCTATTTTAGTCAATAATTTTGTTTTGGTAAGGTTTTTAGGAATCTGTCCCTTCCTCGGCGTATCCCGGCAAGTGGAGACTTCAATCGGTATGGGGCTGGCAGTTACATTCGTCATGGCCTTAGCCTCTGGTATTACGTACCTCGTTCAATTGGCGTTAAATCATTTTGATGTGAAAGTACTTCAAACAATCACATATATTTTGGTAATAGCTGTATTGGTTCAGTTCGTAGAGATGGTTATTAAAAAGACCAGTCCTAGTCTATATCAAGCTCTTGGTATTTATTTACCGCTGATTACTACCAATTGCGCTGTTTTAGGTGTGACTCTAATCAATTTTAACAGTAATTATAACTTTTTAATATCAGTTATTAACGGGATTGGAGCCGCCCTTGGTTTTACGCTTGTATTAATAGTTTTTGCGGGTATACGCGAACGGTTGGCATCAGCATCGATCCCCAAATCTTTGCATGGTTTTCCGATTGCGTTATTGACAGCAGGGCTGCTTTCAATAGCCTTTTTAGGGTTTAGCGGTTTAAACCTAAAGGGTTTCTTTGAGTATTTTGCTAATTTGAATTTATCAGATTATCAATCATATTTAAGCTCTTTATTTTGATGTGGAGGTGAAATGATGTCACCGATTATAGTAGCTTTTTCTTTATTAGGTATTATGGGTGTTGTTTTTGGCGCTATTCTCGCTTTTGCCTCCAAAAAATTGGCGGTTGAGACTGATCCCAGAGTGGGAGAAATTCTTGAAGTATTACCGGGAGCAAATTGTGGAGCTTGTGGTTTTCCCGGTTGTAGCGGTTTAGCCGAATCGATTGTCAGCGGCGTCGCATCTGTTGGAGCTTGTCCGGTAGGTAAAGCGGCCGTGGCTGCCAAAATTGCTTCGATTATGGGTGTTTTATTTGAAGATAATGTTAAGACCAAACATGCCAGAGTTGTCTGCCAGGGAGGCAAACAGGAGCGGGTTGATCGTTTTTATTACATGGGTGTGGCGGATTGCGCCGCTGCCGGAATGCTGAACGGCGGCCCGAAAATGTGTGAATACGGTTGTCTCGGACTGGGAAATTGTGTTCGGGTATGTTTGTTTGATGCGTTGGAAATTAACGATAACGGCCTTCCGGAAGTCAATCTAAAACGTTGCACCGGTTGTGGGGCCTGTGTGGCCGCGTGTCCCAGAGGATTAATACAATTAATCAATGAAGACCAACAAGTGATGGTTCTCTGTAAAAGCCACGGTAAAGGTCCGGATGTCCGGAAAGCCTGTAAAGTGGGATGTATTGGTTGTGGAATCTGCGCTAAAAATTGCCCGGAAAATGCAATTACCGTAACTGATTTTCTAGCGGAGATAAATCCCGAAAAATGTACTGCATGCGGTATATGTGTTGAAAAATGTCCGATGAAAACGATAAAGTTCGTTCAAGAAGACGGTAAGACAAAAGTTAAAGTTAGTTAATACAACTTTCCCACCTTAAAATTATACAGTTAAGTCAACGCTTTGGAATATCAATTTTTGTGTAAAATCGTTAAAGCTTTGAATGTTTTCAAAAATTGATATTGATTGATATGACTTAACTGAAAAAGATTTTTGAAGTGGGAAGTTGAGTTAGTTAAGATTAAAAGATCTAAAGACCAGTTCTTTTATAGCTGGTCTTTTTTTATCTCTCCTAATGATAAGTACCAAAAATTATTATTATTGTTGTACTTTGTTTATTCATAGGTTTGATTACTATTGAGGGGTAATGAATTGTGGACAGGTTAATTGTATTTACAAAAACTATCGTGACTTCCGTAGAACCTGAAAGAACGTTTAGGACGGCGGAGGAATGTTTAATTGAAATCCGGTTGGTTGAAAGTCTTAGGGAAGCTTCTGCTTGGAAGCATGAATATGAAGTTTGTGGTCAAATTGCTAAAATTGATAAATTTTTAAGTCGAATTAAAGAGCTTGAAAGTTCCTAACAGATATCTCTATTTTTAGGAGAGATGCAAAGGAAGGATTATTTTTTATTTTCCAGAAGTTTTTGTTGTCTGTTTTGGAGGTATACCGAATGCGTATTGATCGGATGTTAGCGATTGTAGTGATGTTATTAAACCGAGAACGAATAACAGCCCGTGAGCTGGCGGAAAAATTTGAGGTTTCAATCCGAACTGTTTATCGGGATATTGAAGCTATAAATCAAGCTGGAGTACCTATAGTATCTTACTCCGGAAATGATGGCGGTTTTGGGATCCTGGAAAACTTTAAACTTGATCGTCAATTATTGACATTTAATGATATGTTGGCGATTTTATCGGCGTTGAAAGGTGTCAATACTACTTTAGCGGACCGGGAAATTGATACGGCAATTGAGAAAATTAGCAGCCTGGTTCCAAAAGAAAAAATTAATGAACTAGAGCTTCGTTTCGAGCAACTCGTTATCGATGTATCACCATGGGGATTCAAGGAAGAAGATCAAAAGAAACTAAAAGAAATATACCAGGCCATTACCGAGAATTTACTTATACGCTTTGAATATCGAAACCTGAAAGGAGAAAAGAACCTTCGTATAATTGAACCAATGACATTGTTATTCAAAGGATATGCCTGGTACCTATTGGGTTATTGCCGTTTAAGAGCGGATTTTCGTTCTTTTAAACTCAATCGAATTACGGAATTAATTGTTTTAGATGAAGAATTCGTTCGCAAAGAAAGTTCATATCGGGAATTTCCTGTCTCTGGTAATAAGAACAACACGTCGGTCCATTTAATAATGAAATTTTCTCCCGAAGTCCGTTCCAATGTGGAGGAGTACTTTGATGGAGATAACATTGCCTACCAAGAGGATGGATATTTAATTGTTAATGTGGATTGGACGGAAGACGAATGGATTTATTCAAACATTTTAAGTTATGGTGAAAACGTGGAAGTTTTGGAACCGTTACATATTCGAGAAATAATTCGGGCAAGGGCTACAAAACTATATAAATTGTATCATTCCTAAAAAATTAGAAATAATACCAGTTAACGACATCTTGTGTTTTATAATATTTATTAATATAATCAATGACCATACTGGATATTTTATTAGATAGTCGTTAGTATTGCCAAATATAAAGATCTATTTATTACTTTCAAGATAATTTTAATGAAAAATCAGTTGACAATTGATAACGGCAGGAATATATTGAAAGAGGTAGTAAATTAAAAGAACAAAGAGGCAGGTGAAGACAGTGGAAGGAGACCCTAGTAGTTGGAGAATTATCAAACATATTAACCAATTTATGGTTCATAGGGTGTTTCATTGTCGGAACTGCCGATTTATTTAGTTATTAATTTCTTCCTTCACTTCTCGACTGGCACTTCTCTTCCAATGGAACACTATTAACTCTACTCTAACTATATTAATTGGAAGGGGGAGAAGGCCATGCTCCGTGCTTATCTCACTGTATCCGACGAATTAAAGTTAATTGACAATTTAACTGAAAAAGGGATTTGGATAAATCTTATTAATCCTCCTGAAGCGGAACTAAAAAAAGTAGCTGTTTCGGCAGGTATTAACCCTGATTTACTACGAGCTGCTCTTGACGCCGAAGAACGTTCCCGGATAGAGGTTGATGATAACCAATTATTAATTTTGATTAATGTCCCTGTTTCAGAAGGTGAAAACGGGTCTCTTTTTTATGATGCGGTACCTTTAGGGATTATTGTTAGCGAACACTCGGTTGTCACGGTTTGTTTAAAGGAGAACCCGATTGTTACGGAGTTTGAATACGGTAAAAACCGTTCCCTTTATACTTTTAAAAAAACCCGCTTTGTCTTACAAATGTTGTTTAAGACCGCTACCTATTTTTTGCGATATCTACAACAAATAGATAAAAAATCGGGTGAAATAGAAAACCAACTGCATGGTTCCTTAAAAAACGAAGAATTAATTAAGCTATTGAACCTTGAAAAAAGCTTGGTTTACTTTACAACTTCATTACGCGCCAATGAAATCGTAATGGAAAAACTTTTACGGCTCCAACTTAAGTCACCGATGATCAATGTGGATCCTGATACGGCGATGACTACTCATATTTTGAAGATGTATCCTGAAGATGAAGAACTGCTTGAGGATGTAATCACCGAGAACAAACAGGCAATTGAGATGTGTCAAACTTATAGTAATATTCTATCCGGAACGATGGATGCTTTTGCTTCAATTATCTCAAATAACTTGAACATCGTGATGAAATTTTTGACTTCAGTTACTATTATTTTAGCCCTTCCTACTATGGTTGCCAGCTTTTTTGGAATGAACGTAGCGGTCCCAATGCAACATTCGCCTTATGCTTTTATGTTTACAATAATTCTTTCGATTATTTTAGCCGTCATTGGAGTAATACTACTTCGCCGGAAGAATATGTTTTAAAACCGGGAATCTTTTGTGATAAAATATTTAAAAAACAGCCGAATTATAAGATGGTCGGCTGTTTTTTAAATTATATCTTGGGTAATTGAGAGAATTGCATAATTTAAAATCCAAGCTTCAGTTCACTATATATTGATAGATACATCTGGGTTTGTCACTATATATTGTGGCTAAAGGGTCAACCAAGGTAATTATACAATTCTCATAATTATGAATTTGAAGAAAAAAAGGAAATCTATTTGGTCTACCGAATAATTTCATAAGCTGCTTTTTTTCGGAATATCGTAAAATAAATGAATTTCACTGATCACTCTATATTAATTAAGGTCAAAACTGTAATATTTCAAGCGTTTTACAAAAAAAAAGCCGTATGGCTTTATAGTGTTAAATATAGATGGTCGGGGTGAGAGGATTTGAACCTCCGGCCTTTCGGTCCCGAACCGAACGCTCTACCAAGCTGAGCCACACCCCGAAAAACTGCATTTATTAGTATAGCAGAGAGTTTAGTGTTTGTCAAAGAAATCTTTATATAATGTACAATGTATAATTTACAATTGACAATTATTGTTAGTCAAATAATCATATCAAAAAACTATAGTCCATCATCAACTACCTGACTTAATTGTAAATTGTAAATTGTAAATTTTAAATTGACTAACGGGGGCGGCTTAATGAAGATTACTTTTTGTGGAGCAGTGGGTACAGTAACGGGATCTTGTTATTTATTTGAGACAGAACAATACCGTTTTATTGTAGATTGTGGTATGTTTCAAGGCAGTAAAGAGATCCGTTCTTTAAACGAGCGGGAATTTCTGTTTAATCCTGCGGATTTAGATTTTGTATTATTGACTCATGCACATATCGATCATTCCGGATTAATTCCAAAATTAATCAAAAACGGTTTCTCCAAAACTATATTCGCCACCAAAGCTACGGTAGAATTGAGCCGGATTATGTTACCCGATTCCGGTCATATTCAGGAGACAGAAAGTGAATGGCGCAATCGGAAGAGGGCCAGAAAAGGTCAACCTCTATTAGAGCCTTTATATACCTCTATTGATGCCCAAAATTGTTTGAAACACTTTCAAGCCGTTAATTATCTTGAAGAATTCCAGCCGGTCCCGGAGATTACGGTCCGTTTTTTGGATGCCGGTCATATCTTGGGTTCGTCCATTATTGAAATCTATGTAACTGAAGCCGGAACAACAACCAAAGTAGTGTGTTCCGGAGATTTGGGTCAGAAAAATCAGCCGATAATAAAGGATCCTTCTTATGTTCATGATGCGGATTATTTACTAATCGAGTCGACTTATGGGAATCGATTACATGAAGAATCAACAGAGAGAGTCAGACAATTAAAGAAAATGATTGTTGAGAGTGTTGAGACTGGAGGTAATCTAGTTATTCCAGCCTTTGCGGTTGGCCGTACCCAGGATTTACTCTATCATATTCGGACTTTATTATTGAAAGGAGAAATACCGCGAATTCCAGTTTATATTGATAGCCCGATGGCTGTATCGGTTACGGAAATCTACCGTGAAAGTCCGGGGTATTATGATGAACAGACCTTAAAAATGCTAGCCGATAATCAAAGTCCTTTTGAGTATAATAATCTACACTTTATGCGTACTGTCGATGAGTCACGGCGGTTAAACGAAATAGCTAAAGGAGCGATTATCATTTCCGCCAGTGGAATGTGTGAGGCCGGGCGGATCCTCCATCACCTGAAACACAACCTTTGGAGACCGGAATCACATATTTTATTTGTAGGATATCAAGCCGAAGGAACTTTGGGACGAAGGCTCCTGGAAGGGGCCAAAGTTGTTAAGATTATGGGAGAAGAGGTTGGTGTTCAGGCCCAAGTTCATTCCATTGGAGGTTTTTCGGCCCATGCCGACCAAGCAGGTTTAATGGATTGGTTAGGTTCTTTTAAAAAAATGCCGCGGGGAATTTTTATCACTCATGGTGAAAATGGTGCTCAGAAAGAAATGGCAGCTTTAATCCGTCATAAATTTGGCATTGAACCTTCCATACCGGCTTGGGGGGAAGCGTATGAATTGAATGCAGCGGCTCACCGCCAGAAACAGTTACAACCATCTTTGGCCAACTTCACTTTGGATCGCACTGTAACTGACCTAGAACATTCAGTGTTAAATTTGCGTCGTCAAATTGAGGACAATTCTTTTGAAAAAACAGGAGCCCAATTGGCGGATATCCGTAGATTAATAACAGATTTAGAAGGGCTTCTAAGTAAATAGTACAACTTCTTACGCACCTTGATTTATATACAATAAAGTTGATGGTTTAAGGGAAACAAATAGTTTGTGTTTGGAAATAAAATTTAAGATAGAACATTAACATATTTTTTCATCGAAAATTTCACCGAGGCCCTTATCCTGATCATATGATGTTTTAGAAATGCGGGATAATCGAAAAATATTTCCCTGGGGAGGGCTGTCCGGGGATGGATGTAAAACTGGGAAGACATTATTTTGCCGACTTATACTTGTGTCAGAAATGTCTTTGGGAAGATATAACTCAATTAACGGCAGAAATAGCCAAAAAATTGGCCGTAACTAAACTTAGTTTGGTAGTTCGAAATTCGGAACATCCAATAATTTTTATTAATTTTGAACTTGAAGCTGCTATAATCCTAATTCAAATGTTTCCGGAATATAAATTTTTATCATTAGACTTCTTTTCATGGAATTCTAATTTAGATTTAACTAATATTAGTGAAAACTTAATTGAATTATTTGCACCTCAAGTTGTGGCTGCTGAAACAAGATTTCGAGCTGAACATTTGAATTAGCAAATCCTTATATTAAGTAACTTTAGAATAAACAAAAGTGAAGCGGGCAATCTAGATTTAACTAGCTACCATTAGGTTCCGTGAAAAGAGGTATTAAATGAGAGTCGATTCAAACGACCATATAATTGAGTTCTGCCATAAGCAGGCCAAAGATAAAGAACTTTATTTTATAGCGCGAATTCAAAGTCGAAAAGATTTGACGGTTACCATTAATAATGGTCGAACCGAAGGAATTAGTACCGGAACATTGGAAGGGATCGGTATCCAAGTTTTTAATCAAAGGGGATTTATGGGGTTTGCCGCTGCCGACCAATTGGATTTGGAAGTAATCAAAGATTTATTCGAAAAGGCTGTATTCCTTGCCAAACAGGCGGAAGTTTCTGAGGGTGAATCCAATCAAGAAATATTAAAAGTTCCACCCTTAAAAAAAAGGATTGAAATTCAACAAGAGTATCCACATGGTAGTATACCTTTGAATGAGATAGAAAAACGTTTACAGTCTCTCAACCAAGAAATAGCAGCTATTGACCAGCGGTTATCGGTTCGAACCTTAATGAGGTTAACGGACGAAGAATGGCGTATTGCCAGATCCGATGGGACTGATGTTATTTTCAATACACCCCGTTCTTCTGTATTTCATGTGATTACCGCAAAATCCGGTTCACGGACAACTACAACTTATGCTAATCTTCCCGGGACTGATCTTAGAGTTATAATTAATCCTCAATATTTAAACCGTCTTAAAAAACGGGCTAAAAAAGCTGCTTACCTTAGTCTGGAACTTTTAACAGCTGAGGACCTTCCGGCCGGACACTATAAATTAGTAATCGATTATGCTCTGGCAAAAGGTTTGGCCCATGAAGCTTTCGGACATGCCGCTGAAACTGACGCCTTGGAAAGCTCAATTTTAGGAGAGAATGGCCGTATGAAGACGGGTATGGTAGTGGCAAATCCAAAACTATCAATTATCGATGGTCCCATTGAGGGGGATTATGCCTATCAACCAGTCAGCGCGGTAGGCATAGAAAGGCAAACCGTAAAAATAGTCGATCATGGCGTACTCCGGGCGGGGTTAGCCGATATCTTTTCCGCTGCTAGAGCCGGGGTCCAATATACCGGGGCTGAGAGGGTTGAAAATTTTTATCACCTTCCCATTGCCAGGATGACTAATATTCGTATTGAGATTGATAACCCAATTCCTATTGATTTACCTATTGAAGAAATTAAACCGGATAACCTTTACAGGATCCTAATTGATAATGGATTGGCCAAACCTAACGAAAAAATAATATATTTAACCGGTTTTCAAGGAGGGCAGGTTAATCCGGCTTTTGGTGATTTTGTTTTTCATTGTAGTGGAATTTATCTTTTAGGGGAAACACCGTTACTTTATAAACCGGCTATTTTTAGCGGTAAAATACTTTCGGTACTCCAGTCGGTGATGACCGCTCTAGGCCCCTTACAAATAGATGCAATGGGCACTTGTGGCAAAATGGGGCAAGGAGTACCCAGTTGTGGCGGTTCACATCTATTTTTAGTAATTGCAGAAAACCCTGAGATTATGATTGGGGGTAAATAAAAATTGGAATTATTTCAAAAGTTAATCGACATGCTATTCGATTATTCCAAAAGTGACGCTGATTTGGAGGATTGGCGTTTTGACCTCCATGAAACGAAAGGGTTGGAAATAGGCTTAAAAGATAACCGTATTGGTGGACCTTATTCAACGCCCGCTTATAAAAGGAGTACTTCCGGGGAGCTATATTTAATATGGAAAGGTCAACGTTTTAGCTCAACCAAATTGGATCTCAAATCAATTGAGACTTTTTATGATAATATCGATACATGGAAGGCGACTGCTTATCATGATCCGGATGGGGCCGGACTTTATACTCCTAAAGAAATACCAAATGTTTTAGTGGAGGATATGCAAGTAAAAACTATAATTGGGGAAGAAATTCATAGAGCTTTTGAACTTTTGAACCAGGGAAAGCAAAGATTATTAGGTATGGGACTCCGCAAGGTCGATGGAAAGCTCAAGTGTTATGAAGATTTAAGAACATTAGCCAATTCCCAAGGGTTGCAAAAGCGATATACTCAAACACCGATTGAATTTTATTTTGAAGTTAATGACAGTTTCAGCCGTTTTTATCAGGAAAAAAGGTGGCCTAACGAATCAGAAATTAATCGAATCATTGAAGAAACCGGCCGGTTCGGTACACTATTGGAAAAACCAGCTCCCACTTTAAAATCCGGCCCTCTTAAATTACTTTTTCCACCGGATATATTTGAAGCTTTTTTAGGACATTTCTTAATCAATAATTTATATGGCAGCTTGGTAGTGAATCGACAAAGCCGGTTTTCAATCGAAGATTTTCAAAATCACACTCAAGTTTTAAGAGACGATTTGGAATTAAAACTAAATAATTTACTTCCTTGGCGTTCGTTTACCTATCCATGTACTAATGAAGGAATTCCTGGCGGTGAAATCAGTATAATCAAAGATGGTTGCTTACAAACCCCCATTCTTAGCGTTAAATATGGAAAAAAAATAGGATTACCACCTACACCGCTCCCGGCAGGCGGTCGGGGAATATTTTTAAGGACCGGTTCCAAACTGTTACCATGGGAAGAACTTATTAAAACAATTGATCGCGGTATGATTGTTTTATCAGTATTAGGCCTTCATACTCAGGATTCAAGCTCCGGCAGTTTTTCACTCACCGCCGACCAAGGTTTATTAGTGGAAAATGGACAAATAATTGGTAAAACTAAAGCGGTAATCAATGGTGATTTCTTAAATTCATTGACCACAATGGATAGCCAGTTTGTAGTCGTAGAGGGAGAAGATAATCCGGGTTATTTAATGACTGCTACTGCTTCGGTTTAAACAACGGATTGATGTCTTAGTTCTATAGTAAGTTCATACGGTTATCTCCAAGGACAAAAGAAGTTAATTTCGTTTGTAAGTATTTATTTAATAGTTTAATTAACCGGGGTTCTTTAGGAAAATAAAAGGAAGCCGGTTTTTTTAATGAAAAATTTATATTTGGGGAAAAGCCTATTATTGCCTATAAAGTTTTGAAAAATTATTATTAAAATGACATAAAATTGACTCAGTCGATAAATGAATGAAGTACCCAATATTAAGGTTAAACCTTGACAAGATCTTGACAACAATAAGCTTCTCATATATTCTTTTAAGGTAGGCTAAAAAAAGTGGGGAATAATAATGTGGATGGTTGTTTATATAGCCCCTAACCGTAAGGTTGCTTCCATTCTTAAAGAATTATTGGAGACTGAGGGAATCTTGGTTAAGCTGAAAGAATCAAAAGTAACGGTTAAAGAAGAAAAGAATATCGAGGTGATGGTATCGGAGATGGAAGTTGAAGAAGCTAACGAAGTTATTAATAATGCCTTACAAAGATAGAAGCAGGATTCTTGAATTTTTTCGCGAATATTGCTTCTTTTGTAATACAATATATAATTTTGTTTTACCGTCGTAATTTTAATTGAAATTTTCCCGTTGTTTTCATCATCGATACGGGGCTGAATAGGAGTGGAGTTTTTGTTAAAAGACTTGTTTAAAACAAAACCCAAATATATTACTGTAAAGTCAGATCGGGAACTCCAGCAGGGAGTGGAAGCTTCGGTAGAAAAAAAAGAAATCCCGGATGGATTATGGGTCAAGTGTAATCGTTGTAATCAAATAACTTACCATAAGGATATTGAAAAAAATTTAAAGGTCTGTCCGAAATGTAGTTTTCATTTTCGGATTAATGCCAAGGAACGGTTAAAATTATTAGTTGATGATGGCGGATTTGAAGAAACTGAGGCCAATTTAAAAACGGTAAACTTTTTGAATTTTCCCGAATACGACAGTAAACTAAAAAAATCCCAAAAAGTTACCGATCTCACGGAAGCCGCAATTACCGGACGAGCATTAATCAGTGGAATTCCTGTGATTTTGGCTATTATTGATTTTAATTTTGTTGGAGGTTCAATGGGTTCGGTGGTAGGAGAGAAGATTACCCGGGCTATTGAATTAGCAATATCCACTAAATTACCTTTTATAGCTGTATCAGGAGGCGGAGGCGGAGCCAGAATGCACGAAGGCATTGTTTCTTTGATGCAAATGGCCAAAACCAGCCAAGCCTTGAACAAACTCTCAGAAGCCGGATGTTTATATATTTCGGTTTTAACTGATCCTACTATGGGTGGAATCTTTGCCAGTTTTGCCTCATTAGGCGATATTACTATCGCTGAACCGGATGCTTTGATTGGTTTCGCCGGCCCCCGGGTTATCCAACAAACGATTCGGCAAACGTTACCTGCCGGATTTCAAACATCCCAATTTCTGTTAGAACATGGAATAATTGATATGATTGTTCAGCGTAAGGATTTGAAGTCTACCCTCACTCAGCTCGTCAAATTTCATCACACGGAGGTTAAGTAATGGGTAGTAATATCGGTCCGATTTTTGAATTTGAAAAACCTGTTGTTGAATTAGAAAAGCAGATCGATGAAATCAGGCGTTTTGCCCAGGAAAAAAATATTGATATGACTAGTCAGATCACGATTATGGAGCAAAAGGCCGAATCACTTCGGTCTGAGGTTTATAGTAATCTCAATTCCTGGCAGCGGATTCAAATTGCAAGACACCCCAAACGCCCGACTTGCCTGGATTATATTGGTATTATTTTTAAAGACTTTGTAGAATTGCACGGTGATCGTCTTTATCGTGATGATCCGGCAATGGTTGGAGGTATTGCTTATCTGGATAACATTCCGGTTACAGTTATTGGACAGCAAAAAGGGCGAGATACTAAAGAGAATATTTATCGTAACTTCGGATTGCCACACCCCGAAGGATACCGTAAAGCTTTACGTTTGATGAAACAAGCCGAAAAGTTTAACCGCCCGGTAATCTGCTTGGTGGATGTAGTAGGCGCTTATCCCGGTATTGAAGCTGAGGAAAGGGGACAAGGTGAAGCTGTTGCTCGAAACATTCGTGAGATGGCAAACTTAACGGTCCCGGTAATTGCGGTAATTACCGGTGAGGGAGGTAGTGGTGGCGCATTAGCGGTCGGTGTGGGAAACAGAGTGTTGATAATGGAAAATGCCTATTATTCGGTAATTTCACCCGAAGGTTGCGCCTCCATTCTTTGGAAAGATGCTTCTAGGGCTGCCGAAGCTGCCGAGGCCCTTCAAATAAGTGCCGAACACCTGTTGAAAATGGGTATCGTCGATGAGATTATTCCCGAACCTTTGGGTGGAGCCCATAAAAACCCTCTTGAATCAGCCCAAAATCTGAAAGAGGTTATCATTAAAAATTTGCACCCGCTTCTGCACTTGTCAGTCGCGGCATTATTGGAAGATCGTTATCAACGTTTCCGCGGGTATGGCCATTTTTCCGTGAAATAAGTAGGGAGGAGTTCTTATGAAGATCGGTATCTTAACCAGCGGAGGAGACGCTCCTGGGATGAATGCCGCCATCAGAGCGATCGTGCGTAAAGCCCTTTATCATGATTGTCAAGTTTATGGGATTAAAAGGGGTTATTGCGGGCTTTTAAATGGTGAAATTATCCCGATGAATTCCCGGTCGGTTGGGGATATTCTGCAACGGGGGGGCACCATTTTACAATCGGCCCGATGTCCAGAGTTCAGTACTCCCGAAGGCCAAGAAAAGGCTAAAGAACAGTTATCAAATTTGGGTCTGAACGGTTTAATTGTAATTGGCGGCGACGGTTCTTTTCGAGGGGCTCAAGTCATTAATAAAATGGGATTTCAAACTGTAGGCATTCCTGCTACGATTGATAATGATATTGCTTGTACAGATTTTTCCATTGGTTTCGATACCGCAGTTAACACTGTTCTTGATGCTATGAACAAAATCCGTGACACCGCCTTTTCCCATAACCGGGTGTATGTGGTGGAAGTAATGGGAAAAACTTCGGGCTTTATTGCGGTAGCAGCAGGTCTTACCGGAGGGGCTGAGGCGATTCTAATTCCAGAAGTATCTTTTGATTTGGATGAAATATGTAGTCAACTAAAGCGAAGCGCTCAATCTGGGAAAGCTCACAGTATTATCTTGGTAGCCGAGGGCTTGAATGGAGACCCTAAAGATGTTGAGAAATCAAGCGGCTTTATTGTTGGCGACTATATTCGTAACCATACTGGTTGCGATACAAGGATTACAGTATTGGGCCATATCCAAAGGGGCGGTATGCCTACATTTTTTGATCGTCAACTTGGTACTCTAATGGGCGCTAAAGCTGTTGATCTTTTATTGAAGGGTGCAACTGAGAAAATGGTGGGTTTTACCGGTAATCGGATTCAGGTTTTTGATATTAATAATGCGATTAAAACTAAAAAGACTATTGATTATAGCGAACTAGAGCTTGCTCATGTTATGGCCGGGCTTTAATAGGGATAGGAGGATTTCTTGAAAAAGACTAAGATAATCTGTACTTTAGGCCCAGCTAGCTCTGATCCGGTAATTCTTGAAAAAATGATTAATGCTGGGATGAATATAGCCCGCTTAAATTTTTCGCATGGGGCATATGAAGAACATGCTTATCGTATAAAATTGATTCGTCAAGTGGCCGCCAAACTTGGAAAATCAGTTGGAATTCTTGCGGACCTTCAAGGCCCAAAAATTAGAATCGGTAAATTGCAGGAGGAACCATTTATCCTGAATGATGGCGACCAAGTATACCTAACAATAGATCAGGCAAAGGGTCGAACCCAAGGATATGTCTATGTCGATTATCCATCGTTAATAATTGATGTTGTAATTGGCGGTAAAATATTTTTAGCCGATGGTATGATTCAACTACGAATTATTGAAATTGGCGAAACTGATCTAAAATGTGAAGTTGTTAGTGGGGGAGAACTTACTTCCAAAAAAGGTGTGACTTTGCCGGGAGTTTCAGTAAATCTTCCAGCCTTAATGGAAAAGGACCGTTCCGATTTGGAATTTGTCATCAAGGAACAGGTTGATTTGATTGCAATTTCTTTTGCCAGGAAGGCGGAACATATTAAAGAGATTAGAGAATTGGTCAATAGCTTAGGTGGCGACCAATTTTTAATCGCTAAAATTGAAAATGAGGAAGGGCTTAATAATAGTGAAGAAATATTAGGGGTTGCCGACGGAATCATGGTTGCTCGGGGAGACCTTGGTGTTGAGGTCCCTCCGGAAGAAGTACCGTTAATTCAGAAATATTTAATTGAAATTTGTAATAAAGCTGGTAAACCTGTGATTACCGCCACTGAAATGCTGGAATCAATGATCCGAAACCCCAGACCCACCAGGGCTGAAATAACTGATGTAGCGCATGCTATTATGGATGGAACTGATGCTATTATGCTTTCAGCAGAAACAGCTGTGGGAAAGTTTCCGGTAGCCGCTGTCAATATTATGTCAAGAGTGGCAGAAAGAATTGAATCCTCTTTAAAATATGAAAAAATTTTGGCTACAAAACGAATCGGTTCTTTTGGGACCGTAGCCGACGCAATTAGTCATGCTACTTGTCAAACCGCGATGGACCTTAAAGCTGCCGCAATTATTACTTCTACTCAATCGGGCAGTACAGCCAGGATGGTATCCAAGTATCGTTCTCCAGCGCCGATTGTAGCGGTGACTCCATCTGAGAGGGTTGCCCAACAATTGACCATCTCTTGGGGTGTCAATCCGGTGTTAGCTCCGGTTGCTGCAAATATTGATGAGATGCTTGACCTCAGTATTGAAGGAGCTAAAAAGGCCGGATTTATCAAAGAAAACGACCTTATTGTGATTACCGCAGGTGTTCGTACCGGAGAGCCGGGTTCGACCAATCTCTTACAAGTCTTAACTGTAGATGCTTAACTTCAAAAAGGGAGAGATTATAATGAATAATTATGATCAGAGCAATTTTAAAAGCGCGGTCCTTAATTCCAAAGAGCCGGTATTAGTTGATTTTTGGGCGCCTTGGTGCGGCCCTTGCCGGATGGTGGCTCCAGTAGTTGAGGAAATTGCTAACGAATATAAAGGTAAAATTCAAGTGGGAAAGATAAATGTGGATGAAAGTCCTGAAATAGCCTCGGAATACGGAATTATGAGCATACCTAGTATTATTCTTTTTGTTAAAGGCGCTCCCGTATTTAATATAGTCGGGTTTCATCAAAAAAAAGAAATTGTTGCGGAAATAAATAAACACATATAATTAATATAATCTATTACAAACTTTTGCAGTACGAAAATTGGTGTTTATGAAAAAACAGTTGACAATTATTATTAATTTAACTTATAATTTAATCGTTAAAATTTAATACTCATCAAGAGAGGTGGAGGGAAAGGGCCCGATGAAACCCGGCAACCCGAGAATGAGTCTATTCGTTGGGTGCCAATTCCCCCAGAGGATTCTGGAAGATGAGCTAGTTTAGTGTCTTCCCCTTCCATTCTGGAAGGGTTATTTTATTTTAAGGGAGATGGTTATTAATTGACTAACCGACGATTATTTACTTCAGAATCAGTTACAGAAGGGCATCCTGATAAAATTTGCGATCAGATTTCCGATGCCGTTCTAGACTCTATTTTTGCCGAGGACCCTAAAGCTCGGGTTGCTTGTGAAACCGCAGTTACCACTGGGTTAGTTTTAGTAATGGGAGAAATTACCACCAAATGTTATATAGATATTCCCAAAGTAGTACGGGAAACTATTCATGGGATTGGTTATACCAGGGCTAAGTTCGGTTTTGACTCGGAAACATGTGCTGTAATTACTTCAATTGACGAACAGTCTCCTGATATTGCTTTGGGTGTTGATAAGGCTCTGGAAGCTAAAACCGGCGCAATGAGCGAAGAACAAATTGAAGCAATCGGTGCTGGTGATCAAGGAATGGTCTTTGGTTTCGCTTGTGATGAAACTCCCGAATATATGCCGATGCCGATTAGTCTTGCCCATAAACTTACCAGACGCCTCTCTGAAGTTCGTAAAAAAGATATCATTCCCTATCTTCGTCCGGATGGTAAGAGTCAAGTAACCGTTGAGTATGAGGATAATATTCCCAAAAGAATCGATACGATAATTATTTCTTCCCAGCATGATTCCGCAGTTGAACATGACCAAATCGAAAAGGATATCATTGAAAAAGTAATTAAAGAAGTGATTCCAGCGGAGCTTTTAGATGATAAAACCAGATATTTGGTAAATCCAACCGGGCGTTTTGTTGTTGGGGGTCCCCAAGGGGATTCCGGTTTGACCGGACGAAAAATTATAGTTGATACATATGGTGGTATGGCCCGTCATGGTGGAGGGGCTTTTTCCGGAAAAGACCCAACCAAAGTCGACCGTTCGGCAGCTTATGCTGCGCGTTATGCAGCTAAAAATGTAGTCGCTGCAGGACTTGCTAAACGTTGTGAAATTCAAATTGCTTATGCGATAGGCGTTGCCCGGCCTGTTTCAGTATTGGTCGATACTTTTGGTACCGGAATATTACCAGAGGATGAAATTGCCAACCTGGTTAAAGATGTTTTTGACTTCCGGCCGGCTGCCATTATTAGAGATTTGGATTTAAGAAGGCCTATTTATAAACAAGTTGCCGCATATGGTCATTTTGGTCGTAACGACCTTGATTTGCCGTGGGAAAAACTTGATAAGGTTTCCCTGTTAAAGAGATAATTCCAACTTCTTCTTTAAAGTTATTAGTTTCAAAGAATATTTGTTATTTCTAATAAAAGAACCAAAGTTTACCGGTTCTTTTATTTTTATCCTTTATGGGAAACTAATTTTAACTAAAGTTCGTTTTAGACAATGCCGAATCTGTAAATAGATTACTTTATAAATATGTTAAATATCGTATTACCATTTATCGAATAATTAAAAGTATTAAATTGAATTGAATGGACAAACGACACTAACAAAATCCAGGTTGTTCATTTTAATGGTTACTGATATTAGGTAGGTGTAATGATGCCAATTAGTATACTGATTGTCGACGGTCAAGTAGCGGCCCGACAAGCGCTTAAACGAAAGGTTAGCTTAACGGAGGATTTTACTATTATTGGTGAAGCTGAATCCGCAGATGAAGCAATTAATAAAGTATTGTCACTAAAACCAAATGTTGTTTTAATGGATTCGAATTTACCGGATAAGAGCGGGGTTGAATTAACTAAAGAACTCACCGAAAACGCTCCTGAAGCAAATGTGCTTTTATTGGCTACCAATAGCGATCAGCGTCATATTTCAAAAATAATCAAAGCGGGAGCGTTAGGATATATCTTAAAAGATGTTAATAGTAATACTCTTCAGGAAGCTATTAAAGCGGTAGCTCAAGGTGACGCTTATATTCAACCATGTTTATTAACGAAACTAATTAATGAATTTCGTGAAATACTGTCGGATGAAAAAACTATCAAACCTCCTACCGATCTGGGATTAACTCAACGGGAAACGGAGATTGTATCGTATATAGCTTGTGGTCAAAGCAATAAGGACATAGCTCGTAAGTTATTTATTAGTGAAAAAACCGTTAAAAATCATGTTAGCAGTATTTTAAAAAAGATGGAACTAGGCGACCGGACGCAAGTTGCCGTGTATGCTTATAAGAAAGGTTTGGTAGCCAGATAATAATCCAAATCAATTTTCGAAAGTTAAAATTAGATTTTTATTTTATTTATTAAAGGGGTTAAATAAGGTGTTTCGTAAGTTTTTAATTAGAGTTCGAGATGGGGAAAAAGGTGAAATTTTAATTGAGTATGGGTTAATCATTGCTTTAATTGCAGTTGTGTTGATTGGGATTTTGATTGCCGTTAATAACGGTACAACTAACTATGGCAATATTACCAAACCTATTCAAGATATCCGGAAATAAACAGAACCTTCCTTATTTAAACAAACTTTGTCATTATGGCAAAGTTTATCTTTTATTAATAGACTATGTCTATTATCCCTGTTGATAATATTGAATAGTTAAAAAGTCAGGGAGTTTAATAACTATTTTTTGGCGTTGACAATAGAATAAATTGATAATTTAACGTCTCCCTAAAACAGAGTATACACTAACAAATTTGAATACCATAATATGCGATGAATAACTAACGGAGGAGAATCTATGTCCAAGCTATTAGAATTTATTTTGCCGGATGAGACTGTACACGTTTGCACAGAAGGGACACCGCTTCAAAAAATTGCCGTTGATTTGCAACCGCAGTACTGTTCAACGATTGTAGCAGCTATTCTAAATAATCAATTTCATGATTTACGCTATATTCCCAAAAATGGTGGCAGTTTGAAAATAATTGATTTATCCAACCAAGACGGGGTTCGCGTTTATTCACGGAGTCTTTCTTTAGTTTTATTTAGGGCCGCTGAAGATATTATACCGGGATGTCAAGTAAGAATTGAACATTCTTTGAGCAAAGGGATATATGGAGAGATTGACACTCAAAAAAACCAACCTCTAACAGAGAAAGATATTCGATTGATTGCGGAAAGAATGCGGGAAATTATTAACGCGGATGAGCCAATTACCAAGGAAACAATGCCTTTGGATCAAGCAATCTCATTTTTTGAAAAGTCAAAAAGGATTGATAAAGTACGTCTTTTGAAATTTAGAGAAAAGCCTGACCTTCATGTTTATCATTGTGGCAATTATACGGATTATCTTTATGGTTATATGGTCCCGTCGACCGGTTATTTGAAACAGTTTGAACTAAAATACTATTTGCCAGGATTTATTTTACGTTTTCCGACGGTAGGGAGCCCAACTACTATCCCTAAATTTGAAGAACAACGTAAACTTTTCCGTATTTACTTTGAATTTGAAAAATGGGGTCGAATTTTAGAAGTTGGTGATGTGGGTGCTTTAAACCAGCAAGTTGTCAGCGGAAAGGGGGGTGATTTAATTAGGATTGCCGAAGCCCTTCACGAAAAGAAGATTGCTCAAATCGCGGACCAAATTAGCGCAGACCGAGAACGAATTCGATTAATTCTTATCGCTGGTCCCTCTTCCTCCGGAAAGACAACATTTGCGCAACGTTTAGCGGTCCAGTTAAAGGTAAACGGTTTAAGGCCGGTATCAATTTCGATTGACGACTATTTTATTGACCGGGATAAAACCCCAATTGGACCGGACGGCTTACCTGATTTTGAATGTCTTGAGGCTATTGATTTGGAGTTATTTAATGAACAAATCTCCAGTTTGATTCAGGGTTTTCCGGTAAAATTACCGCGATATGATTTTCAAAAAGGGAAACGTCAGTTTAGAGACGAGGCCCTTCAAATAACCGACGAACAACCGATTATTATTGAGGGTATTCATGGTCTAAATGATCGCTTAACTTCCGAAATACCCAAAGACCATAAATTCAAAATTTATATTAGTGCGTTGACTCAGTTAAACATCGATGATCATAATCGGATACCTACCACGGATAATCGAATCATTAGAAGAATTGTTCGGGATAATCAATTTCGGGGCCATGACGCTATAACAACTATTGGCTTATGGCCCATGGTCCGGCGAGGCGAAGAACGTCATATTTTTCCATTTCAGGAGGAAGCGGATGTTATGTTCAATTCCGCATTAATTTATGAATTAGCCGTTTTAAAGACTTATGCCGAACCTTTACTTGCCGGTATCTCACCCGATATTCCTGAATTTACCGAAGCCAAACGTCTCCTGAAGTTTTTAAGCTATTTTAAACCACTTGCCGATTGCGAAGTACCATTGAATTCAATCATTCGAGAATTTCTTGGTTGTAGTTGTTTCCGATAAAAGAAAGTGAAGTATTTCAGTATTAATATGTATTAAATTATTGTTTCATAAATTATAACTCTTTTCTCGATATTCATCCTTTTACTTGACGTTTTTCAGAAAAAAATGTTAAAATGAAACGGACTTAGATTGATTATCGATGGAATAAAATCCGGAACAAAGGGTATCCCTTCTTCCGGGTCGTTTTTTATTTAATCGTCCACGTCAATCCGATTGACCCGATAACAATAAAACGAATTGACATGATATTTTCTTAATATAGGAGACAGAGTTTCAAGGAGGTTTTATCTAGTTATGAAATTACGCGGAAATATGAAGGTGAATGCGGCAGGTCATTTAGAGATTGGTGGTTGTGATACGGTTGATTTGGCGCGGGAGTTCGGGACCCCTTTATATGTATTGGATGAAGAATTTGTCCGCTCCCAATGCCGGGCGTATCGTAACGAACTGGCTGCGGTTTATCCTGATTCGATGGTGATTTACGCCAGTAAAGCTTTGATGAATATGGCGATAAGTCGAATTATCGATGAGGAAGGATTGGGACTTGATGTGGTTTCCGGCGGCGAGCTTTATACTGCTTTTAAAACCGGTTTTCCAATGGAAAAAGTCTTTTTTCACGGTAACAATAAGTCGCCCGAAGAATTACGAATGGCCTTGGAATATGGTGTAGGAATAATTGTGGTGGACAACCTATATGAGCTTGAAAATTTGAATAGTTTGGCGCTTCAAAAGGGGAAAAAGGCTTCGGTAATGTTTCGTTTGACTCCCGGAGTCGAAGCCCATACCCATACCTATACCCAAACCGGGCAACAGGATTCCAAATTTGGTCTGGGAATTAAAGATGGGGTGGCTACCAAGGTAATTAGTCATGCTTTGACGCTACCGGGAATTAAAGTTAAAGGTATACATTGTCATATAGGTTCGCAAATTTTTGATATAGAGCCTTATAAACTTGCTGTAAAAATAATGTTCGACTTTTTAGAGGAGATGAGACATTTAACCGGTTTTGAGGCTGAAATATTAGATATGGGTGGCGGACTGGGGATTATTTACCATGAAGGAGATCAGCCGGCATCAATTGAATCTTGTGTCCAATTGATTGGTAATGCTGTTAAAGAAGAAACAAAAAAACGTAATTACCCTCTTCCCAAATTGGTATTAGAACCCGGTCGATCTTTGGTTGGTGAGGCCGGAACAACCCTATATACCGTAGGTAGTATCAAAGAGCTTCCTGGTATAAGGTGCTACTTGGCAGTAAATGGTGGAATGGCTGATAATCCGAGAGTGGCTTTGTATCAAGCCGAATATGAAGGATTAATTGCCAATAAAGCAGATCAAAAACAGGAAAAATTAGTTACAATTACCGGTAAATGTTGTGAATCAGGTGATATGTTAATCTGGGATATTCTTGTTGCTCCGCCCCAACCCGGTGATATAATGGCGATTTTTTCAACTGGTGCTTATAATTATTCCATGGCAAGCAATTATAACCGTTTACCACGGCCGGCAATGGTTACAGTCCAAAATGGAGAAGCTGATCTAATTGTAGCACGAGAAACTTATCAGGACCTAATTTCGTTAGATCGGATACCAGGCCGGCTTCAAAAACTTTCAGCCGTTTCCGGGGGCCGTTCCTGAAATTTTTAACTTTAAGCCAAAGGGAAGGATAATGAATTAGAAGTGGCGAATAACTGAAGAGTTCCAAAAAAAAGTCCCCGGATCTAAGGTAATAATGAACGAATAACTTTATTTTAAATATAACTTCTGTGAGGTGTTTTTCGGTTGGGATGTTGAAACGATTATTTATTTGGTGGGTTCCGGGGATTAATAACGAAGAACGAAAGTTAATCGACGATTATCTTGATGACGCCGGTAAATTTCTTTTTTCACAAATGAGTAACGCCGATCAACACCATTCACTGGCAGTAGCCCAGACGATTCTTACTCAAGCTGCTTATTTACGGGGAGTAAAAATAAAAGCACTGGTTAAAGCTGCTTTATTACATGATATTGGCAAAATTGAAGGTGACTTCAACTGGTTAAGCAGGTTATTTGTTGGAATGATTCGCAGAATTAAACCTACTCTCCGAGGAAAATTAGCCATTACAAACCCAGAAACTATGTGGGAGAAAATAAAATACGGTTGTTATGTAGATTTGGTCCATCCAGCCCGAGGTGCTCATATGGCTAAAATTTTTGGAATTGAACCGGCTGTGGTGGATATGATTAGGCGGCATCACGATCCCCCCCGTGAGAGTCAAAGCCCGGAATTGACCTGGTTACAGACAGCTGATAGTAAAAATTAATCACGGTAAATATAAGAAACCGCCAATAAACGCTAATAAACCCGAATACAATCAAAGTGGTTTTTTTGGTGTAATTCATTTATTAAATAGGATGAAATAAATTTCTTAACCAAGATTTGCATTCCTAATGCTGAATGCAAATGCTATCAAATCGGTATTTATTTCATCCTATTACAGCTGTTATTAGTTGAATTAAATTCATTAATATTTTCTTCAGCTCCTGCTTTAGGGAGCTGATGCATATTGGAAATTTAATTTAACTTACTGATAAAGATCATTGATTTTTTGGTAGGTTTAAATGGACTATGAGATAAAATTGGATATTTTTCAAGGACCTCTTGATTTGCTTTTACATTTGATTGAGAAAGAAGAGGTCGATATATATAATATTCCAATTGCAATTATTACAGAAAAGTATTTAGATTATCTTCAAACTTTGCAAATGTTAAATTTAGAGGTAGTAGGCGACTTTTTAATAATGGCGGCTACCTTGATGCAGATCAAAGTGAAGATGTTGCTCCCCCAAACAGTACTTAGCACCGAAGAAACCGTTGAAGAAGGTGAAAACGATCCTCGTTGGGAGCTTGCTCAAAAACTGATAGAATATAAGAAGATTAAAGAAGCTTCATTAAGCTTACAGAAATTAGAGAGCAGCCAATCTTTGGTTTATACTCGAAGCGGTGGCGAATTCTCCGATAAAAAGATAACTGCGGCAGTTGATCCCCTCAAGGATTTATCAGTTTGGGACTTGGTAGACGCTTTCAAAATAATTATGGACAGTCTTGAGGAAAAACCCATTAATTCCCTGCCAAAACAGGAAATTTCGATTAAACAACGGATGACGGAAATAATGGATTTAGTGAGTAAAGATGGTAAAATGCTCTTTCAAAAAGTTTTCTCCGAGGTTAAAACCAAACTTGGTTTAATTACCTGTTTCTTAGCGGTTTTGGAACTAATTCGCCTTCGCAAGATTGCTGCTTCCCAAATATCTCTCTTCGGAGAAATCATTCTTTCAATCCCTGAAAAGGTGAGTAACACGGCATGAACCTTCTAATGGCTCGGGCAATTATTGAATCACTGATCTTCGCATCTTCGGAACCGATTACCGGGAAAACCATTGCGGAAATAGTCGGTATTAGCGAACATACCGTCAAACAAATTATTTCGGATTTAATTGAGGAATACCAAAACCATAAACGGGGGATTCAAATCCATGAAGTTGCAAATGGTTTTCAATTTTGCACCCATCCGGAATGCGCTTCTTATTTAGAAAAACTTCAAAAAATGCCGCGCAATGTCGGTTTATCTCAGGCCGCCATCGAAACATTAGCGATTATTGCTTACAAACAACCGATTACAAAGGCTGAGATTGAGGCATTACGTGGTGTGAGTGTAGAAAGCGCCATTACTACTTTGGTTGACAAAGGCTTAATTGAAGAAGCGGGCCGTAAGGACAGCCCGGGACGACCAATTATGTACCGTACCACTAAACAATTTTTAAAATACTTCGGACTCAATTCTTTGGATGAATTACCTAAAATCCCGGAGTGGGTCGGTCAAAATGCCGCTCCAGGTGCTGAATCAGAAATGACGGAGGCTGTAACTAATGAAGGAATTAATTAAAAAATGGATAAAATGGCAACCGACCAGAGACAATAACTATTATTTCGGATTATCTCTCTTACAGATTGGAATTCTTTCGATTTTTTGCTACTTATTATTGGATGCCTTTGAGCCTTTGGCATTTTTAATTACTTTTTTAGTTTGCGGTTGGGGCTTTGTACTATTATGGAAGAGTGATAATGATTTACGTTTCAAACAGTCTCAGGCCCGTATTGAACAACTTGAACGGGAATTATTCTATACCAAGTTAATGCTGACTCCGACTCATCTTCTCAAACGAAACAGAAGGTAGATAAGAAAAATGTTTTTAATTGCCAAAGGCCGGGTTTTGGATGTTCTTCAGGAAAGTTCTGAAATACAAGAATTACTAGTCCAAGTAGAAGGGCGCCCCCTACCGGAGAAAGCATATAATTATCTTAGTCTTAACCATAGGTTAACCGGTAATGAATTAGTCAAGCTCAATATCACCGCTGTTGAATTAGGCTTAGGGACGGGGGGACGTCATTTTGTCATCCCCGAATTTCCCGATATTCAATCCGAGTCTAGCGGACATATTATGAAACTACGTTATACTCCCTGGCAATTTTCGGTACTGGCGGCTGAAGAAGCTGCCAGTCCTTTTCATGATCAATTGGTAGAGGCAGATTCATTAGAGGGTACGCCGGTGGTAGCTGCGCCTTTACATAGCATGCTTCCTGGTGTTATTCTCGGTTTCAGAAGTTGTTTGAATTATACCCCCAAAATAGCTTATGTAATGACGGACGGAGCCGCTTTACCGATTGCTCTTAGCGGGTTAGTAAGTGAATTAAAGCGAAAAAAACTTTTAGACCTAACTATTACAGCGGGTCAAGCTTTTGGCGGTGATTTGGAGGCAGTTAGTATCCCGTCTGCATTATTAACCGCATACCAAGCGCTAAAGCCCGATTTAATCATTGTATCTCTTGGTCCCGGTATTGTTGGAACCGGTACTAAGCTTGGATTTAGTGGGATTGAACAGTCCTGGATCCTGGATTTGACTTACCGACTTGGCGGAATACCTGTGGCAGTACCTAGGATTAGTTTCGCAGATTTACGTGAACGCCATCATGGCCTCAGTCATCATAGTTTGACCATTCTTAATCTGGCTAATAATCCGGCGTTTATTGGTCTAGCTGATGAGATGCCCGGTGAATATCTTGAAACTATTAAGTTGCTTATTAAGAAGTACAACTTGTTTAAACGGCATCAATGGTATTTAGTGAAAAACACCATTGACAGTTTGAATCTTTTTAAAGAATTCAACATTCAAGTAACAACTATGGGACGGAGGATCACTGATGATCCGTGGTTTTTTAGGCATACGATTATAGCGGGAATCTTGGCCGGCTTAACCCGAACAAATCAATTGGATGCTCTAACAAAAATAATGGAGTAAGATAGATGAAGCAAACATTGGAAGAAATATTTCAAGGAAATGAATTAAATCATAAAGGAAACTTTTTAGAGTTTCGGCGGGACAGGGTATTGCTACCTAATGGAAAAACAGCAACTAGGGAGTATCTAAAACACCCAGGCGCTGTTGCTGCCTTACCGCTTTTAGATGATGGTTCGGCCCTTCTGGTTAAGCAATTTCGCTATCCTACCGCTGAAGTGATTTTAGAAATTCCCGCCGGTAAATTGGAGGCTGGAGAAGACCCGGATGAATGTATCAGTCGGGAATTAGCTGAAGAAATTGGTTATCAACCCCAAAAACTGATTCATTTGGCTTCAGTGTGGACAACCCCCGGTTTTACCAATGAAATCATTCATTTATATTTGGCTACCCAATTACAAGTTGCGCCATTGGAGCGGGATGCCGATGAATTTTTGGAGATTGTCCGTTTTTCAAAGGCCGAATTATGGGAATATATTAATAGAGGCTCTATACTAGATGGTAAGACACTGTTGACACTATCAATGGTGGAAATGAAAAAGTTATGGTGAGACGTTATCTGTTAAAATTTGGTTATTAAATTTATGCATTTGACATAAATATTAAGATAGTATTGTTTTTAACTCTGTGTCTCTGCGCCTCTGTGGCTAAATCATTATTGGCCACAGAGACATGGAGACACAGAGAAATCATTTCTTAGGTAGTTGTCTACTTGAAGGATTTTCATAGATATAGGTACCTATTCCAAATTGAGGAATGGTGAATAAATTGGCAGTACGTACTTTGAATTTAGCATTCAACGCTACTGGAGCAGTAGAAGGGGCGCGTCGGGGCGATGTAGTGGTTGTGGTAGATGTGATTGATATGTCGACCAGCGCTGAGGCCGCTTTGGAAGCGGGCGCATTAACAGTCTTTGGCGCTTCCCCGGTTGGATGCAAAGCTCCGGTTAACCTAAATCCGGATCGAATAGGATATCTGGCCGGTAAAAAAGCGCTAAAACATAAAACTTCGATAGTCGTAATTGCCGAGCCACGTTATGGAGATGATGAGGAACGAAAAAAAAGAGCTGAGGCTTGCTTAAACGGCATAGTTCGTTCCGGGGCCGAAGTTGGATTAATAATTCCCAACATTGGTAGTGAAATAACCAAATTGGTTGATTTCAATGAAAAAGTAACACTGTTTGTTACCGATACCGGCGGTGTTGCTTTTGACGCAGCATATAATAACGGAGCTCCGGCTGTTTTAACAGCTACAATAGCACGGACCCCTTTTAAAAAAGGGGTTGAACCAGCCCGAACCGGTATTTTAAGGGCAATAGAGACGGCTAATAAACTAAATTCGGGAATTACAATAGTTGCAGCCAGTAGTAATTCTCTTGAAGACGTGCTTGCCGGAGAGTATTTAATGAAGCTCATTATTGCAGAGGGGTTTTTAAACTTAACATCCGCTTAAATGGGCTAACCGTTTCGCGTTACGTGTAACGAATTAAATTAGCATAAATTCCCTTACTTGACCATAATTATTTAACAGTGGACAAGGAGGAGGGAATAGGATGCTCTTTCTTTTAAGACTGCGTCTTATTATTCAGGATTACTTTCGGGAACGAATTTTTTTATTTATATTGGTATTAGTTTTATTCTTGATGGGCGCCATTTTTGGAGTTTTAGCAACCGGAATTTTGGGCCCGACCCAGCGGGATTGTCTTTTAAGTTATCTTGACCAAGGGCTCCATGGTGAAATATTTACTCCTAATAGCATCTATACACGTCAAACAATAATTGCCAATATTAAAATAGTTTTTTTCTTGTTTTTCATGGGTATTAGTGTGATTGGCGTCCCGCTGGCTTTATTGCTTGTCTTCACACGGGGGTTTATTCTTGGTTATAGTATTAGCTTTTTATTACGAACTATGGGGTTTAAAGGTCTAGTTTTGATTTTGACCGGTGTAATGCCTCATAATTTGCTTATTATACCTGCATTATTCATAATGGTGATTGCAATTATCGATTTTGCAGCAGCTTTGACTAAGATTCGTTTTACTAAGAAACAAGTGGTTATTGGTGAAGAATTAATAAAATGCGCGGTTTTAACTTTGGTAGTTTTAGTGATTATGATGTTGGCGGGATTTGTTCAAGGTTATATAACTCCATTATTTACAGCTTGGTTAACTCAAGTAATTTAATATTTGAATTGGAAATCTTTCCTGAGCTCTAAAAAGGAGGATTAGCTTGGTCACTGTCGAACTCATTTTACGTTCAAGTTTTAAAGGTTTTCATGATATAGCATTAGTTTTGTGGTTTGACAGGGCAAGATTATGAAAACGCTTTAAGTTAACTAAAGGAGTTGACAACTATTGCAAGAACATCTGCAGGATTATCTTAATTATCTTTCCGATGAACGGGGTCTGGCTAAAAATACCTTAGAGTCTTACGGTAGAGACCTCCAACAATACTTGACTTACCTCAAAGAAAAGAAGAATCTGGAGATCAAGGAAACTACTCAGGCAACTGTAATTGGATATTTACTACAACTTCAGTCAAAGGGTAAAGCTACCGCTACTTTATCCAGAAGTTTAGCGGCGATTAAATCTTATTATCAATTCTTATTCCGTGAAAGTATCATCGAACGTAACCCAACCATCAACTTAGACGCACCCAAACAGGAAAAAAGATTACCTAAGGTACTTTCGGTTGAAGATGTGGAACACTTATTAGAACAACCGGATCTTAAATACCCAATTGGCATTAGAGACCGTGCAATGCTTGAGGTTTTATACGCTACGGGTTTACGGGTTTCCGAATTGATTTCTTTAAAGATGAATGATATAAATCTGGAGATGGGCTATTTAAAGTGTTTCGGTAAGGGTTCCAAGGAACGGATTGTGCCGCTCGGTTCAATTGCTACAAAATATCTCAAAATGTATATCGATCATGCCCGCAAATTTTTGGCATCAACTCCTTTTGAAACAGTCCTCTTTCTAAACCACCATGGTAAAGGGCTTACCAGACAAGGATTTTGGAAGATTATCAAACGATATGCCGAAAATCTTAATATTCAAATTGAAATCACACCACATACTTTAAGACATTCATTTGCCACTCACCTTTTGGAAAACGGCGCCGACCTCCGGTCGGTCCAAGAAATGTTAGGACATGCAGATATTTCTACTACTCAGATTTATACTCATTTAACCAAAGATCGGATCCGTGAGGTGTATGATCAGGCGCATCCAAGAGCTAGGTAATTATTTATACATTTATGATAATTTGTAATTTTGCAAACCCAGGGAATTAATACGCTCTGGGTTTTTTATGTTTTTACTTCGGTTTGTCAGGGAACCTCATTCTTTAATTATTTTGGAAAGTATGTTAAAATACAGAATAAATTAACATAAACAGAGGTAAAATTTGAAAGAAATCATATTTTTGTTTAATGTAATTATCGTATTTATGTTAAATATTTTCATTTTTGCATCGCCTTCTGAGGCTGCTTGGCCAATAATAAAAAATGATTGGACCAATAAAACCGCCAAATTGAAGTATAAACAAGTTGCCATTAAAATCTGCGATTCATTTAATCCCGAGTATTTGGCATTGGCAATAGAGGCAAATACATATTATCTAAAACATCCCAAAGACTTTGAACATTTTATAACGCTTTATAAGGATATCTATGACACAATTAAAACCAACCCTAATTATTCCCGAACAAAAGTTTTTGTAACGTTTCAGTTGGAAAACATGAAAGGTCTGGGTACAGCCGTTGGTTTACCGGGGAAACCACAGTGGGAGATCCTGAACATGTTTGATGGGAAACTGGATTTATTAGCTTTTACATCCTACCCCGAAGTTGAATACTCTACTCCTGAAGAGATGCCGGCTGATTATTACTCCGATATTTATAATAATATACCGGCCAATCTCCAAGATAAAAAAATTGCTTTTTCGGGGATCGGTTGGAATTCCGAGAACCTGATCCCGGTGACTGGCGGTAAAAATTCCTATCGGACTCAGGTTTATTTTATCGATAGATTTGCTCATCTTATAAATAGTTTGAAAGATTCCGGAAAAATAGAGTTTGTTGCCTGGACAATGATGCATGATCTTAAAGATACGGATGATTTCCACCCTATGCGTACAGTCGGTTTACGTAATAGTCTTGGAAAACCCAAAGATGTTAACGATAGTGTTTGGAAAATGTGGCACTCATTTTACCAATTTCAAAGTCCGGCTTTTAAAGTGGGTATAGGGCCTATCCCCCCTAACTTCCCTGGTTCTTACGCCACCGATTGGCTCGACATGTATAAAAAGGTACCAACTATTGCTTCATTGATTTTGGCCCAAACGGATTGGTATGATTATCCTAAAAAAGCCGGAGAAATACCCAGGTTCTTTAATGACCTTAAATCTGCTAAATTTTTCCATCAGGTTGATTGTATTTATAGTATCAATTTCTTTAATCAGGTAAATGGTGAAGCTAAAATTTTTACTGAAAAAAAGATAATTCAACCTTTTGTGATTGCCGTCGTTATTTTCATATTCTTAACTGCTGGTATCATTATTTGTAAAATCACAAATTGTTTTTCATATACGGGTAAAGTAACTTTGAACTTGTCCAAAGTTCTCTTCCAGCAAAAATCAGGTATTGCAAAATCTTTCACTCTAAAAGGAATAGGCCCAAAAAGTAAGGAAGAATATTTTTTAGAGAAAGGATTATCCTTTCGAGAGCAGGAGGTCCTTGAATATTTGATCCAAGGCAAAAGCTATAAGGAGATAGCGGATAAGTTAAAGATATCCATAGAAACTGTTAAGAAGCACGCCTCTAGTATTTATCAAAAAACGAACACTACCGGTAAATCCGAGTTGAGACATGATATTTTGAATAATCTTAATTAAGCTTTCACAATTATCTTTATATCTACTTTATTAATACAATTTGCTATGAGGAAATTACGAACGTATTAACGACAAGTCAGAAACAATTTAATAAAACGAAAGAGAAATCATTACCCGGACCAATACATGATAGGTCCGGGTTTAATCTTGCCCAATAGACAATACCCCGAAAATACCCTTGCCTTTTTCACCTAAATTCCCCGACGGGTAATTGTGAAATACGTTAAAGAAAACCTATAATAAAACTCGCTGGCCAGAAAAGTTGTGAAACAAAATAAGAAAGGTCTTAAGGACGGAGAGGAATACAAAATGAAAAAAAGTATGCTAGTGTGTTTAATAATTTCTGCCATGATTATATCGGGTTGCGGCGGTGGCGGAGGCGGCAAAAAAGGCGGTAATGGCGATGGAACAGGGACAAATTCAAAAGAGTGGAATTCGGAAAAGATTAACTCCAAACTTCAGTTATTAAATAGCGCTAAATCAGTCACCCAGAATAGTCAAGAGGAAACCCAACCTGAAGGTGGACCGGCAACTGGCAGCAGTGGGGCTTCAGCCATATTCAACAGTAATTATGTACGCTCATCCGAGCTCGGATTTTTTGATCAGTTTGAATGGAACGGTCCTGATGCCGACGGTTGGTTCACGGCAACTAATACTCAGCCTAATTTCAGTCTTAAGTTTAAACCGATAAATGACAACACGTTCAAATTTGTTGATTCATTTATTGATTCGAGTGAATATCAGCATGATAAAGGTTATGTTAATCAGGATAACAATCACAGTATGGAATTAACTATAACTCAGGACGATGAAAACAGCTGGCATGGTGCCTCAATATCCACTTATTCCTGTAGGGTTGAGGGAAAGTATGACAACGGGGTCGATCCGATGATGTTATGGGATAATACCAATACTGGAAAAACAACTCTTCAAATCCTTAAAGCCAGCACTAATGATTGTACCGGCACTTACGTGTTAGATCAAGATAATACTCATATTGATGGAATTGGTCATATTGAAACAATTCAAAAAACCCATAAGGACTATTCCATTACTCTCAACGGAAATACATATAAGATAACCGGAAAAATAAAAATTGACGATCAACCGGTCAAAGACTGGGAAGAAAGTTGGCCTAAATAAGTAATTAACGGTAAACTATTACCAGTAAAAAAAGTTACGGAATACCGTAACTTTTTTTACATGAGAGGTATGAACATTGACATAGCGGAGAATGACTATGTAATGTAATGCTAATTGACCTGACAACCTGCCGGGGATGGTTGTAAAGTCATTAGGTGTTGAAGTATCTTCCCGGAAAATAAACATACGGAGGAATTAAATTGAAGAAATTTCCATGGCAAGATGATGAAAGTAACCCTACATACTCTTGTTCATCTTTTATAACCCGCTTTTATAGCACAGTTTTAAACAAGGCAGTTAGTTGCCAAGTAAATAGTCAAAGTTTACCGGAAGTGTTTTTAACTGGCGGTGTCATGAATAAGGTTACAGTTCCGCAAAGAAATGATATCGTCTATTGCCCAAACAACGGTAAACCCCATTGGGCGATTGTTAAAAGTGTGAATAATGATTCTGTCACCTTGATTGAACAAAACTATCGCTGGCAGATTCCCGGGGATGTTAATGGTGATCAATTGATTAACACCGTTGATTCTATGCTGATCGTTCAATATGTTTCAGGTATGTCGCCAAAAAACTTTGATACCTTTAAAGCGGATGTAAACTCCGACGGTAGTGTTGTTTGAGGCAAATCATACCGGAGTTTTATTGAAACTTAACCCGGACAAGAGCGATAATCGGTCCGGGTTTTTCATATACCCCCAAAAATACCCCGTTATTTTTAGTTGAATTACCGGAAGGGTAATTGCTTATTATTTGATATTAGTGTATAGCTATAATTAAAGAGTTAAATTGAAACTTGAGGTTGGAGTGAAAAATCGAACCAACGATGGTATCCATAATGGAAAATCTATAATAGGAGTCTCTATGTTTGAATTGATAAAACGTTTATGTTGCAAGAAAACTCCTTCCGGCAACCCGGTGAATATTAAGCGGAAGATCGAAGCCGCCTGGGATAAGCATCCTGAAATTATCAATTTGCTTAAAGTTCCACCTGATCCTATTAGTAATTTCATCGATTTAGAGAGTATTTTTATTGATTATATGAAATCAAGCGATTCCGGCCGGTTTGAATTATGGCTGGGAACGTCAGAGACTCTGTCCGAACCTAATAGTAATACTCAAATTCGTTTAGTTCCGAATAACCATACTATTAATAAGCTGGACAAGATCGATGTTACATATTTTGCCTTTAATTCCCTGGATAGACCTACTCATTATGCAGGCCAATTTATTTACAGAGGCAAAGTTATTCATATGACTGAGGAATATGAGTTTGATGCTTATTTTGGAAGAGACCGTTTGTTTCGAAAAAATGTTTGTTTGCGAGACTGGTTTTGCTGCGACGAACTGCTGGTAATTCAGCAAGTTATGCAACCTTTGGTGTTACAGAAGGAAGCCAAACAGTATATTGAAGAAAAATATACGCTGATATTCCGTTTTGACCAGTCTGACGCTAGGTATAATATCACCGAAAACGAACTGTATTTCGAACTGGAAATTGATCTGGAAACCTTAAAGGGCACAATAAAAAGGGCTCGTAAGTTTAGTAAAAATATGTAACGGAGGAAATTAAGGATGTTTGGGATTACTAGTACTATGGATAAAGCTTTGGAAGCGATTAAGAACCGTGATTCAGCTGCTGTTAAAGAATTGCTGCCGAAAATCAATCTTGAAAAGAAAGGTTTTGATTTGTTATTAGAGGCGGCATCGTGCGCTTACCCGGAGATCATTGAGTTGTTGGCTGATAACGGCTGTGAGATCTCCGATTATAACGGCGGTTTATTGCTGATGAATTGTATCGATCAAACATATGGCGCCAAAGAACCGGAAGATGTTTTAAAAGCATGCCGGTATCTGGTATCCAAAGGCGCCGATGTAAACACGAAACATGAAGGACTTTCCCCTTTGCTACTGGTTGCTAAAAATGCATACCGGAAAGGTTTCCATGCGGAGCTGGCTAAATTGCTCTTGGATAACGGCGCTAATGTTTTCGATCAGGATGATAATGGCTGGGGAGTTTTACCCCATTGTTTATATAAAAGCGGCGCTCCGATTGAATTGATAGAACTCCTAGTCGAAGCGGGTGTTGACCTTAATGCTGAAGTAACAGGGGATTTTTCCCGGATCGAATGTATGCATTCCAATTTTTCGGAGTATGAGAATGTTTTAACTCTGGCGCGCCGGAATAACAAACAAGCTTATAAATTAATGCTGCGTAAAGGAGCTAAATACGATCCGCTTGAGGATTCTTCAATCACCAATAATCTGGAATCCCGAAAAGAATATGACGCCTGGCTTATTAATTTAGACTTTAATATGTTTGACGGTATCAAAAACACTCTGGATTTCCGGATCTTAGAATTAATATATAATCTCCGGGTTTCTTCAACAATTAAGGTGATTGATCTTAGTTCGGCTTCTTTTTATTATGATCATGACCTAATCTACCGGGCAATCCGGGATCGCAGCGATAAAGTCGCCTCCGATATGAAAGCTATTAAAAATTACAGCGATATTAATCTGCCGGTAGAGATTCAGGCAACGTATATGTCAACCCCCAATTATTATTTGAAATGGGGCTATCGCGATAAAGATTATAATTTCGTTATCGGCGGCGAATTCTGTCTTTATAGTCTTTATCACGCTATTATCGAGAATGAACCGACAGCCAATGATGAAGATCCGCCGGTAGAACAGGGAGACGTAGCGGCTTTTCGTTTTTTTGATACGCATTTATGGACGGGTGACAATTACCGGGCCGCTATCAAAATAACTGAAAAAAGTATTGAACCAAAGGTTTTTATTGATGAAACCGGCTTCTTCCGCTTTCAACCCTTGGCTATGAGTTATCCGGAGTATATGGAACATACCCTGAAACTGGCTGGTTTGTATGATTGGCAGTATTTATTTTGGGGATATGCCCCGGCCCACGACCCGGAATGCCGGGAGTTGGCCGAAGGATTGCGGGTACTGAAAGAGGCCCTGCCTGGTAACGACTATAGCGATTATGAACGGCGGTTGGAAGTGATCCGGAATAAGAAAATATAATATTATATCCGGATAATAAACGGCGATTATGGAATCCGTTTCCGGAGGGAGAATGGCTGGATTTATTTATAAAATAAAATGACTATCCATTCAGATAAGGTTCCTAATACAAAATGCTGGTGGAAAAGAAAGTAAGCCTAAAACCAGACCCTTTGTCCCTGGATAGGGATAACCACCGTCCTACGATGTAAATAAAACTAGAAGAATTTTGCAGATTTGAGAAACATAGCCTCCACAGAAGATAAGATTTTGGACTTCTATGAATGGTGGTTGCCCCTAATACAGGGGCAAGGGGTCCATAGCTAGACCAGCGAAAACTGTTACCCTCATGTACATTATCGCTGATTTAACTGGATAGTCATTTTAAATAATGTTTTAGCCCTGAAGATATTTATAAATATTTTCGAATTAGATAGGAAAAGGAGCGGTTCTGATGTCTATTTACGATACTTTTTTTGAAACCTATCCGGAGGCGATTGACGCCCAAACGGTACCCGAGACTGTCATTCAAAAATATGAAGCCATTTTGCCGGAGCCAATTATCAATCTCTGGAAGAAACATGGTTTAGGCGGTTATGATAAAGGGCTTTTTTGGACAATCAATCCCGATGACTATCTTGATAACATCCAAGAGTGGCTCAAGTCGGATTATGACGGCGCTTATCCGATTATGCGGACAGGTTTTGGAGACTTAATATTTATTTCCAATATTAATAAAGAAGACACAGAATATTCCCATGTACGCATTGAAGTGGTTGATATTAGAAATTGTAAAATTGAATATATCACTTTTAGTTTGGAAGATTTCTTTAAGCATTACTTATTACAGGTGGGTAGTTTACATGCCCGAACTAATATTGACAACCTCTTGTTTTTATACGGAAGGATGAAATTAGGCATCTTGAAATCCGATCAATGCTATGGTTTTGAACCGATTCCCGCGTCGGGCGGTAAAGAAAAAGAAAAAAACATGCGCATTTGTAATTTTAATGAATATCTTGATTTGTCGATCCGGGCGTATCTAATCAAAAATGATAAGAGCAAGCAGTTGGCGGATGAGGAAACGGCTAAACTGAAACAGATCGCATTAAAAAATCTGACGATGGACAAGAATCTTCATTATGCGATCCTGAATGAACTGGAGGATCAGGGTC